>JAFRTG010000020.1 GCA_017427265.1 Oscillospiraceae bacterium | reverse complement strand
GTCAATGGGTATAACCGCAAGCGGCTTCAAAGTCAGCCGCCTTGCGGTGAGTACCCTGCATTGACACCCGCGAACACAAAATGTCGGAAGGAGTGAGAATGTGATACAGTTTTTTATGCCGATGATTCCGCCGACTGTAACGGCACAGGAGAAGGATTTGGCTGTAAACCGGAAGACAGGGAAACCGTATATGTATGATTCCGCAGAGATAAAGGCAACAAAATCGAAATTCATTGCGCACCTTGCACAGCATAAACCAGAAGCTCCGTATACCTGCGGTGTGAGACTGATCGTAAAATGGTGTTTCCCGCGAGGAAAGCACAAGGACGGTGAGTATAAAACAACCAAGCCAGATACTGAAAACCTGTTGAAGCTGCTGAAAGATTGCATGACGCATTGCGGATTCTGGAAGGACGATGCATTGGTAGCGTCCGAGATCAACGAGAAATTCTGGGCTGAAATTACAGGGATCTGGATTCGTGTTGAAGAATTGGAGGTGCTGCCATGAAATGCGAGAACTTCTGCAATGCAAACTGCGCTTTTAATTGTCCGAATGCCGCGATTGAGGCATTCGAGGAAAGATTTGACATTCCGGCAAGCGATGCCGGTTATGAGCGCATCAAGTGCAAAGACTGCCGGTATAATGACAAATACTGCGACTGTAATGACTGCTATTTCAAGGGCGGAAAGGAATGCCCTAGAACGGAGATGCTCATGAAAACAATGCATGACATTTTTGAGATCATCATTTCCGGAATGCGGAAAAATACGCAGACCGGCAATGATATGGTGTTGATTGCGTACCGGATGCTGTATGACGGGAGGTGCTGAGAATGACCAGATATGAAAGAATCAAATCATTGTCTATTGACGAAATGGCTGTCGTTATGGCAGCGCAGTTCCTTGCTGGAAATCTGCTCGGCTGCGGTTTGATTGACTCGAAGGACGAAGGCGAGAAGTATGTAAATGTCTTACTGGATACAGAAGAGGGACACGCTGCTGTCGAGGAAACGAAACAGCATCTTTTGGAGGAGGCAGACAACGATGTCTGAGAAGCTGATCGCAATCAAAGGATTCCGAATGCCGGAAAGGTGTGCTGTGTGTCCGATGCTGGTCGGCGGATGGTGTGCTGTTGCACCGCAGGAGATCGACGAAAGAGTCGCCGAGACCGTCGAAGAAGCATGGGAACAGAAAAAGCCGAAATGGTGCCCGCTGGTTGTAGTAGAGATAAGCGATAATAAGGAGGCGCAAACATGAAAGCAAAAGAGTATTTGTCAAAGTATCGCGAAAGTATGGAGCGCACGAACAGTACTGAACAGCACCTGCATGAGCTGAAAGCAGAGGCGATCCGGTTGAAAGATCATGAAGGACAAAGTGTTGCCCTTGATGAAGCAGTTGCCCAGTATGTGGATGCCTGCAATGATGCTGCCGCTTATCTTGATATGCTCGGCAACATGCGCCGCGAAATTGCAAATACGATTGACGCAGTGCAGAATAAGAAACTTCAGCAGTTGTTGCGGGAAGTCTACATTAACGGGAAAACTCTTGTCAGAGTCGCTGCCGACCGCGAGCAATCCTATGAGCATATCTGTCGTCTGCATGGCGACGCACTGAATGCTGTGCGTACACTTCGTCCGGATCTCGAATAGGCAGAGAAAGCCCCTCTCAAATCGCATTCTTTGCGGTCTGAGAGGGGCGCTTTTATCCGAGATGCAGTCGCTCCTGCAATGCGGTTTGCAGAATTTGAGAGAAGTTCAGGTGTGCTTTTTCAGCGGCAGTATTCAGCCATGCCGGAATGGTACAATTTTTACGCACCGCTTTATTGCCATACTTTTCTGCGTATGCGTCAATATCCAGCATGATAACACTCACAATGCCGCTTTCATATTCATCCGCTTTTGTGTCTTCCGGTCTGGACGGTTCCGGTGCATTCTTTCCGTCTTCCAGTTCATCCAGCACCCAACCGGACGCTGCATCGACCGCCTGTTCAAGGGCATCTGCGATTGTTTCACCCTCGGTCACACATCCGGGCAGATCAGGAACAATTACCGTATAGCCGCTGTTATCTCCGGGGTAAATACAGACAGGATAAATATATTTCATATGATACACTCCTTTCGCGGGGCTTATTTCAGCCCCGCTTGTTTTAGGATTGAGTTTGCTGTTTTTGGATCAAGGTCTTTGCCGGTATGCATCGGAACTGTAACTTTGCCCGGTTTGTGAGGATGTACCAGTTGAAGATGTGATCCTCTTTGTGATTTCTCTATCCAGCCATCGGCTTTCAAGATCCTGAGCATTTCCTTTGCTGTCATTTCCTCACCTCCTGTATATATTATAACACGCATTATGCGCATTGTCAAGCGAATTGAATGAAAAAGGTGCACAAATATTGCGTTCAAATTTTGTACATTATTTTTTGAAAATATCATGGTATATCATATTGCATCTGTGCTACAATTTAGGTGTGAAAAAGCGACAGAGTAACAGCAGCTTTTCCCCGTGCCGCGGCGCGGCTTTCCCTGCTCTGTCGAATTTACAGCACCGGAACTGCGAGGAAACACATACACAATCCGTATGATGCGGGAACTTTTCCGGCAATTGAATATGCGAAAGCACCTGAGTTAGCTCGGGTGCTTTTTTGTTTCTATGAAAGCAGGTGATCGCATTGCATTGACGCCTTGTCCGCGCTGCGGGAAGCTGATCCCTGTCGGTTCGCGCTACTGTGCCGGCTGCAAGCCAGTCATGCAGGAGGCAGCCGAGGAAGCTCACGCAAGGAAACGCGCAGCAAGAGTAAAGAGATACCGCACTGCGCATCCGCGGAAGGATGACCGCTGCGCGGCGTTCTACCGCGGATCAGACTGGAAGCGCACGAGCCGTGCAAAGCTGAATGCGGTATCCTACCGATGCGAGGCACAGATCGACAGCGGCTGCGCAGGGATCGCCTGCGAGGTGCATCACATTCAGCCGATCCAGACCCCCGAAGGTTGGGAACGCCGGCTCGACTGGGACAATCTCGAAGCAGTCTGTACCCACTGCCACAATCTCCGGCATGCAGGCAGATTCAAGCGCAAGCCTGAGCCCGGTGTGCTGGATCTCAGTACCCTAGGGGGTGGGTAAAAAAGTTTGAGGCACCTAAGAGGGTAACGAGCACAGAAGCTATGTTTTGTGCAACAAATTCCCTAAACCGCGAAAACAGAGGTGATATGCATGGCAAGACCGCGGGAACCGATTGAGCTGATTCAGGCAAAGGGCAAAAAGCATCTGACAAAAAAGGAAATTGTTGAGCGGCATCAGAATGAGATCACACCGGTTTGCCCTGATGAGTTTCAGCCGCCCAGCTATCTGACAGCAGCGCAGAAACGCCGCTTTTGTACTATCGCGGAGCAGCTTTCTGCGCTCGGCATTATCGGCGAGACCGATACCGATGCGGTTGCACGGTATGTGACAGCAGAATCGCTCTATGAGGACGCCGTGCGAACACTGCGGGCAACTGTCCGAAAAAAACCATCTCCGGACAGTGACATCGAAGTGCAGATGCTTTATATCAAGGCACTTGATACGGCACAGCGCGTTCAGGACAGACTGTTCCGGCAGGCACAGTCCGCAGCGCGTGAGCTTGGTCTGACAATCTCTGCACGTTGCAAGATTGTGATCCCGCAGAAGCAGAATGAAACGCCTGCTGAAAACAAGTTTGCGAAGTTTCTTCAAAAGCGTGATGCCGGGTGAAAGACCGTGTCACAGAATACGCACGGTTGGTTGTTTCCGGCGTGCGTGTCGCCTGTCAGCTGCACCGGCTGGCATGTCAGAGGCATCTGAGCAATCTTGAAAAGCAGAATACAAAGGATTTCCCGTATTACTGGGACATTGAAGCATCGGAGCGTGTCCTCGAATATGCTGAGACATTGACAATCTCCGAGGGCGAAGAACCTCGTCCGGTGCGGTTGATCGGCAGTCAGATCTTTTCGCTCGGCTGCACTTTCGGCTGGATGAAGTCCGGCACGCATTATCGTAGATTCCGCCGCCGTTACAAGAGCATTGCCCGTCAGAACGGCAAGACCTTTGAGAACGGTATCATGGGAACCTATATCGCGGGATTCTCCGGCTATATGCACGGCAAGCTGTTCACGGCGGCGACAAAAAAGCGGCAGGCGCGGCTTGCATGGGAGCAGATGAAGCAGTTCATCAGCGCGGACGCGGATCTCGGCGCTTTCTTCGAGATCAAGGATTATAAATCCATGATCGAGGCGAAGAATACGCACTGCACGATCGAGGCGCTTTCCCGCGAGGGCGGGCTTGACGACGGCTTCCGCAGCATCTTCGCTAGCATCGACGAGTTGCATCAGCACAAGGACAACAAGGTTTACAAGGCAATCTACAACGGTACCAGAAAGCTGAAAGAAACGCTTGTCTCAATGATCACGACACGCGGCGATAATCTGCGGAGCTGGTGCAAGGAAATGGATGATTACGCCGTCGGGATCCTGCGCGGCGATTATACCGCTGAGGATTTCTTTGTGGATATTCACTGCCTCGACGATGGCGATGATATCTGGGATCCGGCGAATTACATCAAAGCGAATCCTATTTTCGAGATTGACCATGATGCTTATGAGACCATGCTGCATGATGCGCAGACTGCGAAAGATTCCGGCGGAGACGATCTCAAGGATTTCGTCATCAAATGCTGTAATCTTTGGATTCGGCATGCGGACAACCGCTATCTGCATCCCGATCATTGGAAGGCCTGCGGAACATCCCGCAGCCTTGCAGATATTGTGCAGGCAGGATATACGCGCTGCTTCGTCGGTCTTGACCTGTCGAGCGGGGGCGACCTGACAACGCTTGTGCTGCTGTTTCCGCTCGGTGAAGGTAGATTCTATATCTACAGTCATAGCTTCATGCCATACGGCAGAATGCAGGAGCATATCGAAACGGATCTTGCTCCCTATGATCTTTGGGAACAGAACGGGCTCATGACGGTCACAGGCGGCGAATCTGACTATATGACCGATTACAAATTCATCCTCTCGCATCTTGCAGCGCTGCGAGATCAGTACGGGCTGCAATATCAGGCAATCGGCTATGATCCACATAATGCAGCCGGTATTCTCAGTGATCTGGAAGCATTTGGCTGCCCAATTGTCTCAATTACGCAGTCCGCGCGAAATCTTGATGATGCGACAGTTGCAGTGCGGCTGCTCTGCAAAGGGCATCAGCTCGAATATGATAACAGCAATGAGCTCCTGACATGGTCGATGCTCAATGCTGTTACCGTGCAGAACAGTTTCGGCGAGATCAAGATTGACAAGAAGCCCGGTGCCAAATTCCGCCGCATAGATCCCTGCGATGCCGTGATCGACGCCTACAAGGTGCAGCTCGTGACCGGCAGCGGCGCGGGCGGCACGGCGGAGAATCTGAACGACGCGCTTGCGGAATATCTCACAGCAATGGGCTGGGCAGAAAGGAGTTGAAGCCTACGAATATTTTTGAACGCATTCGCCTGTATTTCAGCCGGAAATCAGCAAAGCAGTATGTGGATTATGTCGGTGCGCAGCATGACAAGCTGCTTGAATTTCTCGGTATTGACAGGACACTCACCGGCTCGGCTCTTTCTGAAGCGACCTATTTTGCGTGCTGCAAGGTGCTGAGCGAAGGTATTGGAAAGTTGCCATTGAAGATTCAGCAGCGCACCGGGGATCACGGCGTTATCACGCTGCGCGGGCATCCCTATTATCAATGTATTGCAGTGCGTCCGAATCCATACATGACCGCGACAACATTTTGGAGCAGCATGGAGCTCTGTCGAAATCACTACGGCAACGGCTATGCATGGATTGACACCAGTGATCCGAAGCACCCGCATCTCTGGCTGCTGCCGCCTGACCGTGTGAAGATCTGGTATGACGATGCGCGGTTGCTGCGGAATGTGCCGGATATCTACTATCAGTACAGCAGTCCGGAGGGAATCATCGTGCTGAGCAGCGAGGAAGTGCTACATGTGAAATCCCATCTCTGCATGGACGGTATTTGCGGAATTTCTGTGCGGGAGCAGCTCGGCAGCTCAATCAATAATCTGCGCAAATCGCAGAAGTTATTGGAATCACTCTATGATTCCGGACTTTCGGCGAAGGCAGTCCTGCAATATACCGGCACACTGAATGATGCGAATATTGCGACGCTTGTTGAGGGTGTCAAGAAGTACATGTCCACATCGCAGAGCGGTTCTGAGCAGGTCATTCCAATTCCGGTTGGATTCACGATCACGCCGCTGAATATGAAGCTGACGGATTCGCAGTTTCTTGAGATTCGGCAGGCAAGTGCTTTGCAGATCGCCTCAGCATTCGGCGTGAAGCCTTATCAGATCGGTGATTACACGCAGTCGAGCTATTCCGGCACTGAGGCACAGCAGCTTTCATTCCTGATTGACACAATGCTCTTTATCCTCAAACAGTATGAGGAGGAGATTGCTTATAAGCTGCTGACCGATCAGGAATGTGAAAATGGCTGCTTTGTGAAATTCAACACAGATGTTGTTTTGCGCGCCACAATGGAGCAGCGGCTCTCTGCACTCGGCACGGCTGTCGGCAATTTCATTTATACGCCGAATGAGGCGCGGGATTATGAGGATCTTCCGCATGTTCCGGGCGGCGATCAACTGCTTGGAAATGGTAACGCGATTCCTGTTACGCTTGCCGGAAGACAGTATGTAAACGGAAAGGAGGATGAACATGGAACCGATCCGGATCAATAAAAGCACATCGCTTTCCGCGGCAGTTCTCGATGAAGCAACGCTTGAAAAGATCAACCGCTTCGCGCTCGAACCGCTGACCGCAGAGCAGGTCTTCACTTTCAAGGCAACTCTCTGTGATACGCGCATCGACCGTGACGGCGAACGCTTCACGGCAGCGGCACTCGGAAAAATGAAGGAACTGTTTGTCGGCAAGACCACGATCAAAGATCACATGATGAGCGCTGAAAATCAGATCGCCCGCATCTACGATACAGAGCTTGTGCGGAGCGGTGATGAAACTGAGCTGATCGCGTTCTGCTACATGGTGCGCACCGCAGGAAATGCCGATCTGATTGCAGAGATCGTGGGCGGCATCAAGAAGGAGGGCAGCGTTTCCTGTGTAGTCTCACAGCGAGTATGCAGCATCTGCGGGAAGAACAATCTGCAAACGCCCTGCCGTCATATCGCCGGCAAGGAATATGACGGCGAAATCTGCTGTAAACTGCTCGACGGCGTCGAAGATGCCTATGAGTTTTCGCTGGTCGCCGTTCCTGCACAGCGAAGTGCGGGGATCCATAAGGCAGCGGAACTTCCCGAAAAAATGCCGGAGGATACGCGGGAAAACACACAGGTTGTGCAGGCACTGCTGCTTTCAGCAAAAGCAGCGGCATACCGTGCAAAATACAATATTGAACAGGAGGAAATCTAATGAAATCAAAGAGAATCCGTGAGCTCCAGCAGCTCATCCTCAGTAAGTCAGCCGAAATGGAAACCGTTCTGTCCGGCGAGACTAAAGACATCGCAAAGGCAGAATCGCTCAATGACGAGATCACCGGCTTTGAACGCGAGATCAATGTGCTGAATGCAGCGATTGCCCGTGAAAAGGCGGTCGTTCCGGAGGAACCGGTGCAGAAGCAGAATACCGAAAGCATCGAGAAGGCATTTGCCGATGCAGCTCGCAGCGGTTTCCGGACAAAGGCTATGAACGAAACGACCGGTGTGGACGGCGGCTATACCGTGCCTGAGGACATCCAGACGCGAATCGAGCAGTTCCGCGATGCAAAATTCTCTCTGCGGCAGCTCGTTGCTGTGGAGAATGTCACGACGAAATCCGGCAGACGGACATTCAAGAAGCGCGCCCAGCAGACCGGTTTTGCAAAGGTCGCGGAGGGCGGCAAAATGACGCGCAAGGCCTCGCCGCAGTTCCAGATCATGGAATATACGATCGAGAAGTACATGGGCTATCTGCCTGTGACGAATGAACTGCTCGCCGATTCCGACGCCAATATCACAAGCACCATCGTCGAATGGCTCGGTGATGAAACCCGCGTGACAGACAACTGCAATATTATCGCGGAGATCAAGAAGAAGACGGCAGAGACATTTGCCTCGCTGGATAGCATCGAGCATGCCTTTGTCGTGACGCTTGGTCAGGCGTTCCTCAGCACCTCTGCGCTCATCACGAATGATGACGGCCTGTTCTGGCTTTCGACACTCAAAGATGAAGACGGTCGCAAGCTGCTTGCGCCGGATCCGCAGAACACGATGCAGGCACGCATTTCTGTTGGCACGACCTTTGTTCCGATCCGTGTGATCCCGAATGCGGATTGGAGCTCTGATCCGGTCTATACTGTCACCACTGACACGACTGTCACTGCTGGCAAGACTTATTACACCCGTACCGGCTCCGGCACCGCAGAATCTCCGTATGTATATACAGAGGTCGCCGAGCCGACAGGAAATCCGAAGACTTCCGGTTATTATGAAATTTCCGGTATGGCGATTCCGATCGTCTGCGGAGATCTCAAGGAGGGTATCAAACTCTTTGACCGGCAGCAGATTACGCTGCGTACCAGTACTGAGGCTGTTGTCGGCAGCGGTGAGGATCTGGTCAATGCATTCGAGCAGGATATGACGATTTTCGCCGGTCATCTGCGCGAGGATGTTGAGACGCGTGATCCGGATGCATTTGTATACGGCACACTGACTGTCACTGCATAATGAAGGGAGGCGTCCGGCATGATGCCGACAATGAATGATGCAATGGTTTATCTCGGCATCGAGCCGGAATACGCCGATGAACGCATTCAGCAGAATGTGTCAGATGCACTGTCCGCTGCAATCGGTCTGCTTCGCGGCGGCGTCGGTGCGAAAGCGGATATCGTCTTTGCAGAGGATAACCGTGCGCGGCAGCTCGTCCTGATCTATACGGATGATCTCTATAGCGAGCGGATGCTCGGCGCAAAGGCGAATGCCGCACAGCGTCGGCTTGCTGACAGTCTGGAGCTCCAGCTCCGAATGGAATACGCAAAGGCAGGCGACACATGAAGTACGATAAGCAGGTCATCATCGAGCGGCAGAATGAGGAAACAGAGCGCTGGCAGCCTGTCGGTCCTACATTTCACGCGGATGTCAATAAGCATATCGGCACAACGACTGACCGCGCCGGTGCAGACCAGTATCATCTGCGGCTCCGATTCAAGCTGCGCTATGTGCCGGTACTGACGGCAATCCAGTATGCTCCTCAGCTTTACCGCATTCTATACCGCGGACAGCAGTTCAAGATCATCGACTATGATGATTACATGGAGGAGCATAAGGAAATCACACTGACGGGGAAGCTGTATGAGTAAGGATATTGCAGATATGATCGCTGAGACGCTGGACATCTACCTGACGGACGTGCAGAATGCGGTCGGCGATGCAGCAGAGGAAGCGGCGCAGGAGCTGGTTGAGATCACAAAGCGTACTGCGCCCTATCAGCGGCATGGTAAAAAAGCAAAGCGCCGCCGCCATTATCGCAGCAATATTACATACACCCGTGCAGATACTTCCCGCGGTACACCGCGATGCATCTGGCATGTTAAAGGCAGCGATGCGCGCCTGACACATCTGCTTGTTCACGGGCATCTTGCAAGAGACGGTTCGCGTGTCAAAGGCGATCCGTTTCTAAAGGATGCTTGTGCAGAGGCGTTTCCGAAGTTTGAACGCGCAGTTGAGGAGGCGGTGAAACTGAAATGATTGCAGAAATCTTGCAGCAGACAGGCATCCGTTTCCGGCACAGCAGGTTTCTCAAGCCGCCTTCTGGGACGTATGCGGTGTGGACAGATGATATTGAGACCGACGGCGCAGATGACAGCGCTGCGGCAGTTTTCACTCACAATTATTCTGTGGAGATCTATGAGGATGCGCCGGACGATGCTGCGGAAATCGCGATGGAATCTGCACTCGATGCAGCGGGCATTCTCTACAGCAAGGAGGACCGATACTGGTTGCAGGACGAGCAGCGGTATCAGGTTGTATACGATTTTTCAATTACTACAAAGGAGCGTGAACCATAATGGCAAAGCGTACAACGAAGAATATCACTCTCGGCAGCGGTAAGGCTTATCTCATGGAATATGACGGTACAATGCCGACTACCGCGCAAATCTGTGTTGAGGCGAATCTGCTGGGCTATATCAAGGGCGGCGCGACGCTGACCTATACCGAAACGACCTACGAGGAAAAGGACGATCTCGGCTATGTACACAAGATCATCACAACCGAGGAGGAAGCGAAGATGAAGCTCGGCCTCATCACCTGGAACGGCACAACGCTGACGAAGCTCGTTGACCGCGGCAACACAACCGAGGATGCGCAAAATGGTATCCGCACAACGAAAATCGGCGGCGCCGGCAATGCACAGGGTAAGAGCTATGTACTCTGCTTCCTGCATGAAGACCAGAAGGACGGAAATGTCTGGGTGATGATTACCGGCAGAAATACCGCAGGGCTTTCGCTTGCATGGGGTACCGGGGCAGGTACTGTTGTCGAGCCTGAATTTACTGCGCAGCCGCATGACAGTAACGGCACGCTGATCGAGTTCATCGAAGAGATTTCGGCATAAGGAGGATATTATGACGCTTGATTTTCGTGCGCTTCAGCAGCCGAGCATGGAATGCATTCTGCTTGATGAAGCAAACACAGTGATTCATGTCGGTGTTCCGAAGCAGGGCGCAGTCCGGAAGCTGGAAGCATTGAGGAATGATTTTCTTGCGATGCGCGGCAAAAAGCTGGATATCAGTGCTGAACATAAGGTCTACGACGCAATCGCTGAGATTATGAGCATCAATGAGGAAGGCTTGAAAATTTCCGGCAAAGAGCTGAAAACGAAGTATCGCCTGAACCTGATGCATCTGCTCGCGTTTGAGCAGGCGTATCTGAAATTCATTGATGAGATCAAATCTGCAAAAAACTGATCCTGCCCTACTATCCGCTGCCGGATAGCGAGGGGCATAAATACACCACAACGACATACTGGGAGCGGTTGGTGTCGGAGTATACCGGCCTGCCGCTCCCAGCGGTCTATGACCTTAATCTTATTGAGTTTTTGACTTATCGGCGTGATGCGTTTATCTGGAAGATGAGCCGAACCGAGAAGGGAACAGAGTATCTTGATAATGCATGGCGCTGTGAACAGACAGAGCCTGACCGTGAAGCACTCAGAAAATTCAAGCGGAAGGAGGGCGTACAGAATGTCGAATAAGATTATCAAGGGATTGACTGTCGAGATCGGCGGCGATACCACAAATCTCGGCAAGGCGCTCGATGCCGCGGATAAGCAGTCGCGTGCGCTTTCCTCTGAACTTGGAGAGATCAACCGCCTGCTGAAATTTGATGAAGCGAATCCGGAACTTCTGTCGCAGAAACAGGAGATCCTCACGAAGCAGATTGCGCAGACAACTGAAAAGCTCAGTCTGTTGCGGGATGCACAGGAGCAGGCGACAGCTGCGTTTGAACGCGGCGAGGTCTCCACGGAGCAGATGCGTGCTTTGCAGCGTGAGATCATTGCGTCGGAGGGCAGACTCCGACATTATCAGGATGCGGCAGCATCGGCGGCAGAGCAGATCGCCGGTCTTGCTGATGCGGAGAATGATGCCGCCGCGCCTGTAAAAACACTGGCAGAAACGGTCAAAGCGCAGGAATCCGATCTCGCTGGACTGAAAGCAGCCTATACCGAAATTGCTGTCGCAAAGGGCAGAGATTCTGAGAAAGCCAAAGCACTTGCCGTTCAGATCACGGCGCTCTCCGCAGAATTGGCAGATAACAGGTCTAAGCTTGATGATGCGCGGAAAGCCGCCGATGACTTCGATGCAACGATCGCAAAATCTGCCGAACCGCAGAAAACGCTTTCCGCTGCGATCAAAGCACAGGAATCGGAGCTTGCCGGTTTGAAAGCCGCATACGCGGAGACTGCGGCTGCACAGGGCAGAGAATCTGCCGATGCAAAATCGCTCGGCGAGCAGATCCGGACATTGTCGGCATCACTTTCCGAAAACCGTGCAAAGATGAATGATGCCCGCAAGGGGGCAGACGATTTTGACGCGACCGTCAAGAAGACGGCAGATCCGGTCAGAACACTTTCCAATACTGTAAAGGAGCAGGAAGCCGCACTTTCAAAGCTGAAATCTGCTTATACTGAAACAGCAGCTATGCAAGGTAAGGATTCAGAAGAAGCCAAAGCACTCGGCAGTCAGATTGCAGCACTCTCCGCAAAGCTGTCTGAGGGAAAAGCAAAGCTCGATGACGCTGCTAAGGCGGCAGAGCAGTTTGATTCCGCTGCGAGGAAAGCTGCGGAACCGCAGAAAACGCTGGCGGATACTGTCAGCGAACAGAGAGCGGCTCTGGAAAAGCTGAAGTCAGAATATGCGGAAACTGCTGCGGAGCAGGGCAAACATTCCGCTGCGGCACAGGAGCTTGGCGGACAGATTCGAACACTGTCGGAAACGCTGTCAAAGAATCAGGACAGGCTCGGTGCAGCCGAAAAGGAAGCGGATGCACTTGACGGTACAATCGAAAAGACCGGTAAAGATGTTTCCGAAACGGATAAGGATTTCTCAAAGCTGACCGAAACACTCGGCGCCTGTGTCAAAGCAGCCGCTGCTGTGACTGCCGCAATTGCCGGTGCGGCAGTAGGCATAGCAGCGGAGGTTGTGAAGTCCTACGGTGAGCTGGAGCAGAATCTCGGCGGTGCAGAGGCTGTATTCAATGAAATCGGGGACAGCATTGAAAGCATGAATGTCCGGATTCAGGGGCATGATGCCGAGACTGGAAAGGTCATCGAAACAACCAGAACGCTCGCAGAGGTCTCCGAGGTTGCCTATAAAACAATGGGCATTTCGCAGAGCGATTATCTCGCCAGCCTCAACAAAATGGGCGCACTTTTTCAGGGATCGGGACTTGAACAGCAGGAGTCGCTCGACCTATCCGCACAGGCTATGCAGCGAGCCGCAGATGTCGCATCTGTAATGGGCATTGACATTTCCACAGCACTGGAATCCGTCACAGGTGCCGCTAAGGGCAATTTCACGATGATGGATAACCTCGGCGTTGCCATGAATGCGACGACGCTTGAGGCTTATGCACTGAAAAACGGTCTGATCGCGGAAAGCGAAGCGTCAGTTGATGTCAAGAAGGTCGCGGATGCACAGGACAAGGCGAAAAAAGCAACGCTCGATGTGGAAAAGGCGCAGATTTCATATAATGCGGCAGTCGCGAAATACGGCGAGAACTCCACAGAGGCACAGAAAGCGCTTGTCAACCTTGAAAAGACACAGGTCTCGCTTGAAACGGCAACGCGCCATGTCGATGAAGCAATGGCTGGTGCAGACGAATCTGCATCGGGTTGGTGGAAAACTGCTTCAAATGCGGATAAAGCGCGTGTTGCTATGCAGATGTTCCTCGAAACCACAGAGCAGTATGACGGCAATTTCGCTCGCGAAGCGACGGAGACGATCTCCGGCTCGCTTGGTCTGCTGAGTAGTTCTTGGGATTCTCTGGCCGCTGGACTCGGCAACGGCGAAGCGGATATTGAGAATCTGACGAAAAATGTCATTGACGGATTTCTTGCGGTGACTGAGAATGTGATTCCGGTCATCGAGTCGGTCGGGAATGCGCTCCCGAAAGCAGTTAGTACGCTGGTTTCCGGCGCGAAAGAACAACTCCCTGATCTGATGCCAGTCGTCATTGATGCACTCTCCGAGATCATCACTGCATTGACGGATGCGATTCCGGACATTGCTTCGGAGCTGCTGCACCTGATCTTGCAGCTTGCGCCGACGCTCATTTCCGCGATTTTTTCGCTGCTCACAGAGCTGACGAAGATGCTGCTCGGAATGTCGCCGGAGATCCTCGAAGCGCTCATTCAGATCGCGGCGCAGATCCTCATGGAACTTTCTGAGGTTCTGCCGGAGTTGCTTACAGTCTTTGCATCGCAAATCGTCCCTCAGCTGATCCTCGTGCTGCTTGACGGACTTCCCATGTTGATCGAATGCGGTATTACACTGCTGACGGCGCTTGTTGAGGCGCTGCCGGAGATTATCACTCAAATCTGTGATGTATTACCCGACATTATCGACGGTATCACCGGCGCATTGCTGACCATGCTCCCTCAGCTTATTCAGTGTGGCATTACACTGCTGACAGGGCTTGTACAGGCACTCCCGCAAATCATTCGCTCTATCATTCAAGCAATCACAAAAGCACTTCCTCAGATCATCAATGCAATTGTGCAGGCACTGCCTATCGTCATTCAGGCGCTTGTGCAGGCACTGCCGCAGATTATCACAGCTGTCGTTGACACGCTGCTCGCGTGCAGTACGCAGCTTCTGGACGCTGCAATTCAGCTTTTCGGAGCATTACTTGATGCTGTCCCGCTTATCATAGAAGCGCTGCTGCCGTTGCTGCCTGATCTGATTGTCGCTATCGTAACAGCACTGCTGGATGCGCAGGAGCAGCTGTTCGACGCAGCAGTAACACTGTTCATGCAGATCGCCGAGGCATTTCCGAAGATCATCGAGAAGATCGGGGAATACATGGGCAAAATGCTTGATGTGCTGCTGGAGTGGCTCGGAAAGATTGCAACAGACGCATGGCAGTCGGTTACGAACGGATTTGCAAATATAATCGCCAGTGCAAAGCAATCTGCATCTGATCTCGTTACCGGTACAATGCAGTTTCTTGATGAGCTGCCCGGCAAGATCGGCTATATGCTCGGTTCTGCGATCGCTCATGTTATCCAGTTCGCACAGGAGGCGCCTGCCAAAGCAAAGGCGGCGGCAGAGGAGTTCCTTGACAATGTCATCACATTTTTTAAGGAATTGCCGGGCAAGACAAAAGATTGGCTCGATCGTGTGATTGAGCGTGTGAAGCAGTGGGCTGCTGATCTTGCTAAGAAGGGCAAGGAAGGTGCTGACGATCTTGTGCGGAAGATTGTTGACGGAATCGCATGCCTGCCCGACAAGATGCGTGAAGCCGGCAGAAACCTTGTGGAAGGTCTCTGGAACGGTATCACCGGCATGGGCAATTGGCTGCGCGATAAAATCAGTGATTTCGCAGGAGGAATTATTGACGGGTTCAAAGATACATTCGGAATTGCATCGCCGTCAAAAGTTTTCAGACAAGAGATCGGTCGTAATTTGTCACTGGGTTTGGCTGTTGGTGTGGAAGACGAAGCCGGCACAGCAATCAATGCGGTACAGAATATGGCTGATGAGATTGCAGAAATCCAGTTCCCCACCAAGCAGATTGACTTCAATCGAATTACACCGGAGGATGATCCGGTTGCATTTGAGCGCAGCTTGCAAATGCAGTTCGGCGATACGGATTCGGACAGACAGATCATGATTCTGGATCCGATGGTGATCGCCAAGCTTGACAGCATCCTTACAGCTATCGAACATGGACAGGTCCTTTATCTGGACGGAGATGCATTCATCGGCGGCACAATTGATCGGATCAATACGGAACTCGGCGTAATCGAAGCAGAGGAAAGAAGGCGGTAACCATGAATAGGAGATATAAGAGATATATTCAGATCGGTGAATTTGTTTCAAGTGTGCCGGGATTTACATTGTGTGGCTGGTCGCTTTCCCCGCCGGTTTTCCGGTCCGTTCGTGAAAGCATTCCGGGGATGGACGGTGATGTGGATTGCTCTGAACTCCTTACAGGAAGGGTGCAGTATAATAACCGGACATTGACCGCTACGCTTGAACTTTCTGAAAAAAATCGCATGTACCGAAAAACTGTGATCGACAAAATGATGAACGAACTGGACGGGAAAAATCTGCACATCATATTGCCGGACGATCCTCATCTGTATTTGAACGGAAGAGTGCAGATTGCACCGCAATATAATGATGCGGCACACGCGGCGGTGAAAATCACTGCCGTGTGTGATCCGTGGCGGTATGCGAAGCAGGAAACACTTTTCATAATTGAAAACACAGCCGGTTCACAGAATACAACGGTCCGTAATCAGGGACGTCGAGCGGTATGCCCTTTCTTTACTGTGAGCAGCTCCTGCAATATTACTGTTGGCAATGTCACACATGAAATCACAGATGCCGGCACATATCAATATGACGATATTATATTTTCTCATGGGAACACAGTTGTTCGGCATAGTGGGAATGGCACTCTGCAAATCAGATTCAGAGAGGGGTGGTTATAATGTATCGGATTGTTATGAATAATGGTGCGGACTCACAGCTTATTCACACAGATGCACCGGACATGCCGAAAGTGGCTGCCGGAAAGCTCCGGGAATATGTCGGAACTGTTCCGACTCTCAATTTTTCGATTTTATCAAATCACCCTGCTTTTTCAGAAATGCACGAAAAAATTTCCACTTTCCAACTTTTGAACACGGCTACAGGAGAAGCGGAATTTGAAGGCTTCCTGCAAAGTGCTCCTTTGAAAATGGATACTTCCGGAAAACTGAAAAAAACAGTGAATTGCGAAGGATATCTCAGTTACCTGAATGACAGCGTGCAGGAATACCATACATACAACGATCAGGATGCGCAGCCGGCGCAATTCCTGCAAGTATTGCTTGACTACCATAATGCCACGACAGAAGAAAGCAAACATATTTATCTCGGAATGGTGAACGCCGGACAGGTTGGCAGCAAGACCACAGCATACCGCTCGACGCTTGCAGAGATCAAGGAAAATCTGATCAACCGCTTCGGCGGCGAGCTGCGTGTCCGGCGCGGAAATGACGGCAGGCTGTATCTCGATTATCTCACCGCAGCAACAAACGGCAGCACATCTGACATCATCGTCATGCTCGGCCACAATCTCCGGTCGCTTAGCATTGAAAGCGATACCGCGAACATCATCACGCGGCTGATGCCGCTCGGCGCGCAGCTGTCTGACAGCGGAGAATCCGCCGAGCGTCTGACGATCACCGGCGCGGTGGATCCTGACGACGGACACACCTACACAGTGCCGTACATCGACGATCCGGACGCGATCGCAAGGTATGGTGTTATCGTCGGCACAGCGGAGTTTGACGATATCACGGTGAAAGAGAATCTTGTCGCGCGCGGCAAAGCATACCTCGCGGAGAATAATCGCGTGAAAAAACATTATGCTGCATCCGTGCTGGACATCTCTGGCAAGGGACGGATCCGCTGCGGCGACACATACCGCTTCCGGAATCCGATAATGGGACTTGACGAAAATCTCAGGCTGCTTGGTCGCACGGTCGATATCCTGAAGCCATACACTCCGGAGGTTGAGATCGGAGATAAGACCGCGAAGATCACCAGTGTGACAGCGCAGACGCAGCATCTCATCAACTACGAGCTGCCGAATCAGCTCTCGCAAGTCGTAGTCACGGCAAAGAACATCGCAACGAATCTGATCGAAGCTGCCACAACCGGCTACGTGGTGATCCGCCCGAACGAAATCCTGATTATGGATACTGATGACATCGAAACTGCGCACTCCGTATGGCGCATGAATCAGGGAGGTATCGGATACAGCAGCAATGGATATCACGGACCATACGGGCTTGCAATAACCATGAACGGGCAGATCGTCGCGGACTTCATCGCAGCCGGTACGATGTACGCTGACCGCATCCGCGGCGGCACGCTCCGTATGGGCGGCGTTGATAATGTCAATGGTGTGATCGAGGTAGCCGATGCGTCCGGGAATATTGTATGCCGGCTCGATAAAGACGGTGCAAGCATTCTCGGCCAGATCCTTGCACGGGATGCCAACGGTTACTGGATGCGGATTGCAAACGGTAAACTATACGGCGGCCACAGCGATGACATATATGGCCATATTGATGCGACATATGCCGCTACGTCGGATGGGCACCCTTATCACGGTCTTGATATCAATGCACAGGGTGTCCATTTTACATGTGATCACCTTGATATCAACGGTGGTTCCGGGGTTTCTGGCACGGCAAACTATGTCATAAATATGGCGGTAACAAAATCAACTGCATCTGTGGTTACAGACATTGTTGATGGTGTACCACAGAAAGAAGACATCGAGTACGTTTCAGATGTTTCTTTTACAACCGGGTCCATAACGTATGTACTCGGTATCATGTGCACAGGATTGTGAGGTGCAGAATGGTCGAAATTATGATACGCAACCGGATAGCAAGAGCTCTCGGAGAACAGCAAATCATTTGCGGGAATAGCGGATATACAGTAAGTTTCGATTTCGACAGCGAGTGGGATGCATTTGAGCAGAAAACTGCCGTTTTTTCATTCTGCCAAAACGGCAAGCGAGTGATTCTTGACGCTGAGTTTACTGGAACGAGCTGCAGTATCCCTGTGATCACCGGCAGCAACCTGGTTGAGATTGGATGCTATGCAGGGAACATCTGCACATCGTCGCCAGCGCTGGTGCCGTGCTGCGAGTGCATTACAGATATTCCATCCGAGCCGGCGGATTTACAGCGGGATATCTATAATGAGCTTATGGAGCAGAAGAACCTGGGAGAGCTTCCTACGCTCGACGATGATGAATACTTCATCATGACCTTGGATGGCGACTATGTATGCACATCGTCCGGCGACTATGTTATTGCGAAGGGGTGAAAGCATGGGTAAGTACAATCCGCACAATGCGGACCGACCGGATTTTGAAGATCTGTTCAACCGAATGACGAATGAGCAGATTCTGTCCAGATTCGCATCTGTATGGGCGAACATGGCAGAGCACAATGTCATCATCAATCAACTGGACGCGGAGATCACAGAGGCAAGAGGCGGGTACGAAAGCCTCGATGCCAGACTTGACGCGATGACTCCCGGCGGCGGTGGCACAACTGACTATGCGGAGCTTGACAACAAGCCAAGCATCGCCGGCACGACGCTGGTCGGAAACAAGACGCTCGCGGATCTCGGCATCGCAGCAGCGTCGGATCTTGAGACGAAGGCGCCAGCGTCCGATCTGACAGCAGAAGAAACCGCAAGAGCAGCAGCAGACACCAAGCTGCTCGCTGCTCTTGCGGAGAGAATTGACACGCAGGACAAGAACAAGATGTCAGTAAACAGCGGAACCACGCCGTCGTCAGGCAGCGGCTACTTTGTCAACAATCTGCCGCTTGTGCTGCCGGCTGGAAAGTATCATGTCACGTTCAAGCGGGACACAGCTGGACAGGCTACGTTTGTTATCAAGGACAGCGAGAACAATGAACTGGCGAGATGGTCCCGCGCAAGCGGAATTACGACCGTCAGCGAAGATGTCACGCTGAACGCTACATCGGCTTATATTTCGATCTACGTCGGTAACAGCGTCGATGTCTCCGACGCTATGATTTGCACGGACGCAGACTGGCAGATCTCGCAGGCGATCGTGCCGTACAGACCGAGCTATCAGGAAATGTACAACATGATCCTCGCATTGCAGTCTGGAGTCAATGCGAACATGCGGACGCTGAGATCTATTCCGTATGATCCGGAGCCGGAGGAGGTGCAGGACGATGCCTCGCGTTGATGTCACAGTAGAAAACAAGATTGCAAGCACGACCGGAACGCCGGAGATCGTATGCGGCAACAACGACTACGCTTTCGTCTTCACGTTCGATAGCGAATGGTCGATGTTCACTGAAAAGACAGCGCGGTTCGTTTGGTGCGACTTGCGATCCGGAAAGATCATGCACAAGGATGTTCTCGTCACAGGCGATGTATGTTTGGCGCCAGCGCTGTATGATACTGCTGCCGTTGCGGTCGGTGTCTATGCCGGCAACATCCACACGACGACGCCGGCACGGATCCCGTGTGCGAGATGCATCACGGACGGCGAACCGCTGCACGAGGATCCGGATCCCGACATCTACGAGCAGCTGCTGCAATACCTCGAAGAGCTTGCAGCTGGATCATCTGGATCAGAGCCGGTATTCGTAAGACGCAAGATGTATGGATTGACAGATGGCACTCATGTTATTTTCCCGATCACACGCGCAATGCAGCTCAATATCCAAGAACAGGAGTTGCGGCGCCTTGAAAATCAATCGGAGGAGGAACGATAATGGCAATTACAAGATACACTTTAGGAACGCTCGAAGCGCTGAAAACAGCGCTTGAAGCAACAGGACTATTTAATGATACGCAGTACGATGATGACACAACGCCTACCAATGTGCTTTGTTACGACGAGGACGATCACCTTATTTTCGAGGCCACTAGCAACTCATTCAAAGCGTACAAGTCGGGCGGGACATACATATCTTGTGGCGGATCATCGTATGGTGTGCCGACATACCTGTACACATTTAGTACGCAGGCAGCAGTAATCCATTTGGGCAATGCAAAGGCCAATGCATCCACATGTATTGTTATGGGTAAGACGAACACCGGAACCGTTGGGTTCGCGTTTCCCAGAACAGTAGGTGCAACATCAGTTAATGCGGATGTATCAACAATGTCCGTCGCAGCATGGGATGATCCTGACGATATGACATCATTATTGACTATCTCAGGCAGCACACCGATGGAAGGGAACAGCACAGAGATTGTACATATCCCGATGCATGGTGCATACGGAGAGCCGGAGTATATCGAAGACGCTTTCTTCATTCCTATGGCACAGTCTGGTATGCGCTCATTGATGCAGGAAATTGTAGATTCGGATGGTAAAAGTTATCTTACTAACGGATGGGTTGCAGTGCTTGACGGAGGTGAATCGTGATGTCGCATGTACTGAGATCTGTTTCTGCGGTATGCTGCGGCATCGCAGGATTCCTATGGGGCGAGATGGACGGGCTGTTTGTCGCGCTGATCGCCCTCGTATGCCTCGACTATCTATCCGGCATCATCGTTGGAGCTGCACGGCATAAGCTGAACAGCCAGACGAGCTTCAAGGGCATCTGTAAGAAAGCGCTGATCCTGATTATTGTAGCAGTCGCCCACATTGTTGATGCCTATGTCCTCGGAGGAACCAAAGCCGTTTTCAAATCGGGCATCTGCGGACTGTTCTGTGCGAATGAAGGAATGAGCATACTGGAGAACGCAGGGAAGCTCGGACTGCCTCTGCCGAAGAAGCTGACGAAGTTCCTTGAACAGCTCAAGGACGAGTCCGACAAGGAGGATTGAAATGATCAGGACGTACCACTATGGCGACACTGAGCAACTGTCGCCTCATTTCCGCGCACTTGAGTTCCAATGCAAGTGCGCACAGCGGCATGATTTCAAGCTGGATGACGAACTTGTGCCGCTGCTGGAAAAGCTGTTCACGGTTTTGGCTTGTTCCAAGATCGTCGTGAGCAGCGGCTACCGCTGCGTTGCGCATGATAAGTCTAAGTCGGTCGGCGGCAGCGGCACTGGACAGCACACGATCGGCAAGGCGGCTGACATCTGCTGCTACGACAAGAACGGGAACCCGATCAGCAGCAAGCTCGTATGCTGCGCGGCGCAGGACATCGGGTTCAATGGTGTCGCCCGCATCAACGACACATACACGCATGTTGATACACGCGATGGCAAATGGTTCGGAGATGAAACGAAGGGAAGCTCGTACAGCATCCCTTCCGGCGATTTTTACGAGTATTTCGGCATCGGCAAGGAGGAAAAGCCTATGTTCAAGGGCATTGATGTATCGTTCTACCAGTCTCAGATCGACTGGAAAACTCTCGACGTCGATTTTGCGATTATTAAATGCGGTCAGCGGGACTTCACCGATCCGAAGTTCGAGCAGCACTATGCAGCGGCTCACGACGCAGGCATCCCGATCGGTGCTTACTGGTATCTTGACAAGACATCGCTCACGGAAGATGCCGCGCTGAAGGAAGCAGATGAGTTCGTCAAGCGACTCGAAGGCAAGCAGTTCGAGTATCCGGTGTTCCTCGATCTGGAGGAGAGCAAGCAGTTCGATCTCGGAAAGGCGGCAGTCTCCGCCATGATCAGAGCATTCCTTCGCAGAGTTGAGAGCGCAGGCTATTGGGTGGGCTTGTACATGAGCAAGTCGCACCTCGAAACGTATGTTGAGGATGACATCAAGAGCCGGTACTGCGTCTGGCTCGCGCAGTGGGATGTATCTCAGCCGACATATACCGGAGCATACGGCCTCTGGCAGTATAAAATCGGCAAAGCCGCAGGCGTGAAAGGCGACTGTGATCTTGACTATTGCTATGTTGACTACCCGACAAAAATCAAGTCGAAGGGTCTGAACGGCTACGGCAAGCCGTTCGAGAAACCTCCGGAGCCCGCTGCGGATGACGGTACACCTGTCGAGATCGTGATCGACGGTCAGAAGTATACCGGCAAACTGAATAAGGTATAAATAGAGCCGGCAGGGGATTCGTTCCTCTGCCGGCTATTGCTTTTATATCAGTATTTTATGTTGTCCTTCAACTCTTTCGCAAGTTTGTAAGCCGTTCTCAGATATATGATTGCCAGCTCATCAGTGCTGTAGAAGCAGTTGCGGTCATCCCGCTTTCTCACCTCATCGGCATCCAGACAAAGCGTTTTGCCATCCGATGCCGCGTCCGCAAAGGATTCTGCAACATCTATCCGCATCTGTTCCAGCGTATAAGAGGCGAGGTAATCTGATGTTGCCAGACTGTAGCAGAGATCCTTATAAGCGTATTTCTCGACATCTTCGACTCGATACATTTTCATGGAAAAACTCCTCTCGATTCCGTGTTGCATTTCGTGTTGCATGGTGCTCGGAAAAGCCCATTTTTGACATGAAAATAGCCTAAAAATGCAACACGATGCAACACAAAAAAGAATCGCACCTACGTTAAAAACACGTAAATGCGACATCTTACATATAAGCAGGTGAGGGGAATCGAACCCCCGACCTCAGCTTGGGAAGCTGATGTTTTACCATTAAACTACACCTGCAAACAAGAAACCCTCATACAGCTGTATGAGGGTTTCGGATGCGGATAAGAGGACTTGAACCTCCATGATATTGCTATCACATGGACCTGAACCATGCGCGTCTGCCAATTCCGCCATATCCGCATTTCCTGCCGCTGTTTTCCTGCGACTTTGTTATTATAGCACATTCGGAACGATTTGTCAACCCCTTTTTTCAAATTTCCCGAAAAAATTTTTTCTTCATATTCTTCATAATGTTTTCGGAAAGAATTCAAAAAGTTTTTTTGCTTTTTTCGGAAAAATGTGTTATAATAAAAAGACTACAGTTATAAAGGGAGCGTATGGATTACTGAAATGGCAATTTATCTTGATTCCGCGGCGACCACATGTCCGGGCGAGGCATGTATCTCCGCTATGACCGATATGCTGCGGACGCATTACGGCAATCCTTCATCGCTGCACAGCTTCGGGCTGGATGCGCAGCTGATTGTCGAAGGCGCACGCAAACAGATTGCAGCAGTATTCGGCTGTGAGCCGGGGACGGTTATTTTTACATCCGGCGCAACGGAAAGCAATCACATTGCGATTCTCGGTGCTGCCCATGCCTACGGCAGACGGAAGCGCCGTATTGTGACTTCGGCGGTTGAGCATGCCTCGGTACGCGGTGCATGCGAACTGCTCGAAGCGGAAGGTTATGAAGTCATCCGGATTGAACCGGGCGCAGACGGTGTTATGGATCCTGCTGCATTTGCAGCCGCTGTCAATGATGATACCTGTCTCGTCACGATGATGCTGGTCAACAACGAGACCGGACATGTCATGCCGGTTCAGAAGGCGTTTGCGCAGATCAAGCGGGAGCATCCGGATGTCATCACGCACTGCGATGCGGTGCAGGGCTTTATGAAATATCCGGTCAGTCCGGAAAAGCTGTTTGCTGACCTTGTGACGGTCAGCGGACATAAGGTTCACGCCTGCAAAGGAATCGGTGCGCTTTACCGTAAGAAGGGTGTGCGTCTTGCCAATCTGATGAAGGGCGGCGAACAGGAGGGCGGTCTGCGTCCGGGCACGGAGTCGGTTCCGTTGATTGCGGGATTCGGTGCGGCAGTCGGTGCACTGCGCGGGACGATTGCGCAGCGTGCGGAATATGTCACCGGGCTTCGCGCAGAATGCATCCGGCAGCTGTCCGCATTTGACGATGTGACAATCAACTCGCCGGATAACGGCTCACCGTATATCCTGAGCTTTTCCGTAAAGGGACGGAAATCTGAAACCATGCTGCATTTCCTTTCGGAGAAAGGCATTTATGTCTCCAGCGGTTCTGCCTGTTCAAAGGGCAAGCAGAGCGGTGTGCTCGAATCCTTCGGCATTCATCCCGATCTTGCAGACAGCACGCTCCGCGTGAGCTTCTGTTCCGAGAACAAGCCGGAAGACATTACCGCACTCTGTGAGGCACTGCGGGAGGCAAGGGAGCGGCTTGTCCGGAAGCGCTGATGCAGCGGGAGAACAGCTATGAAAAACAAAACGACAGAAGTCATCCTTGATATCCTGCGGATTGTGCTGGCCTGCGGCGTGCTCAGTGAAGCATGGCATATCAAATGGCGCGAAAAGCATCCGCGCAAGCTCGGTGAGACAGTCGAAACAGATGCGGTAATCGCGGCTGTTGTTTATCAGCGGACGCTTTTTCAGGCGCGGGAGAAGCAGCGTGCACAAATCACGGTTCAGTATCAGAATGAAGCGGGCAAAAAAGTGGCTGCTCAGCTGCCGACACGCCCGATCCGGTGGCAGCTGGAACAGTTTGCGCCGGAGCTTCAGCAGGGCGAGGCCGTCCGGATCCGCTATGAAAAGGCGCGCCCGCATGTGTTTTACTTTGCCAATCCGCGCTATGCGGCGCCGGAGGTTTCCGGTCCGCCGCGGCAGGTTCGGGGCGGCTGGATCACTCTGATTCTTCTGACACTTCTGTTTTTCGTTTGGCTGGCAGTTACAATTTTGATGTGGTGTATATCATGATAAGAAGATATGAACAGGCGGATCTGACTGCATGTGCCGCAGTATTCTGCGCTGCGTTTTCAGCAGAGCCGTGGAATGAAAACTGGACGGATTCACTTGCGGAAACACGTATTTCAGAGCTGATGTGTTCGCCGCTTTCCGTCGGATATGTATATGAAGAAAACGGCGAAATCATCGGATTTGCCGCTGGCCGGAATGTCACCTATCTTTTCGGACGGGAATACATGATTGACGAATTCTGCATCCGCCCGGAACGGCAGGGCAGGGGAACCGGCAGCGAAATGCTTACGTTTATTGCGGCAGATCAGAAGCGGAGCGGCACTGTCAACATCGTGCTGAATACATCCAAGGGTCTGCCAAGTGAAAAATTCTATCTGAAAAACGGATTCCGTCAGGCTGAGAACATGATTTTCATGAGTCTGAATCTGACTGAGTCATACTATAAATCATAAAACAATATTAAGGAGTTTGCGATGAGAGAAATCATTCTGGTCAAATACGGCGAAATGGCGCTGAAGGGTCTGAACCGCGGAACATTCGAGGATGTGCTGCTGCGGAATATCCGCTACCGGCTGAAAAAGCTCGGCAAGTTTTCTTATTCCAAGGCGCAGTCCACGATCTACGTGATTCCGGAAACGAAATCGGATACGGAAGCGGACGAGCTGCTCGCCGCCGCGATGCCGCGTCTGAAAAAGGTGTTCGGGATTGCAGCGCTCAGCCGTGCGCTGACCTGCGAAAAGGCATTTGCAGATATTTCCGCGAAGGCTGTGCCGTATCTTGAGGAAGCGCTGACCGGCGCAAAGACCTTTAAGGTTGAGGCAAAGCGTGCGGACAAGACCTTCCCGATGAAGTCGCCGCAGATCTGTGCGGAGCTCGGCGGCATTCTGCTGTCCCATTATCCGCATTTGAAAGTCAATGTCACGAATCCGGATATCACAGTCACGGTCGAGATCCGCGATACGAATGCATATGTTCACGCCGCAAGGGAAAAGGGCGCAGGCGGTCTGCCGGTCGGAACATCCGGCAACGCCATGCTGCTGCTCTCCGGCGGCATCGACAGCCCGGTCGCTGCCTATATGATGGCAAAGCGCGGCCTGCGGATTACCGCGTGCCACTTCGCAAGCCCGCCCTACACCTCTGAGCGCGCGCTGCTCAAGGTTGAACAGCTCTGCGAAAAGCTGACGCCGTGGTGCGGCAGCATGGCTTTCTACTGCGTGCCGTTTACGGAGATTCAGGAGGAGCTGCAGCGGAACTGCCCGGAAGAATTCTTCACGATTCTGATGCGCCGTCTGATGATGGAGATCGCGTGCAAGCTCGCACTGCAGGAGGACTGCGGTGCAATCGTCACAGGCGAGAGTCTCGGTCAGGTCGCCAGTCAGACGCTCCCGGCACTGGCCTGCACGGATGCGGTCGCAACGATGCCGGTGCTCCGTCCGCTGATCGGTATGGACAAAACCGAGATCATTGACATTTCCAGAAAAATTGATACCTACGATATTTCGATTCAGCCCTATGAGGACTGCTGCACCGTCTTTACACCGCGGCATCCGAAGCTGCGGCCGGATCTTGAAGATATCGCCGCAGCACAGGCAGAGGTCGATTTTGCCCCGCTTGTGGAAAAAGCGATCGCCGGCGCACAGAAAAAGGTGTTTGCACAGTATATTTCCGAATCGCAGATGCTCTGAGCTGCTGAGAAAATCACAGTGAATACTGCGTAAAATGTGATATTGGTGATAAATGTGAATATTGAACAGATTATAAAGCCGGAATTTGGCAGAAACTCCGAAATCATGTGCGGCGACCTTGACAAGACCGTATATGATGTAGTACAATATCTAATGGAGAATAGGCTTACTGTAGCAACAGGCGAAAGTCTGACAGGCGGTCTGCTCTCTGAACGTATTACATCAGTGTCAGGCGCATCACAGGTGATTGAGCTTGGAGTCTGCACCTACTCTGATCGGATGAAGCAACACTTGCTTCATGTCCCGTCCGGTATTCTTGCCGAATACGGAGCAGTCAGCCGCCAGACAGCATATGCCATGGCGGAGGGCCTGCAGCACCTTTCCGGTGCGGATCTGTGTTTGACAGTGACCGGTCTGGCCGGACCCGGAGGCGGTTCGTCGGAACTTCCCGTCGGAACCGTATATGCGGGTTTTGCCTTTCAGAACAGGATTGCTGCCACCCTGCTGCGGCTCTCGGAATTTCCGGAGCTCGACCGGGACGGTATCCGGCACATGACCGCGTTATGCGTGTTTCAGTTAGCGAAACAACTGCTGCTTGCCTGAGAGATGTACAGACTCTCGGGTCGGCGAACCTGCGCAGAGGTTCTGCTGAGGAATGTGCTGTTCCTGCACTGCCCGATGCAGAACGGAAGCAAATGATGGAGGCGTTCTTATATGAATCAACCGCGAAACCCCTATGAACAACCCAACCGCTCTGATGCAGCATCCGGAAACGGATGGGGCAGAAAGACGGAACCCGGTTACGGCTCCCTGAGCAATCAGAATGCCGGTCGGCCGGTCAGGCGGAGCACCTATGAGGGACGACCGATGCTGAAAGGCGCTGCTGGACGTGCAGAACCTTCAGCGGACGATGTTCTGAAAAGTGCGGAACGCCGGATTGACAGACTGCATAGCACGGATCGGGACGACATCGCGGCCATTTTAGATGAAGTCGAACAAAAACGTCACAGCAATACACATTCACAACCGCGTGTCGAATATTCTCCGCGTTCTTCGGAAGCATCCGCTCATGCGAATGCAAGGCGGGAGGCGGCTGCGCATCCCCATGCAAGGCCAAAGGCGGCGGCCGAGCCGAGGGAACGGCGGAATCCGAGGGCATATACGATGCCGGCGGATAATGCTGAGCCTGAAGTGAAGTCTCCGCAGCTGAAAAAGAGTGCGAAGAAAAAAAGCAAAACCACTTTTACTGATGTTCTGAAAAACGTGTTCCCATGGAAAGGAGATACGCCCTTTGAGGCGGTCCGGAAAATCGTTTTTTCAACGGCTCTCGTTGTTGTCGGAGTTTGTACATTTCTGATCAGCAGCTACTACATTGACCGGTACAAGGCCAAGAAGGAGTATGCAGAACTGGAAAAACTTTACGAGGATTCACTGAAAAACCGCTCTTTCCAGAACGAACAGCAGGAGGACGAACAGCAGATGGGTCAGGAGTTCGAGTATCTTGAGTACAACGAGCTCGCGGATTGGCTGAAGATCAATCCCGATTTCGTCGGTCACATCAATATACCCGGCACCGTCGTCAGCTATCCCGTTGTCCAGAAAAAATCTCAGGATATCAAGGTTAATACCAATGAGTATTACCTGTACCGGACGTTCAAACAGGAGCCCAGCAAATCAGGCTGTATCTTCATGGACTACCGGTGCCACTTTGACGAGGCGGTTGACCATCGCCGCGTCTATGACAATTCCGGAAACATTTTCGTTTACGGTCATAACATGAACAACAGAACAATGTTCGGAAGCCTACGCGACTATATCAACAATCCGTATTTCTACAGCGAGCATCCGATCGTGGAGTTTTCATCGGTCTACAATCATTATAAGTACAAGATTTTTGCAATCTTTATCGTTGACGGCGAGGATTACACTTCTAAGTACGCTTTTGATTGCTGGAATACGCTGGAATTCCCCACTGAAGAAGTGTTCTATGACTATGTGAACGAAGCAAAAAAACGCACACTGATCTGCAATGATGTTGATGTGAAGTACGGAGATCCAATCCTGTCGCTGTACACGTGCAATGGATTGGTCAAAGATGCCAAGCTGATTCTCATGTGCCGTCAGGTTCGTGCCGGCGAAGATCTTTATGAGGGTACAAAGAATGCCACATTGAATGACAATGTGTTGTACCCGACTGCCTACTATGATGCAGGCAACCCTGAAAATTACGATCCCAGTAAATTCGTTCCCTACGGACCGAAATCGTGATTCAGGCTTTGATTGATTACAAAAAATCAAGCCGTGAGAAAATGGGACGACAAGGAGGTAAACGTACTGGTTTCCGCTTTGTGCGGACTGCTTTCTTTCGGTTTCGCTGCTTCATATTGTAATGAGTCATGAGCGAACAGCCATGCTCAAACGCGGGTACTCCGCGGCGCACATCTCCGCAATATGAAATTAAGCAGCTAAGCAGAGAGATGTACGCAGATTCACTGCGACGCAGAACAATGCACCGTTCCTGTATGGTGCGCGCGAGGACTGAGAATTGGGCTCACCCTCGGCGAAGGGAGGACACAAACGATTAGACAAAATCCCCGCAGCAATCTCGGGGAAATAAAGCCGGGCCAACCCGGTGAGATTGAAATATTGGAGAGAAACTATGCAAGCTCGAACGCGAAGAAACCGCGTGGCGATTCTGGTATCCATGTCTCTGTGTTTCACCAGTACATGTGCAATGCAGAGCGACAGAGACGTCATGCTGCGCTCCCGAGCTGCCCATACCGTATTTGCCGCAACGACCGGCGACTATGAGAATGAAACGGACGTACAAGCCGTTTCAGGACCTGTTGCCCCTCAGAGCAGCCTGAATGCAGGTGCAAATGCGTATGATGTTGCCGATTGGTGGAAGGCGGATCTTTATGAATATGATAAGAGCCTGACGCTGATCAGCTATGAGGCAGCGTACACGGAGCCGGACGAACCGCTTACGACGACCACTGCAACGACAACTGATATCAGAAGTAACAGTGTAAATAGTGAGGAACCGATTACTACGACAACCGCTGCGACAGTTCCAGAACCTGCAATCACGGCCAAGCAGCCTGTTATTGCAGACCCTGACAGCGTGATCTTTTATTCGTCCGGATACGGACATGGCGTCGGAATGAGCCAGAACGGCGCTAACTTCTACGCCATGTACGACGGTTGGTCGTATGAACAGATTTTAAACCTTTATTACCCCGGCACAACGCTTGTTCAGACAGGCGCGCCGGAAACCCAGCTGATGACAGTCGGCGGCAAGACCGACACGATTGTCTCAATTTTGTCCCAGATTTGCAACAATGAGATTGGTTCAGAATTCTCCGTTGAGGCAATCAAGGCACAGGCTGTTGCAGCCTATACCTATTACCTCTATAACGGCGGCGGAAACGGAATGATCTGCAAGCCGAACCCGTCTCAGAGAGTTGTGGATGCCGTGAAATCCGTTGTCGGCGTTGCTGTTTATTATAACAACGCTCCGGCACTGACTTCCTTCTATGCATCCAGCGGCGGTGCAACTGCTTCCTGCAAAGATATTTTCTGTGCAGATCTTCCGTATCTGAGAAGCGTCACCGTTAACCATGACGAGTCATCTGACCCGAATTACAACAGCAGCAAGATCTTTTCTGCAAGCGAGCTCAAAGCAAAGCTCGAGGCAGCTTATGGAGTGACACTCACAGGCAACCCATATGAATGGATTCAACTTGAGTACGGTGACGGCGGCTATGTAGCCAATGCCGTGATCGGCGGGCAAGTTCGCGTGCGGGGCAATGCACTGCGGGGTACGCTCGGACTGAAGTCTCCGAAGTTTTCCTTTGAGTATCGGGAGGCTGCAACGCAGTCTACTGAGACAAATGCAGTTCAGAGTACTGCGCCTGTTGATTTTACCGGTCCGGTTGCAGAAGATGCAGCCTATGGTATGACCGATTTTGTTTCCTCGGAAACAACGGATCTGCAGAATTGATTTCCCGGATCCGGTTGTGATGTATGAAAAAATCCCGTACAGGATGACTGTGCGGGATTTTTTGCGTCTGATAATGTGATAAGGTGACTTTCTCATATCGGATTGTCACCTGTTATAGCTATTTTGTTGAACTTCTTGCAGTAATATGATATAATAAACACATCATTGAAAGAGTGGAGGCTCTGATATGAATAGAAAGAGAATGGCTTTTCTGACGGCTGCTGTGCTGTCAGCAGAAGCTGCAATACCGCTGCATGCTGCTGCGGTATCAAGGAAAGAGGTTGACCATTTGCTGAAAGCACTGACTGTTGCGGCACCACCGGCAGCCGCAGACGACTACAACACGGATGGTTGCATCAGTGCGGTTGATCTGACGCTGATGAAGCGTGATCTGCTGAAATCGCCGGATACCGGTACACCGACTGCGCAGTCAATTCCGGCAGATGCTGCGCACACTAAGCTGATCGGCAGAACGCTGACGGCCAACGGCGTGACATGGCTTGTGCACAGCGGATCTGCGGTCGAGTGTACGGTTACCGCGACAGAAGCATCCGTTACGATTGCCGGCGACAGCGCCGTACATGCAGATGTGAAATACCGTCCGCGGTATGGCATTTATGTCAACGATGAGCTGATTCAGGACGTTGTAATGGGGGAGGAGGAACAGGTTGTTCCTCTGTTCACAGGCAGCAAGCAGCAGACTGTAACAGTGAAAATCATGCACCTTTCGGAAGCAAATAACGGCGCAGTCGGCGTGAAACAGTTCGATGTTCTCTCCTCAGCTGCCGAGCCCGTGAAGGCTGTGCCCGCAAAGTCGCTCTCGATTGAGTTCATCGGTGATTCGATCACCTGTGCATACGGCGTTGAGGCTGAAACGCAGTATGTCGGATTTGAAACCGGAACAGAAAATTTCTCGAAGTCCTATGCGTATCTGACCGCGCAGCTGCTCGATGCGGATTACAGTGCCGTATCTTACAGCGGTTACGGAATTGTCTCCGGCTACACCAGTGACGGATCCAGACAAGAGGGCTCGCTTGTTCCGCCGGTCTACGGCAATATTGCGAAGCAGTCACCCTATGCAGTTCCGTGGGATTTTGCCGCGCATCCGAGTGATGTCATTGTTGTAAATCTTGGAACGAATGACAGCTCCTATGCATCAAAAGATATCGAAACCCGCGGACCGGAATATCAGGCAGAGTATGCCTCGTTCCTGAAAGAAATCCGGCAGAACAATCCCGATGCAGCGGTGATCTGTATGCTCGGCATTATGGGCGGGAATGAGCTTTATCCATATCTGGAAGCTGCGGTGCAGGAAGTCGGAGATGAAAAAATCACTTGCTATCAGGCGCCGACCCAAAAGCAGGATGACGGCTACGGCGCCGACTGGCATCCGTCTGCAAAAACGCATCAGCTGAATGCCTATCTGCTTGCCGATAAAATTTGTACGGCAATCGGCAGAGAATCGTCCAAAATCGGCATTGATCTTGCTGCTGACGGAGAATACGGTGTTGACATCGACAAGGAATCCGGCGCAAATGCATGGCCGTATTTCAGTGAATGGGACAAGTCTCTGAATGTGAACGTATCGGCGCCCGGAACGTCGCCGGAATCCATCACGGCCTATGTACGAAATCTGAATCTGCCCGCAGGCAGCTACGAGCTTTCGTTCAACGCAGCGCCGCAGAAGGGGATTGCAGTCGGCTATGCCGTGCGCAGTATGCATCATCCTGAAAAGGTTTATTGCACCGGCACGATGAATACAGACGGCGCAGAGGAAACCGTTCTGAAGGCATTCGATATGCCGGATGCAGACGACAGCTGCGAGATCGTCGTGTTCATTGGAGAAACCAGTTCTCCGATTACGTTCCGAAATGTCACGCTTTATAAACGCGCTTAAAAAAGCAATCCCCGGCACATCGTCAGAAACGTGTGCCGGGGATTGCTTCAATGCGAGCGCTTCTGCTGTTCGCTTTTTTCGTTCGCCTGCTGTGCCTGACGCTCAGCGTCGTTCTGCACATCACGGCCCTCATCAGAGGAGGGCATCTGTCCGTTCCGCCAGAGCGGTGCGTTCTGATCTTTCATATACAGTCTCCTGTATCCGCGTGCAAGCAGTACGGCCGCCGCGGAATACGGCACGCACCGGCGGCAAATCAGCCGCTTTCTGTCTGTATCTTGCCCGAAAAGACTGCTTTTATACAGATATTTTTTTGAATGAGCCGTTGCAATTTTCTGTTGTATTTGCTATAATAATATCAGCTTCAAATGAAACGGGGGATCCATATGAATTTGATTTGTCCGGTATGCAGCGGAATGCTGACCGCGGAAGAAAAACGGTATGTGTGTCCGGGCGGACACAGCTTTGACCGTGCAAAATCCGGCTATGTGAATCTGCTGCAGCGTCAGAAGCACCGGCAGCGCGGAGATGACGCGGAAATGGGCAAAGCGCGCCGTGAATTTCTGAATGCAGGCTACTATCAGCCTCTCCTGGATCATTTAGCTGAACTCGCAACGGAAAACCATCTGGAGTGCATTGCGGATATCGGATGCGGCGAGGGCTGGTATGCATGCAGGCTGCTGGAACTGCTTCGCCAGCGGGGGATACATGCTGCACTGACCGGGATTGATATTTCACCGGAGATTCTTCGGTACGCGGCTGCAAGAGCCAATCAGCAGAATCTTCGCGCTGATACGCATTGGGCGGTTGCATCCGTCAATCATATTCCGCTTGCAGACGCTTCCTGCGACGGAATTGTGAATCTCTTTGCGCCGTGTGAGCCTGCTGAATTCCGCAGAATCCTGAAACCGGGCGGAACGCTTCTCCGGGCGATTCCGCTGGAACGCCATCTCTGGGAGATGAAGGAACTGATCTACGACGAACCGTATGAAAACAGACCTGTCCGCAGCGCGCCGGAAGGCTTTGAACTTACGCAGCTCCGCACAATCGAATACAGGATGACTGTGCCGGCTGAGCATCTGCAGGCACTCTTTGCGATGACTCCCTATGCGCATAAAACCGCGCCGGAGAATGCCGCAAGGCTTGTGCAAATCCAGTCGCTGACGACGACTGTCTCCTTCGGCCTGCTGCTCTGCACAGTACAGAAATGAGAAAACAGCCGCAGCACATAAAATTGACTGCGGCTGTTTTGTTATGAAATCGAATAGCTCTGGATATCGTACACATCCATCAGCTTGTTCTCGCTGCTCAGAACGCGGACGCCTGCAAGCGTCATACCTGAAAAATAGCGGTACATCGTATAATAGATTGTTTTGCCCGTGGACTTGTCGCAGAGTGTCCAGACCTCCAGTGTGTAAGGCTTTTTCTCGATGGTAGATTTCTGTGTTCCGCGAAACTGGAACTGTTTGCTGTCATCAGATTTTGTTTCAAAAAAGAGATCATAAAGCAGCGGCATAGAGCCTTCCTGCTGCTGATGCCAGGAGCCTTTTTCCTTGATCTCAAACCCGTTTTCAGCTGTCAGACGCATTTGAGATTTTCTTTTGGAAAGCCATCCGGAAGTGCCGGAGCAAATGCTCAGCATCTGTTCCTGCGGCGTGTAAGAATACGAATAGGCCGAAAGCGAATCAAACAGTGCGCCTTCTTCATTAAATGTATAGAGAACAGCTTCCGCCTGAATCTGCTTGCCGCGGCACTGATCGGACAGCGCAGCAGACAGATCACCCTCGGAATACTCATCTGTTTCGCCTTCGATCTCGCCGTCAAGATAATTGAATTTCAAAGACATCAGTGTTTTCTGATAAAAATTCTGCGTTTTGGCAAGATATGCAAAGACAAATCCTGCTGCTGAGAGCAAAATCAGAATCAGCAGAAGAACGATCTTCCGCTTTTGTTTTTTATCCGCAGCCTTCAGTGCCTCAGCGGCATAGGGGACAAATCCGGGCTCCGGTTTTTCAGGTTCATCCGGCGGCAGCAAAACTGTGAGCTGCTGCTTATCGTTTTGATCCTCTGCCATCGCGGTACCCTCAGTCTTTCGAGTCATCCTGCTTGGATGCAGTGAGATGATTCAGAAGCATCGTCATCAAAGCGATTGCGCCGATCACGATAAAAATGCCGAGCATACCAAGCCCCATATAACGCAGATTTTCCACAAACTGCATCGGTGCAAACAGCATCATGATTTGAAACATGGTTTGACACTCCTTTCAGATCAGTGCAGGAAGAAATTGAGGATCAGACCGCCGGCAATGACGGATGCGATCTGACCGGAAACATTGACACCGGTTGCCTGCATCAGCAGGAAGTTCGTCGGGTCTTCTTTCAGAGCCATTTTGTGCACAACACGGCCGGACATCGGGAATGCAGAGATACCGGCAGCGCCGATCATCGGGTTAATCTTCTTCTTGAGGAACAGATTGAGGATCTTTGCAAAGATGACACCGCCTGCCGTATCGAAGATAAATGCAACGAGACCGAGGAACAGAATCAGCAGTGTATCGACCTTCAGGAAGTTTTCTGCCTGCATCTGCGAGGCGATCGTGATGCCGAGGAAGATCGTGACAAGGTTTGCAAGTGCCTTCTGTGCAGTCTCGGAGAGGCTGTCCAGCACGCCGCATTCACGAATCAGATTGCCGAACATCAGGAAGCCGACCAGCGCAACAGATGCCGGTGCAAAAAGTCCGGCAATAATCGTGATGAAAATCGGGAACAGAATGCGCGTGGTCTTGGAGACCGGCTTCTGCGTATATTCCATGCGGATTTTGCGTTCTTTTTTCGTTGTCAGCAGCTTGATGATCGGCGGCTGAATGATCGGAACAAGTGCCATATAGGAATACGCAGCGACCATAATTGCGCCGATATAATTCGACTGCAGCTTCTGCCCGACAACAATGGAAGTCGGGCCGTCCGCAGCACCGATGATTGCAATCGACGCCGCATCCTTGAGATCGAAGAACATGGAAGCTGTGCAGAGCGTAAAGAAAATGCCAAACTGTGCAGCAGCACCGAAAAGCATCAGAATCGGGTTGGAAAGCAGCGGGCCAAAGTCAATCATCGCACCGATACCGATAAACAGAATCAGCGGGAACAGTTCGTTCGCAATACCGGCCTTGTAGAGGATGCTCAGCGGGCCTTCCTCAAGTCCTTGCGTAACGGCACCGGAGAGCGGCAGGTTGACCAGAATCGCACCGAAGCCCATCGGCAGGAGCAGTGTCGGCTCCATGTCCTTTTTGATTGCAAGATAGATCAGGATTCCGCCGATCAGCCACATGATGACCATTTTTACGTCCAGGTTAAACAAATTTTGATAAAGTACTTCCATTACAACCTCCTGTTCTGAAGCAGCTCCGGCCAACAAAAAAGACCTCTATCGCAGCAGAAGCAACTTGTTTCCGTGCGATAAAAGTCTTGCCGTTTGATTTTCGTGCGGGTGCGGGATGAACCGCACCGGGTATGACGCAGCGAACGACAGCATTGCTGCCGGCTACTCCCTTTTATCATCCCTATTTTATCATAAACGGTAAAAATTGTCAAGTACCTTGCCGAAATCCGCTTCGCACCCGCACGGATTCTTGACAACTACGGGGGATTGTGCTATACTGAGAACAATTATAATGTGTTCATCAAAGGAAAAAAAGCCATGAATGAATTGTATCAGCCGATTGAAACGCTGCCCGGTGTCGGGGAAAAGCGTGCGGCGAAATATCATAAAATGGGAATTGACACGCCGTATGATTTGCTGTTTCATTTTCCGCGCAGTTACATTGATTATACCTCTCCTGTCATGATCGCAGACGCCGAAAACGGCGTTCCGGTTGCTGTCCGGTGCACGGTAAAACAAAAGCTGACGCCCTCCTTTGTCCGGAAGGGCTTTTCGCTCTACCGTGTCGTTGTTTCTGACGGCGTCTCCGAAATGCTGCTTGTGTTCTACAATACTCCGTACACCTATCAGGCGATGAAGGCCGGAGAAGAATACTATGCTTACGGCAAGCTCTCAGGCGGATTGCTGCGCAGGGAGATGCAGGCACCGCAGGTACAGAAGGTTGAAAGCGCGCTGCTTCTGCAGCCGGTTTATCCGCAGACAACCGGTCTGACAAGCGCCATGATGCGGACAAATATCCAAAAATCTCTGACCTATCTGGAAAAGGAACCGTTTGAAACGCTTCCGCCGGAGCTCATGCGGGATTACAGGCTGATCTCTCTGACAGATGCGCTGCGGGCGGTTCACCGTCCGGAAAACAAGCAGGAGCTTGATGAAGCCAGACACCGGCTCGCATTTGAGGAGCTGCTGCAGTTCCAGCTCGGTACGCTGATGCTGAAGCACCGTGCATCCGTACAGATTTCAACGCCGATGGCGCCTGATACGCCGATGGACGATTTCTTTTCTGCGCTGCCGTTTCCGCTGACCGGTGCGCAGCAGCGCGCGATCACATCCATTTGCAAAGATCTCTGCAGCGACCGTCCGATGAACCGTCTGCTGCAGGGTGACGTCGGCAGCGGCAAGACCGTCGTTGCGGCGGCCGCCGCTGCATATGCAGCCAAAAACGGCTATCAGACTGTTCTCATGGCGCCGACCGAGATTCTTGCACAACAGCATCTGCAGACCATGACAGATTTTCTCAAACCGATCGGACTGGAACCGGTTCTGCTGACAGGCTCCACGAAGGCCAAGGAAAAGCGTGAAATCAAAAAGAAAATTGCCGACGGAACCGCGAAGGTGATTGTCGGAACACATGCTGTTATACAGAAGGACATCGAATTTGCATCGCTTGGCCTTGTGATTACGGATGAGCAGCACCGCTTCGGTGTTGCGCAGCGTGCAGCTCTTGCAGAAAAAGGCGGCTGCCCGCACAAGCTGGTTATGTCCGCAACGCCGATTCCGCGCACACTGGCGCTGATTATTTACGGCGACCTCGATATCACCATTCTGGACGAGATGCCGAAAGGACGTCTGCCGATCCAGACATTTGCTGTCACCGGCGGTTACCGCGAGCGTGCATACGGCTTTATCAAGGAGCATCTCGATGCAGGGGAGCAGGCGTATCTTGTCTGTGCGATGATCGAGGAATCCGACACGCTGGAGAATGTGCAGGCAGCAGAGTCCTATGCGGAAACGCTCAAAAACGGAGCGTTTGCGGAATATCGCGTCGGGCTGCTCCACGGCAAGATGAAGCCGCAGGATAAGGAAGCGGTCATGGCAGCAATGAAGGCGCATGAGATTGACCTGCTGGTCTGTACGACCGTTGTCGAGGTCGGCGTTGATGTTCCGAACGCAACGCTGATTCTGATTGAGAATGCTGACCGTTTCGGTCTGGCGCAGCTGCATCAGCTTCGCGGCCGTGTCGGCAGAGGGGTACAGCAGAGCTATTGCATTCTGGTGACAGACAGCCGCCGCGAGGATGCGCGGGAACGGCTCAAGATCATGAGCCGGACGGTCAACGGCTTTGCAATCGCGGAAGAAGACCTGCGGCTGCGCGGCCCCGGCGATTTCTTTGGTAATGCGCAGCACGGTATGCCGCCGCTCATGCAGGCAGCCTTTTGCAGCAATATGCCGCTTGTTTCAGAAACACAGATGGCTGCAAAACAGCTGCTCAGGCAAGATCCGGAATTGCAGTCACCGGAGCTTCAGCCACTGCGGACGGCCGTCCTGCAGCTCTTTGCAAAGAACGGCGAAAACGGTTTGAACTGAATGCATACGCCACATTGAAACGTCACTATTTTCTAATCATCCTTGAATAGATTTGTGCAAAGAAACAAAAGCGGATTTTTTTCGATTTTCCTATTGACATTTCGAGTCAAATGTAGTATAATGACATAGTCGCCTGAGGGAAATGAAACACTCAAAACGGTGACAGGTTGACGAATGGCCTGGTAGTTCAGTTGGTTAGAACGCCGCCCTGTCACGGCGGAGGTCGTGGGTTCGAGTCCCATCCAGGTCGTATGCCTCTTTAGCTCAGTTGGTAGAGCAGGGG
>JAFRTG010000019.1 GCA_017427265.1 Oscillospiraceae bacterium | reverse complement strand
AGAGGGATTCGAACCCTCGGTGCGCTATTAACGCACACACGATTTCCAGTCGTGCGCCTTAGACCAGCTCAGCCATCTTTCCATATGGTAAACTGTCATCGCTCGTCCTATGGGACAAGAAAATAGTGGTGCGAGTGACGGGACTTGAACCCACACGCCCTTTCGAGCACTAGCACCTCAAGCTAGCCTGTCTGCCAATTCCAGCACACTCGCATTCACTACTCGATTATTATATCAAAACAGAGGGGAAAAGTCAAGGGGATTTTCGCATTTTCTTCGATTTCGGCAGTTTGCACAAAATCATTGCAAAAATCCCAAAAGACTCATTTTTGACTGAGCAGATAGCGTTTCAGCAGCGTCAGATCAATGACATTCAGCTTGAAATTGAAGTCCATATCCGCCGCTTTGCCCTGCTTTTCGTTGAGCGTTTCGGTTGTTCCGAGGAACTTTGAGAGCAGCACGACATCCGCAACATCGACAGCGCCGTTGAGGTTGACATCACCCATCAGCGTATTCTGTATGATCTCCGGTGTTGTGGTTGCGGTTGTGGTCGTCTGTGTCGTCGTAGTGGTTGTCTGTGTAGCCGCAGTGGTTGTCTGCGGGTGAGAGGAGATCTCTGCGAGGCTCGGCTCTTTATCGTACCACCAGTCCTCCCACGGATTGCCGGCTCTTTGCTTTGCAGCGGCCTCAGCTTTCGTCCATGTGAACACATTGTCGTAGAGGTGGCCTTCCTCGTAGTACCACTGTGCGAGAGCAGCGCCCTCATCCGGATAGTTTGCGTAGTAGCCCTGATTTTCAGGCTGATAGTCAGCCCATCCGGTATTATGGCCTTTGAGCGCGCCGCGGACGACCTGCCAGCCGGTCAGATTATAATCGACCATTGCCTGCCGGATGAAGTGAATGATTTTGCGGATGCCCATATGGTCAGAGATGATTGCGTCATAGAAGTTTTCCTTGGTCAGATCGTACCATTCCAGTTCCGGTACGTCCTCCTCCTGCATGAAGCTGGTGCCGGGATCCCGGAACGCGGTGACGGCAGTCTGAAGCGTGCCGTATGCGTGGGCGGAGCTGACGGCAAATCCTTCGGAGAATGCCGTTTCGATGTCCGAGCCGTCACCGTTGCCGCCGAGGGTCGATTCCAGCGTACCGACGCCGAGGAACAGGGCATAGACCTTTTCGCGGTCAGTCTGGCCGAAGCGCACACTGATGAGATCCCAGTGCTCGTCGATTTCCTTATACAGCGCGTATTTGCACTGCTGAACGGTCATATTGTGGGCGAGCTTCCGCAGCTCTTCGACAGAAGTGCCCTCCGGCGCCATGCGCTCTCCGAAATTGAACGGATTGCCGACGCCCTCTGTCTGCACATTCCGGCTGGGATCATGCGCGATATCCGCGGCTCCGGCACGGAACGGCGGCATTGCGCTCAGCAGCATTGCGGCACTGCACGCTGCGGCGAGCAGCTTCTGAAAGATTTTCATGGTATGGTTCCTCCCCTTGATTCATTTACCGAACGGGCAGCGTTCAGTATTTTGCAGCAAATGATTCGTAAAAAACAATCTCATCTTCTGCTGTGGTGTCCCTCCTGAGAAATGCCTGAAGCTCCTGTTTCATGTTCTCATACTTTTGCAGATGATCCGTGTCCCCGCAGTAGGCGGTATGGCAGAAGGCACCGTAGATGCCGCATGTCACGGCATAGTGAGTGCCGCAGCGTTCGAGCGTAATTCTGCACGCATTCATGTATTCCTCATCGCGCAGGATGACGCCGCCTTCGGGTCCGGATTCGCCGGCTGTATATAAAGAATTCCACATAGGCACTCTCCTTTTCTCATCATAGCACATTTTTATGATAATGTCAATGCATTTTGCGCATCCGTCTTATTACGCGGCTTTTTCCGGCCGCTCATTTCTCCGTAATATTTTTCTGACGCCTGCATAGAGTGCATAGCCGATCGCGCAGCCGCATGTATTGAGCAGCAGATCGTCGATATCACTTGCACGAACGCTGAACGGCAGCTGCAGCAGCTCAATGCAGAGTGAGAGCAGCGCACCGGCTACAGTGACCTTCAGGAAGCTGTTCAGCTTTTGATAAAGCACAGGCAGCACAATGCCGCTTGGGATGAACATGGTAACATTGCCGATGATGTTCAGCAGCGTATCGCGGCGGTTATCAAATTCCAGAATATGCACAAACGGAATCAGGTTGACCCGCAGCGGGAGCACCTCTGACGGGATAAACTGCAGCGGCTGCACATGTCCGTTCATCGTTTCTATCGGGAAGAACACGATGCGCAGCAGCACCGCGAGATTGATATACATCAGCAGAAGCATTGCTTCGCGCTTCCGATCAATTTTCTTCCGGCAGATGCAGAACACAGCGCGCACGGCAATCCATGCTGCCGCAAACAGCACTTCTGCGAGCCAGAATGGGAATTCATAGATTGTCATATCTTTCCTTTCGACTGTTGTTCAGATTCTGTTCCGGGGCAGGGGAGGGCAGACCGAGCCGCTGCACATCCGCGAGCCTGCGGTTGATGGCTCTTGTCCGCACACCGACAAGCTGGTCGAGTTCCTTTCCGGCCGCGTCGAGCTTTCGCTTGGTGCCGTTCAGCGCCTCCTCAAAGCGTCCGAATTCCTCCTTGACGCCGCTCTGAATCTGCCAGACCTGATCGGACTGCTTCTGGATTGCCAGCGTCCGGAAGCCCATATACAGCGCGTTGAGCATCGCTGCCATTGTGGAAGGTCCCGCAACATTGACTGCATATTTCTGCTGCAGCGTTTCGGTCAGGCCGCTGCTGACGACCTCGGAATAGAGCCCCTCAAACGGCAGAAACAGAATGCCGAATGCCGTTGTATCCGGCTCGTGCAGATATTTGTCGTGGATATCCTTGGCAAAGGTCTGAATGCGCTGCCGGAGCTGCTGGGCGGCTGCATCGACCGCAGCCTTTTCGCCGGAATCCTGCGCGTCGAGCAGCTGCATATAGCAGTCTGCCGGGAATTTGGAGTCGATCGGCAGCCAGACCGGTTTGCCGTCCTCGGTCGGCAGCTTGATTGCAAACTCGACGCGCCGGCCGCTTCCGGGCACAGTTTCGACATTCGTATCGTATTGCTCCGGCGCCAGAATCTCCTGCAGAATGCTGCCAAGCTGAATCTCGCCGAGCGTGCCGCGTGTCTTGACATTGGAGAGCACGCGCTTCAAGCCGCCGACATCGCTTGCAAGGGATTTCATCTCGCCCAGTCCCTTGTAGACAGCTTCAAGGCTTTCGGTGACGCGCTTGAAGCTCTCGTTCATTTTGGCTTCCAGATGCTCCTGCAGCGTATCGTCAACGGTTTTGCGAATCTCCTGCAGCCGCTGGTCACTGTGGGATCGGAGCAGCTCCATCTGTTCCGTGACGGTTTCCCGCAGCTGTGCCATCGAACGCGCATTGGCAGATTCAAGCCCCTGAATGCGGTCCTCAAACTGCCGGAGCTGGGCGGCAGTCGTGTCTCTGGTCTGGGACTGACTGCGCGAAAGATTGTCGCTGACCATCTGCATGGAGAGCTGAATGGTGTCGTTTGTCTGTGCAGACTGCTCCCGCCGGAGCTTCTGCTCCTCCTTCTGCATCCGCCGCAGCAGATCATGCACGGCGCTGCGTTCTTTTCCGGGATTCCGCTGATAGAGCACAATCAGGATAAACACCAGCATCAGGATGCAGACGACCGTGCATCCCGCGATAAAATAATCCATATGTTCGCCTCCGTTTCACCTGTATTATATCATACTCTCGAATAAAAGGCAATGGGAAACCCGAAAAAGGGACGGATGCTTTCAGCGGATTTTTCTCCGGCAAGGATGGCTTTGGCGCCCCGCGGACGAAACTAGGAATTTATGTGGAACGACAGTGAAAAGATGTTCAGAATCCCGTGAATAATGTCAAAAAATTAAGAAATACGCTTGATTTCGGAATATGCCCGTGTTATAATGAAAACAGAGAAAGAACCGGTCGGATTCCCCTTTCCGTACCGGAAGTGCTTCCGGGCGACCCGAACCGTCATCATCAGAGAAATAGCGAATAGACAGAAAGAAAAGCAGAGGAAGTACATTTGGAAAGAAGGTTACACATGAAAAGAAAATTTCAGATTTCACTTGCAGCAGCGGCTGTTGCTGTATCTGCGGCTGCGCTGCCGGTTCTGGCGGCGAGCCTTGCGGATTGTGTGAAGCTGGACAAGTATCTGCTCGGTGAGGAACAGCAGATTGAACTGTCCGGAAACGACCGCAACGGCGACGAAAAGCTGGATGCTGTTGACCTGACGCTGATGAAGCGTGATATGCTCAGCGAAGAGCCGGCCGCCGCTGATGATTTTTACGTGTCACAGATCACGTTCGGTGCAGACGGCGTTACGCTGAAAAATGCTGCCGATCAGATCGTAGAGGCGGAGAAAGCGCAGAATGTGACCGTTGACGGCACAAAGGTCACGGTCATCAGACCGACCGCAAACAAGACCGATTCGTTCGGCGACATCAACCTTGACGGCGAGTGCGCACAGGGTCAGATTGTGGTGGATGTTGATGAAACGACCTATGCAGACGGTCAGGTCACGCTGAATCTGCGGGGGCTGAAGCTCTCGAACAGCAGCGATTCTCCGGTTTATATCAGTCAGATCGCAGATGAATGCGTCATTACCGTGAAAAACGGCACGGAGAATGTCATCTCCGACGGCACGGAATATGAGAACGCTGACAAGGGCGCCAGCGCGATTTATTCACTCGATGACCTGAAAATCAAGGGCAAGGGCAAGCTGACCGTCAACGGCAACTGCGGCGACGGCATTGTCTGCAAGGATGATCTCAAGATCTGGAACGGCGATATTCAGGTTACGGCCGAGGATGACGCCATCCGCGGCAAGGATTCCGTCCGCATCGGCGATCCGGATGCAGAAAGCTATGAGTCGCTGGTGCTCGATCTCACAAGCAAGAAGGGCGACGGCATCAAATCCACCAATGATACGGCGGATTCCGGCAAGGGCTATATCCGCATCAACGGCGGAACGGTCAAAGTCAAGGCGGAAAACGGCGACGGCATCCAGGCTGAGCAGGCTGTTGAGATCAACGGCGGCGATATCAATATCTATACCTATCAGGGCTGCGGATATACCGGAAACGGCGGCGGCCAGAGCCAGTGGGGCGGCGGAATGGACGGCAACTCGAACAAGACCGAGATCTCTGCCAAGGGCATCAAGTGCTGCGGTCTGTTCGATGAATCCGGTTCGACTTATCTCAGTGCAGGAGACATTACGGTCAAGGGCGGCAGCATCACGGTTGACAGCTCGGATGACTGCATTCATGCAGCGGGCAATGTGTCGCTGTCCGGCGGTCTGCTGCAGCTTTCCAGCGCGGATGATGCCGTACACGCAGATCACAATGTCACGGTCGGCACCAAGGATGCCGGCACCTATGACGATGTGCAGATCTATATTCCCAAGTGCTATGAGGGCGTCGAGGGCGTATACATTTATCAGAACAGCGGCACCGTTTATATTGTATCCGGCGATGACGGCTACAACGCTGCGGGCGGCGCGGATAACTCCGGCAACCAGAACGGACAGCAGGGTCCCGGCGGCGGATTCCATCAGGGCTTTATGAGCAGCACCTTCGGTGAGCTGAATCTGAACGGCGGACTGGTGGTTGTCAACAGCGCAAACGGCGACCACGATGCATTTGATTCCAACGGCAATATCAACATCACCGGCGGATACTATGTCTGCAACGGTCAGGAGCCGCTGGACTGCGGCGACGGCGGCAGCTACAGCATCAACCAGACCGGCGGTACCTACCTCGCAATGACCGCGGGCAATGCGTCGCTGAACACGACCTATACGTTCAAGGATGCGTCCGGCAATGCACTGCTGACATTCAAGAGTGCAGGCGGAAGCCCCGGCATTTCTTCCAAGGATAATTCCACATGCTATTCCGGCACGACCGTTTCGGACGGCACAAAGCTCCTTGCGGACTGTCCTTACGGCGTGACGCTCGGCGGCAGTGCGGCGGGCGGAACACAGATTACAGCCGCACCTTCCAGCACATCTCCCTTCGGACCCGGCGGACGCTTCTGATAATTCTGAACAGATACAGAACACCCCTGTCCATTGAAAGGACAGGGGTGTTCTGCGGTTAATGATGAAGATGAAAGCGTATGAAATAATTATGAGATGTGCTGACCGTTCCAGGTGCGGTAAAGAATCTCAACCGGAGAAAGATTGCTGTTCACAAGATAAGTGAAGAAGACCGGAAGGCTGTTGTTATCCAGAACAAAACCGTTATTAAAATACGGAACCGTCGCATTCAGATAATCAAGATCATCAGTTGTGTAACTGGTGTTCAGATTGAAGTTGTTGTCCAGAATGCCGTCTTCGTTTGCATCACCAAAGTTATAGTAGCAGTTTTTCAGCCCTTGCTTACCGGTCTCAGGGTTATTCTGGCAGAAAAGCGGATGTGTATCAGCGGGATTGGTGGTTAAGTTATAGATTACAGGGTTTCTGAATACTTCGCCGAGTCCGCCGTTGTGAGCGGTTTTCATTTGTGTATCGCTTTTCAGGAAGAAGTGATAGCTTGTTCCCCAGTTGTTCAGGTAATACACATTCGGCGAGGTATTTGTCCAGCCGTCGTCCCAGCATGCGTCACACTGGTAATATTTTCCGTTAATCTTTACAAGATTCCATATATGCGACAGTCCGCCGACACCCGGAGCTGGGGTTGCTTTCAGCAGATAGGATTCAATTCCGGCTGCCTGCAGCAGCATATTATAGGCGGATGCAAAGCCTTCGCATACAGCTTCACCGATGCCTTCGCCTCTCTGATTCAGAGCGTAGCTGATGAAAACGGCGCTGTAGGCATTGTTGTTAGACTGATCGTTGTAAACCTGATTAATATCATCTTCATACTGGCAGTGACGAATCAGCCAGTCGTAAAGCTGACGAGCTTTGATGGCCTCAGGCATCCAGTCATCATCCACTTGCTGCGTTACTCCGTTTACGACTTCTGTTCTTTTTTTATCAATGCTGGTTTCGGTTTTCACAACATAATTGCACAGTGCGGTGATATAGTCATCCATAAACTTCACTTTTGTACTGGTTTCAAAGCAGTTGGCGATGACCTTCCGCGCATAGCTATCCGTGGTCAGAATTGGCTTTTGACGGCCTGCTGCGTCGGTTGTATAGGTGAATGTTAAAGGAGCGTTCGCAGATGCGCGGTTGACTGAAGTGAGTGAAGTGCAGTAGGAGAATGCAGAGCTTTCGGCTACGCTGTCCTTGTGAATTTTGACGCTGGTCATTGCCGAGCAGCTTTCAAATGCCATATCTCCAATCTGGCAGCGCCCCTTGATTTCCAGAGATTTCATCTGACTGCAGCCGCAGAAAGCTCCAAGTCCGATTGTTGTGACAGAGGCGGGCAGTATGACTTTCTTCAGCGGTGCCTGATAGAACGCCTTTTCGCCGATTTCCGTGACATAGCTCGGGCTTTCAAATGTGAGCGAGGTGATGTTCATCGGATTCGGATTGTACTGAAATTGAACCGGAATTGAGAATGCATAATCTGCAATCTTAACAACCTTCATGCCGTTGATCTTAGAGGGAATGGTGACCGCTGGGCTGGAACCAAGGTATTTTTCAATGGTGACTTGGCCGTTCGTAACGGAATATTCGTATGTTCCGTTGGAAGCCGCCTCCGCGACGATTGCCGTCGGCAGCTCAGCGGCGAGCGGGAGTGCTGCGGCAGACAGGCCTGTCATAACCGCAGTCAGTGTTGTGATGATGGTGCGTTTCTTCATGGGGATTCCTCCTAAAAATATATATACCGAGCCGGTTCTGATTTGCAGCAGAACTGACGGGGCTCCGTTGGAAAACGGCGTAGTCTGGATGGAGGAATATTACAAACATCTTGCTTATTCTAAACCAATCTTAATTTTTGTACAGGTTCGATTATACACGATTTCGGACTGTTTGTCAACCCCTTCCGAATTATTTTATTGCTACAACTTATTCGCAAAAACGGAACAGCCGTCCCTTTTGCGGGGACGGCTGTTTTGGAATCAGTGTTGTCCGAGAACAAGCTGCACGAACTCGATCGGCTTCAGGCTGGTGTTGCGCATATGCTTCAGCCAGATCGGCAGATAAGCGTTGTTGATCTCATTGTAGGAGAGGTTGAACACCTGGCAAATGAGATAACGCATTGTGTTGTCGGTTGCGTTGTTATAGACACCGTTCAGATCGTAATCATTGTCCAGGATGCCGTCCTCGTTGGCATCGCCGTAGTTGGAATAGCAGTTGTTTTTCAGTCCCTGTCTGCCGGTTGCGGCATTATACTGGTCGAGGAGCGGATGTGTATCGACGGAAGCGTCGACGATCGGGCTTCTGAACACATCGCTGGCAGAATTGCCGTTATGTGCGTTCTTCATCTGGGTATCGCTCTTCAGGAAGAAGTGATAGCTGGTGCCGAAGTCATTGAGGAAGTAGACATTCGGGTTGGAATGTGTCCATCCATCGTCCCAGGTGGCATCGCACTGATAATAATGGGTTCCGATCTTTACGAGATTCCATGCATGAGAGCCGATGTTGGAACCCGGAGCAGAACCTGCTCTCAGGATATACGATTCGATATTGGCGGCTCTCAGCAGCATGTTATAGGCCTTTGCAAAGCCTTCGCAGACTGCCTCGCCGACGCCTTCGCCTCTCTGGTTCAGGGCATAGCTGATGAATACAGAAGCGTAACCGCCGTTGTTATTCTGGTCATTGTGCACCTGATTGACGCCGTCCTCATATTCGCAGTGCAGGATCAGCCAGTCATAGAGCATACGTGCCTTGACCGCATCGGGCATCCAGCTGGTTCTGTCCCAGCTGCAGGTCTCGTTCTTGACGACATAGTTGCACAGTGCAGTGATATATTCGTCGATGAATTTGATGTGATAGCTGGTGCCGAAGCAGTTGCCGATGACCTTCCGTGCAGCGGAATTTGCAGTCAGAACCGGCATCTGATGACCGTTTGCGTCCGTCTGATAGGTGAAAGCTGCCGTGTCGTTGCCGGATGCATAATTCACATAGACGAGCGAAGTGCAGTCAGAGAATGCAGAGGTGCCTGCGGTGCAGTTCTTGTTGATCTTGACAGTGGTCATTGCAGAGCAGGTGTCAAAGGCCATCTCGCCGATCTGGCAGTTGCCTTTGATCTCAAGCGATTTCAGCTGTGTGCAGTTGCAGAATGCGCTGAATCCGATCGAGGTGACAGTGTCAGGCAGAACGACCTTCTTCAGCGGTGCGCTGTAGAAAGCGTAGTCGCCGATTTCCGTGACATAGCTCGGGCTCTGGAATGTGACCGAGGTGATGTTCATCGGATTCGGCGTGGACTGACGCGGAACCGAGACTGCAAAAGCCTGATTTGCGATTTTGACAACAGGCTTGTTGTCAATCTTGGACGGAATGGTGGGGGTGGTGCTGGAGCCAAGGTACTTTTCGATGGTGACTTTCCCGTTGGCGACGGAATACTGGTATGTTCCGTTGGATGCCGCCTCTGCGACGATCGCCGTCGGCAGATCAGCAGCGAGCTGGATTGCGGCTGCAGACAAGCCTGTGACGGCTGCAGCCAGTGCTGTGATGATGGTGCGTTTCTTCATGGGAATTCCTCCTAAAAATATATACCGAGTCCGTTCCGCAGGGATGCGGTACAGACGGGGTTCCGTATGGAAACGGCGTAGTCTGGATGGAGGAATATTGTGAATATTTTGCTTATTCTGAATGAACCTTAATTTTTGTACAGGTTTGATTATACACGATTCCGGACTGCTTGTCAACCCCTCCCGAATTATTTTATTGCTGCAACTTATTGCGAATGAAAAAGCTGCCCCGCAGAGCAGGGCAGCTTTTGGATCAGTGAAGCGAAAACAGATAGTTCACGAATTCTTCCGGTGTCAGGCCGGTGTTGCACATGTGCTTCAGCCAGATCGGCAGATAGCCGTTGTTGATGTCATTGTAGGTCAGACCGAAGCCCTGGACAATGCGGTCACGCATATTGCCGTCTGCGGCGGCGCTGTAAACACCGTTCAGATCGTAGTCATTGTCCCGAATGCCGTCTTCATTGACATCGGTGAAATCATAGAGGCAGTTTTTCAGCCCTCTCACGCCGGTTGTCGAACTGTACTGGCAAAGAAGCGGGTGACTGGGTGTGTGCTGGATAGTGGGATTTTTGAATACATCACCGGCAGCACTGCCGTTATGCGCGGTTTTCATCTGCGTATCACTGAGCAGGAAGAAACGGTAGTTTGTGCCGAAACCGTTCAGATAATGAATGCTCGGATTGGTGCGGGTTTCACCGTCATCAAAGGTTGCATCGCACTGGTAATATAAGCCGTTGATTTTCACAAGATTCCACGCATGTCCCCGGTCATATACGCCGTTGCCCGGAACGAAACCGGCGCTCAACACATAGGATTCAATGCCGGCAGCAGTCAGCAGCATGTTATAGGCTTTGGCAAATCCTTCGCAAACGGTTTCACCCACACCGGCACCGCGCTCATTCAGACCGTAGCTCAGAAAAACAGAAGAGTAAACATGATTATTCATGTCGTCAATGTCGTTTGCTGCGTCCTCATAATCACAATGCAGAATCAGCCAGTCATAGAGCACCCGGGCCTTGACAGCATCGGACATCCAGCTTGTTCTGTTCCAGCTGCAGGTTTCATTTTTGACGATATATTCGCACAGCGCTGTGACATAGTCATCCACAAACTTGATTCTTTCGCTTCTGCGGAGGCAGTTGTCGATGACCTTCCGCGCAGAGGCTTTTGTCGTCAGGATCGGCATCTGATGACCGTTCGCGTCCGTTGTGTAGGTAAACGGCGTTGTATCATTGCCGGTTGCATAGTTTACCCATGTGAGTGCGGTACAGCCGGTAAATGCATCTGCTCCGGCTACACTGTTGCTGTTGATTTTGACACTTGTCATTGCAGAGCATTCTTCAAATGCCATGTCGCCAATCTGGCAGGCGCCTTTGATTTCAAGCGATTTCAGCTGCTTGCATTCGTCGAATGCATGAGCATCAATTGTGGTAACAGAGGCCGGCAGCACGACTTTCTTGAGCTGTGCGCCGAAGAAAGCATAGTCGCCGATTTCCGTGACATAGCTCGGGCTCTGGAATGTGACCGAAGTGATGTTCATCGGGTTCGGTCTTTGCTGACGCGGAACCGTAACTGCAAAAGCACAATCTGCAATCCTGACGACCGGCTTGTTGGCGATCTTGGACGGGATGGTGACCGTCGGGCTGCTGCCGAGATATTTTTCAATGGTCACTTCTCCGCCGGAGACGGAATACTGGAATGTGCCGTTGGATGCAGCTTCCGCGACGATGGCGGTCGGCAGCTCAGCGGCGAGCGGGACTGCTGCTGCGGAAAGGCCTGTGACGGCAGCAGTCAGAGCTGTGATGATGGTGCGTTTCTTCATGGGGTTTCCTCCTGAAAAATAAAATAATACCGAGCCTGTTCCGGAAAGAAACGGGCGGGGTTTCATGGTAAAATTGTAGTTTGGATGGAGGATTTTGTAAAAATATTATCTCATTCGAGCAATTATTTTTTATTGGTACCTGATGATTATACACGATTTCAGACAAAATGTCAAGTGCTGAGAAAAAAAGAATGCCTTTGCGTGTGCAGAGGCATTCCTCAGTTTGCAGATTAAGTGGTACCGGTTTTCAGTCTGCGCCGCCGCCGCCGCAACCGCTGCAACTGCTGCAGCTACTGCAGCTGCTGCAGCTGCTGCACCCGCTCGAAGAGCTGCTGTCGTGGAAATACGAGGAAGACGATGTTGTGTACAGGAAGTACATCATATCGTAGAAATCGTCGCCGCTGTTCGTGTTCCTGTCGCTGGCTGCGGTGACAATGCTGGCAGGATGATGAATCATTGTGAGGACATTGAAGCTGCCGAGATTGCCGCTCCGCTGGAACGTGCGCAGACAGTCATATGCTGTGATTGTGAAATTGTTGTATTTTGCGACCTGCTGCCAGAGCGCCAGATCGCTCTTGATCGAATCCATTGCGCCGCTGGCCTGCAGCTGCTGATAGAAGCTGCTGTTCGGAAGCTCCTTGGCATAATTCTGAAGCCATGCAATCAGTTTTTTATAGAATTCATAGCCTGCTGCACCGTCCAGTGCACTGCGGATTGTTGCATAGCCGATGAAAATGCAGTCGCCTGCATCCTGATAGCTGAACTCCGAGGTGAGCAGCTCAATGAATGCAGTATCATTGGCGTTCTGTATAGTGTCATTCACGGCAGGAGCAAAGTTTTTCCGCAGCAGAATGCCAGTATCGGTGATGCCGACATAGCCCTTGCGTGCAAGGTCAATCAGCTGCAGATAGAGAACCTCGAATTTATCGGAAAATGTCATGCGCGCCCTCGGAATCATGTCATACCACACATACGGCAGATTCTCTCTGTCCAGACGCTCTGCGGCGTGCTGCAGACATTCGGGATCCTGTTTCAGCTTGTGCTTGGCTTTCATGCGGGGAATAAATATGATGCTGCAGATGGCTGCAATGAAGGTGAACGGGCACAGCATCGAAAGGCCACATGATTCGCTGCTCAAATGAACGGTTCTTTCTTCAGCTTCTTCAACGGAATAAACGCTCTTGGACGGCAGCTGCACATCAATGATTCTGCCGAGACCGGAAAAGCCTTCGTTGTTCATGATGATCTTGACCTTGTACATGCCGGAAACGCGGTCGGCGCTGCTGATGATATCCTCTCCGTCGAAATTGTAGCTTCCGGAGGAAACGGTCACATCCGGGTCATGATCCGTTCCCGGCAGATCAAAAACGGCTGAGACCTGTCCGACGGTTTTCGGGAAATTCTCGCCGATCAGACGGTAACAGAATTCTGCGCGGTTGTTTTCGTCGAGCTTGACTGCGCCGGGAATCCGGTACGAGATCTGATATGTCACGCTTTCATTTGAAGCGTGCTGAAACCAATGAATCGTGTATTTATCGGAAAACTGTTCCAGACAGAAATGGCCGTCGTTGCGGTCAAGATTGTTCTGCTGTTCCGCGGTCACACCGTTGACCGTGGCCCACTGCACCTGCAGATCGGAGATGTATTCCAGCTGGTTGTAGGGGTTATAGATGTCCTTGTAGAATCGTGAAAATTCGCCCCTTGTGTACGTGACAATCCATTCCTCGGTGATGACCGCATCGCCGTTCTCCTCAAGTACAACGTGGAAATTTGCTCCGTCAACCTGATATTCCTTGTTGTCCGCCGATGCTTTCAGAGGAAGGAGCACCATCAGGAGCAGCAGCGTGGCCGCTCCGATCAGACATTGCAGGATCTTGTTTTTTCTGATTGTCATAGAAACCTCCGTTCATTGGCTCCGCAGCTTTGGGAGACGCGGAGCAGACTGGGTAGTAGCAGTTGATATCTCTCCGGTGATAATCACCGGTGACTGCATAGGTCAGACATTTTGCGCCGCCTCTGCACAGTTCGGCCTTCGGGCAGCACATGCATTCTTCGGGGATGCGGCGTTCCTGCAGATCCCGGAGCAGTGCGCTTTGTTCAAAGAGCTCCGTCAGATCCGTTTCCAGACAGTTGCCGACCGGAAGCGGCAGTCTGCGGCAGGGGAGCAGTGTACCGTCCGCAAGGAGCGTCAGCAGGTCGATGCCTGCGGAGCACTGATAATAGCAATTTCCTCCTTCAAGAAACTGCAGGGAACGGTTCAGGTGTATCTCGGTGCGTGAGCGGATGCATCTGCGGGTATGCTCCTTGCTGAGCATCTGCACCGTGCTGCGGAATTCCGCTGTGGAGAGAATCTGCTCCCGGCTGCTGCCCATCGGAATGAGACGGTCAGCCCAGAAGCGGTCAATGCCGTTTTTTCGTACCGCCTTGATGACGTCCCGCAGCTCGGTATAATTGCCCTTATGGCAGGTAAATGCGGCCATGGTCTGAATGCCGTGTTTTTTCAGCAGACGCAGTCCCGCAAAGGCCTTGTCGAAGTTTCCGGCTCCGCGGACGCGGTCATGCGTTTCTCTTGTGCCGTCGATGCTGACCTGCACAAAGGAAAGTCTGCGCAGCTTTTCGAGGCGTTCTGCAAGCGCATCGTCGAGCAGCGTGCCGTTAGTCAGAAGCCCGAAGGTCATGCCGTTCTCCTCACAGAGCTGCATCAGCGGGAACAGATCATGCGAGAGCAGCGGTTCGCCGCCGGTGAAATTGATATGCCCGTGTCTGCGGTACTTGCGGCAGAATGCAAGATACTGAAAGAACAGGCGCTCAAGCTGTTCGTGCGTGCATTCTGCGGCATAGTCATCCTGATAGCAGTGTGTGCACCGCAGATTGCACCGGTGCAGAATATGCCATTGCAGCACATGCTTTTTTCCTGGCATCAGAGCGGGCGGTTCCGGATGCAGCCCGTTCATGACAGCGCCTGAAATTTAATTTTATAGTTTCCCTTGATATTCGGGCCGGCCTCGATGACGCTCTGAATCAGCTGCTGTGCACGTTCGTCGGCCTGTTCCAGAATCTGATTGTCGATTGCATTCTGTTCTGCCTTTTCCTTGATCTGGATTCTGAGCTCATTGCTTTCCGTCAGCGTGATCGGGTTCCAGACGGAATCCTTTTCCTCGTAGATCTTGAAGCTCTTTTCAAAAAGCTCATTGGAGAGGATGGACGATTTCGGCAGGGAAACTGTAATCTCCTTTTTCCATTCGTTGCCGGTGATTTTCACCTGCGAAAGATCGGTGCCTGCCTTGATTCTGCCGTCCATAGTGACAATCACGGTTTTATCGGAGAACGGCACCTTCCAGTCGATGAAGGAAAACTTTTTGGTAGCGTCCAGCGTACCGACGTTGGTATACCGGTATTCGACGGTAGCGAGTTCGCTGATGTTCTTGATTTCCTCCATGACGGCGCCTGCATCAAAGACGGTGACCTCTTCGGTCAGCAGCTCGTCGATCTGATCGGCCATTTCCTTGGCTTTCTGTTCGAGCTCTTCGATTTTGTCGGACTGGTCTTTGATCGTATCGTTCTGTGCCTGTTTTTCGCCGTTCAGCGAGTCGCGCTCCTTGCGGATGGCTTCGATGCGTTCTTCCATGCGCTTTTCTTTTTCATATTCGAGCGTCAGATCGTTTCGGAGTGTTTTCAACTGATGCCTGTGCAGACCGTAGAGTGCAATGATCCCGGCTGCAAGGATGACGGCTGATGCAATGACGGCAATGCGCTTGACTTTCTGTTTCATAGGAACATCCCCTTTCGGCAAATGCTGTCCGGATTCGCTGTATTCGACAGGATCCGGCAGAAATCAACATTATTATATCAAATGTCGAAAGGATTGTCAATGCTTTGCCGCGTGCGGCGGGCAGTGCCCGCTGCCAATTCCTTCCGTGCGGGGAGCCCCCGTGGGCGATTCCCTTCGGAGGACGGCAGCGGAGCTCCTCCAATTTTTGCGCCTTCGCGCCGCTGGCGCGGCTTCTGAGGCGTAACTTTTCCCAATGCTAAAGCCCGCCACAAAGCACACGCCGACACATAATCGCCCCAAACTAAAGTTTTTGGTCGAGCTTTTTTTCAAAAAGGTCGCGGGTTCTTAGGGCAGAGCCCTAAGTCGCACTCCGCAGAGTGCGAAATACTCCTGCCTGTAAAAGAGCTCCGCAAGGGGTGAATTGTCGCACAGAGGCAAGAGGGGACGCCCTGCGATAGAGGGCGTCCCCAAGCGAATCTCAAAGAGATTCGCAGTGCGCAGAAAGCGCAGCGCCGACGAAGTCGCCGCATAGCTTCCTGCGCATCTGTGTTATGATTCAGGCAGGTTTCAAAGGGCGGCAGCCCTTTGTATAATGCGGACTGCGGAAAAAAGCACAATCGAAATGAAAAAGGCGTCGATTTCATCAATCGGCGCCTTTTTCGTTATCTGATGCCCAGCGATGCATTAAAATCTGAGTTCGGCGGTGAATTTGGAATCCGTGCAGGAGACAGAGAGCTTCATGCCGTTTGCGGCGGCAGCGCGCTCCGCGATGGAGAGTCCGAGTCCGCTGCCCTTGACATTGCTTCTGGCGGCGTCACCGCGGACAAACGGTGTCATGAGGTTCCGGGTATCGACCTTTTCTGCAACCGTATTGGTCAGCGTCAGCTGCTTTTTTTCGATTACAGCGGTGATTTTTCCGGATTGCGGCGTATACTTCACGGCATTGGAGATCAGGTTTTCGAGGATGGCTTCAAACGCGCCGCGCTCTGCAAGAATCTCCGCGCTGCCCTGAATCTGATAGGAAATGCCTTTTTCGTCGAGCATGGGCGTATATTTCCGGAGAATTTCTTCCAGGACGGCCTCTGCCTTGAGCTGTTCCTTCGGTATTTTCTGACTGTTCTCCATGCTGTTGAGGTACAGTGTCCGGTTGATGAGGGTATCGGTGAATGCGACATTGTCGAGAATGGAGCGCAGATAGCGCTGCTGTTCTTCGGCGGTCAGCTGCCCTTCCAGCAGATTTTCCGCGTAGCCGCCGATTGCCGTCAGCGGTGTTTTGATATCGTGGGCGAGGTGATTGGTCAGATCACGCCGCTGATCTTCAATCGCATATTTTGCCTTGTTGACGGTGTTTTTCCGCCAGCACCAGAGCAGTGCAATCAGAAACAGCAGGAATGTTACGGCTGCTGTTCCGGACGCGAAGAAGCAGATAATCGGTTTTGCATGCATGTCCACGGTATAGCGCAGATGCAGATTATACGGCTGTCTGTCAATGTAGACCATTTGTGTCTGTTCAAACGCCATAACATGTTTTTCCGGCACCTGCACATTCGATGCTGACGGTGCATATGAGAAATCGAAGCTGCCGGTCTGACTGTCAAAGCTGTCAGGATCCGTTCCGTAGAAGCCGAAGGCAATATAATTCAGCTTGTCGTCCGAGGTGCTTCTGCTCAGTTCAACCAGTTCAAACCTGCTGTCATCGGTTGTGACGGTGAATTCCTGATCTGCAGCCATCGTGCACTGATCGATTTCCGGAACCATCGGCTGGTAGTATTCATCATCATTATAATACAGCTTGATCCGACAGCGGTGCGGAATAAAGGTGTGGGTTTCCGGGTCGATGTAAACACTGTCTGTTTCCGTTTCCAGCCAGGCGTCAAGTTTCTGATTCAGCAGCTCGGTATGCTGTTTCTGCAGCGCGTGATACTGTTCGGCAAGCTGATTCAGTTCCGGTATCTGCAGCGTCTGGTAATCGCATATGTACCAGCCTTTTCTTTCGTCGGATTTGTCGGTATGAGAGTAAATATTCACAATCAGTTTTTCACGGCTGGAAGCAACAATTTCGTTCGGCTTGCCGACCAGTGCCGCAGCGGCATTGCATTTGGGTGTGAATGAAGATACAATGATTTCGTGCAGATTATTGGTGTCAAATGCAGGGGCACCGAGCGGATAGATCGTATAGCCGGTATACATTGCCATGTAAGTGCTGATATCCAGCAGGACATCTTCCGTTTTTTCATATTTTTCTGTGCTGCTGCCGATTCTTTCCTGCATCCTTCTGCCAATGGAATCCAATCCGTCCCAGCACTGTTTCCGGATCGAATCATGCAGGTAATTCCAGAAGAAGAATCCGAACAGCAGCGACAGTGCAGCAGCGATGCTGAGCGCCCGCAGCAGCAGGCCTTTCAGTGTGGTGCGCTTCGGCGTTTGGGTATATTTCTTTTTCATGATAATCCCTCTCCCTGTCAGGTTTCAGTCAGTTTATAGCCTCTCCCGACGACCGTATGGATCTGCTTTCCGGCACTGCCGAGCGCCTTCCGGAGCCGCTTGATGTGGTTATCCACCACGCGGTCCGCCCCGAAATAATCGCTGCCCCAGACTCTGTTCAGCAGCGTATCGCGGTCCACAATCCAGCCCGGATGCTCCATCAGATAGCAGAGGATCGCAAAGCCCTTCGGCGTCAGCTCGACCTCGCTGCCGCTGACTGAGCAGGTCAGCTTGCGGGTGTCAATCCGGATGGCGCCGCAGGTGAGCACGCTGTCCGCGCTGCCCTCAGCCCGCTTGACGATTGCGGCGCACTTGGCGTAGAGCGCGGAGAGCATGAACGGCTTGACGATATAGTCGTCGCAGCCGAGCGCGTAGCCCTGCAGAATATCCTCTTCCAGACCGCGTGCGGTAATGAAGATCACCGGAATATCGCTCTGTCTGCGGATGGCGCGGCAGATGGTGAAGCCGTCAGCGCCGGGCAGCATGATATCAAGCAGCACGAGAGAATAGCCGTCAAGGCCGCTTTCGGTCTGCTGCAGTGCATCGGTTCCGTTTGTGACGACGGTGATTTCCGTGCCCTTGTTGCTGAAATATTTTTGCGTGACCTCGCAGATCTGCAGGTCGTCTTCGATCATCAGAATTTTCATAAGTAAGAAGCGCTCCTTTACTTTGTGTCTTTATTATACCACAGCGATGTGTCATTTGTATATCATTTCTGAATCATTTTCATGTGAAGGGACAGTTTTCCGTATAAAAAAGATCATCGCCCCTTGCAGGACGATGATCTGAGCTTGCAGAAAAAGGTATCGCTGTGCGATGATCTGTGACGAGGACTCTGCCCTTAAACTCCCGTTTGGGACGTATCCCCATGAACAATTCATCGGAGATACCGCTTGATTTCTTTAAAAGATTCGTTATTCGTTTTCAGAAGGGACAGCGGTGCGGAGATAGAATTTCAGTTCTCTGTCCGGCAGGCCGTCCTGAACGGTGAACCGGATGAATACTGTGTTTCCGATGAATTCATTCTGATTGAACTGTGCAGCAATATCCGCATTCTCCGTACCAAGCAGGTCGATGCCGCTGTATCCTTCCTGCGCCAGCGTTCTGACATCCAGGCATGCGCAGTATTCTCCGTCAAGGAGCGCAAACTTTTCGCCGGTCTGAACGCCGTTATAGATCTTCTCAAGGTTCGTGATATCCCCGGCGTTGATGCGGTAGACCTCAAAGGTTGCAGCACCGTCCAGCACGGTGCCGTCCTCATATCTGACGGCATCTGCGGAAATGCGCTTCGGCGCGTCGGCCTCGCTGAAGTAATAGGTAAACTCCTGCGAGTAGTCGTATACATAACCGAAGCAGCAATATTCTTCAAAGCCGCCTTCATAGCCTGCGGGCAGGCTCTCAACGCAGATCTTGTATGCGCGGTTGTCGAAGCCATAGCCGGTGTGGAACAGATTGCCGACGGTATGGGTTCCGGTTTCATCGGAAATCCATGTTGCAATCTTCTTTGCATAGGTGTCCGGCGCTTCAATCAGTGAAATCTCAACGCCTTCGAGCGGTTCGCCGGTCGCGTTGTCGATGCAGCTGACCGTAATGGAATTACTGACGCCCGGCTTCGGACCGAAATCAAACGTAATCTCCTTGTCTGCAACGCCGTCCGTAACCGTAAACGGAATGCCTTCGGATTTGTCGGTAAACACAACATCCGGATGGATCGTTCTGATATACTCTGCAAAGTCGCTGTCCGGATCAACCGGGCACGTCGGGTAGTCGTCCCAGATGTCCGCATAAGGATGAATCTTCGCAACATATTCGCCGTCCGGCAGTCTGCATCCCTTACCGTCCACACGCTGATAGTACGTGTTGCCTTCCATATCTTCAATGCTGACCCAGCCATAGTTGTAGCTGTATTCCAGGATATTCATATCCATTGCCCAGTCCATCTGACTGATGACGACATTCGGATTCTGTTCATCCTCGTTGGAAGCCAGTCTCACATTGAGAACCTTGCTGGTCTCACCCTCCGCAAAGAAGAAATTGTACTGCTGGCCGCAGTTGCCGAGTATGTTGCCGTAGCCGTTCGGCAAATCGGTCACATCAATATAGTAAACGTACTTCGGATCGTTCGGCAGACCGGAGAAATAGGCCACATTCTCTGCGGTGTTTTTCCAGGTTCTGACATCGTATGACCATGTATTGTCGTAGACGCAGAACATGTGCATATAACCGCCGTCGATCGGTTCGCCGGTCATGACGTTCACGAGATTGACAGCTAAGCTGCCGCCCTTCTGCGGAGCATTGCCGCAGATCTGCTGCTTCAGCAGCGTGAAGTCCAGCACATTGATGACGCCGTCCTGATTGAGGTCGGCATTGAACCAGTTTCCGAGGGCATCAGCTTCCCCAAGCAGATAGCGCTGCAGCTGTACCGCATCCGAGACGCCGAGCAGCTTGTCGAAGTTGACGTCACCGAAAAGGGTCACAATTTTTGCGTACTCAGGATCCAGGTCGGTATAGTCGATTTCCTCCGGCTCCGGATCCTCATCCCCGAATTCCTCCAGGTATTTCGCCCGCTCCTCCAGTTTTTGTCGCAGCATCGCATCGTAATCAGGCTCCTCCTCTGCAAATGCAGCAGTTGCCTGCGCGGCGATCAGCGCACAGGCTGATACGGCCGCGGCTGCCAGACCAATGATTTGTTTCCGTTTCAACATCGTATGAACCCCCTGTCTTCATTTTTTGAACGATCGGAACGTATTCCCGGTGTTCCGATTGATTCAATCGTAACATATTGCGGACATCTTGTCAAGCGATTTTATTAAAATCGTGAGAACGTCAATCAGCGTGCGCATGCAGCAGGCCTTGATTGTGCAATTGTACAGTGGCGAATGAGACATCAAGGCGATTTTTCATGAAATTTGTTTGAAATTAAGCGGTTTGAATGCTTAAATATATTATGCGGAATCTGCCGTTGCCTTTGGGAGATGATGTGTGATGCTGCGAAAATTGTCCTGAAAAAAGTGTAATATGTCCGGCACAGTTGTTGTCTTTCTGAGTGGGAGCCTCTTTTTTCAGACCGGAAGGGGAATGATTCCCTTGGATGAAAATGCGTGTTCTTCCGGCAGAGAAGCATCCACTTCCGAAATAAAAAGTTTTTGAAGCAGATACATGCGTTTTCATATGTGATAGATTGGTTTCTCTCAAACCGTGACCACTCGTGAAAAAGTGAGGAATCCGGAGATATCGGGAGAAAATGCCGGAAAATCTGTCTGCAGGATTTTTACGGCATTTTCCTGCGGTTTGATTGTTTGCTGAAATCGTGGTATGATGACATTGTCGGTACGGCAGGTTGCCACGGACGCTGCCGCACACCCCACCGGCATTCAGCTGCTCCGGCTGTTTATTCCGTCTGCACGCGGAAAACACGGAGCGAATCAAGCCAAAGCTCTGCGCGTGGATTCGGCAGGCACTGAAAAATGAAAGGAACGAATCATGACGAGAAAAAAACTTGCAGCATTCCTCTTTGCCCTGACCGCAACAGCATCCCTCTGTTCCTGCGGAATTGACGAACCGGCGGCAAGTGTGAAAAGCAGCGAAGACGACATCACATCCGTTTCAGAGACTGATGAAATCACCGAACCAGAAGCATCGGAAGCCGAAAGCGCAGAGAATGAGCAGGATCAGCCTGCGGAAGGAGATGAAGCAGCAGAGATCCAGCAGCTTGTGGATACCTACTTCAAGGCGCTGGACGAGAAGGACTACGAAACCCTTGCAGATGTCACGGATGTCGAGCTGATGTACTACATGGAGAACGGCGAGACCGGAACCCGCGAGCAGTACATCGAATTCCTGAAAACGTCGGTTGACACCCTTGTGTCAGACCCGAACATGGAAATCGGTGCGCCGAGCGAGGCGAACGAGCACGCCGGCATGTACAGCGATTTCTTCAAAATGATGGACGAGGAAGGCGACGGCGAACTGCACTTTGCCGATACCTTCAAGGTGGACGGGCTCTACACCTGCCGGATGAAAACCAGCGGTGAGGCAGAATTCAGTCAGTCCGCAGATGAAGAAGATGACAGCATCAGCATTGACTTCAGCGGAAGCGGCAGCTTCAATTTTGACATTGACTTTTATATCATCCGGATCAACGGCGAATGGAAGTGTGATCCGACTGTCGGCACAGTGATTGACATGTACAGCATGTTCAGCGACATGAGTGAAAGCATGAGCACTGTTTCGGATGATATCTCCGCGGAAGCGGAGGAAGCGGAATAATCCGCAGGCAGACTGCAACCTGTACGCGAATCGGCAGAAGCCCGGCCTGTTGCCGGTTTCTGCCGGTTTATGCCGGCAGCGAACAGAGGGACACCGTGCCTTCTGCAGTTCGGAGAAAACAATACAGAGAACAAGAGACAACACAGCTGAAAAACAGATTCGGTATCATCAGAAGGAATAAACAATAACATTTGATGCAATGGAGAGATGAAAAATGCAGTTCCGATTGCGAATGCTGATCCGGATGCTGACCGGAGCGCCCTTCCGCGCAGAGAACCGGCCGGCTTTGATTCTGGTTTTGCTGCTTCTGACCGCAGCAGCGTTCATTCTGTATATTTGTTTTATTCGGAAAAAGAACCCAAAAGCATAAACGCCGGCTTTGCAGAAACAAGGCCGTTTTTGTGCTGGATGAAAACGGCGGATTCTTTTCCGGTTTTTTCATATTATACAAACAGTCATCTGCACGGCAGGATTATGCATTGTAAAACCGTGCAGACTGCGGTAAAATATAAGAAAAGAATCCGCCGGAGAGACCGGCAGAAAGGATGATCCGTTATGAAAACGCTGATCGTTTACTACTCGCTGGAGGGCAACACGGAATTCGCCGCAAAGCAGATTGCGGAGATGACGGGCGCAGATCTGCTGCGTCTTGAGCCGGTCAAGGCCTATCCGACCGGAAAGGTCGGCAAGTTCATCTGGGGCGGCAAAAGTGCCGTGATGTCCGAAACGCCGGAGCTGCAGTCATATGCATTCGATTCTGCGGCCTATGACCGGATTGTATTCGGATTCCCGGTGTGGGCAAGCACGATCGCGCCGCCGCTGCGCACATTCATACACAGCCATGATCTCAGCGGAAAGAAGATTGCGGCGTTTGCGTGTCAGACTGCAAACGGCGCGGACAAGGCCTTCGGAAAGCTGCGGTCTGAGCTTGGAATCGAAGCACTGGAAGCGGAGCTTGTGCTGCTCGATCCGAAAACAAAGCCGGACGCCGGAAATGACCGGAAGATCCGCGATTTCTGCGAAAAGCTGCAATGATTGGTTTTGCATGTGCTGCGGAATATGAAGCGAAAATAACAGCCTCACCGGCTTCATCGGCCGGCAGGCTGTTATTTTTTCGTATCATCGTGCTTTTTCTTTTTCGGAATCATCATGAAAATATACAGGATCAGGAGAACCGGCACCGCGAGAATCGGCGCAACAATCGCCGGCGTAACCCTGTATGCTTCGTTGGTATAATAAACGCGCCGCTCTTCGAGCTTGTCATTGGGAACGCGCTTTCCTCTGACGAACAGGCGCTGTGTATTGATGCCGTAGGGGGTGCAGGTGAACAGCGTGCAAAGATCGCTGTCCGGTTCGATCTGCAGGTCTTCAACCTCATAGGGCTCGACGGTCTGCGTCTGTTCGACCTGATAGGTAAACACCTCTGACAGGATTGTGATGGTAAACCGGTCTCCCTTCTCCAGCTTGTCCAGATCGGTAAAGAGCTTTGCATTCGGCAGACCTCTGTGTCCGGAGAGCACGGTATGCGTGCCTTTTCCGCCGACCGGCAGACTGGTTCCCGGCAGATGTCCGACTGCGATTTGCAGCACATCCGGTTCGACTGTGTGATACACAGGCAGTTCAAGATGAATCTTGTCAATATTCAGATACCCCATGATGCCGGTACCGGTGATATCAAGCGTTTCTGCGTAGCCTTCGACGGATTCCGGTTCGTAGAAAGCATTTGGCGTATCAGCCAGCCGCTCATTGTACTGCCTTGCCTGTTCGAGAATGTGCGTCTTTTCATCTTCGCCGATTTTGTTTACCGTATCCTGATAGCTTTGTACAACCCTCGACTGATTCCGTGCGTTGATATAGTCACTGACAGGGGGATACAGCAGCAGCGCAAGACCGAGGAAGAACATAAAGACCAGTGTGTATTTCGCTATTTTCTGCTTCATTTTCGGTTCCTTATCCGTGGATAGAATGCGCAGCGGGAGGGAGAAATCTCCCCCCCGCTGCCATCCGGTTGTCTGCGTTCAGTTTGCAGGAGTTTTACTTTTTGGTGTTTGCCATTCTCTTCTTGGTGACGAGAATCACGCCCGAACCGACTGCCAGCAGGCCGCCGACCAGATAGAACAGCTTGGTGCCCATGCCGCCGGTCGAAGGCAGCGTGTTGCCTTCGTGGTTGACGACGTTAAACGATACCGTTGCGGTGGTGTTATCCATTTCGATAGCCGCACCGTCCTTTGTTGCTGCCCAGTTGGGGGTATCAAAGGTAGGCGCTTCATTGGTGATCTCGATTACGATCGGGGTAGTGAGCTTGTTGTAACCTGCCGGAGCCTCAATTTCGGTAATGGTGTACTCACCCGGGCCAAGACCCTTGAAGATCAGGACGCCCTGATCGTCGACATATGCTTCCTTGCAGATATTCTCAATGGTTGCTGTCGCGACGCCGTTAGCCTCAACCAGCTTGTACTTTGCGTAAGAATCCTTCTCGCTGTCATAGCCGGTATACTGTGCCTGCGTTGCAGCAGTCGGGGCGGTTTCGGTGTAGGTGCCGTCTGTCAGCTTGTAGTATGTGCCGGAGGCGTCTGCAGTATATTCGTAAGCAGTGCCGTTAAGCAGTACATACTTGACACCTGTGCCTGCGATTCTGAACTTTGCGCCGGCCAGTGCTTTTGCCGGGGTGCTGCCATCAACCTTGTTGAGCTGAATGTTGGCGGAGTAGGTCTTGGTCTGCTGATCAGTTGTTTTGCCGACCACTGTTTTGTCATTCGGGTTCTCAGGTTCATCGCCATCAGGCGGAGTGCCGACAGCGTATTTATTCGGGTTGTTGGAGTAGGTCAGGTTTGCGGTGTTCAGATTGCCTGTCTTCGTGCAGTCTGCATTCTCGTTCAGCACGGCATTGTACGTGACTTTGATCGGTGTATCTTTTGCTTCTGTTCTGTTGATAAAGTTCTTGAAGACAATCTGGAAGGTGTTGCCGTCGGCAGCAGTTCCGGTCTGCACTTCATAGTCCGTACCGAGCGTCAGCGGATCGGATGTATCATCACCGATCCGAACGACAACAGAAGCCGGATCGAATGTCAGGCCTTCTGCAAGTGTATCATTGATGACGTAATAATACTTGACATAACCAGTCATGTCAGGCATATCGGAATTCAGTTCAAACGAGACAGTATCGCCGATACTGGCAGAATTTGCGGTGCCGGCCGTATTGGCGTTCGGACTGGTAACCTTTTTCGTGAGTTCCGGAAGGTCTCTCTTCGGATAAACAGTCGCATTTCCGACAACATCCATCATAAAGCGGGAATAGACATTTCCCTCCGGTGCAGAGTTTTCTTCCACGAGATAATAACCGCTTCCCGTCACAGTGATCGGACTGGCGGCCGGTTCCGCTGTGCTTGAAACATAAGCCTTTGCGATTCTTGCAAATTCAGCGAGTTTTGTATCCTTGTCTGCACTGGTCTGATATCCTTCAAGCACATTCGCCACGTCCTGTGCAGTCATGCTGGCATTGAAATCAGCGGCGCTGCCGGTTTTCAGCAAGGCAGAGCCGGCAAGAGCTTCCAGAAAAGCAGCTTTGTTCGCCTCGATTGCCGGTGCAAATGCGATATCGGACAGAACATTTGTGCCGCTTTTGTCTGTTACTTCACCTGTGAGAATCTGATAAGCTGTGTAGGTGTAGCCGGTGTTGTCACCATCCACTGTGATTGTGTAGGTGTCGTCTGCACCTGCGAATGCAGTCATGCCGACGGTGACGCATGGGGTCATTACGAGCAGGCCTGCTGTCAGCAGCGCTGCAAATCTTTTACTCATCTTCATGATATTATCCTCCGTTTTCATAAATTTTTTTGTTTTGGATGCTTCTTTTGTTTTCAGCGGGTTCCGGGAAGATCAAGTCATTTGAACCTCCTTTCGCGTCGCTTCAAGGCGTATCCGCCAATAAAACCTGTGAACGTCAGGAGTATGCCGGATACGTAAATCGCATCCACTCCCATGCCGCCGGTCGCCGGCAGCCTGTACCAGATGTACTTATTTGTCACAACGATCGGATTGTCCGAATCATTTGTTGCAACATCATTGTTTTCGTAGGTCACGATATAATCCTCATTATCGCTGACCCACTTGCCGGAACCGGGTGATGTTTCCCGGATCACATTGCCGCTGCTGTCGATCCACACCTCTTCAATCTGGTATTTGTAGAGGTAGTTTTCACGATCCTCCTCGAAATAATGCGGATCGCTTGCGGCAATGTCATAGTTTTGCCAGTGGTATACCCACGCCTCTCCTTCGCTGTTGGGGAGTGTGATAACTTTGGGTTCAAAATCCGGATCCAGTACATACTGATTGCCTTTCAGATGCTTCGGATTTGTCACCGAGTTCCAGTCCGGGATGATTGTGTAGTTGCTGTAGTCGGAGACGTACTCCCCGTTTTCGATCTTGTATCCGGCTTTGTTGCCCGATACCGGAACTGCACTTGGCGTTGTATCAATGATTTTCAGATTGCAGATTCGGAACGAATCTGTAGTGTTTGTTTCAAAATACAACGTTGCATTGGTCATATCCGCAGTTGCCGGAATCGTGAATGTCTCATTGCTGCTTGCCGGCAGATAATGGTCTGAATTGCTGTCAGCAAGGTTCGTTTCACAAAGCCATTCCCATTGACCGTTGCCGCCGTCCTGATAAGCAAGAACCATACGGACATAATCGGAAGCATAATATTCTCCGTCACGCTGTGCATTCAGCTCAAAACGGTAAGTATGTCCGGCTTGTAGCAGGGAACTGACATCCATTTGAATACCGGCATCATTGCTTTGGCGATTAGAAAACCGGAGATAGCCTGACTGGCCTTCATGGACACCGATACTGGCAGTGCCTCTTGTTATCCAGTCATCCGGTATTGTTTCTGAAAATGCTCTGTTATACACTGTGACTTCCGATGCGGTTGTCTCTCCGCTGCCCACATGCACATTTCCATCAACCGGCTCAACCCAGACATTTGCCGAACCTTCAATCGCCGTGAACTCATCCACGTAGAAATTCGATGTGCCTGAAGTCGTTTCGATCAGAAGGAACATGTTGTACGGGTCGATCTTCTTGGTGAGCGGGATTGTTCCTGTCAGATGCGTCCATCCGTTCCCCACCGTAACTGCCGGATTCGTGATCCATTCGTACTCATTCAGGCCGTTGTTGAAGGTCATCATGAAATCCTGTTCCGCGTCCGGGCTTTTCACATAAGCACTGAACGTGTAGGTCTTGTTCGGCTTGAACTTGTCCGGGTCAAGATAGTACTTTACGCCGTTCCAGGCGCCTGTTCTACCCTGAACCAGCATTGCATCGCCCTTTGCGTATGGCCCGTTTCCGCTAGATGTAATCGTAGCATCGCCCTGCGCGACCCATCCGTTTGTACCTCGAGTAAAGGAGTGATGCAGCAGGAGCAGCGAGTCCTCCGCTTTGTCTGTTATGACCTTGAATGTCACGACATTGGGGACAACCGGCGTACCGCCTTCCTGAACCTCCGGAATCGGCGCCAGATTGTAAACGCAAAGGATGCCTTCATCGCGCTCAAACTTTACATAGAGTGTATCGTTTTCATTGTTTGCTCCATCCTCTGAAAGGATCTTGGTTGTTGATCCGGTTCCATCCGTGATGGTTTTCTGCGGATAAGCGGTATCACCGTCATACAGCGCTACGCCGTTCGGGACATTGTATGCAATTTCTACGCTGCCGCCTGCATAGAGCTTATTGGCATCGGTTGCATAGAATGTCTGCGTTTTGATCAGGTTGCCGCCTTCATCGAGGATATTGACTGTCAGTGAAGTCGGCTGCTGACCTTCATACCCGATCCGGGTTCTTGTGAGACGGAGCTGAATCTGCGGTTCGTTTCCATCGGGGACGTTATCCCACTGTTTTTTCACATAGATGTCCTTTTTGGTAACGTCCGTGTTGGTGATTGTCGCAGTTGTCACTATCTGCCCGAGATCATTGGTCGTTTGCTTTACGCTGTACTTCGCCTCATATCCGTTCGGGACATTCAGTTCCTCGACACTGTAGGTGTAGGTGCGGTCTCCGTAGCGGGAGAGAAGGTGGTCTTTGTGGACACCCTCCTCCCATTTATCAGGCGGAATGGTAAAGACTCTCCTTTTGGTGAGCTTATGGGTTGTCTCATCCTCTTCGACGAGCGCGACCTGCTTCACTTCGCCTGACTTGGAATCCGTTCGCAGGATTCTGTATTTGACTGTGAAGCCGCTGGCCGTTGAGCCTTCCCATTTCTTTTTGATATAGACATCGGTGAATTCTTCACGAATTCGGTTCTCGAAGGTGTAGCTGTTGAGATCCTCAAGTGCATTGCCTGTACTGCTGACCGTGCCTTCCGCAATATCGCATTCTTCACCGTTGACCTTGACACGGTCAATGACATCCGTGTTCACATTTTTCTCAATGACCTTGAAGATTCTGTTCTGGCCGAGTCCCTCGATGAGCTTTCTTTTTCCGGCTTGAATCGAGAAGCTCCTGTCCTCAGGGGGAATGTCCATCGGGACGATCCACTCACCGTCTACCAGCTCCCGGAGCTCGAATTCGTAGTAGTCGTCCTCATATTCTCCCTTGACCAGATGTTCCTGATAGTCAACATTCTTCATGACGCTCAGCGGCTTGAGTGTCGGAAGGTTCATCTCCATTGCGAGGTTGGAATAGCATCCGCCGCGCTCCAGATAGAACATCTTGATCTCATGCGTGCCGTTTACGTAGGAAGCATTGTCGCTGGTCCAGTTAGAAATATAGGTGCTCATCGGTGTCACGACCCACTTGTTTCCGTCCGTTGTGAGCGAATTCTGTGTGTCGATACCGATCGGCTTCGGAAGTGCTTCCCATTCACTGTCGGTTAAATTCAGCTCTTCCTTCACGGTTGCCAGCGTTTTTCCGTTGTTGCCGTTATCCTGTACCCAGACAAGGCCGTTGGAGAAGTCAATCATACCGCCGGCCGGCTCATGGATACCGCCGATATCCAGCACGAGCTTTCCGTCCACGAAAACCCACATGTCATCGTCACCGCTGTACTTAAACGAAATCGGTTCTTTGACATTGACTCCGTCATACGGTGTGTTGGTGAAGCTCGCTTCCATTGTCATGCCGAAATGGTGATTATAACCGGCACCGTCGAAGTTCGGGTCATTTCTGTATGCGTCATATTCATCGAACGGGAAGAAGCCGATCATGAAACCGTCATTCAACTGTTCCGCATAATAGACATTGTCGCCCTTTTTATGGCCGTCCGGCTGGTCTTGGTCATATGTTTTATAGTGGTCGGTGGTATCTGCTTTGTGATGATCCTTGTTTACAATCTCGAAGGTTGTGTTATATACCTCGAAATCGCCGGTCGCCTTATTGTAATAGGCGTAATTCTCATTGCTGTTGAAAACGAGATGTCTGACACCTGTATCCTGATTGATTTGCTCTTTCAGCAGATGGTTGACATCCGTATACGTTGTTCTGACGCCCTCAGCATCATAGACCGAATCCGGATTGAACAGATACGCAAGCGAGTGATTTGCGCTGTTGTTGATTGTCGGGTAGCCGTTTTCTGAGCTGTTTTCCCGGTTTTTCGGAAGCGCATCGCTCACGATTCCCGAAACCGGTCTGTTGCCCGGATACGGGGCGTAGGTTACGCCGTCAATAGTATAAGCATTGTAGTCACCGGAATAACTGTTTTTGTCCGGTGCGTATTGACGTACACCGTTTGCATCGACATAATTATGAACGGGATCATTCGGATCGTTCCGGTTTTGGTCTACAGGCGTACCGTACGCGAAGAACAGGATGTCATCGTCATAATTTCTGCCGGCGTTGATGCCGTCTGTCATGTTCGCGTTCGGGTGCGTCCAGACATGATTGTCATTGTCCCAGACATAACCGTAATGGTTATTCTGAGATTCCAGAAGGGAGTTGCCGTAATCAAACAGCGTGAACTTGATGCCCTCTGCGATGTTGTCAACCGTCTGGATTGTCGGCGGCGGACCGGTATCGGTGCCGGTTCCTTCACCTTCACCGCCTTCGCTGCCTTCACCTTCACCGTCGCCGGTTTCGTCGGCCGTTACTGAGAACATGCCGTCATAACCGGAATCCTCTGTATCTTCATACAGCTCGATTTCTTCGGGATCTGTGCCGTCCGCAAGCTCTGCTGTCAGAAGTGCGGCATCGTCAGACGGGCGTTCCTCGCCGGTGTAGCAGCTGATGTCGTGAATGTGCTCATCTTTGCCGCAGATGAGCTGCATCTCATAACATGCATCCGTATGTGTATGCGCTTCGTCCTCTTCGAGCGTGCACACAAGCACTTTTTCGTAACACTCGTCCGTGTGCGTGTGTTCTTCGATACCGCACTCCGCTTCGTTGGCCATTGTCATGCCCACGCCGTGGAGTGCCCACGAAACGCCGGACGTTACAAACAGCGAAAGGACAAGCAGAAGTGACAGCATCCGACGGCGCTGTGTCTTCTTTTTGCGCAGTTCAGTCAAAAAGTTGTCAAGGTTCCGTTTCATCTGCAATCTGCTCCTCCTTTCGTCAAAAGTGTTCTGAAAGTCAGCTGCTGCCGAGCGGCCAGATTCTGAACAGCACCTTTCCGATGATCTGCTCCTTTGTGATGCTGCCGATGTCTTTGTTCCGGCTGTCAACCGAGCGTATCCGGTTGTCCCCGAGAATAAAGATCTGATTATCGGGCACCGCATAGGGGAATGAGATCTCGCAGTCTCCGATACTCTTCTCGATGACATAGGGTTCATCCAGAAGCGTACCGTTGACGTAAACGCTGCCGTCCTCCCTGATGGAGACCGTATCGCCCGGCAGTCCGATTACACGCTTGAGCAGCATTTTGTTCTGCCATGAAACGCAGCACAAATCGCCGTATTCAATATGATCGGTGTTAAATGTAACCAGAATGTCGCCGTCGTTCAGGGTCGGGCTCATGCTGTCGCCTGAGACCTGAATCACCGGCATGAAGATGGTGGATACCAGAACTGCTGCCGCCGCGACAACGATCAGCACGGCAACGGTATTCAGCAGAGTCCGGAAAAATTTCTTCCGGTACCGTATCCGGTTGAGTTCGGATTCGACCTGTTCCTCAGAGGGAACAATGATTGGTTCCTGATGATTATCCTGCATATTCTTTTTCACCTTCAAAGACTGCCGGATTCTGCATCAGACCTTCAGCAGCATACGCTGTTTTCGGAAACTCGAACTGCGCGATTGCTGCCGCAGCCTGTTCCGCCGTTTGTACCTGAACAGCATCCGCAGCGGGCTGCTCCGGCAACTGTCCGGGTTCGGCTTCCGCAGCGGATTGCGTCGGTGCCTGTACGGCTTCTGTACCGGACTGTTCTCTGGCTTTGCGGATAATCTCCGCTGCTTCCAGTTCGGCAGCCTCTTTGATTTCTCTGATTTCCTGTTCGGCATTCCGCCTGATCTGTTCGACGTAATCATCCGCAGTTTTCTGCGCTGTTTCAAACAGTTCGTTCAGCTTCACAGCGGCTTCGGCGATCGAGCCTGCATTTTTGAGCTTCAGTTCCCGGGATTCCAGCTTTGCTCTGAGCCCGGCAATCTCATCCTGCAGTGCCTTTTCGCGCTGCTGATATTCATATAGTATTTCGATCAGATCAGAGCGCCGCAGCCGTTTGAATTCTTTATCTGTCATGCGGAACTCCTGTTTTGCATAATATTAAATTTAAGCATCCGTTTGCATTTACAAAATGTATAAGTTAATATTTACTTCATAATTTGGATTTCGCGGTCTCCGGCTGCAAAGCAGCAATTTGTTTCAAATTACATTGTATTTTTGAATATATAATAATTACTATCTTGCCATCTCTTTTATGATCTAATTATATCATCATCTGTCCGGTTTGTCAATCTGTTTTAGCGGTTTTTTGAGGGGTTATTTGATTTTAGTGCAAACTACACAACACTTGTCTATCGTTCTTGTGGAAAGGGTCAGAAACGGAACGCATTTTGGAAAGCAATTTTTGCGTGAGATGTTTTAATGAAAAATGATATACAGATTATCAGCTTTTGTCAGGTACCGCAATGTGTTCATATCCCGGTAAAATACCATTGGTAATATTTTAAGAAAATATTAAGAAGCTTTTGCGGGAATCTGGGGCATTGTGCACGATTTTCAGGTGCCTAAATTATATGATATGACAGTTTTTTTGAATTCCGGCGTTTTTTTTCCTTCTTTGGTTGACTTGCCTTCCCTTTCGTTGTATAATAGGAAGAGAAAGCATCTGCATCGGACTGACGGGAAAACGCCGGAGGGATTTATGACTGATAAAGAATTGCGAAAATCCAAAAAAGACGACCTGATTGAAATGCTCTACTATCTCAGAAAGGAAGTTGACGAGCTGAAGGAGCAGAACGATGCACTGCGTGCAAAGGTGCTCCTGCTTTCCGGCGGAGAGCGTGACAGCAAAGGGGAAGCCGATGCATAAGTTCACAAGCCTTGACCAGATTCCGACCGCGGAACAGTTCAGAAAGGAGCTGAACCGCCGGCGCTACCGGAAGCAGTTTGCTGCGACACTCAAAAACACGTTTCTTTCGCTCATGGAGGCCGCTGCGGCTGTCATCCTGATTTCGTGGCTGCTGCTTCCTGTTGTCCGCGTGACCGGCACAAGCATGGAGCCGACGCTGTCCGGCAACCAGATTGTGCTGTGCAACAAACTGAAAACCGCAAATCGCGGGGATATCATTGCACTATACTATAATAAAAAGCTCCTGCTGAAGCGCGTCATTGCCGTGGCGGGCGATACGGTCGATCTGGACGAAAACGGAAATGTCACGGTGAACGGAACGCTGCTGGATGAGCCGTATCTCACGGAAACCGTGCGCGGGGAATGCGATATCGAATTTCCGTATACTGTAAAGGACAACCGCTGGTTTGTCATGGGCGATAACCGCGCCTCTTCCGTAGACAGCCGTTATTCCGTATTCGGCTGTGTGCCGGACGAAAACATTCTCGGCGTTGTGCAGTTCCGGCTGTATCCCTTCGATCAGCCGCATCAGCTGGTGAATCCCAATGCGTAAAAAAAAAGCCTCGGAGATTCTGCTGACCCTTGCTCTTATTTTCGTCATGCTGCTCGGAATTGCCATTTTTCTGTATCCGGCATTCAGCAACTGGTGGAATGAGCAGAGACAGACCAGAGTCATTGATAACTATAACAAAGCCGTCGGCGTGCTGGATACATCGGAAAAGGAGGCGATGCTGGAGCAGGCACACGCCTACAATTCCGCGCTGGCGAAGCTGAGCGATCCGTTTGCAGAGCATGAGACGATTCCGGATTACAGCAGTATTCTGGATGTGCCGGGAACCGGCATCATCGGATATATTGATATTCCGAAGATCGGGGTGCATCTGCCTGTTTATCACGGCACAAGCCCTGAGGTGCTCAATATTGCCGTCGGACATCTGGAGGGTACCTCGCTTCCGGTCGGCGGCGCGGGCTGTCATTCCGTGATCTCCGCGCACAGAGGCCTGCCCTCTGCCAAGCTCTTTACGGAGCTCGATCAGCTGACGGAGGACGATCAGTTCAGCATTTCGATTCTGGACGATATCTTTACCTATGAGGTTGACAAGATCTCTGTTGTACTCCCGTATGAGACGGACGCACTTCGCCCCGAACCCGGAAAAGACCTCGTGACGCTGATGACCTGTACGCCCTACGGCATCAATACGCACAGACTGCTGGTCAGAGGTCACCGGATTGATACAGTTGCCGCCGAAGATGAGGATGCGGAAGCACATCGGATCCGGATTCCGGCCGACGCGATCCTCATTGATAATATGACAGCTTTGCCGTTCCTCATTGTGCCGCTTGCCGTGATTCTGATTATATATTGGTCACTGAGCGGAAAACGCAGCGGAAAACGGTACCATTCAGCTTATACGGTTCAAAAGGAACTGGATGAAAAAGGAAAGGACGGGTGATTCATGATGCCGGAAACCAGGAAAAAAGCACGGCTGGCGCTGCTGCTTGCGGGAATGCCTGTGCTGCTGATGATGCAGCCGGGCGGAAAGGCCGCTGCTGCTGCCGATAAAACCATTACGCTGATCTGCCGGCAGGACGGAACGATTCTCAGCGGAATGGAATGGAAGCTCTACCGGGTCGGAGAACGGGACGGTTCGGAGATTGCATTTATCCCTGCGCTTTCCGGATACAGCATGGATCTCGGCGACCTTTCTCCGGATACGATTGATACTGCTGCAAAGACAGTTGAAAGCTATCTCATTTCAGCAGGCGTGCAGCCGATTGCACAGGGAAAGACCGGTACTGCCGGCGAGCTGGCATTCGGCGGACTGGAAAACGGCCTCTACCTTGCAGACGGAAAGAATCTGCAGGTGGGCGAAACCTGTTATTTCCCGTCCACAATGCTGATCGAAATCAGAGACGCGGATGCTTCGATTGACTACGACGCATACCCGAAATTTTATTTCACGCTGCTCTCCGGCGATGAGAAAAAGCTGACAGTCAAAAAGGTCTGGAATGATGACGACAACCGGTATCAGAAGCGTCCTGACAGCCTGACTGTCGATCTGTATAAAGACGGTGCGCTGAATAAAACAGCGACCCTGAACGAAGAAAACAGCTGGACGTATTCGTGGACTGCACTGGATGACGACGCCGAATGGACTGTCGCAGAACGGGATATTCCTGTGCCGTATAAGGTCATGATTGACTATAACAGCACGCAGTTTGTGATTCAGAACTCTGATTCCGAAACGGCGGAAACCACAGCGCCGCCCGGAACCGGAACAACAGCTGCATCAACGGTTACAACCGTGACGACGGCTCCGCCGAACAAGCTCGTGCAGACGGGTCAGCTCTGGTGGCCGGTGCTGCCGCTTTCGCTCGGCGGCGTGCTGCTGGTCGGTGCAGGCATTTCCATGCGTGCGGGAAAGAAAAAGCATGAAGAATAATACATGGAAGCTCGTTGTATTGCTTGGCCTTCTGATGATTCTCTCTGCAGGCGTTCTCTGCGTGAATAATATTCAGGAGAGCAAAGATGCGGCGCAGTATGCGGGCGCGGTTCTCAGCACGCTGAAGGAACGCATTCCGGAAGCGCCTGCTGACAGCGCACCGGACAGTGCGGCGGATACTGCACCGGATCTCTTTGCAGAATACGGGGCTGCACCGGAAAGCAGTGAAGCGTCTGCTGAGATTCTGCTCGATGACGCAGCTTACTGCGGTTATCTGGAGCTGCCGGCGCTGGAAATCGAACTGCCTGTTCAAAGCAGCTGGAGCTATCCTGCACTGAAAAAAACGCCCTGCCGCTACAGCGGCTCTGCGGAGACCAATGACCTGATTATTGCAGCGCATAATTATGCATCGCATTTCGGCAGAATCGGTGAACTGACAGCCGGTGATCCGATCATCTTTACGGATGCTGCCGGAAAAAAGCATGAATATGCCGTTTCCTTTATGGAAGTGATCGCCGGACAGGATGTCGCGCAGATGTTCAGCGGCAGTGCCGAGGACTGGGATCTGACGCTGTATACCTGTACCCTGAGCGGACAAAGCCGCGTGACCGTCCGTGCGGACCGGATCACGGAAGAAACAGATGAAAAAGAAACGTAAAAAACACAGCCTTGAATCTGTCAGAGAGATCAAGGCTGTGTTTTGTCTGGAATGAAAGCGGTGCTGTTCCGCAGCAGTCAGAAAAACGGTTCGGTTCTGCATTTGTCAGCTCAGAATGCTGCCCGATCAGTTGCGGAACGCTTCCGGTTTCCTTATCGCAATTTTCTTTCATACAAGTTGATTTTAACACGAAATTCCGTGCGTGTCAATATGGCTTCAGCAGGATGCAGACGGATATCTTTTATCCGAATCGAGATGAAAAACGAATCTCTGCTGCATACCGGGTAAAAATCTGATGAGGTTTGTAAAAGTTGTACTTTTTTGTGATTGACTTTCTCAGAATAATCGTGTATAATAGAGATGCAGTGTTCTGCACGGAGGAAAGCAGAATAACCTGCCGGTACCGGCAGGTTTGCAGAACGGTTAAAATTACAGGAGGGGAAAATATGAAAACAAGCAAAAGTGTTATGAAGGCCGCAGCGTTTTTGGCCGCGGTCATGCTGACAGCCGGTGTACCGGCAGCAGCAGGAAAGGGCATGTTCTCTGCGGCACCGCTCACAGCGTATGCAGAGGACGATTTTACGTATGAGGACAACGGCACATATTCCTATCAGAAGTATGCGGATCACATTGTGCTTCTCGGCAGCAAATCGGTGAAGGATACACTTGAGATTCCGTCGTCGATTGACAATCTTCCGGTAACCGCGATTGGCATGTATGCATATCAGATGACCGGTATCAAGAGCATTGTATTTCCGGATACGATTGAAGAAATCGGCATGTATGCATTCGGCTACTGCGACAATCTTACCTCGGTGACGCTTCCGGACAGCCTGAAAAGAATGAAACTCCGTACATTTGAATCATGCAAATCACTGAGCGAGGTGAACTTCCCGGATCATCTTGTTGAGACGAGCGAATACTCATTTGACAATACGCCGTGGCTGGAAGCACAGCGCAAAAAGGATCCGCTGGTGATTGTCAACGGTGCTGTGGTGGACGGCCGTACCTGTACCGGTAAGGTGACGATTCCGTCCGGCGTCAAATATATCGCTGGAAGTGCGTTCTCCAAAAATGAGAAGATCACCTCGATCGTGATTCCGTCGAGCGTGACGAATATTTGCGAAGACACATTCTGGTACTGCTCGAACCTGACCTCCGCAGAGCTGAACGGTGCCGAAACAATCGGATGGGGCGCGTTCGGATCCTGCAATAAGCTGACGGATCTGAAAATTTCCGGCAAGCTGAAGTCGATTGATGGAGGTGCGTTCATAGATAACACCGCCACCGCTACAATTACGTTCTACGGCAATCAGTCTGCCTGGAACAGCGTGCAGAAATCCTCGGATGATGCATTCCTGAAGCGAGCGAATATTGTGTTTGATGAGAGCCATCAGCCGATGGAGGAGGTCGCGGGTGACATCAACGCAGACGGCCAGTGCGACCGCACCGATGCCGGAATGCTGCTGAAATATCTGCTGACGACCGGCACGCTGACCGAAGATCAGGCGAAGATCGCCGATCTCAACAAGGACAGCAAGCTGGATGCCTCCGATTTCTCGCGCATCAAGCAGATCATTCTGAACAAATAATGCAAATGCGAATAAAACGAAATCCGCCGGTGTTCTGCACATCGGCGGATTTGTTTTTTCTCACTTATCATCTTTATTTTCTCATGCGGCGGATATAGGCAAAGGTTGCATCCTCGCCCTTTTCAGCGAGCATTTTGAGCAGGAAGTGCAGCTTTTTCGCGGTTTTCGGATGAATCGGACGCTTGTGCTCCATGCCCTGCAGATAATAATTCAGCGGATCGCAGTCCTGATATTTGTCTCCGCGGTAGATCTTGCTTGCGGCAACGCGGTCGCAGAACATCTCGATGAGATAGCGCGTCGGCATCTCGACCGGCTCGTAGACCTTGGACTTCGGGTTGAGGTCATTCCAGTATTCAAAGTGATGCCGGTTTCTGCCCTTGTGGTGCATCCACGCAGAGGAATAGCCGTAGCGTTCGCGTTCCTCCTCATTGGGGCTGCGCGTGCCCTGATAATACATCATGCCGGGGATAAATTCAGCCGGCGTGAACTTGGAAAGATCGTGAAGCAATCCCTGCAGCGGGATGCCTGCCTTGATGCAGTGCCGCAGCACCATATGCCGGTGCCGCTGGACAGTGCGGAAATGCGCGATCGGGTGCATGGTGATTCGCCTCGGTTCCTTTCAGACTATGCCTTTATTATAGCACAGATCGAAACAAAATGCAAGTCGAGAGAATCATTCTGCGGCGGGAGCAGCCGGCTCGTCCGTCGGAATCTCTTCATCCGGCAGCGGCTCATCTATAAATGCATCCTCGTTCGGAACAACAGGTTCATCTGCGGGGACATCCTCAGATGCAGGCGCAGCGGTAATCTGCGAAATATCCGGTGCCGGCAGACAAACCGGTGGATTGCCTTCCTGCGAGAAATCGCGGAAGCAGAGATTCAGATCCACATTGCCGGAGATGCCGGCCACGGTTCCGCTGCAGCTGTACTGCCACATGTCATAATCGTAGATATAGGTCGGGCCGTCGCCGTATTCCGCGAGCCAGAACGGGATATCCTTAATGCGCGGCAGATCGAGCTTGAACAGCGTCGTGCGCTTGTTCTGGTATACGATGGCCTTGTAGCCGAATGCTTCGATATTCTGGCAGTAAGCGAGGACGCAGTCGGTCAGCGTATCGACCGGCACATTATCGGTGCGGGCGCCCTCGTCATCATGGAGAATCAGCTCCCAGTCATAGGCGACCGGAAAATCGAGCTCGCAGCCCTCAAGCTGCTGTGCGGTCAGAATCGCTTCCTCGACGGCCTCCTCCTCTGTGATCGCCTGCGAGAAGAAATATGCGCCGACGAGCAGCCCGGCCTCCTTGGCGGCATGGTAATACTGCCGGAATTTTTCGTCCTTTGTCAGCTTGCCGGTTCCGACGCCGTAGCCGCGGTAGCCCGCGCGCAGCATGACAAAATCAATGCCGTCTGCCTTGAGGGCGTTCCAGTCCTCGACGGTGTTGTGTGAGGAGATGTCAATGCCGGTCAGCGCGTTGAGATTGCCGTTTTCGTCATAGGAGATCATGCGGCCGTTCGGCAGCATTTTCATATTTTCCAGCGGGTGAGAGGAGAGCGGCACATCTGCAAGGACGGGCAGCCAGATTTCGCCGTAAACATCCTGCTGCAGCAGGATTTTATGGCCGCGCCGTTCATAGAAATGATCGACCGGAACCGGCGTGTATTCGATCGGCTCGACGGAAATCAAGCGGTCGGGATCTTCTCCCTGCTGCTCCAGTGAGCGGCGCAGAAGCGCAATCGTATTGTTGCGGCGGTGGACGGTAAATGCCAGTCCGCCGATGATGCCCAGCGCCGTCAGGAACGTCGCACACGCAGCGAGTACACGTTTGATTTTCATAGATTCACCTCAGTATCAAATCAGACAGGATTCGACATTATTCGTCTGTTCTTACGTATTATATCATATTTCCCGGAGCGTTGCAAGGCGGCCCTGCAGGAATTCAGAAAAATATAAGAAAATTGACAGAACTGCTTTCGTTTTTGCATATAAAAGCAGAAACGGCAGCCCGTCCGGTTTGACGGTGCTGCCGTTTGCATATTCAGGTCATATTGGTCAGAATCAGCGGGGTGACGGCGATCTGCCGCTCGTCGGAGTCCCAGAACATGACGCCGAGCAGATCGAATTCGCGCAGACTGCACCGTCCGAACAGCACCTCGCGCCGCACGATATCGCGGTGACGGCGGCGTTCCTGTTTGATTTTGAACATCCGCATCTGAATGTTGATCGGCTCGCCGGCATAGAGATGCGATTTCCGCACGATGACAGGGCCGCTCTCAGAACCGCTTGCGATCCATTCGGTGCCGGTCATGCGCAGAGAGATGAATCTGCACGGTCTGCCGCCGGTAAAGCCGCGCATGGCATCGTCCCAGCCGGTGCAGAGCAGCTCCTGCTCGCGGAGCAGCTGTTCCAGCCGATCCTTTGCGTCAATGCAGGCGACCTTATCAGAAAAGCTGAGCGAATCGCTGATTTCGGCAAAGCCTGCGACATGCTCCATCCGGGAGCGGATTTCGTCGGGCTTTGCGCAGTAGTAATATTCGCTGCTTTCGTATCTGCGGTAGCGGTCAAGCGCATCGTGAATTTTGTTATAGATCATCTGGTTCGGGCAGAGCCGGTAATCGGCAAAGACGGAAATGCCGTCATGCGTAAAGTGCTCCTTGATCGCAGCGGCACAGCCTGCGCTGCGGCTGTCGCCGTAATCGCACTGGCAGATGATGTCCTCGCCTGCGCGGTAGACTTCATAGATAAACGCGGCAATATCGTCTGCTTCCGGGAAGAAGCTCTCCACCGTCAGGCCGTAGTCGCTGAGGTCATTGGGGTCAACGTCATCAATGGCGACCTGATAGAGCCGGCACTTGAGGCGGGAGTAGTCCGGCGCGGAATAATGCTCGCTGCGCACCCGTTTATCCGGGGTATCGTAAAAGCTGATGACCGCGGTGTTCCGCGGGAATTCTCCGCGTACCGTCAGGGTTTCGATGTCCCTGCGGGAGCAGATGGTGACGTTCATAGACTTCCTCCGTAAGAGCAAGATTGGCAAAAGCCTGTACTGCTTTATTATAGCACATTGCGCACGCTTTTTCGCCAAAATCCGAAGAAATCCTGCAAAATCTGTGTTTTGCATAAAACGATCCGGCCGGATTTGTGCACAATGTGCATGAATTTTTGGAAGAAACGTCGCCTTACAGGCAAAATAAAAAGTCCGGGGAAAAATCCCCGGACTTTGAAACTGACAGATTAGTCTGCAGTGTACGGAATCAGTGCAACGTATCTGGAGCGCTTGATAGCCGTAGTCAGCTGACGCTGATGATAGGCACAGGTGCCGGTGACTCTGCGGGGCAGAATCTTTGCACGCTCGGTCATGCACTTCTTCAGACGGTTGATGTCCTTATAGTCGATGTTCTGTACCTTGTCAGCGCAGAACATGCAAACCTTTCTGCGCGGTCTCTTGCCGCCGCGCTGCGGTCTTTCATGATCCATAGGCATGATACATTTCCCTCCTTTTCAGGAAATCTGTTGCTCAGAACGGAACCTCGCCGTCGCTGAGAATTTCTTCAAATTCACCGATGTCACCGATGGAAAGCGCATCCTGCTGGGGCGCTGCGGGTGCATTCTGGTAGCTGTTATTCTGATAACCGCCGCCGTTCTGCTGATATCCGCCGTTATTGTAGCCGCCCTGCTGCTGGCCGTAACCGCCGCCCTGCTGCTGGTAGCTGCCCTGCTGCGAATAATCGCCGCCCTGCGAACTGCCTTTTGATTCGCCGAACATCACATTATCAGCCTGAACTTCCATGCTGTAATGCTTAACGCCGTTATTATCGGTATAATCATTGTTGCGAAGGCTGCCCTCCACAATAATCATCTTACCTTTTGAAAAATAACGGGAAACGAATTCAGCGGTGTTTCTCCAGCAAGTGACATTGATAAAGTCGGTCTGCCGCTCCTGATCTTTACGAAAAGGGCGATCCACTGCAACGCGGATCCGGCAAACCGGAATACCGGAGGTCGTCTGCCGGAACTCAGGGTCAGCGACAAGACGTCCCATAATAATAACCTTGTTCAGCATAAACCGAACCTCCTCTTTCTGAGAATTACTCTGTGACCGTAATCATGGAGCGCAGCACACCGTCCGTGATATTCAGGATACGGTCCAGCTCTGCCGGGAATTCCGGAGCAGATGTGAACTGAGCCACGATGTAGTATGCTTCGGTCTCGTAGTTGATCGGATAGGCCAGCTTACGCTTACCCCACTCATCAACCTCGCCGAGCTCTGCATTCTTTTCGATGAGTTCCTTGAACTTAGCCCAGGTGCTCTGGACAGCCTCCTCACCCTTTGCAATGCTGAGCACCAGCATCAGCTCGTAGCTTGCAGAAATCTTCGCCATGTTTGATACACCTCCTTCTGGATAAAGCCCGTCCGTTCAGAAATTTCGGGCGGACAAGGAATCGGCCGGAATCTGCCGGCCGCATACGAAAAACCGTACCCTAATATTTTACCAGAAAACGCGCTCTTTGTCAAGAGCAAAATATAAAAATCTTTTTGCAGGATTCCGGCATCTGCAGTTCCGGCAGTTTTACCGGAATCTGCCGCTTGACACGCCTGTTTTTTATTGCTATAATAGTAAAAAAAGCCGGAAGGCAGGGGATTTGCTTGAAAGAACGAAAATCAAAATACCGGAAAATTCTGCTGACTCTGCTTGCAGTCAGCATCGTGATGAACATTGCAGGCTGTTTTCCGCGATTCTGTGACTGGTACGGCGACCATGTCTACGGCATTCTGGCGGATGCCGTCAGCATTCTGACCGCACGGATTCCGGTTGCGGTCGGTGAGATTCTGATGTATCTCGGTATTCTGCTTGTGCTGCTTGCGGTGATTTTTCTGATTCTGCTGCCGTTTCTGCGCAAAAAGCCGAAATACCGCAAATTCTGCGGCGGCTATTTCAAAGCGCTCCTGATAACGCTGGTCTGCGTTGTGTTTGTGTATACATTCAACTGGGTGATTCCGTTCCGCGGCACGGTGCTGGGACAGGGGAATCCCGATCTGCGCACGGAATATGATTATCAGCAGATCGCCGCGGTGTTTGAACATGCGGTTTCGGGCATGAATGCGGCTGCAAAGGAGATTCCCGTTGCGGACGACGGCAGCGTGCAGTTCCCGACGGCGGAGGAGCTGCATCCGAAGATCGCGGCGTCGATGCAGGCGCTTGCACTGCATTATCCGCGGCTTTCCGGCTATTATCCGCCGGTCAAAACCGCGCTCTGCTCCGATATCCTGAACCGCATGAATATCGGCGGCTACAACTATCCCTATACGATGGAGCCGACGCATAACAAATATGTCAGCCCGACCTTTCTGCCGGTGCTGGATGCGCATGAGCTTTCGCATCACAAGGGATACTATAAAGAAAACGAGGCCAATCTGCTCAGCCAGATCGCGCTGGCTGAGGCGGATGATCCCTTCCTGCGTTTCAGCGGCTTTTATGATATGTACCGTTATCTGGACCCGGATTACACGGAGGCACGCGAACAGCTCGCAGACCAGCTTACTGCGCAGGGTCTGCTCCCGACGCTGGACGGCATGGATATTCACGAAACACCGAAGGAGATTCTGATTGCCAGAATTCAGGAGATCATGGAGGCGGAAGCAGAACTGCTCGGTGAGTGGCCGCAGCTCAGCGAACGTGCCGGCCGGATTCTGGACGCTGCCAATCAGATCGAGCGGGAGGTCTATGAGGCGGATGCACATCCGATCGACGACATGCCCGCCGTGCAGAATGTCATTGAGGATACCGCTGATTTCGGCTGGGAGACACAGGCGGATATCCTGCAGGAAAACAGTTATGACGGCGTGACGCTCCTGCTGCTGCAATACTATGAAGGGAAGCTCTACTGAACATATCAAAAAATTTAGTGCTTTTATGCGTTAAAGGGTTGACATTTTCCAAAATATGCTGTATAATATAAACCGAACGACGGCTTTGAACCTGACGCATATCCCATTTTTGATTGAAGGAGCATCTGAAACCCTATGATGAACATGGAATTTGAACGCAAACTGACAATCCCGAAGGATACCAAGGAAATGTATCCTGTGACACCGGAAATGGAGCAGATCATTGCTTCCCGCGCCGAGGAGATCCGGAAGATTTTCGCCGGCGAGGATGACCGTCTGATTCTGATTATCGGACCGTGCTCTGCGGACAATCCGGACGCCGTGCTGGATTATATCAGCCGGCTGCGGAAGGTGCAGGAACAGGTAAAGGATGAAATCTTTATCATTCCGCGTATTTATACAAATAAGCCCCGCACGACCGGTGCAGGCTATAAGGGTCTGCTGCACCAGCCGGATCCGAACGCCAAGCCTGACGTATTCAAGGGCATCATCGCAACGCGGGAACTGCATATGCGTGCACTGAAGGAAACCGGTTTTTCCTGCGCAGACGAGATGCTTTATCCGGAAAACCACAGATATCTGGACGACCTGCTTGCCTATGTGGCGGTCGGTGCGCGTTCAGTTGAGAATCAGGAGCACCGTCTGGTTTCCAGCGGTCTGCCGATTCCGGTCGGCATGAAGAACCCGACCTCCGGCGATCTTTCTGTCATGATGAACGCCATCACGGCGGCACAGCACGGTCATTCGTTCATTTACCGCGGATGGGCAGTGCATTCGACGGGCAACCCGCTGGCTCATGCGATCATGCGCGGCTATATGAATCAGCACGGACAGTCCCTGCCGAATTATCATTATGAAGACCTGACCCGGCTTGCAGCACTCTATGCAGCGGGCGATTTTGCGACCCCGGCTGCGATCATTGATACGAACCACGCGAACTCCGGCAAGAATCCGCTGGAGCAGCCGCGTATCTGCAAGGAAGTGCTCAGTGCCCGCCGTTACAATAACGAGATCAAAAAGCTGGTCAAAGGCTTCATGATCGAAAGCTATATCGAGGACGGCGCGCAGAAGGTTGACGGCGGCTGCTACGGCATGTCGATCACCGACCCCTGCCTCGGCTGGGAAAAGTCCGAGCGTCTGATCCTTGAACTTGCCGAAATGCTGTAAGGGCAGCGAAATACCGGACAGGGGAATGCATCCCCGGAAATACTGCAACAGATAAAAAGCAAACCGCCCGGCTGTGTCAAAAACAGTCGGGCGGTCTGTCTGTCAATCAGGCAGTATCTACGATGGATTGTAAAAAGGCGTCGGTTGCTGAAACCGGCGCCTTTTATGTTTGGTTATACGATTACGGCGGACATCAGCCGCGGGCACTGCCCGTTCAGCTCTGGTTCTGCTCGGCAACGAGCTTGTCAGCGCCGTACATTTTGCGCAGCTTCGGCTTTTCGATCTTGCCGGTGGGATTACGCGGAACCTCTGCAAAGATGATCCTGCGCGGCCGCTTATAGCGGGGAAGTGCCTCGCAGAACTTGTTCATTTCCTCCTCGGTGCAGGTGCAGTCTTCCTTGATCGAGATGATTGCCGCGGCAATCTCACCAAGACGCTTGTCCGGCAGGCCGATCACGGCAACATCCTTGACCTTGCTGTTCGAGCGGATGAAGTCCTCGATCTGAACCGGATAGAGGTTTTCACCGCCGGTAATGATCACGTCCTTCTTGCGGTCTACAAGGAAAACAAAGCCATCCTCATCCTCGCGTGCCATATCGCCGGTGCGGAGCCAGCCATCCGGGGTCAGAACCGCCTTTGTGGCTTCCTCATCGTGATAGTAGCAGGTCATGACACCCGGCCCCTTGACGCAGAGCTCTCCGACTTCGCCGCGCGGAACGATCTCACCGTTCTCATCGATGATCTTGCTTTCCCAGCCGAAGCCGGCCTTGCCGATCGCACCGACCTTGTGGATATTCTCCACACCGAGGTGCAGCGCGCCCGGTCCGATTGACTCACTCAGGCCGTAGTTGGTATCGTACTGATGATGCGGGAAGTATTTCTTCCATCTGGTAATGAGGCTCGGCGGCACCGGCTGTGCGCCGATATGCATGAGCCGCCACTGAGAAAGCTCATAATCGCTGAGCGAAACCTTGCCGCTTTCGATCGCGTCAAGAATATCCTGTGCCCACGGAACGAGCAGCCAGACGATCGTACATTTCTCAGAGGAAACCGCGTCCAGAATGACATTCGGGGTCACGCCGCTCAGCAGGACGGCCTTTCCGCCGACCAGGAAGCTGCCGAACCAGTGCATTTTTGCACCGGTGTGATAAAGCGGCGGAATGCAGAGGAACACATCATCCTTGGTCTGACCGTGGTGTGCCTGCTCGACCTTGCACGAATGCATCAGACTTTCGTGATTATGCAGAATCGCCTTCGGGAATCCGGTCGTACCGGATGAGAAGTAGATCGCTGCATCGTCCTCGTCCGTCAGCAGGATCGAAGGCGTCGTGCTGGGACAGTTTGCGGTCAGGGTGTCATAGCTTTCTGCAAAGCCCGGACAGCCCTGTCCGACATAAAGCAGCATCCGGTCATTGCCGAGTGTATCGACCAGCTCCTCGACTCTGCCGATGAATTCCGGACCGAACACGAGCACGGAGACATCCGCAAGCCCGACGCAGTATTCGATCTCACTTGCTGCATAGCGGAAATTGAGCGGCACGGCAAGCGCTCCGACCTTCAGAATTCCGAAGTAAATCGGCAGCCACTCGATGCAGTTCATCAGCAGGATCGCAACCTTGTCGCCCTTTTTGACGCCGCGGGAGATCAGGAAGTGTGCAAAGCGGTTCGCTTTTTCGTTAAAGACTTTCCATGTGATTTCGCGGCGGTAGATGTTGGGGCGGCGCGGTTCAATCAGTTCATATTCCTTCCATGTGACGCGGCGCGGCTCAATCACGGCAGGATTGAGCTCCACCAGCGCAGTATCGTTGCCGTAGAGTGCGGCATTGCGTTCAAGGATATCAATAATCGGCATGTTTATTACGTCCTTTCGTTTATGAAAATCAGCAGACCGCCCGGATGCGGACGCCGTCTGCACGGAATAGTTCTATTTTAGCACAAAAAAGCGTTAAAGTCAAGTGAAATGCACAAATATTCCTGACCGCACGGCAGCACAGCCCGCACACGGCATATGCTTTGCACGCTGCGGGTCGAATCTGCATACTTTTACAGAATTTTAATATTGTATTTATAATTCGGAAAGAATCATATGATATATTATTTTTTGTCTGAAGACTGTCTCATTTTGGCTATTTACATCACAGAACACGAAAAACAATACAATTACAATGATCGAAGGAGAATGAAAATGAAAAACTCTTGAAAAAAGGCAGTTCCGGCCAAAAAGATTGGTTACAGTGCATTTAGTAACTGCACTGCTTTGGAAAAAGTCCAACTTCCTGTTGGGCTGGAAATCATTGAAAGCTATGTATTTAATACCTGCATTGCGATGGAAACAATCAACCTTCCGCGGACGCTGAAAGAAATTGGCCCGTGCGCATTCCAGAACTGTACTGCATTGGACAATGTGATCATCCCGTATTCTGTGACGAAAATCCATGATAATGCATTTAAGGATACCAAGCTGACACGGGTTGTCGTCAACAATCGGAATACTGACATTTCAAACACAGCATTTCCCGGCAATGTCAAACAGTTCTGCTGCCCGCCTCCTCCGGAGGGTACAGACTTAAAGGACGATAAACTGTATCAGTATGCGCAAGCGCACGGCTTTACATATATCCCGTTTTCACTCGGTGATTTGAATCATAGCGGTGATGTCGATCAGAGAGATGTAAGAAAAGTCCTTGAGGAGTATACTACTGTGTCGGTTCTGCATATGGACAGCATCCTAACCGAAACAGAGCGGATTGAAGCAGATATCAACAGCAACGGCAAAATAGACGCAAGAGATTCCCTTCTGCTTCTGAATTATCACACAGAAAAGTTTGTGTCGAAAACACTAGATGAAAATATCTTTCTGCCTGATTATCTTCTGACCCAAAAATAAATCGTTCGAAGCCAATTTGAAAACAAAATTCAGACGAATTCAGAATATCCGATACGCACTCTGACATCAGGGTGCGTATCTTTTTGCGGCAAAACGCCCGCGAATCCGTCAGATTCCGCTGCATTCTCCTGCAATTATGAATTTTTTCGCAAAAAATTCGGAAAAGGTATTCCCTTTTTTCGATTTTTCTGGTATAATAAGAATAATCGCGTCCTATCGGATAAGCCAGAGTAAAAACAGGAGATGAATCGAAATGCACAGACGCTTTCTTTCTACCGTGCTCGCTGCGCTCATCACAGCAGCGGTTATGATCGGAAATCTGTCCGCGATCCGGGCAGAAGCGCTGCTCTTTACACCGAATGCCACCGTGCAGAGTGAATCTGCCGTTCTGATGAATCTTGATATCGGAGAGATTGTCTATGAGAAAAGCGCAGATATGAAGCAGATGCCGGGCGCGCTGGTTCAGATCATGACCGCGGTGCTCGTGCTCGAAAACTGCGAGGATATCACAAAGGAAAAAATCAAGGCCAAGGAAGACATGTACGAAATCTTCAAGGCGGACGATTATCCGGAGGATCTCCGCTATGCGCACATCGAGGCGGGCGACGAGCTGACCGTTGAGGATCTGCTCTATGCCATGCTGCTGACCTCCTCCTGCGAGGCCGCCTATATGCTGACTGACCATTTCGGAAAGGGCAGTCAGGATACCTTTACCGAGATGATGAATGCCAAGGCCGAGGAGATCGGCATGGCGAATACGCGGTTCACGAACGGCACAAGTCTCTACAGCGCCCGTCAGCTTTCGACCGCGCGCGATATGATGACGCTTCTGGTCTACGCACTGAAGGTGCCGAAGTTTGAGAATATGGCCTGCACAAATGTGTATACGCCGTCGAGTGCCGCATCACTCGGAAAAGAGGACGCATGGACATGGAAGCACTCCAACCTCATGGTGGACGAATCCAGTGACAATTATTTCGCGGGTGTCCGCGGCATCAAAACCGGAAACTCTACCGAGGGCGGACGCTGCATCGCCTGCAAGGGCTCCCGCGACGGCAACAATTATCTGGTTGTCTGCATGGGCGCACCGATGAAGGATCTGGAGGGCAACAACCGCTTCTATCACCTTGAGGATGCGAGAAACATTCTGGAATGGGCGTTTGTGCATCTGTCGTTCCGTGAGCTGCTCTCTCCGAACGAGGAGCTCGGCGAGGTCAATGTCCGGAATGCCGAAGGCGAAGATTATGTTGTGCTCCGGCCGGAAAAGGGTTACTCCTGCATCTGGTGCGACACGACCAGTATGACAAGCGTGCAGCGGATCAATGACTGGCCGAAAGAAGTGGATGCGCCGGTCATGGCAGGTGACAAGCTCGGCAAGCTGACACTGAAGCTCTCCGGCGAAACGCTTGCAGAGGTTGACGTCGTTGCAGTCAGCAACGTGCAGCGTTCGTTCTGGCGTTATAATCTGAGCGAGATTCCCGGCTTCTTCCGTTCCAAGTATCTGCGCAATACAGTTGTGCTTGCGATTGTCTTTTCGATTCTTTATATCGCAGCATGTGTCTATTTTGCATTCCGCTATCATGATGAGCGTAAAAAGCGCGAGGCTGCCCGCGCAGGACATCTCCAGCGAAAGGGCAAGTGATACAGCACTGTTCCGCAATGAACCAAACCGCCTGACTGTTTTTGATACAGTCAGGCGGTTTGTCTGCATATAAGCATATAAGTAGTATCTCTGATGGAGTGACCGTCGTGAAGCAATGACCTGTCATGAAGGCCATGCCCTCAAACGCCCCATATCCACGTATCCCATTTTGTATATAAAGGCGCAGTTACAAATATTTCATCAAAGTGGGATTCCAAAGGGTTACGACCCTTTGCGGGTTTGGGCGGAGCCCATTATGAATCATCGCGCAGCGATACCTTACAGCGTGCCGAGCCTTGCGATATACCGCAAAATCATGGTGACATCATCCTCTGTGACATTGCCGTCATCGTTGCAGTCGGCATTCCGCAGACCGGTATCCGAGATCTTCATGGCGCTGTCGCCGGAGATGAACCGCAGCATCATGACACAGTCCGAAACATCCACAGAGCCGTCCAGGTTGCAGTCGCCGCGCTTTGTGATAACCGGCACCTTTGCCGTTGTGGTCACGGTTGTTGTGACTGCTGTTGTCGTGACTGTCGTTGTCACAGGTGCGGCTGTCGTCGCCGTCGTTGTCGTGACGGTTGTCGTTTCCGGCTGCCGCACGGTTACGGTGAAGCTGCCGCTGACAGCGTGATCCTGCGCATAATACACGACAATGCGGTATTCGCCGGGCACTGCGGAATTGAACGCAGATGCGTCCACATCAAAATCACTGCCGGTAATCGGCTGTGCGCTGACAATATAATAGAACAACTCCCATCCGGACGATTCTGCATAGACAGAAGCGGTGATGCCGGACAGATCAAGCGTTTCTCCGCAGACATATTCGCGTTTGCCGCCCGGTTCTATCTCCAGTACAGGCTTTTTGACTGCTGCGGTTGTTGTCATGGTTGTTGTGGTTGCGTTTGTTGTAGATGCTTTCGTTGTGGTTGTCTTGGTTGTGGTTGTCTTGGTTGTGGTTGTCTTGGTTGTGGTTGTCTTGGTTGTGGTTGTCTTGGTTGTGGTTGCCTTGGTTGTGGTTGCCTTGGTTGTGGTTGCCTTGGTTGTGGTTGCCTTGGTTGTGGTTGCCTTGGTTGTGGTTGCCTTGGTTGTAGTTGCTTTGGTTGTGGTTGCCCTTGTCGTCGTGACCGTGGTGGTCGTCGTTGAGGTTACAGTTGTTTCGGCCGTTGTCGTGAGAACAGGAGTTGTCTCCGTGACCTGTTCCGGCGGAGACAGCTGCACCGTTCCGAATGTCTTGTCAATCTGATAGCTGTCGTCTGCAAAGGCGGGCGTAGCCATGATCTGATACGTCAGCAGACCGTTTTCGTCAATCTTCATGCCGTAAATACTTCCGAGCTGCTTTTCCGCTGCCGTCAGCGTATAGACAACCGTTTTTTCCCCGCCGTTCAGCGGCATCGAAAGAATCTGCGCATCTTTTATATAGTAGATCCTGTCGCCGTAGACCTCCGTTGTGACATAGCATGTCGTATAATACGAGCCGCGGAGTGTCGGCCACATGGCATCAACCTTTTCGAGAGCCTGAACGCCGTCAAATGAACCGCGGCAGATCATTGCATAGATATCCGTGGTTTGTACCACCTGCTCCGGCGGATTCTGTACGGCGTAGATCCATGTGCCGTCCGGAAGCGGTTCGCAGGTATCAACCGCGCCGTTCCAGAACGCATTCTGATATGCGTCGGAGTCGCAGACGATCTCTTCGCCGTCGGAAAAACAATTCCAGTCCGAGGCCTGATGGGTCGTATCATCCATCATATCGCTGTCGCTCCGCAGCAGGAATCTGTGTGCGGTGCGTCCGAGCATATCCGGCGTGGAATCGTCAAAGGTTGCATCGACCTGATACCAGTGCCCGTCGATCTTCACCACATTCCACATGTGCCGCAGTTCGTCGCTGGTGATCGCATAGCACGGAACACCTGCCGCTCTGCACAGCACACACATCGCCAGCGCATAGCCCTGACAGACCGCTGTGCCGCCGATCATCGCTGCATAGGCGTCCGAATACTCATAGGTCAGATCATATTCGCAGTGCTCCGCGAGATAATCGTGGAAAAACAGAACCTTTTCCGCATCCGACCAGTTCGGCTGCAGCATCGCCGTGATCCGGGCAGTCTCTGCATTGAACTGCTCAATCATAGCGGGAATCTGAGATGCGTCATAGCTGTATTTGATCTGGATGCTCGTTACGATGCCGCGGGAAGTCGAATACCGGAAGCTGGAATCAACATAGAACCATCCGGCATCGGTATACAGCATATCGTAATAATTGTCAGAAACTTCGTCAAAGCTCATGCCCAGCGTGCGGAGATTGAGCGTTTCGGTCCGGTGCTCCCAGGCATTCCGCACCATATTCCGGAACGTATCTGCGGCCGCTTCAGCCTCTGCCGCAGATGCAGCCGGCACAGGCTGAACCGTCAGCAGCATGACCGCTGACAGCAGCGCGGCTGCTGTTTTTCGCATTTTTTGAATCATTTTAACACCTCCGTATCAGTCAGCCTTTTCCCTCACACCCGGATTCAAGTCTGAATCGCTATAGTTTCATTATAGCACATTCTCCGGCAGTTGAAAAGCGGTAAAGTGCTGAATTTCCCCTCTCGTTTTTGTGATATTATAACAAAATTTCAGAAGGATTATACAATATTTCAGCTTTCATGCACTTGGCTGTGCATATTTTTCCTGTATGATACGCAGCGCTTCCGCGGGACATGAATTGCTTCTTGTTTGTTCTATCTTGCGAAATAATAGCTGCTGCTGATTTTTTAGGAAAAAATCTTGCATTATCCGGAAAAGTATGCTATAATGATTCTGCCAATTATTTTTACAGGAGGTTCCGATGAAAAAGAAACGGTTACTCTGCGGACTGCTTGCTGCAGTCATGTTCTGCACCGCGGGATTCCGTATGCAGATTTCCTCTGCCGTACCTGCTCTTCATGCCGAAGCGGCTGACGGCCGGCTTTATAATCAGTGGGACGAAAAGTGGAAAGAAATTACCTACACCAAGTATTCCTATGCCGGCAATTCGCTGTATACCTCGGCCTGCGGCATCTTTTCCTTCTGCAATGCGATCTATGCACTCAACAGCCATGTCATCGACATGGTCGAGATTTCGGACTGGGCGGTCGATATCGGTGCGCTGCGTCCCGGCGCGGGCGGCACCTACCGCGATATCCTCTACGCCAATGTTGAGGAGAAATGGGGCGAGGCCTATGGCTTTACCATCGCGGGCACCTATGCCGGAAATGTCTTTGACGAGCGGTTCATCGAGCATCTGAAAAACGGCGGCGTTGCCGTGCTGCATGTGCCCGGTCACTTCATCGCCGTCACAGGCTACGATGAACTCTATCAGACCTATCAGGTCATTGAAAGCGCGGTCTCCAACGGCCGCGGACTGCAGCCGGTCGGCTGGGTGCCCGGCGAAAAGCTCACGCAGGGCAACACCAACGGCATGTGGTATGCGCTGATCTCCAATATCAAAAAGCCGGAATACGCAAAGCTGACGCTGCCGCAATCGCTCTATGCGACGGGCGAGTCTGTGCTCTTTACGCTGGACAGCAATACCAGAAACCAGTATCAGATGGACTTTTTCGGCTCCGATGATTCGTTCATTGCTTCTGTCAATGTCAATGACAGCGCACGTTCCTCGGTACAGCATTTCGGCTGCTCGTTCAGCTATGCAGGCGATTATTACTGCAAGGCAAAAGGCACCAATGCCTACGGCAGTGCCGAAAGCAACCGGGTTTCCTTCTCGGTCTACGACAAAAAGCCGGATTCTGCGAAGATCAGCCTGATTTCAGGAGACCTTGAGGCCGGAAAGCCGGTGGAATTTGAGATTGCAGGCAGCCCTGCTGTCAGCTACGATGTTCAGATTCAGGATGAAACAGGAACGACTGTCTGGGACAAATCTGCTGCGGAAGCGCTCGACGGCAATCACAGGAAATCCGTCCGCACGCAATGGACGCCGGAGCATCCGGGCGTTTATCAGTGCAGAGCGAAGCTCACGAATTACTTCGGTGATCTGGAAACTGATACGCTGACGCTCAAGGTTTCCGGCAACGTCAATGTCTCGTTTGACGCTGTCGGCGGCAATGTCACGGAGGCGATGCGCAGCATTCCGTATGAAGGCGTTTTCGGCAGCCTGCCGGTACCGGAACGCGACAATCACCGCTTTGACGGCTGGTTTACGGAACCCGACGGCGGAACTGCTGTCACGCCGGACACTGAAATGAAGCAGACGCTGCCGCACTCCGTCTACGCGCACTGGACAAAGGTGCTCGAAAGAGGCGATATCAACGGCAATCACAAAATCGACCTTGTTGACGCGCGGAAAGCCCTCTCCGCTTATACGTATCTGTTTGTCGGTGAAGCAAGCGGTCTGGATTCTGCAGAGGAAACGGCCTGCGATATCGACGGCGACGGCAAAATCACTTTGAAGGACACGCGGTATATTCTGCAGTATTATGTCCATCATTCGATCGTGAAGGAACCGGTCACATGGGACGAGCTGATTCATAAACCGAAGCAGACGATCGCGGCAGCGACCGCCACTACGACCGGCACAACGACTACCACGGCAAAGACAACAACGACGGCGAAGGCAACGACCACCGCAAAAGCGACCACGACCGCGAAAGCGACAACCACCGCAAAGGCAACTACAACTGCCAAAACGACAACCACCGCTAAAACGACCACGACCGTGAAAACGACTACCGCGCAGGTCACGACAACGGTGACAACAGTGACCGCGCCTGCTCCGTTCAGCAAATTCGCGGACTATTCCGCGTGGGCGGAAAATACCGGCTATCCGGAAGGACTGCTGACCGCACAGGGCAAGAACGGCATCAACGAGGATGCGTTCTGCACGCTGAAGGATTCCGAGGCGTACCGGTCCGGTACCATCGTGATCGGTGACAGCCGTTGCTGTCAGCTCGGTATCCGCGAGCAGCGCTGCGGCACATCCGATTTTGCCGTGTTTGCAGTCTGGGGCGGACATTATGCAGGAAGCGGCACGATCTTTACCGCGGATGCAGCGGCTCAGATTCGCAGCTGCGCAGAGGAACAGCTGAAAAACAACGGTTCTTCAAGGATTTTCCTCTTTGCAACCGTCAATGATTACGATTATAACGGGAAGCTCAATGCCGGTTATATCAGCGCTGTCGTCAAGGCTGCTGAGCAGCTGCAGGGGATTACCTGCACGGTTGACGGAAAAACGCTTACACCGCAGATCACGATCGTCGGCATCGACGGCGGCCGCACGGACGGCACCGTGCTCGGCGTGCAGCCGCAGGCCTTCAACAGCGCCGTGGAAAGCTATAACACTGCGCTGCAAAAGGCTGCCGCAGACAGCGAAACGCTGCAAAATGCCGCGTTTGTGACCGTCAAAGAGATGACCGGTCAGGCTGCGTCCTTTATTGACGACGGTCTTCACTATGACGATGCAACCCTTGATGCGATTCGGGCATATATCACGGGACGGAAAACGGAATCAGACTCAACACGCTGAAAAAAACGCAGCATATATGAGAAAAGGCGCTGACGATTTGGTCGGCGCCTTTGTCTGTCGATAAAGAGGTATCTCCGATAGATTGAGAATGGGGTTCTCACCCGCTTCGATATGAGCTTGCGCGAAAACGCATCCAACCCCCGTCAAAGTTTCGTAATCCTTTGAAATCCCTATTTGATGTATACAAAAATGGGGTCCGGGGATACGTCCCCGGTGGGAGTTTGAGGGCAAAGCCCTCATTACAGATCATCGCGCAGCGATACCTTTTTCTGTAAGCTGAGACGCTGACAATCAAGTCGGCGCCTTTTCTGTTTCTGGCTGCTCTGCAAGATTCTACAAATCTGCTATGTCGCTATTATAGCAAAAAAATTTCATCCTGCTGCGGATGATTCCGGAGATTTTCACGAAAAATGCTTGACAAACCGCACCACGGGTAGTATAATAAAAACAATCACGCGGCGACCCCGATGCAGACATTCTCGCATTGACCCAGAGCAGCCGCAGCTGCCTTGTCTGCAAAAACAGACGGGGCTTTTTTTCTGCCGCGCCAAAAGGAGGATTGTTTTCATGAAGCTAACCTATGACATTGCGGACAAACCGCGCGGCGTAAAACTGGTGATTTTTGCGCTTCAGCAGATGCTTGCGATTCTTGCCGCAACGATCGCAGTTCCGATGATTATCGGCAACGGCCTGACCCCTGCGGCGGCCATGTTCGGCGCCGGCGTCGGCACGATCGTTTATCTGCTGTTCACAAAATTCAAAAGCCCGGTGTTTCTGGGATCATCCTTTGCGTTTCTCGGTTCGATGTCGGCAGCATTTGCGGGCGGCGTGTCTATGCAGCTCGGAATGCTCGGCCTGATTTTCGGTGCAGCGCTGGCCGGTCTGGTTTATGTGGTGATTGCACTGATTGTTTCGGCGGTCGGTGTCCGCTGGCTGAACTTTCTGATGCCCGCAGTTGTCATCGGTCCGACGGTCGCAATCATCGGTCTTTCGCTTGCCGGAAATGCCGTCAGTGATCTGCAGAAGGGCGATGTGATGATTACAGCGGCAGACGGTACAAGCGTCATGGCAGCTTCTCCTTATGCCGCAATCATCTGCGGAATCATTACGCTTGTTACGGTTATGCTTTGTTCAACCTACGGCAAGAAAATGGCAAAGCTGATTCCGTTTATCATCGGTATTCTGGTCGGCTATGCAGCAGCGGCTGCGCTGACAGCGATCGGCACGGCGCTGAACATCAACGAGCTCAAGCTGATTGATTTCTCCGTTTTCAGCAGCTACATGATGCCGGACGGCGCGGTTTCCCTGAGAACCTTCCTCAGCGTACCGAAGCTGACATTTCTCGGCGCACTCAGCTGCACCGACGATATCCCCGCATCCTACGTTGCAACGATTTTCGCAGCCTATGTTCCGGTTGCGTTTGTGGTCTTTGCAGAGCATGTTGCGGATCACAAGAATCTGTCCTCCATCATCGGCAGAGACCTTCTGGAAAGCCCCGGTCTTTCCCGCACACTGCTCGGTGACGGCATCGGTTCAATGGCCGGCGCGTTCTTCGGCGGTTGTCCGAACACGACCTACGGCGAATCCATTGCCTGCGTGGCAATCACCGGAAACGCCAGTACACTGACCATTCTGGCGGCAGCGATCGGCTGCATTATCTTCTCGTTTATCACGCCGCTGGTCGCGTTTGTGGATTCGATCCCGTCCTGTGTCATGGGCGGCGTCTGCATCGCGCTGTACGGTTTTATTGCCGTCTCCGGTCTGAAAATGCTGCAGAAGGTCAATCTTGACCGGAACTGCAATCTGTTTGTGGCCTCTGTGATTCTGATTGCCGGCATCGGCGGCCTGAGCCTGCACTTCGGGGATGTCACGATTACGGAAATTGCAACGGCGCTGATTCTTGGCATCCTGACCAATCTGATCCTTTCCGGCGCAGCGGACAGCGAACCCGAACCTGCTGCGGAGCCCGTTCCTGTGAAGAAAAAGACAACGGCAGCGGCACAGGCAGAAGCGCCAGCAGCGCCGAAGCCGCAGTACCGCAGCAATCAGAATAAGAATGCAAAGAAACGGAAAAATAAGAAGAAGCGGAAATAACAGAACCGGTGTAAGTTTCACCGGCGGAGAACTGCTATGAAAAACGAGGAACGGCTCCCAAAACAGGAGCCGAAGGAACAGGCATCTGACGGTCAGCTGCAGAGCGCACCGGCGGATGCATATGAAGCTGCAGCCGGAACGCTGTGCAGCGAAGCCGGAGCACGGATACCGGCCGGCGATGCGGCCGTGACGCTGCTTGCGTCTGACATGCTGCAGGATGCCGCGCAGCTTCCGCCGCCGGCAAGGACTTCGCAGAATGCCGTGCTGTTTACGATCATTGCGGCCGTCAGCGGGCTGTCAGCGGTCTACCGCTCAGATCAGCGGGACATGGTCTTTTCGGCGTGCATCTGGGCGATGATGATATCCGGCGTGTCAGCAGCGGGGCTCTGGCTGAGTCTGATGCTCCGCGCAGTGACCGGCCGTGACCGTTCGCGGACGCTCGTACCGGCTGTGACCTGCTTAATGATCGCTGCGAGCGGCGTCTATGCGCTGATTCTGCTGAACGCAGGCAGCAGTCTGCGAAGGGCGTATCTGTTTGTGATTTATGTTGTCATGCCGTTTCTGACGGCGCTGATCCTGCAGCTTGCGGCTGTTCGGGTCGGCAGGAAAATTTCCCACACTGAAACCTGAAAGGACGTAATCTTATGGGCAAAACTGTTATTCTTGAGCACCCGCTGATCCAGCATAAAATCACGCTGCTGCGGGACGAAAAGACCGGCACGCGCGATTTCCGCATTCTGGTTGAGGAGATCGCAATGCTGATGGGCTACGAGGCGCTGCGTGATCTTCCGACTGAGCTGGTCGAGGTCAAGACGCCGATCGCAACAGCGATGGAGCCGATGCTTGCAGGCAAAAAGCTCGCAATCGTGCCGATTCTGCGCGCCGGGCTCGGTATGGTGGACGGTATCCTCGCGCTGGTGCCGTCGGCAAAGGTCGGTCACATCGGCCTGTACCGCGACGAGGTCACGCATGAGCCGCACGAATACTTCTGCAAGCTGCCCGGCGGCATTGATGAGCGCCTTGTCATTCTGCCGGACCCGATGCTTGCAACCGGCGGTTCGGCCATTCAGGCGGTTGATTTCATCAAGGAAAAGGGATGCACCAATATCAAGTTCATGTGTATTATCGCTGCGCCGGAGGGTCTCAAGGCATTGCAGGAAGCGCATCCGGACATTGACATTTACTGCGGCTGCGTGGACAGCCACCTGAATGAGAATGCGTATATCGTTCCCGGACTCGGCGATGCAGGTGACCGCATTTTCGGTACGAAGTGAGCCGCAAACCTTTCATTTTGTTATGATTTTGCGATGAACCTGAATTTTTTGTGAAAATTCCGTGAATGTGATGGCAATTTCACATATTTTTCATAATTTTGCAGTATAATGTGTACAACACCCGCTCCGGACCGTGCGTGAAGTTCACGCGCAGAAACAGGTCTGCTGCGGGCGTTGTCAATTTTCGGGGGCGATTAAAGCGGTATCTCCGATGGATTTATAATGGGGCTCTGCCCCAAACCCTGCCAAAGGGTCGGAACCCTTTGGAATCCCGCTTTGATGAAATGTATGTAACTGCGTTATGATATACAAAAGCGGGGTCTGGGAATATGTCCCCAGCGGGAGCTTGCGGGCAAAGCCCTCATCACAGATCATCGCGCAGCGGAACCATTTTCTGCAAGCGAATGCCTCTCCTGAACAGGAGAGGCATTATTCTGTCGATCAAGCGGTATCTCCAATGGAATGGGAATGTGGCTCCTCTCAAAACTCAGTTCAAGGGTCGGAACCCTTTGGAATCCCGCTTTGATGAAATGTATGTAACTGCGTAATAATATACAAAAGCGGAGTCTGGGGATACGTCCCCGGCGGGAGTTTGAGGGCAAAGCCCTCATTATGAATCATCGCGAAGCGATACCTTAGGCGGGCGCTTTGGTGTGCTTGCAGATGCCGCTGCTGCATTTCCGGCAGTCTCTCCGGAGGCCCAGCACCATGTCAGGTTATAGCCGCCGCAGTCGCCGTCCAGGTCGAGCAGTTCGCCGCAGAAAAAGAGTCCGCGGTGCAGTCTGGATTCCAGCGTGCCGGTGACGCATTCGCCCTTGACACCGCCGGCCGTGACCTGTGCCTGTGCAAATTTCGCAGTGCCGGTGACGGGAAAGCGCCAGTCCTTCAGCAAGGCACAGAGCTTTCTGCGGACGTCGGCGGGCATGTCTGATGCGGCAAGCTGACAGCTTCCGCCTGCCGATTTGACCAATCCTTCCCCGATGCGTTTCGGGAGAATTCCCGTCAGCAGATCGCCTGCCGGCAGCGTCCCCCGCAGAGAGATCAGCTCGTTTATCAGCGCTTCTGTCTCAGCGGCAGAAAAATCCGGCAGCAGATCAAGCATGAGCTCCGTGCGGTTCCCGGATTCCGCGGTCAGCCGGGACAGGTTGAATACGCAGATGCCGGAGAGTGCGCTGTCGGTAAACTGCACCTCTCCCGCCTCGTTTTTCAGAATTTTGCCTCCGGATACGACAGAGACTGCCGCCCGGACGCGCAGTCCTTTCAGTGCCCTTACACGCGCAGCGTCGGTCGGAACCGGACAGAGCGAAGGGCGCGGCTGCTGAATTGCATAACCCATTTTCCGCAGAATCGGAAACAGATTGCCGTCGGTTCCGCAATTCGGGGCTGCAGAACCGCCCGCGGCAAGAATCACAGTGTCCGCAGCGTAAACCTGACTGCCGCAGGAAACCTTCCAATTTCTGCCCGTCTGCGTGAGACCGTCTGCCTGCTGCTCGCAGAGGATGCGTACACCGCGCTGTTCGGCAGCAAAACGCAGTGCGTCCAGAACAGAGGCGGCTGTTCCGCTCATCGGATACAGTCTGCCTTCGCTGTCTGCGCGGGTCAGCAGTCCGAATTTCCGGAAGTATGCAGCGGTATCAAATCCGGCGAGGATGCCTTCGGCCTGCGGCAGGCTGCCGTGATAGTGCGAAAAATCAAAGCCCGTGTGTCCGAGATTACAGCGGCCGTTTCCGGTCAGCAGAATCTTTTTGCCGACGCGCGGCAGCCGTTCGAGCACCGTGACAAAGCAGCCGTGCTCCGCTGCTGCGATGGCCGCCGCAAGGCCTGCCGCACCGCCGCCGAGGACGATCACACTGCCGCTCATGCTGAGAGCTCCCGCAGTGTATGCTTTCCGCTGTCGGCCGCGAGCATTTTCGGCGCGGTCAGCACTGTGCCGCCCAGCACGGCAGCCAGAAAGCCGAAAAGGCTTTTGAACAGCCGGTGCCGGAAGTTCTTGTAGAGCGGCTGTTTCAGCAGTGCGGGCAGATTCCGCAGACAGCTTTCTGTAGTCTGGTTGCCGAGAATCAGCTCTGCATTCTGAATATTGCTGCGGTAGATTTCCATATCCAGTTTGTCTCCGAATTCCGCTTTTGCCGCTTCCTGCTGTTCGGGCGTCATTGCTTCAAACTGATTGATAATCTGCTGCGAATTATCCCTGATTTTTTCGGTATCTTCTGCCTGCGCCTGATGCACAGATGCGATTTCACCGGCCTGATGCAGTACGGTTCCGGCAGAACCGCCAAGTACACAGAGCACGGCGCAGAGGATGATTGCAGGCAGCGTCATTTTTTTGCCGAGCTTCTTTGCAGCAAAAATACAGAGGATCGAGCAGGCATAGCCGGTCAGGAGCGCCATGCTGCTATATTGCAGCACAAACCATGTCAGCAGAAAGGTCAGGACAGCGCCTGCCAGTGCGCCGATGACGATTCCGGCGCGGTTCGGGGAGACTTTGGTCTGCTCCGATTCGGCATGTTCGATTTTTTCTTCCAGAAACGGCCTGCACTGCGGACAGAGTGTCACGCCGCCGCCGTCGAGCAGATAGAGCTGATAATTCAGTTCTCTGCCGCAGGCCATGCAGCAGGGGCGCAGACGCAGCTCGGCCGCCAGTGCGGTCAGTGCGGCGGCATTTCCCGCAGCAGATGCAGCTGCATCCTTTTTTTTGACCGAGACCACTGCGGAAAGTGCTCTGTCGCGGTAGACCAGATCCGAGATGCCCGGATGATCCAGACGCCATTTTTCAAGTGTTTCTTTCATATTCTGTTCGTCAAATCCGTCGGGTGCATTGACGATGAGCCGGTACAGGAACAGATCCCGCCGCGGAATGACTGTCAGAAAGAGGGGATAGCCCTGCAGCGTACCCCAGAAGGTACGCGCTTTCTGATCGTATTGCAGGCCGGTCAGCCCGCAGAGCTCCTTCGGTTGAATTCCCATTTGATTCCTCTTTTCAGGTGTATGTTGCCAAAAGCTGCGTGCGGTTCAGCGCATCGCGCGCAGCGTATGCAGCGCCTCGGTCAGCTCCCGGACGGCCTGCGGGGGCAGTCCCTGCTCCGCATAGCAGTCCGCGTGATAGTCGGCGGTGACTGCATCCAGCGCATTCTGCGGTGTATGGTGCTGCAGCCATTTTTCGCGGATTTCGCGCACGGTATCCGATGCGCGGAGCTCATCGTCCGACCATGCGGGCGCCGTAATCAGCAGCTGATAGCCGGCATAAAATTTTTCACGGCTGTCCGGCAGTGCCTGCCAGGCTCGCAGCTGCTTTCGCCATGTGCGTTTCCTGTCAGGGGTGCGTGTCCGGCGCAGCTTTGTTTCGGTATCGGAAAAAGCGGGCTGGTCGATTTTTTTATATTCCGGTTTGACCTTTCCGCGCAGACGGGCGGCAATATCCGCGATGAACGCCCGGAGCAGATCGACCCAATCCGAAAGCAGGAACTTCCAGACCGGAATCACAATCATGATGAGCGGAATCCAGAGCAGCGCCCAGAGATAGCCGAGCCATTCGTGGGATTTCATCTCAGGCAGCGGCAAACCGTTTTCTGCTTCTTCTTCGATGTTTTCAAACGGTTCATCCGTCATAAGCAGGCTGATGAGCTTGATTACGGCGGCTTTGGCAAGCGCTGCCATGCGTTCCAGCAGGGCAGTCAGCGGTGCGCGGAAGATAAAGAGAACGGCACAGAACAGCAGCAGTATGCAGACGATTGTCAGATTGCTCCGCCGGATCTCCTGCGGGACGGCGGTTTCGGTGTTGCTGCGCCGGTTGACCATCCGCTGCAGCATGAACTGATTTCGCTGCAGAAAGAACAGTGCAGCAACCGCGCCGGTGCTCCACAGGAACCATTGCAGATAATTCGTGATATCGCTCAGGTACAGAAAGCCCTGCGCTGCAACTGCAAAGCTCAGGAACATGATAAAGTGTTCGATGGTAAAGAGCAGGTAGGGGTCTGCCGAGAGCTTATACAGTACCGGAAAAACAGCCCAGCAGGTGATGCAGAACGCCGGAAACGGGCTGCATCCGATCAGCAGCAGCGTTCCGATACAGAGCACCGTAGCGCAGAATGTGAACAGCAGTCCGAGCAGCAGCGTGCGGCGCGAACGGAAGCCGGCGCGCGTGCCGACAGTGCGGACTGCGGCTGCATTGCCGGCTGCAATGAGAAAAGCCGCTGCGACGGTCGGCAGAAACGGAGAATCCGGATAGTGGGCAAGCAGCAGAACCCAGAGCGGCGTCCAGAACATGACGCGGCAGATGATGGCCGATAAGCAGAGGGAGCTGCGGAACCGTCCTGCAGGCATGGCGGCACCTCCTTTGACGTATACTGACACAGCAGAAATCATGTTTTTGACTTTGAAGCTATTGTACCATAATTCCTGATATTTGTCAACGCAGCAGGCGGGCGGGGAGCCCCCGCAGGCATTTCCTTCCGGGCGCCGGCAGACGAGTCCTCCCAATATAAAAAAGTGTACGCTTTCCCTTCCCTCCGGGTGCATCGGGCAGAGCTGATTAAAATGCTTTTTCGGATTTTTCGTTTTTTCCATTGTGTTTTCCTGTCTGATATGGTATAATGAGAACAGAATCTGCCGGATTGTGCCGAATGCGACCGGCAGCTCTTGAACCGATACAATTTATAAGAGGAGTGCTTTCTCATGATCGCAACCGTTACCATGAATCCGGCCGTTGACTATACGGTTCTGCTGGAAGAACCGCTCGTGCTCAATACAGTCAACCGCACCTCGCATGAACGCATCACTGCAGGCGGCAAGGGCGTCAATGTCTCGCTGGTTCTGCAGCAGCTGCAGATTCCGACCACAGTTTACGGTTATCTCTCCGGAACAACCGGCACGATGATCGCCGAACAGCTGCAGCGCACCCAGATTCCGACCGACTGGATCGTTCTGCCGAACCAGATGAACCGCATCAACCTCAAGGTGAAGGAACATACTGCCGTCACGGAGCTGAACGGCAGAGGCATTTCGGTTTCCGCAGCAGATACAGGGCTCCTTGTCGATAAACTGCGCAAATACGGCGACGGAGATTATATTGTGCTTGCAGGCTCGGTGCCGGCAGGTGCGCCGGCCTCGCATTATGCGGATATTATGCGGGCACTTGCAGATACGGGCGTTCGCTTTGCCGTGGACGCCGAGGGCGAGGCGCTGCGGGAAGCGCTGAAGGAACACCCCTTTGTTGTCAAGCCGAATCTGCGTGAACTCTGCTCGGTATTCGGCACGGAGATTGAAACATGGTGGGACGCGCTGCCCTACGGCAGACAGATGATCGAGATGGGCGCTGAGAATGTGCTGCTTTCGCTCGGTGCAGACGGCGCATTGCTGTTCAGCAAGGAACAGCGGATCTGGCATCTTTCGGCGCCGCACGGCGAGGTCAAGAATGCTGTCGGCTCCGGCGACTCGATGCTCGGCGGATTCCTGGCGGGCTGTGCATCCGGCAGGGACCTGACCGAAGCTCTGCGCATGGGAATCGCGGCGGGCTCTGCAACAGCCTTCAGCGAGTGGATTGCAACGCGCTCCCGTATGGATAATCTGCTGAAGGGACTCCCCGCGCCGACGGAGCTGCTGTAATGCAGCAGAAAAAGCGTACATTATATGTGTCTGATCTGGACGGCACGCTGCTGCGGAGCAATGAGCGGACGTCTGATTATACAAACAGCGTCATCAACCGGCTGACCGCGCAGGGCATGCTTTTTTCGTATGCGACGGCAAGATCGTTTGTGACCGCGCAGAAGGTCACGGCGGGCATGACCGCAGAAATTCCGCTGATTGTCTATAACGGCGCATTCGTCATCGACAATGCAACGGGGCAGCGCATGATCGAAAACTATTTTGATGTATCTGCGGATGCGCTGCTGGATGATCTGTTCGCGCATGGGGTGTTCCCGATTGTCTATGCCATGATTGACGGGCAGGAGAAGTTCTCGTTTGTGCCGTCGCTCTGTACGCGGGGAATGCAGTGCTTTCTGGACAGCCGGAAGGGCGATATCCGCACAAATGCTGCGGAAAATGCGCCGGCGCTCCATGCCGGAAGCAAGTTTTATTTTACCTGCATAGATACGCCGGAAAAGCTCAGGCCGCTGTACGAAACCTACCGGGACAAATACCACTGTGTGTATCAGCGGGATATCTATTCGGGGGAGCAGTGGCTTGAACTGATGCCGCAGGCTGCAAGCAAAGCCAATGCAATCCGGCAGCTGCAGAATCTGCTGCAGTGTGACCGGCTTGTGGTGTTCGGTGACGGCCAAAACGATATTGACATGTTTCAGCTTGCGGATGAGGCCTATGCGGTACAGAATGCAGACGATGCGCTGAAAGCATATGCCTCTGCCGTGATCCCGTCCAATGATTCGGACGGCGTTGCACATTGGCTGGAACAGCATGTCCTGTGAACAGGACATGTATTTGAACAGAATCTGCGGAAATCTGATTGGATGCGGATGAAGCGGAACAGGCCGCGCAGTGTTGCTGCGCAGCCTGTTTTTTTATGATGCCGTTTTTTGAATCACTGCAATCGCACAGGACATTTTTCCCTCCACAATGCTGAATTCCGCATCCGGATATCCCGCATCCGCAAAGAACTGTTTGTACGATGCAAAATCGAACTGTCGCTTGAAGTGTACCCCGATTTTCTCAAGCAGACTGATGACTGCTTTCAGATCTTGACCGTCCCTGTTAATATAAGTCGGAATGATGACCTTTCCGCCCGGCTTGCAGACGCGCAGCAGTTCTCTGATCGCTGCCTCCGGATCATCCAGCAGATGAATGACATTGCCTGCGATGACCTTATCAAAGCGGTTGTTCCGGCATTTCAGGTGCATCAGATCGGCGTGCCGAACCTTGACATTGCCGTATTTGCTGCACTTCTGATAGGTTTTCCGCAGCATCCCCTCTGCCATATCCGTGGCAATCAGCAGCCTGCATTTCTGTGCGACCGGTTCACTGATTGCGCCCGTTCCGCAGGCGCATTCCAGAACGGTATCCTCACTGGAAATGTACGCAGCGACGCACTTTCCGGTGTTGGTATAGACGCGGCGGTTATAAACCGTTTCAAAGAAATCGTACAGCGGTGACACCTTGTCCCAGAACATAGCAATTCTCCTTTCGTTACTCCCGGTTCTTCAGGATTTCAGCGGGTGAGATTCTGTTGATTTTCCCGATCAGCAAACCGTTGATGATGAAATAAATCAGAATCACAGCCGCGTAAATGAGCGCATAAAGCTGCCACGGAAATGCGAGCTTCATGGAGCAGGCCACATTGCAGATAAAGCTCGGATAGATCGCATCCATCACAGCTTTCGCAAGCGGCACGGCAATCAGTGCGCCGGCTGCGACGGTCAGCAGATTGCCGTTCAGATACAGCGCCCGGATCTCCTTCGGACGGTAGCCGAAGATCTTAATCAGCGAGATACCCGATGCGGCACGGTCGATCATGACGCCCATCATCAGATACATCACGACGCAGAAAATGACACTGCCTGCTGCGATCATAGTTTTAACAAGCGAGAGCATCAGCTTGACATAAACGCTTGCACTGCGCGTCACATCTTCTCTGGTTGTGACGGAATACAGCCTGCCCTCGTCAATATCGAGCGCCTGATCCGCGTAAACAGCATTGAAATAGTCCGCATCCTGACCGAACAATTCGCGCATACTTTCAATATCCATAAAGACCGTGAAGCCGACGGAATAATCGCTGATGCCCGTTACGGTAAAGCTGTAATCCGCGTCTGCCGCGGAATCGGAGAAGATCACACGGTCGCCGGTTTTGTAGCCGAAGCGCTCAACCAAAGACGAATTGACGACTGCCTTTGTTTTGCCTTTTTCCGGTTTCGCATCAAAATATTTGTTGTCGCCGTCAATGCCGATGACCGTCACATCCAGCGTGTAGCCCGTGCTGTCCGTACTGAGTGTTTCGATGTAGGCTGCTTCTCCGCCCTTCGGTACGGTTTTCTCCGGATATTTGTAGAGATACTGATACGAATATTTCGTATATGTGACGGTATCGTCATTGACCGCCTTGCACATCACGTAGCAGTCAAGCCCCAGAATCACGACCATGACGGAGACAAACATTCCCAGAACCATTGTGACGGCGGAACGCGATTCGCGGACGAGCTGCCGGATTGCAAACAGCAGCGGAAAGCGCTTCGTTTTCAGCGAGAACTGCCTGTAGCTGCCCGCGGACTGCTCATTTTTCATCAGGGAAAGTGCGGTGCGCGAGAGCTTTTTGTTGATGACGGCGGCGTTCACAATCGCGGATATGACCGGCGGAAGCACGATCGCATAAATGACCAGATAGGCCGGATAGATCACAGGAAAAACCGGCAGCGAAAAGTACGCATAGGAATCCTTTGCCTGCGATGCCGCACCGAACCCGAAACCAAGCGATGCGCCGGTCAGTGCTGCAAAAAATGCGACCAGTGTCGGCATGGTGATATAGTGCAGCATGAGATTTTTCTTCTTCACACCGAGCGCATAGAGAGCACCGATGACGCTCTGCTCCTGCTCGATTTGATGCACGACGAATACCGACAGAACATACGAAAACAGCGCAAGTATGATGATTCCGGCAACCAGTCCGGCGTTTTTATCCATGATGACGTCACCGGCCGCAGCGGCAATGCGGATATTGTCCTCCGCTTTCACAAATGATGTCAGGTTTTCGATATCCAGCCTGAACACCTCGTCAAGCAGTTCGTCTGTGTTGTCCTGCAATTCGGTCACGCCGTCCGCAAGTTCGGCCGAACCGTCTGCTGCTTCCTTTGCGCCGTCCGTATAATCATAGATGCCGTTTCTGAATTCTGCGAGTTCGTCAAGACTTGCTTTCAGTCCTGCAAGCTCTGCGGAATGTGTTGCCCCGATCAGCGTTTCCAGCGTATCTGCGTAATTTTCTTCTGTCAGTTTAATGTGCTGCTTTGCAAGCTGCTGATTGGCCTGCGCCAGATACTGTGCAAATAATGCATCCGCCGCATCATGCAGCTCTTTATTATGATCCGTCAGTTTTTTCAGTCCGTCAGCCAGTTCGTCTGCGCCGTCTTTCAGCTCGCCGATGCCGTTTTCGATGTCACGGCGCTCCTGCAATATGTCATCAACCGTTTCGCGGAAATACTTGTTTTCGATCTGCTCCGGCTCGATTTTGATTTCGCGGATCTTTTCTTTCAGCGCTTCATCGGTGCTGTCTCCGAGCCGATAGGCATACGTGTATTCTTCTGCATTCTGTGTCCCGGTGTCCCTGATCGCATCATACTGCTCCGCCGTTACAAACAGCAGGCCGAATGCGCTTCGCTCGACTGCCGAATCACTGAATTTTGCAATGCACATATCGTAGTCCGGGACAGAGCCGATGCCTGTGATTCTGAAATCCGTTCCGCCTGCTTTGACCGTATCACCGGGATGCAGATTATGCGCTTCGGCATAGCCCTTTTCGATCACAGCTTCACCGTTCTGCTTGGCGGCGGAGCCTTCGTCAAGCTGTATCAGGTCAATTTTGTCACGGTTCCGGAACAGCCGCAATGTCGCATTTTCGTCTGTTTTGAGATCCATGGAAAACATCGGCTCGATCACGGTGTCGTCTTTTGTCAGTGCAGACAAATCGTCATCAGTAAGCGGAAGAAAGACCGTAAACTGTCCGTCCTCGACCATATTGAACGACTTTTGGTTTTCGGTTCCCTGAAGAATCATTTCGGATGAACCGACGATCGCAATGACCAGATAGATTCCCATTACAAACAGCAGAAACAGTGCGAGATACCGCCCGAAATTTGTCCGCAGATCGCGCAGGAGCCGCTTTCTGAGTACCTTGTTCATTACAAATCCTCCAGTTCCGCGGCGGGGATTCTTTTCTCATTCAGGTATTCCTTTTTCACCAGTCCGTCCTTGATGAGAATGACCTTGTGCACCATGTTTTTGATCGAATTGTTGTGCGTGACGATCAGCATGGTTGTGCCGTATTTTGCGTTGATTTCCTCAAGCAGAACCAGAATATCACGGCTTGTTTTGGAATCGAGTGCGCCGGTCGGTTCGTCGCAAAGCAGCAGCTTCGGATTTTTGATGAGGGCTCTTGCAATCGCGCACCGCTGCTGCTGACCGCCGGAGAGCTGCGCCGGAAATTTGTTCTGATGCTCCGTCAGACCGAGCGTTTCGAGCAGCTCGTCCATGTTCAGCGGTTTATCTGCGATGTGCTGACAGATCTGGATATTTTCGCGAACAGTCAGGTTCGGCACGAGGTTGTAGAACTGAAAAATAAAACCGAGATTCTCGCGGCGGTAATCCGAAAGCTGCGCAGGCCTGAGTCCGAAAATCTCCCTGCCGTCAACGGTAATGGAGCCGGAATCCATCGTATCCAGACCGCCGATGCAGTTCAGAAGCGTGGATTTTCCGGAGCCGCTTGTCCCTTGAATCACGCACATCTGTCCGCGTTCCAGACCTGTGCTGATGCCCTTCAGCACCTGCACATAGCTTGTGTCCTTACCGTAGCTTTTTTTGACGTCCTTCACCTGTAAATACATGATTGTCCTCCTTGTTAGATATAGCTAACTTATGGATACAGAAAGGGTGCTGTGCCCCTTTCAGATATCGTCCTCTAAAATATGCGCAAGCCAGCCCTCAACCATCATATTCATGACCGGCTTAATCTCCCTCAGCGCACATTCCGGGTCTGCTTCATGCGTCAGCAGATGCACATAGGCATTGATTTCCACATGTGCCATCCAGTGCAGAAAATACCGGTTCACACGCTTGCCCGGAAAGGCAGCGGCATATTTCTGTGCCAGCGCGAGATTGTGCTGCTCGATCATCCCGATAAAACGGTCGATGATGCCTTCGTAGCTTGAACCGGCAGACTTGTCCAGCAGAATGAGAAAAGCATCGCGGTCAGCATAAAGCAGCGAGATCATCAGCGCGGCAAAGTCGTCATGGTCGCCGTCAATATGCTGAAAATGCGAAACGTCCGTTTTCATGTCATCTGAAAAATGCTGATGGATGGCCTGCATGAGCTTTTGCAGCGGCTCCTCGACAACTGCACCGAACAGTCCGTTTTTATCCTTGCAGAAAAAGTAGACCGCACCGGTCGTCATGCCGGCTGCGGCACTGATCGACCGCAGAGAAGCCTTGGCAAATCCCTTTTCCAGAAATTCTATTTTTGCACATGCAATCAGTTTTTCGCGGTTTGCATATTCCTTTTCCATATTTTCATCTCCGATACATAACAGCGTTACCTAACACTGTTATCATAGCACAGAAAGGCAGCACTGTCAAGATACACAATAGAAATTCGTGAAGATGCACATGCTTCCGGTTTTTCTTCCTTCGGCTTATTATGCAAAATGGCATCTTGCACAGAAAGTCCGGACACGGGTTGTATCGGCATCAGCATTTATGGTATCGGCTGCCGGTTTCGGTCTGACTGATTCTAAAATGCACAAAAAAAGACTGCTTCACTTGCATTCTTCGTTCAGATATGATATAATATGATATAGTAACCAATATGTCAAACAGCCGGAACGGAGGGGGATTATGAAAGCTATGCGATTCGCATTTTTGCTTGCAGCATCCTGCACGATGCTGGCAGCTGTACCGGCCGCAGCGCCTTCTTTGGCGGTTTCTGCTGCCGAAGAAACGGAAGCTGCGGTTGAACTGCCTGACTGGGTTCCGACGGACTACGAAAGCGCGGCAGCTTTTCTCAGGTCGCTGCAGGCGCCCGGTTCTGTTGAAACGCTGAAACAGGGCACGCGCATTGCAGACGGACTGGTCTGTCTTGTGTATGGGGAGTGGGCACCGGGCACGATGCCTGAACCGCGCTATCAGTTTTCCGTTACGCCGGAGATGTTTGAAACCGTCTCCGATACCGTCACAGAGAGTCAGTACGGATCTGTGTATCATATTTATGTTTTCAAGCCTCTGAAGGCAGGCACGGCAGATATTTATAATATTCCGCAGAATGCACAGAAAACGCCGGTTCCGTTCCGCTTTCAGATTGATGATGATCTGAATGTCACGGAGATCAAACTGCCGCAGTGGCTTCCCGTCGATTTTGACAGCGCAGTGTCATTCTGTAATCAACGCGGCACAACGCGCGTTTACGACGGTTTTCTCTGCACGGTTTTTGCAGAGTATGTGCCTGTTGAATCCAGTCTGCCGCTCGATCATTATTTCAAGGTATACCAGACCGGTGAATCACTTGACTGCATTTTTTCGCAGCACTTCACCAACGGAGAAGGCTATTATTTCCGGGTTGATCTTTATCAGCCGGTCTGTGCAGGCGAAGCAGAGATTATTCATGATGAATGCGAAAGTTCTGTGGCGGCAAATCCGTACACGTTCCGGATCGGAGACGATCTGCGTATCACCGAGACAGACCCCTGCGGATGGGCGCCGGACAGTTATACGGAGTTTTACACGCGCTATAATGAGGACGAGCGGATTCTGGTGCACGGCGATCAGATCGCCTTTCTGCTGACATCGGGCGCCGGAACCGGATATAACTGGCAAAAGCAGCCGACAACCGGCGCCGTGCAAATCGCGTTCAATGCCTGCAATCAGTTCCGTACCATGAACGAAGTCGTACAGCAGGACGGCGGTGAGGCTGCATGGGTGGAGATCTATCAGGCGCGGCAGGACGGTCCGTTCGATCTGCGGCTTGACCTGATGCCGCCCGGACAGGATGCAGAACCCGCGGAAACACTCGGCGGCACCTTCTATGCACTGGATCAGTGCAGCATGATTCTGAAACCGGGAGAAGCCCGCGTATCTGTCATGGACGCGGATACCGGCCTGCCTGTTGTATATCCGTATTCCGAAAAGAAGAGTTTCTATCTTGATTATCTTGTCGGCGAGTATGCCGACGGTCCGGAGCATTATAATTATCCGCAGTTTTGTGAGATCAAATCGAATCCCGGCAGGGCAGCGATCGGAAATATATTCAGTGAGGAGCAGTACAAGCTCTGGATGGAATCCCTGCCGCTGGGCTACAGCTGTACTGCGGTGTATGAAAACGGCAAATGTGATACTGACGATGTCATCACCGTCAATATGCTGACAGATACCATCGCAGATATCACCGTGAAGGTGAGATTTGCCGCAGAAGGTGATTTGAACGCCGACGGCAGCTTCGACATTGCGGATGCAGTTTTGCTTCAGCGCTGGCTGCTCGGCGATCCCGATGCGGTCATCAAAAACTGGAAGGCAGCAGATTTCTGCAATGATGACCGTCTGAACGCCTGCGATCTGACTGCAATGAAGCAGGCTATGCTTGCCCGTATGAAAGCAGATGCGGAAAGCGGTGTCGTGCTGATTGTCAAGACCTCATACGGCGGATACAGCGTTGCAGGAAAGCCGCTCGGCAGCGGCAGCTTTGAGACGGTGTTCGATGTCTGTGCGGGTGACCGCTTCTATGAGGATTCGCATGGGCACTGGTATCAGAATGTGCGCATAAACGGCGCAGGAGCACCGATCCTGACGATCGAAAAGATCGAGGGCAGTTCCGTTACAGTATCGGTGCAGGGGGACGGCAGTACCGCAGAAGCAACGCTGGAACTTGGAGCGCTGGCTGAATTCTTCCCGCGTTCGCAGTATGTTGTGTTTGACGGCATCAACTACAGCTACGACATCCGGTTTGAATCCAGTGCGGCTCTGACACAGGTTCAGCCGGAAGATCCGGCAGCATAAAAGACAGCGGACAGGTCACAGAAAGACCTGTCCGCTTTTTATCAATCTAAAAGGGCAGCGCGGTTACATCAGCGTCTGTTCATTGATAATCAGGTGAAACTCCAGATTCAGGAATCTGGCAGCTTTCCGGCAGAGGAGCATACGCTCCATGAAAATCTCAAAGTATTCACCGATTTCGCCGTATCGGGTATCAATCGTCAGCTTCAGCTTGATGGCGGTATGCTCCTGATTGATCTTGAGCTGCGAGGATGTGACGGAATAATTCACACGGTCGTGGATATCGAAATCCTCAGGCATGTCCTGGACGCGGTTTCTCCGGACATCGGATTTGTCGGCCAGAATCAGTGCGGCTGCCATGTCGCTGACCGGCACGCCGCTGCCCTCATCGTGGTTTCCGATTGCACGGATGATCGGCGCAATGTCCTCTGCGGCAAATCCCATTTTATCGAGCAGATAAAATGTCATCAGCGCACCGGACTGGCTGTGATCCACACGGTTCACGACATTTCCGAGGTCGTGCATCCATGCCGCAATCAATGCAAGGTCAACGGTGTGATCGTCCTTTCCGAGTGTTTCGAGAATATAGCCTGTACGCTCTGCAACAACGCCGATATGTGCAAAGCTGTGCTCTGTGAAGCCCATTGCATGCATGGACTTGTTTTGTTCTTCGATGTACACACGAATATCATGTTCCGTTCTGACTCTGTTATACAGCGGAAAACGTGCCGCATTTTCTGAATATTCTGAGCTCATTGTTCAGGCTCCTTTCCTTTTCGCATTCATATCACGGACAATGGCTTTGCATGACCCATGCAAAGGCTTTGGCGGTTCTGAGTTCGGCATCCCGGAAATGATTGCCCGGATTATGCTCCAGAACGCAGCGGACGCCCTGTCCGTTCAGCAGATCATATACTTCCCGGATTTTATCCTCCACGGATGCCATGACGGCGTTCCGGGTTTTGGCTTCCTTGTCACCGAGGCTCAGGTACACGCATTGGCTCCGGATGCTGTGCGCTTTCATGTATTCCGTAAAGCCCGGAAACCATACAGACGGCGAGGCTGCGGCAGTACCCTTGAACACATCTGTCTGATGCGCAGCCCAGAGTGCAAACAGCCCGGCCAGCGAATAGCCGCCGATGAAATATGTTTTCTCCGGATCGGCAGTGAGCTTCAGAATTTCGTGCAGGGTATCTGCCGCGCCTTCTCCGAAGTCTTCGCTGCCGAATACGGCGGGTGCTTCCCACGGAGAGAGGTCAGTGTTCCAGTGATCGACCCTGACAGCCGTCAGGCAGAACGCAGTATCCGTCAGCGTTTGTATGGCAGCAAGCTCGGTTTCGATCGCTGCCGGCTCGCGGGCGTCAACCGGCTGAATCAGGACTGCAGCAGCATCCGGATTCCCGAATCTGAAAATTTCCGTGTTCATCACCTGCTTTATCTGCTGTGTTATTGTTTTTTGGCATTGATCCGGTCGATTTCTTCCCGGATGATGTTTCCGAAGGTGCGTTCGTCGATCTCTCTGCTTTCGTTTGCAGCTTCAGACTGATCTGCGAATGCATCGAAGATGGCCTGCTTGTCCTCCAGCAGTGTCATGATTTTCTCATCGACAGAGTTCTCGCACAGCAGGCGATAGACCAGAACATTGCGCGTCTGCCCCATCCGGTAAGCGCGGGAGATTGCCTGATTCTCAACGGACGGCTTCAGCTGCGGTTCGCAGAGAATCACGACGCTTGCAGACTGAATATTCAGCCCGGTTCCGCCGGATTGCACCTGCGCTGCAAGCACCGTGCCGGGCGGAGCCTGATCGAATTCATCAATGATTTCCTGCCTGCGCTGCGGGGAGACGGCGCCGCTGATCGGATTCAGACAGCGGCTTCCGAGCAGCTGCGCGATGCTGCGGAGCGTATCAAGAAAAAACGAAAAAACAATGATTTTGCGGCCGTCTGCTTCGGCATCTTCGATCAGATCCAGCAGCCGGGCAGCTTTTGCGGATTCCCTGAGGTCGGGCACATTCCATGAGACCCGTCTGGCTTCCATTTGGTTTCCGGAAAGAACGGCCTGCTCATAGGCTGCTTCCTCCGCAGGACACATCGTGCACCATTCCCTGCTTTCGATCAGGTCAGGCAGCTCGGTGAGGACTTCTTCGCGCTTTCTGCGGTAATAAACCGGCGCAACGGTCTTGCGGAACAGCGGTGCAGAAGCCATAAAGGTCATGCCCTGAATGCGTGCGCCGATTTCCGGCTGCAGAATGTTAATCAGCGAGACCATTTCTGCGGCCTTGTTTTCCAGCGCGGTGCCGGTCATGAAAAGCAGCCGCTCTGCGTGGCCGGTGAGCGCTTTCACATGCTTGGTTCGTTTCGCTTCCGGATTCTTGATATAATGTGCTTCGTCAACGACCAGCATGGAAAACCGGAAGGCTTCCGGCATGACGCAGAAGCCGGTTGTTTCGTATGTCGTAACGGCGACACCGCCTGTTTCCAGCCATGACTGAAATGCAGCTGCTCTGGAACCGCCGTGTATCTTTGTGACGCTGAGCTTGCTCATTTTCCGGATTTCCCTGCACCAGTTCGTGATGACGCTTGCAGGGCATACAACCAGAAAATGCGATGCGCCGGTGTTTTTGAGCGAAACCATCGCGGCGATTGCCTGAACGGTTTTGCCGAGTCCCATTTCATCGCCGAGCAGCACACGCTCCTGATGGAGAATATATTTGACGCCCCATTCCTGATATCTTCGCAGCTCGCAGAGCAGACCGTCCGGAAAATAGCATTCATCCTGAATTTCACGGGCAAGATCCTCCGGCAGACCGTAACGGACATCGTCATTGCCGAGAATGCCCGGATTGATCTCCTCCAGAATATTGATGAACTGTACCGGATTCGCCGTGAAGTCATCCCATGCATCTGCACTTGTGCTGTCACGGAGCGTTTGAATCGCTGACAGTAAGGATTCTGCTTCGGTGCCGTAAGTGTCGATTTTCAGCTCGGTCAGCCGGCAAAAGGCTTCCATTGCCTTCTGCTTTTTTTCTTTGGAGCCGAACAGCCATTTCAGCGTTCCGCTGACGGCCTCCAGATCGGAGACAGCAGCCGATACCTCGCTGCGGTTTGTCTGTATCAGCTGTTCAAGCGGAGCTGCAAGGGGCTGAAACTGTTTGTAGCGGTAGATTGCGGAAACCAGCTCCGATGCTTCCGGGGTTTTGTTGTCCGTGCTGAGACGGATTTTGCAGCCCTGCCCGGCCTGTGCCGCCATATCATCGACGATGCGCCGGATGGAATTTGCGGCATCCTCGCTGATGCCGTAAACGGAAGCGATTGAATGCACGGAAGCGGGCGCGAGGTCTGCGATTGTCTGATAACCGCTGTCCCGGAGCGCCTTCACCCGGAAGGAACGCTTTTCCTTGCCGTTGTTGAGCTCTTCGACCGGAACGTCCCGCAGGACGGATAACACGCTCTGTGCGACAAGCTGATCTGAATACTGCCTGATATTTTCGCGGTAAGACGGCGCGGCAGCCTGTTCCGCCTCAAGTCTGCTGAGCAGCGTGCGGTGTTCTTCTGCCAGTATTTTTGCTTCTTTTGCGCCGAACGGTCTTGCCATGAAACCACCTCCCGTGCAGAGTAATCCGGCAGTATGCTGCCGGAAGATTTGCTTAATGCTATTATATCATAAGAATACAAAAGAATCAAGCAGGGAGAACTTGCGGGAAGCGGCAAATTGCAGATGATATAAAAAAGAGGGATTGATTAGGGGATATGTCCCCGGCAGGAGCCTGCGGACAACCCCGCATCACAAATCATCTTTTTATACCGGATTCTTTCTTTCATCTTGTTTTTTTAATCATAATGTGTTATAGTAATATTATAAACAATCTGAATGTGACAGTTTGCAGAAAGGGTGAAGATTATGACAGAGCTTGAAATCATGCAGCGAGCCAAGCAGTATATTGATGCACTTGCAAACGGATTTGACCCGCTTTCCGGTAAGCCTGTTCCGGAGGGCGATACCGTCAATCAGGTGCGCATTTCGCGCTGCCTGTTTTACGTTTCCGGCGTACTGCAAAAGGTGATCGACAACGGCGGCGAGGTGCAGAAAAAGAAAACGCCGCGTTCCAAAAAGGCACCCCTCTCCCTGACCGCGGAGCAGCTTGCGCAGCTGAAGCCGCATACATCCCGGCTGTCCGCTTCCAAAGTGACTGCGGCGGTGAACAGCCTAATTGACACAGAAAAAATGCAGCGGCTGAAGGTCACGGTTCTTGTTCGCTGGCTGGTGTCAGCCGGAATGCTGACCGAGATCGAAACAGATGCGGGACATATGCGGAGAGTCCCGACGCCGGAAGGCGAAAGGCTCGGCATCCGGGAGACCTCCTTCGTCAACGAGCAGGGGAACACGGCGTATTATGTGATCTATGACAGGAATGCACAGCAGTTCATCTTTGATAATCTGGATGCGATCATTGCATTTGCATCCGGGGATGCTGACGAAGCGTAAGGTTGTCTGCGGCGGTCCGGACCGGATAGGTACGCAGGAGATCTGAGATTTCGCCGTGCATCCCGTAGGATGAGAGGTTTGCAAAATCAGATGCGGCAAACATCGCCCATACCTCGTCTGCGTTTTTTCCTTCGAGTGCAGTACCGGCAAACACCTGTGTCCATGCGTCGTCCCACTGCTCCGGCGTGTATGTCATATTGCGGCAGACATCGAAGAAACTGCGCATGATATCTGTGGAATCATTTGAATACATCACATCAAGCCAGACGAAAAAACGCACAGATTCTCCGCGGGAGGATTCCGTTTCCGGTGTCTGCAGCGTCCAGCCGCCGTCATTATAGTATCCGCTGTCCAGCGCGTATTCGTACCGGCAGCAATCGGCAAAGCGCTCGATGAAGCCGCTGTCCTCCAGATATGCGCCGTCCCAGCCGTTCTGAATGATATGGGCGAGCTCATGCGTGATGCAGTCATAGTCCTCAGGGTTGTCAAAGAGCCACTTGTCGTGCAGATGAATAAAGTTCCCGCCGGCCTCAGCAATTTCGTAGCCGCTGTTTTCGATCGCAAGCACGACATCCGTCGGCGGGTCGGAGAGGTCGGCATACCGTGCATACATTTTCGGATAGCACTGCCAGAACAGCCGCGAAAGCACAACCATCTGCTCCGGCGAAGTGTATTGCGCCCACCCGGAAAGATCAATCGTCAGGGAATAGCGCTGCCCGCTGACCGTTCCGCATTCTGTGACGGAATCGCTGCTGACGGCGACTTCAATTCCTTCCAGCGCTGCCGTGAACAGCTCTTTGCTGAGCACGGACGGCTGTGCCGCGGATTCGGTCGGCAGACTGCTCTGCATGTCCGGCAGTTCGCTTTCAGCCGGATCCGCTGTCAGGATTTCGGCAGCAGATTCTTCCGGCCGGCTTTCCTGCACGCTGCTCTGCGGCGCGCTGCCGCACGCGGTCAGAAGCAGAACAGAAGCGCAGACGGCGCATATTTGCATTCTTTTCATAAATATTCTCATTTCTGCAGCAAACCCGCTGCCCTGATTCCGGAATGATATCCTTTACTATAACACGGAAACTGCCGGAAAGTCAAGCGGCTTCTGCAAAATCAAACAGAATTTTCATGTTTTTCATATATCTGTGTACTGCGGCTGAGAACAGGAGCGCTCTCAGCCGTTTTTTTGCGGATGATAAAAACAAAAAAGGCAGGAACCGGCTTCTGCGATTTCTGCCCTTTTTGTTTGTTCAGAGGATTATTTATCATCGGAGGTTGCTTGTTTTTCTTTTACATACCGCTTTTTCAGCTGCTCATTCATCAGCGTTGTATGCTTTCGGTCCACCATGTAATGCACAAAGCAGGTGAAAAAGTAAATAAAAACGGATGCAAGGAAGGTCAGTGCCGCAGAAAGCGGTGTGATCTCGCACCAGCCCAGCTTTTTGAGCAGCAGAAGCGTCACAAAGTACATCAGAAGGAAATGGGCGCCCCACAGGATCATGGAAAGCCGGGCGCTTTTCGTATCCAGACAGAGCAGGATGGCCGTCGGCAGAGCCGTCATCAAGCCGCTGAGCAGAATCTGCCAGAGGATCGAGCTGTCGATCTGCTGACCGGATATCGACAGAAAAATTGCAGCCGCAATCAGCACAGCGGTTGTGATATCCACAAAATAATGCAGCAGTGAAATCAGAAATTCTTTTACCATCAGTCTACCTCCTGGATTCCGAGCTTTTCTTTGAGATTCCGCACGTATTGTCTTGAAATGACAATCTTTTCACCGTTTTTCAGATGCGCCTCCAGCTTGCCGCTGAACAGCGGTGAAAGATACTCTATTTTTTCCATGTTGACGATCATCGACTTGGAACATCGGACAAAATCCAGCGGCGCGAAAAGCTCTTCCAGTTCGTAGAGTTTGTATCTGATCTCGTAAACATCTTCCTGATAGTACGCAAAAACGCGGTTTTCGTTCGATTCAAAATAATACACATCCTGATAGTTCAGACGGACAATTCTGTCGTTCAGATATCCCGTCAGCTCCGTCTTGGCGGTCTGGAATGAAAGCAGCATGGAAATCAGCCGCTGATCCGGCGCCGCACACCGGACAATAATGGCATCTTCGTCGTTTGGCTGAGGGGCTTCGATAATTATTTTCATGACCGGCCTCCGCTTCGGTTATTTCTGCTGTGCAGTTACAGAATAAGATATGTGTTGTCATAGCTCCAGTGAGCCGCCGTTTTCCAGCTGATAGACGACTGTTCGTTTTTTGAGATAATCCTGGATTTCTGAAGTATCAACATCAGAGCTGAACGGAGGAAACGTGTCATCGAAGTGGATCAGCAGCACCGCCTTCGGTTTGAGCTTCCGGTAGATTCCGGCTGCAATTTCAAAAAGCTGACCGGAGCCCTGATAAGGAAAGAGTGCCAGATCAACACCTTTCGGATACGCCGTATCCGGTGCAATTCCAAGGCTTCCGAGCATCAGAATCCGTTTGCCGTATGCCTCAATCTGATAGCACAGAGATTCCTTTTTTTCGCGGCAGGAAACGAATTTCCGCAGCTTTTGAAGAATTCCCTTCCGGTTTTGACGCACGCGCCTGCTGCAGAGTGCTCTGAGGCAGTCCCATGCGTTCAAACGGATGTGTTTGCCCGGATGGGCTGTAATCCGGAATGCGCCGATTTTGAATACTTCGCCCGCCCGGATTTGCTTCAGGTTTTTTTCCGGAACACCTTTTCTCCGCAGACTCCGGTAAGGCGCCTTCGTGCAGTAGACAGCGGTGCCGGGACGCACGATCTCACGGATGCTGCCGATGTGATCGAAATGCCCGTGCGTAATCAGAATATGGCTGCAGCCGTCAAACGCATTGTCTGCAATCCGGATTCTGCTGTCCGGGAACGGAAAAAAGGGGTCAATCAGGAGCTGCGAGCTGCCTGCAGTAATCCGCACGGAAGCTGTGCCGTACCATGTAATTGTGATTTTGCTGCCTTGCATAAACGACCAGCTCCTTTTCTTTGTGTGCACCTTCTCTATTATATCATAAAATCGTGTATTTGTCTACTCTATTATATGTGTTTGATTGTAAATTTTTCCGTTTCTGCCCGATTTAACTACGTTTCGAGTGAGCGTTGGTAGAGAATATAAGCGTGAATGCCACTTTTTTTCTACCATTTTTTCTACCAAAATCACACGTTTTTTGATTTCTTTTTCTTGATTCCACTTTCGTTGATTATATTCTATAATGTTGACATCTGCGATTCTCCCGTGCCTTCGGGATTATCGCTTTTCTTTTTTCTACCGCCAGTCTTTTTGGGCGGTGTTTTATTTGCTGCCTTTGACGTTGACTTTCTTCTTGTGGTCTTTTTCTTTTCGGCAGGCTTTTCAGCTTCGGGTTTACCCTCTGACTTACCGCCGAGAACCCTTGCGATTGTTTCAGCCGAGTTGACCTTAGCATTGTATTCCAAATGGCTATAAAGATTCGCCGTGATAGAAAAATTACTATGTCCGAGCCACTCCTGAATAGCCTTCATCGGAACATCATGAGCAAGCAATAAGCTCGCACAAGAATGACGGAGGTCATGGAAACGCAGATGCTTCAAACCGTTTCGGGTAATGACGTAATGGAAGTGCTGTGTCACATATCCTGGCGAGATCATATTGCCGTAGTTGTCACGGCAGATAAATCCGTCAAATTCCTTGTTGTAGCTCTTTCCGCAAGCCTTTTTGAACTTGACTTCCATTTTCTTCTTTTCAAGAAGCATCTCCTCGATGTGAGGAATCAGCGGAAGTGTTCTTCTGGTGGAATTGGTTTTCAGCCTGGTCTCTACAAAGATCTTCATATCGCCGTTCTCGTCGTAGTCAGTTACTATCTTACGCTGGATCGTGATCGTCTTGTTCTTGAAGTCGATCGCATCCCACCTCAGACCAAGTATCTCACATCTTCTCAGACCATAATACGCTGCGATGTTCACCACAAGCTCCAGTTTGTCTCCTTTGAAAACCTCAAACAGCTCATTCAGCTCATCAGCATTATAGAAGGTAGCTTCATGCCTTTCAGCTCTCGGTACTACTAACTTGTCCATAGGGTGCTTTGGTATCAGTTCCATTTTTACAGCGTAAGCAAACGCAGAATGCAATGCGAGATAATACTGCTTTGCGGTACTGCCCTTGCAGCCACTATCCAGTTTGTAGTTGAGATAGTTCTGAATGTGGTTATGATTGACCTGTCCAAGTGTGAGGTTCGGATAGTTTTCGTTGATGTATTCCATGTATCTCTTGCTGACCTTGCGATAGCAAAGATGCGTAGTACGAGCCACATTTGGTTTGATGTATGTCAGCCACTCGGTAAAGAAATCATCGAGCAGCATAGTTGAAGCGGTTTCATCACTCATAACAGCATACGGCACAGCGTTTGCAGACTTGACAGCGATTTCACCTTCCGAAATGCTCTTATCAAACTCTGCGACGATTGCTTCAACTGCTTCTTTCAGAGCTTTCTTTGAACACTTTTCAGGCAATTCCGTGTTTACCCACTTACGCTTACGCTTTCCGCTGTGATCCTTATAGTCAAAGACAACATAGTGCTTTCCGTTCTTCACGGAAGTAATGTATTTGTAAGGCAGACTTGCTTTCATTTCTAATATCCTCCTTTGAGTTGAAAGCGGTAGAAGTCTGCTGTTGACTACTCTATTATAGCGCGTAACCAAATATAATGCAATACGATCAGACCGCTTTAATCCTTTTTTCGGCGCTTTACACTGGGGAATTCTCCGATTTTTGTAAACTTTTTTCCTTTAGCTCGATCACAGAGGATTTTGTCACTCTGACGATGCGTCCCAAGTCAAGCCTTGTGAGCTTTCCCTGCTTTACTAATAGGTATGCGTAGTTACGGCTGACACCGAGCATTTCACATACTTGTGGTATCGTAACTACATCAGGATATTTCCTGAACATCTGTCTAACAGATTTTTTCGGCATAACGCTCCTCCTATCTCTCAGGAAGAAGAAAAAGAAAACAAATAGCGTTGATGTTTCATATTCAGTTTTCAAGATGCTGTAAATACATCGTCTGTCGGTTATTTTTATGCCCAAAGATTGATGTACTGTTGGCAGCTCCTACTCCGAGGAATAGAAGCTCCCGACGGCACATCAGCCGTCGTTCAAAACAAGGAGGTGTGTGTGAAGCACCATAGGCAGTACCCGATGAACGGATACTCCCGACAGCGTTTCAGCTATCGTCCTGCTCAATGAGGGGCAGGATACCTTCTTTCTTCAACTGTTCGTAAATGAACATTCTTCCACGCTGCGTCCATTGTGTATTCGGTTTGGCAATGGAATCACCGTTCTCGTCCAAGACAGTAAAAGTCTTTGACTTAACATAGCCACGATCAGCATACTTCTGATACAGAAGCCATACTTTACCGAGCTTGTACTGTATGCCATGTTCATGAAGCCACTTGTTCAGCCACTTTGCGGACTTTCCGTAGTCCTTTGCAATCGTGGTTATGGGCATAAGCCCTGCGGATTGCAATACCATATCGCAATATGTCGCCTTCGGCTTCATTTCCTCGATCTGCTTTGCCTGAACAGCAGTTGTTTCGATAAGGCTGCCGTTCTGCTGTTTGGCAAGCTCCAGTTTCTGGTCTGCGATCTGTAATGCTCTCGCCATGACAGCATCGGGACTGTTCCACTGTTTTTCAAGGTTTATGAAATATTCACGGCATCGCTTGCCAATCTCGGTACGCTGGATCATACAGAGCTGCTTTGCCATATCAATGGTGAGCTGATGGTCGATAATATTTCTTACAACACGCCTGTTGCCTTCGATTTGAACTTTCTCAAATTTGAGTAAGTTGAAATCCCTGCCCTCAACAAAGTCATATTCGCACATTCTTTTGAACCAGTCGATGTAACGGGTATCGACCATAAGAGCAGCATGAAGCTCCCGTCCGCTCACGGTGGGATTATCATTATCGTATTTCACAGCAATTGTGATCTCATTCATATAGAACACCCTCTCTCTATCTTGTCGGTGTTTTGTTTGTGATGTACTCCTGAATTGTCGGGAACGGAGAACCGCCCCCGACGCAGGAGTGGCAGTATTCCTGCCAATATGAAAATAGGAGAAATGGAACTGTCACATTCAGAGATGTTTTTGGCAGAACCTGAACCGAAGCTCAGGCTCTCCCGACAGCATCTCTGCTGTCTTAGTGAAAGGAGTTTCGATAGAGCATCGAAAAATGAAAGAAAAACGAACCTCCGGAAACGGTACAGCCTGAAAATGGACAAAGTAGCTGTGCCGTTCCCTCAGCTCAAACACAACCTTCGTGTAGGAAGGAGGATAAGAGAGCTTATTGGCTCATGGAGCGAACGCCCTCTATAATATCAAGCACAGAATTTGAAGAATCGGGCAAGATTTTCATGATTTTTTTCATCGAAAAAAGAAAAATCGTTATTGCGCACAAATTCTACTCCTTGTTTTCGTGCATGATGATGTATAATTTCAGTTTCTCTTTGGCAGACTTTATCCGATAGCGTACTGTTTCGGTGGTCAGACCGTGGCGTTTCCCTAAATCCGCCATTGTGGTCTTAGTCTCAGCGTAATAATACTCCACGATAAGCCGATAAAGGTCGGGATAGTCAGCTTTGAGAAGGTTGAGAGCAACAGGAAGATATTTCAGGCGCTCATTATGAAGTCGCTCCCGCTCAAGTTCGATCTCGTTAATGGGGAGAGTTTCGGGATCAGGACATACGGTGATAACATCTTCAAATGTAGCCGTCTGGATACGATACTTCTGCTCCTTTTTTTCAAGATACTGTTCGTGCAGAAGAAGCCTGTTATACTCCTTTTCAATGTTCTTAGGCACATCATCACCAAAGTGCATATAGAAAAATCCCGTCATCACTTGCCCTCCTTCGGAGGGAACAGCGGAGTGAGGGACACTTCTCCGGCATCGACCAGACGCTGATTGCAGAGAGCGACCGTATAGCTCTCATCATAGAAGCAGCCGTCAAGGAACTCCCTGATGATATAGGCTCTGTTTCTCTTTCTGCCACGTTCGTCAGGCATCTTCCAGTTGAGCATTCTGAACAAGTGCCGCTGTCTGCAAGTTTGCAGTCTGAGCGCGATGCAGATAGCACAGAGATAGTCGGGATCGTACTTCGCCGTACCGTTGCGGTAACGGGAGATTGTACCCTTTGGAATCCCCGTAAGCCTGGACAGCTTTCTTGTGCCGATCTCCTTTTCTTCCATATATCGGCGGATCGCAGCAGCTACGGTATCATCAAGCTGTTTACGCAGACTCCTTGTGCCATAGACTACTATATCATAATCGGTCTTGCCCCTACGGTTGGTGTTCAGCTTCACCTGGGGATCATTATATGTAGATTTCATAAAACATCTCCGTCCTTTCCTGTCGGACGGAAATGTGCAAATGAACACAGTGAGACTGTCAATCGGCATAAACCGTCCGACAACCAAACATCACTCGTTCATTTGATCGTACCATATTCAATTCCATACAGTGATCGAGTAACCCCTTGCGCAATAGGTTCACTATACGGCTATGCACACCTCGGTGCGCATACATCTATTATGACCTATCACGCTTGAAAAAGCAAGATATAGCGTCGTTTCAGGGTGTCTCATTTTTGAAACGCCCTGTTTTTCAGAAAACCGCCTATTCTCCACAAAATCTAAGGTTTTGGCTAAAATCTTTCAATCATCTGTCAAACTCAATAAAACTGCGTACCTGCGATGAAATATCAGCATTCTGTGCATAATAAAGCGTTTCTGCTATCACACAGTTTTCTCCAAATCATCACAATATACACATAGAAAAAAGGCGGCCTGTAACTGCACAGACCGCCTTTATGCCGTTTGAAGCCGCATACTACTTCTCAATTTTTGTAACAGCATAGATTTATCGCAAGGCAATCAATGCAGAGCGTGATCTATTGTCATTGTCCAGTACACATTTACCACCTCCCATAGAAAAATCTCTTTCGATTCGTCTGTATGGAACTGTCAATGAACTTACAAAAACCGAGCTGTATGCTTGTCTATCCTGATTATACCAAAACAGTTCGACATAATTTCCATAACTGAAACAATTCTTCAAATTCTTTTATTATACCATTTCAGATAGACAAAATTTGTGCTTCTGAGATATTTCTTCAAAAAGAAAAAGAGCCATTGCTTATAGCAACAGCTCTGTAACGACTTTGATTCCGGTGGGTTCAAAGTCTTTTTATATTGTTGATATTTTCATAGAAACTCCTTATAGTTATTATTCCATATCTATCCTCTGATCCTGATACAGCGGGTTGCTCATGATCTCAGGGCTGTCACCAGTGAATGCCTTTGCAGCTTCGGTATCGCCTTGTAACTGCCACATGAACCAAGCTGTCATATAAGCATCAAATTGCAAGTAGGAATCTCCGTGATCGACATTCTTTTTGCGTACATAGAGTTTATCTACAGTATCCGGAAGCAAGCCGAAGTTTTCATCCAGGCTCCACAGAGGACAGATGCCTTGCATGATTCCCGCTTTCTCGTCCGACTCCTGGTCGGCAGAAGTGGCTGTTCCGGCATCAAAACTTTGTGTTCCCGCAGTCAGCATAGTCGGAATATTCACCTTTGAAATATCATATTCCCAGCCGTCTTTGAACACTTTGGTATGATACGATGATGTTGCGCTGACTGCATACACCGTTTTGATCATATCTGCGTGGGGCTGAACAGTTGCCATATTAAACACTGCCGGTCCGCCCTGAGAATGTCCGCCGATGCCGATATTGCTCATATCTATTTTTTGATACATCACGTTGTCTGCATTTTCGTTTTCTGCTATAAGCAGGTCAATACCTGCATTCAGAGATTCGCCAGTCCTTGTGTTCTCATCATCATTAGAAATAACTATGAAGCCCCAAGAAGAAAGATGTTTCAGGAAAGATGTATATGTATCCGATTTGCTGCCAGTACCGTTTGCCCATAATACAACAGGGTATTTTTTCGTTTCATTTTCAAGCTGTGTCGGATAGTAAACCACAAATCTGCCAATCTGCTCATTATTCGATTTGTATTCCACGCTTGAAACGTCACTTGAACCCATCGGAGTAAATTTCGTCTCGATCTCTCCCACAGGGTTCGTGTATTTATAATAATTATCGTTTCTCTCTTTTGCCATTTTCCCCAATGCCATGACAAACACGACCACGAGAATGACTAAGATCAACAGTATAACAAGTACGATTTTAATAGCCTTTTTCATCTCCGATTCCTTCCTTTCCTTGACAGCATGGGATTTATGTGTTATACTGAATATGGTTCATTTGTATCATCAGTATAGCATGAAAAGCCCTGAAAGTCAATACTTCCGGGCAATTTGGTACACTTCGGGAGGTTTTGTATCATTATGAAAAAAGGAACAAAAAAGCGCCCTGAAACGGTCAAAGACCGAATCGCAGCGGCGTTCATCAGGCTATTGAAAAAGAGAGATTATCATGAGATCACGGTAGTCGATATTATCACGGAAGCACAGTCGGGCAGAGTGTCCTTCTACCGAAATTTTCAGGATAAGGACGATATTCTGAGGTACTATATTGAAACGGTCACGGACGAGTGGCTGTCAAGTACCGATGAAAACTATCTTACGCTGACACAGGAGAGCCTGAAACCCTATATCGTATGGTTGTTCGAGCATATGTATAAGCACCGTAACTTCATCAGTATATTGATGAAGATAGATAGACTCTATTTACTTGAAGATGAATTTGACCGCCGTTTCTTCGCAAGGCTGGGCGATACCGCCAATGCGTGGGAGATTGTCTACAAGATCGGCGGTGTGTATAAGCTGTACATTTATTGGGCGAAGAACGGATATCAGGAAACGCCACAGGAGGTTGCGGAGCTTGTGGCAAAATAGTTGAGTAAAAGAGCTTTGCATGGCGCAAGGCTCTTTTGTGCTGTATAAAGCAATCCTTCATGAGCAATAATTGTTACTGTGTATCACTCTTAGAATGTGTAATACCGTATATATTTGCTCACATCAACACCGCTTTCCATATACCGTAGCAATATCTCTGCACAGGCATGACTATCACTGTCTGCCTGATGATGATCAAGAGCAATACCGTAGTAATCGCACATCACATTGAGGTTATGTTTCATATCCGGCAGAACACGCCTGCCGATCTGTACCGTACAAAGGTATTTTGCAGTTGGTTTCCAAGAGATACCGTAATCACGCAGACAAGCACGGAGAACGCTCATATCGAATACGGCATTATGGGCAACGAGGATACCCTTGCTCATGATAGGCTCAATCTTCTTCCACAGCTCTGCGAAGTTCGGAGCGCCCTTGACTTTATCGGCATCTATGCCAGTGAGCTGAGTGTTGAAGTAGTCGAAATGCGTTTCGGGATCAACGAGCGAAAAGTAGTTCGCAACGATCTTGTTATCCTTTATCGCTGTTATGCCTATCGCACTCATACGGTCGTTCGCATGATTGGGCGTTTCAACGTCAAATACGATATAAACTGCCATTTCACATCACTCCCGATACGGTATTTCTTAGAATAATTATACCATACTGCGGTCAAAAGGTCAATCGGCAGGAAAAGAAAAAGCCCTCATTGCTGAGAGCTTTTCTATCATCTACTTTGAATCCAATGGGTTCAAAGTCAGAATTATTTTACAGGCTTTCTTTTACCTGATATACTTTCGACCTCAAGGGCATATACAAGCGTTCTCGGTATCGCCGCCGTGCTGAACGGCATATCTTTTCCGTCATGATAATGTGCCATGAGCAGTTTCAGGGCAGGCAGTTTTTCTTCTTCCGACAGGATACGGATATGCCCTCTGCCGATCACACTTTCGTATGCCATTGTGCAGTAGCCCTTGTCCTCAAAGTATTGCAGCTCATGTTTGCAGTCCATTTCAAATGAAGCTCTGTTATCCTTTTGGATAAGCCCGACCTTATAGCCCTCCAAAGCACTATGAAAATAGAGCGTTATCTTATCTTCGTTCACCGCCATACCGAAATTCAGCGGCAGAATGTACGGAAAGCCGTCATCATTCAGAGCCAGTCTGCATACATCGCAGTTTTTCATGATCTCTATGATCTCGCTGAGATCGGTCACTTCACGGTCTTTTCTTCTCATAAGCCAAAAATCCTCATATCCTCGTCAACGGTTGTAATGCCTGCAATGCCGAAGCTGTCTACAAGAACCTTTGCCACATTCGGAGACAGGAACGCAGGCAGTGTCGGTCCGAGGTGAATATTCTTCACTCCGAGATACAGCAGAGCAAGGAGTACGATAACGGCTTTCTGCTCATACCACGCAATATTATAGGCGATAGGCAGATCGTTCACATCGTCAAGTCCGAATACCTCTTTCAGCTTCAGGGCGATAAGAGCAAGTGAATAAGAATCGTTGCACTGTCCTGCATCAAGCACTCTCGGAATACCGCCGATGTCGCCTAAGTCGAGCTTGTTATACTTGTACTTCGCACAGCCTGCGGTGAGAATAACTGTATCTTTTGGCAGCTTCTCTGCAAATTCCTGATAGTAGCTTCTGGACTTCGCTCTGCCGTCACAGCCTGCCATGACTACGAATTTGCGGATAGCCCCCGATTTTACAGCTTCTACAACGGTATCAGCAAGT
>JAFRTG010000018.1 GCA_017427265.1 Oscillospiraceae bacterium | reverse complement strand
CTCTCTTGAATTTATACATGGTATCCTCCAAAGTGCAAGCTTTTTCCTCGTTTTCTGCCTTTTTCCTTGCACTTCTATTATACCATGTTTTGTCATTTTTTGTCGATAATTCGCGCTTTTTATTTGGCTTGAGGAAAGACTTATTAGATTTTGATTGAAACAGGCGGCTCGCGTTCGGCAAGCCGCCTGTTTGGTTCATGATACTGTTTTCAGCAGAAATGCCGATTACTCAACCGGAACGATCCAGCCGAACGGATCTTCCTGCTTGCCCCACTGGATACCGGTCATGGTATCGTAGATCTTCTGGGAGATCGGTCCGATCTTGTTGTCGTTGATGGTCATGACCTTGTCGCCCCACTTCAGGTGGCCGACCGGCGAAATGACAGCAGCGGTACCGGTGCCGAAGACCTCGTCCAGCTTGCCGTTGTCATAAGCGTCTGCAATCTCCTGAATGGTGATTCTGCGCTCGGAAACCTTCATGCCCCAGCTCTTGGTCAGCTCCAGAACAGACTTTCTGGTGATGCCCGGCAGGATGGAGCCCTGCAGCTCCGGCGTGACGATCTCGCCGTCAATGACGAACATGATGTTCATAGCGCCGACTTCCTCGATGTACTTCTGCTCAACACCGTCGAGCCACAGCACCTGAGAATAGCCTTCCTTGTGTGCCTCATCCTGACCGATCAGGGAAGCAGCGTAGTTGCCGCCGGTCTTGGTGTAGCCCATACCGCCGCGGACCGCACGGACATACTTGGACTCCACATAGATCTTGACCGGATCCAGACCGGAAGCATAGTATGCGCCGGACGGGGAGAGGATGATGATGAACTTATACATATCGCCGGGCTTGACACCGAGGAACGGGTCAACCGCGATGATAAACGGACGGATGTAAAGAGAAGCGCCGTCGATGTGCGGAACCCAGTCCTTTTCGACCTTCAGCAGCTCCATCAGGCCTTCCATTGCCATCTCGATCGGCAGCTCCGGAATGACCAGACGGTCGTTGGAGCTGTTCAGACGCTTGAAGTTCTCTTCCGGACGGAACAGCTGGATGCCGCCGTCAGCACGGCGGTAAGCCTTCAGGCCTTCAAAGACCTCCTGGCCGTAGTGCAGACACAGTGCAGCCGGGCTGAGCTCCAGATTGCCGTAGGGTACGATTCTTGCATCGTGCCATCCCTTGCCGGTCTCATAGTCCATGACAAACATGTAGTCCGTGAAGATGTGACCGAAGCCGAGCTTGCTCTCGTCGGTCGGCTTGGCCTTGAGGCTGGCCGCCTTCTCAAAACGAATGTCCATTTGTGTTTCCTCTTTTCTATCAGTTTCGTAAAATTGCGGACCGTTCCGTCACTGCGGAGCGGACAGATATGTCATGCCGGGCCGGAAAGCTCAGCAGGCATTGCCTTTCAGGTAACGCGGCGTATACTTGTTGCGGTAGAGCTCAGCTGCATACCGCACGGAAATAACCGCACTGCAGATAATGACAATCAAAAACAGAATTCGGATAAAGCTCTTCATATTATTCACGCTCCGTTCTGCCGCCGGGCGGCTGGTTTTTGTTAGCAGCGCTGCAGGAAGTCCCTGCATTCTTTTATTATAGCACATCTTTTCCGAGATATCAAGTGCCGGAGAAAAAAACTGTGTGAAAATTGCATCACGGATTTCACCTGCCGCAGCGGCGGACAAATTCCGCGATCCAGTCTGCGAAAAAGCCGTTCTCACAGGTCTTTTCCGAGCGGAAGCCGTTCTTTGCGGAAACAGCCTCCAGCACAGACTGCTGCGAATCCGCAGGACAGCCGCAGTAATCGGCAGCTGTCAGCATGGCAGCATCGTTGTCAAAATCGCCGGTCGCCCCGATGACGGTTCCGGCAGGCAGCACGGCGCGCAGCTTTTCCAGCGCAGTGCCCTTGCTGGTATGATGCGGCAGGAGCTCCAGAAACCAGCGGTGCGACCGCGTAAAGCTGACGGCGGAAAACCGTTCCGCTCTGACATATTCCTGCATCTCCGCAATGCGCTCCGGCGGCCCCGCGAACAGTGCCTTGAAGCAGCTTGTCACGCGGATTTCACCGAGCATTTTCATCACAATCGGGATATGCGTGATCGTCAGATGCTGCCGCTCCTGCTCATTCATCTGCAGGACGAACACGCCCTCCTCGCAGAGCACCTCTGCGCCGACGTCCGGGAATGCCCGCATCAGCTCGCTGAGCAGTGCGGCGGTCTCCTCCGGCAAATGTGCCGCGGTAATGATCTGCTGCTCCGCAGAATCGTACAACAGCGCACCGTTGTACATCACGGCGGGAAAATCGGGCCGCAGCAGCTCCAGAAATTCCTGTGTGGCCTGCGTGCCGCGGCCGGTCGCAATGCTGAACAGCCCGCCCTTTCTCCGGAAATCCGCGATGGCCGCGGCATCCTCCGGCGAAACGGTTTTCTCCGGTGTCAGCAGCGTGCCGTCCAGATCGGTCAGCAGTGCAAGTCCGGCATAAGGCTTTTCAGAATATGTCATCGGTTTTTGCGCTCCTTTATAATTCCGGGTGTTCATTCCCAGAGGTGTTTCAGTCTTTTGATATTCCGTTCAGGCGGCTGCTCCGTTTGATGCGGAATCAGCCCGCGCCCTGTCCGTTGCCGGACGGCTTCTCTCCGCCCTGCTGACGGTTTCCGCCGCGATGATTCGGATAGCGGCGGTTATTCGGGCGGTGATAGCGGCGGTTTCCGTTATTCTCACCCTGCTGCTTCTCCTGATTCCGGCGCTCCTGCCGCTGTTCGGCGGCACGCTCCGGATGCTCGACAACAGCGCGGTGCTCGGTGAAATCCATGCCGTCGCTGATGATCTGATGTGCAGGCCGCGGGACGGCTGCCGTCTGATTCCGCTGACGGTTTTCACCGAATTCCGGGTGCAGCGCCGCCGGATTGGCTGCGGGCTGTGCATTTCCGGCCTGCTTCTGGCGCTCCTGACGCTCCGGCCGCTCCGGTCTTTCCTGCCGCTGACGCTGCGGGCGTTCGGGTCTTTCCGGACGTTCCGGCCGCTCAGGCCGTTCTGCGGACTGCTCCTGCTTCTGCGGACGCTCCGGTCTTTGTCTGGTACGCTCAGGGCGCTCCGGCTTTTCAGGCTTCTTCGGTGCATCTGGCTTTGCAGGGGATTCCTGCTTCGGCTGCGGCGCCGGTTCGGGCTTCGGTGTTTTCTTTTCGCGCAGATCCTCGCGCGTCATGCGGCGGCTTGCGTCCTGCAGGCGCTCGACCGCATCCCGGTGCACCGTGATCGGCACATCGGAATTCTCCGGCTTGACACGGAGCATACCGGTCACCAGATTGACCTCCATGACATATGCACGCACGGGGAGCTCGCCCGGCAGAATGACCGTCGAGCCGACCTTCGGCGTCAGCTTGATGAGCTCCTCGTAGACCGGGCTCTCATAGCGCAGGCAGCACATCAGTCTGCCGCAGGCGCCGGAAATCTTGGCCGGATTGAGCGCAAGACCCTGTTCCTTTGCCATTTTGATCGAGATCGGCTGAAAGTTATTCAGATAGCCCTTGCAGCAGAACTCTCTGCCGCAGATGCCGAGACCGCCGAGCAGCTTGGCCTCATCGCGGTCACCGATCTGACGCAGCTCGATCCGGACATGGAACGCCAGTGCCAGATCCTTGACCAGTTCGCGGAAATCCACGCGGGATTCCGCCGTAAAATAAAAAATCAGCTTGTTGCTGTCAAAACCGCATTCCACATCGACCAGATGCATCGGCAGATTCCGTGCCTCAATCCGCTCCTGGCAGATCCGGAACGCCTCGGCCATATAGGCGCGGTTCTTTTCGAGGATCTGCATATCCTCTTCGGTCGCAAGGCGCAGGATCGGCTTGAGCGGTGCCGTAATGCTTTCGTCCTGCACCGCGTGGCGTCTGGCCGCAACCTCTCCGCATTCGGGACCGCGTGCAGTCTCCACGACCACATAGCTGCCCTCCGCGGGATTCAGATTACCCGGCGCAAAATAATACATTTTGCCGCCGCTTTTGAATTTGACTCCGATTACCTCAATCATACTGATATCCTATCCGGCGGTAGCTCCGCCTGCTGTTCTGTAAAATTCTGATGCTGCCGCGATATACGCTCAGGCATCGCAGAGCGCCGCGCAGAGCGCCGTCGCGGTCAGTCCCGCGCTGACGTTTCCGTCCAGATCGGCAAAGGCCTCCCGGATGGCGCCGTGCATCCGCAGGGCGCGGCGGGGCGTCAGTCCGGCAGAGAGTGCTTCTGCCGCCGCACGGTCACAGCCGAGCCGCGGAAAGCTGCCCTCCAGTGTCATGACGGCGGCATCGCGCAGCTGGCAGTCCAGAAGCTCCAGCGTCCGGGTCAGCTGCTCCTTATCGGAAGCTGCAGCGGTCAGAAGCCGCAGCAATTCATATTCGTTCCGCTGTGCAAGCGCAGTCGAAAGCGCTGCAGCATCATCTGCTGCGCGCCGTACACTTTCATCTGTCAGATACGCAATACATTTGCCGATATTTCCGCCGAATTTTGCAACCGCCGTGCGAATCTCCCCGTCCTGAAAAGAACGCCGGAGCAGCGCTTCCGCGCATTCGCCCGGTGTAACGGGAAAGACTGTTTTCGCAGTCATACGCGAGAGCAGCGTCGGCAGCAACGACCCGACGGATTCCGCAGTGAACACAAAGCAGGAATGTGCGGGCGGTTCCTCAACGGATTTGAGCAGGGCATTCTGCGCCTGCACGCTCATGCCGTCGGAATCCGGAAAGAGAAACACGCGCATATCGCCGTTGTTCGGCAGCACGGCGGCCTCCCGCCGGATCATGCGCACCGTTTCAACCGAAAAGCCCATGCGCTTACCGGAATGCTCCGCGGTCATCACATCGGGATGCGCGTCCTCCGCGACAAGCCGGCAGCTTTTGCATCTGCCGCAGGGCGCATGTTCACCGTCCTCACAGAGCACAAGCATCGAAAACCACTTTGCAATCAGCTTTTTGCCGCAGCCGCGTTCGCCGTGCAGCAGCAGTGCATGGGGCAGATGATTCTGCCGGCGCATCTGCCGGAACTCGGAGAGCAGCTGCTCATTGCCGGCGACCTCCGGCATCGAAAGGCTTTCTGCAGTGCTCACAGCTTTTCAAACCGTTCGATATTCGTGACAAATACCGTTGCACCGCCGACGGGAACCTCCAGCGGCATGGTGGGCAGCTGACCGGTCAGCGGAGAGCCGTAGCTCGGCGTGGACGGCACAAACTGCTTTCTGTGATGGCACTTCTGCTGCACGATACCGATAACAGCATCCACCTCGGATTCTTCTACGCAAATCAGAAAGGTCGTGTTTCCGGAGCTCAGAAAGCTGCCGGAGGAAGCGAGCTTCGTTGCGCGGAAGCCGCCTTTGGACAGCGCCTTGGAAACAGCGGCACTGTCATCGCCGTTGACGACAGCAAAGATCAGTTTCATAAAATGGATCGACCTCATTTCTGCAATTTCTTTCTGAATTGACAGCCTGCTGAAAAGCACAGGCTATCCCATAATTAAGTATACCACAAAAATGCCGTTTGCGCAAGTACATAATAAAAAAAACACTCCCATGCAAGGAGTGTCTGCATATATTAAAGTTTTGGCCGGGCTTTTTCAAAAGTCCGCCGGTCGGGAACAGCACCGTGTACTTGTTTGATCGGTAGCGCTCCTCTGCCGTTTAAGGTGACCCCTCAGTCAGTTTGTCAATCAAGAGGCAGCTCCGATGAACTCATAATAGGGCGGCGCCCACTTCCGTTGATCTGAAGATTTCCGGAAGCGCCATACAAATCCTGTGAAATCGCTCCACACATCATGCATAAAAACGCAAATGTTTCTTCTCCTCGCGGAACGGGGGTGACAACCAAAGGAGACAGGGGAAAGCGCCGCTGTGCGGGCGGACACTGCTCGCGCAAGCGTTTGAGGAACCATGTGGGTGCTTTAGTTTTGGGGGAAAGTTGCCTTTGAGAAGGTGCGGTCAGCACCGTGAACTTGTCGAAAATGGGAGAGCTCCGCTGCCGCAGCCGAAGGGAAATGCCCGCGGGAGCTTCCCGTCCTTTGAGGTGACCCCTCAGTCTGCTGCGCAGACAGCTCCCCTTTCAGGGGAGCCGATATATTGGGGAGAAGTTGCCTTTGAGAAGCCGCGATCAGCGGCGTGAACTTGTCGAAAATGGGAGAGCTCCGCTGCCGCAGCCGAAGGGAAATGCCCGCGGGGGCTCCCCGCCTGCCCGCCCGCTTATTCGATCGTTTCGACCTTCAGCAGATTGGTCGTGCCGGAAACACCGAGCGGTACGCCCGCCGTGATGACAACCAGATCACCCGGCTCCGCATAGCCGGCCTTGCACGCCGCTTCAACTGCGTGCTTAAACAGCGTATCTGTGCTGTTTTCCTCGTCGATCACAAGCGGATGCACACCCCATGAAAGATTCATCTGCCGCTGCACCATCGGCTCCGTCGTACAGGATACGATCGGGAACATCGGCCGGTATTTGGAAATCAGACGCGCCGTCTCGCCGCCCTTTGTTACCGTGATGATCGCTTCCGCATCCAGATCGTGCGCCGTCGTCACGGTCGCATGTGCAATCGCATCTGCAATGGTCGCTTTTTCATTCATCCGCGCGAGAAATTCGCTCTTGTAGTCGATGCTGCTCTCGGTCGTCAGTGCGATGCGCGCCATGGTCTGCACGGTCTCAACCGGATGCTGACCGGCAGCCGTCTCGCCGGAGGTCATGATCGCGCTCGTGCCGTCATAAATCGCATTTGCGACGTCCGTGATCTCCGCACGGGTCGGGCGCGGATTGTTGATCATGGATTCGAGCATCTGCGTCGCCGTGATGACCTGCTTGCCTGCCTCATAGCCCTTGCGGATCAGCTTCTTCTGGATATCCGGAATCTGCTCAAAGGGAATCTCAACGCCCATGTCGCCGCGCGCGACCATAATGCCGTCCGCTTCCTCAAGAATCTCATCAATGTTGTTGACGCCCTCGCGGTTCTCGATCTTGGCAATGATGCGCACGCCGTACCAGCCGAGGCTCTGCGTGAACTTCCGCAGATAACGGATATCCGCGCCGGTACGTGCAAAGCTCGCTGCAATGAAATCGAATCCCAGCTTGGCGCCGAACTCCAGATCCTCCATATCCGCATCGCTCAGATACGGCATGGAAAGATTGACGTCCGGGAAGTTGCAGGATTTGTGATTGGAGAGCGTGCCGCCGTGAATGACACGACATTCGATATCCGTTGAAGAAACATGCTCAATGCGCAGCTCGACAAGGCCGTCGTTAATCATGACGGTGTCGCCGGGCTTGACGTCCTTGGTCAGACGGGGATAATTGACGCTGCCGATCTTCTCATCGCAGGGAACATCGCGGGTCGTCAGGGTATAGACCGAGCCGTCTGTGATCTCCACGGAGCCGCCGGGAAATGTCCGCAGCCGAACCTCCGGCCCCTTGGTATCGAGCATGGTTGCAATCGGGAGCCCAAGCTCCTCGCGCAGACGCACAACCTGCTCAAACCGGACTTTATCTTTTTCGTAATCCGCATGGGAAAAATTAAAACGGGCAACATTCATGCCGGCCTGCATCATCTGCCGGAGCACCTCATCCTTATCGGTTGCAGGGCCGATGGTACAGACGATCTTTGTTTTTCTGAGCTGCTGCTGCATGGGAACCTCTCCTTTTTTTACCGGAATACCGGTCTGTTTTCGCTCTTTATTATACCACATCCGAATCTGCAAGTCAATCATCCGGCAGGGGACTGCACATATTCTTTTCCCGTATTCACGTTAGAATTGGAATATAATGCTTGACAAGCAACAAAATTATATGTATAATACAATTAAGTTGCTGTTTCCATTATTCGCCTAACCGCACCAATACGATTTCAAAAACGAATGATTTCAGAAAGGAAATTTCATCATGAAAATGAAGAATCTTGCAGCTATGATTCTGAGCGGCTGCCTCACTGTGACCGCACTCAGTTCTCTTTGCTCAGCTTCCGTGAAAACAGAGCTTATTCCCGGCTACGGTTCGATTACATACGGTTTTGAGCACAGATTCATCGGTATTTCGCAGAAAAGATTCAGAAGCTCAGCCACCGGTCAGATGGACATTATTTCGTGTTCTGTAAAACAAACCAACGGTTTCACGTATACATGCGGAATCAGAAGCAGCTTCACAACAGACTGGATCCCAAGCAATCTGTATAAGTCTGCAACCGTAAAATATGCCCACAGAATGTGGAAGGCAGACGGCACCTGTGCCTATCACTATTTCATAACAAGAAATTGCTGGTAAAAAGCGCCTGACATCACGGCCTGTCACGGAAACCGCAGCTGAACACAGTTTCGTCCTGACCGGAACAAATTCAATATCCCGCATCCCCGCTGTTTTACACTGGCGGGGATGCTTTTGTCAAAATTTGACGCAATTTAGCACTTGACAGACAATATAATTTTAAGTATAATATAAATGCTGCAGTTTCCGTTTTTCTATGATTCCATCACTTTATTATCTATCCACTATATTTTATTCAGAAAGGAACTATCTACTATGAAACTGAAGAAATTCGCAGGCATCATTCTCTCCGGCTGCCTCGCAGCAGCTGCACTCGGCTCCGTAACGGCAAATGCCGGTTCGGGAAAATACAATGCTCCGGGCTATTCCGGAACCTACAGCTATAATTATGAAAGCAGATACGTCGGCATTTCGCAGCGCAGACTGGTCAGCACCGCTTCCGGACAGGTTCTTGTCTGGAGCAGCAAGATCTCTCTGACAAACGGCGGTACAAATACAGGAAAAGGCGGCTACGGCAGAAAAACAACCGACTGGGTTGAGAGCAGCAAGGTTAGAACCAACCAGACTGTTTTCTACAAGATCAGCAAGCAGGGCGTAAAGAGCTACCTCTTCACCAAAAAAGCATAATCCCATACAGTCCTTTGACACGGGAACCGCAGCTGAAAATATTCCGGCATGACCGGAAAAATCTGATATCAGACATCCCCGCTGAGTCACATCGGCGGGGATGTTCTTTATAACGAAAAATAAAGTTACAAAACCGCTTGACAAATTTGAAAAATAATTGTATAATACATTCATAGCTGCAGTTTCCGCAATTTATTCTTAATAATCGCAACGCATTTTTTTCAAAAACACATTTCAGAAAGGATTTATCAACTATGAAAATGAAGAAATTAGCAGGTATCATTCTCTCCGGCTGCCTTGCAGCGGCTGCACTCGGCTCCGTGACGGCAAATGCAGGCTCCGGCACATATTCGGATCCGGCCAACGGATATTACGGAACCTACAGCTATAAGTTCGAGAACAGATATATCGGTATTTCGCAGCGCAGACTGGTCAGCCGGGCATCCGGTCAGGTTCTGACCTGGAGCAGCAAGATCACACTGACAAACGGCGGCACGCACGCCGGAAAGGGCGGCTACGGCTACAGAGAAACCGAATGGGTTCCGAGCAATCTCATCAAGAGCAACAGTACCGTTTACTACAAAATCAGCAGAAGCGGTGTCAGATCGTACCTCTTCACAAAGAAAGCGTAACGCCTGAATCCCAACGGAAACCGCAGCTGAAAACCGTTCTTGCATGAACGGCGCATCATCCTGAACCCAACCCCCGCCGGGCAGCGATCCGGCGGGGGTTTTTGTGCATATCTGCGCGGAATTCCGAACGGGTTTCGGATGTCCGTAAAATGTAAAAGGGTTGACAGAATCCGGATTTGTGTGTATAATGCTGATAAGGCTGCAATTTCCCGAACTGTTATCCGCCGTCTTTTCTATCTATCCATCCACTCATACGTTACATATCATTCGGAAAGGAAATTGTATCATGAAACCGAAAAATATTGCAGCAGCCTTCCTCGCAGGCTGTCTGTCCGTTTCAGCAGGATATTCCCTGTTTATCCGTGCGGAAGCCTATAACGGTTCCGGCACCGATTATTTTCAGTACCGTCAGCAGGGCATCTCTCAGCGCAGGTACTGCAGCGCCGCACACGGTCAGATTATTGTATGGAGCAGCGCACTTTTTCTGAGAAACGGCGGTCAAAACTCCGGAAAGGGCTCCTACGCCTTCCGTGCCACTGATTATGTTGCCGATTCCATGTATCTGGGTGCAAAGACCATTTTCTATCAAGTCTCGACCTCCGGCGTAAGGAGCTGGGCATTTACGCTCCGGCAGGGCGGCTGTCCCGTCTGAGTTTCCGGTCTAACCGAGAATGCAGCCTCGTTCGGATTCCGTGCAGGATCTGAAATGCATCAAATGAATCCCGCAGAAGCATGGCGGATACCCATATAGAGGTTTTGCCCCGAAGCACATTAAAATGCTTCGGGGCAATGTATATCCACGTTGTTTTCCCAGCAAAACAGGGGTGACAACCAAAGGGGACAGGGGAAAACGCCGCTGCGCGGATTATCCCCCTTTCCCCTTAGGTTTTCGCCCCCGCGCCCCGCTTTCCTTACGCTTTTCCCTCTGGCTTCGCAGAACTTCAGTTAAGCGTAACAAAGAAGAGAACCCGGCGCGCGGCGGCGTCTGGCAGGCCCGCCAATCCGCTTGACTTTTCTTGCGGCAGAATGTATAATATAGATATCATCTCTGCAAACCGTTTTACCTAATCACCCACTACAATATTTTACATCGGTGAGCCGGCTCCCGGCTTGCCGGACGGAGGAATCAAATGCTGAAACGTATGACTTCTATTCTGCTCGCATGCAGTCTGTGCGCCTCTCTGAGCGCATGTGCAAACAGCGCCGCACCGCTGGTCGATATGACCGGTCAGGAAAGCAAAACCGGCTTCGATGCTCCTGCTGAGGAACAGCCCGAAGACCTCGAAACAGAGACATTCAACATGGAGGATTCGATTGCATTCAACCTCGGATTTTCCGAGAAAACCGACGAATCCGGCGCACCTGTTTATCTGCTGCCGGAGGATTTTCATGCAGAAAACGGCAGCATCAGCATGAACATGGTCACAGAATTCAGACTGCCGAAGGATTTCAGCACCGTTGTCATGCCTTCCTGTGTGATGGTCGGCATCAACGGAGAACTCTATGACTTCACGCTCAACGGAAAAAAGAGCAGCAACGGTCTCGTTCAGATTGACATTCCCGTCGGAGAGCTATTCTCCGCACCGCTTGAAATCAGCGATTTGAATCTGGAAGCGGGCAGCGACAATCAGTTTATGTTTGTGCTGGTTCCGTTCGCGGAGGATGAGATGCTGCACAATCTTGGGCCGTTCCTCTACGACGCGCCGCTGAACGCAGACAGAAAAACCGACGGCACTTCGACTGTCAGCATCCCCGATCAGTCGCAGGTGAAGAATCTCGAAATCGAAACCGCGGACGGCAAATCCCAGGATGAAATCCTGTTCCCGCACGGCGGTGCAACGCGGATGTTTGATGAAAAAAATCTTTTGAAGGAAATGGACGACACCAGCAATCTGCTGACCGTCCGGGCAGATACACAGCTGTTCCTGCAATTTCCGAATATGAACAACGAAAACGGGCCGAGTAATCGTTCGGGCGTCTGCATGGTGCTGGACGGCGGCAAGCCGCTGAATGCATGGGCGGGCAGTCCGCTGCTGAAAATGAGCCTGACGGATGACGACATCTTTGTAACGGTTCCGCTGGAAACCGCATACAAATCAGGCGACAAGGCCGATCTGTGGATGTTCTATGTTGATCTGATCAACAGCGATACTGTTACCGGCCCCTATGCTTTTACGAACGGCAACTATCTTGCATTTGAGTGAGCCCGCGTTTGGGATCCGCCGAAGATCTCGCTTTATCTGCAAACGGAGGCGGCAGGAATTCCCTGCCGCCTTTTGGTACGTGCACAGCACCAGGCAGGCAGCCGCTGCCGTTGCGAAAAAAGGCCGCATCCGAATAAAAATGCGGTTTGCAGCTTGCATTTTACGTAATAATATGGTATAATATAATGATGTACAGTCAGGACGCCCGCCTGAGCAGCTCCGCACCGGAGCATACCGGTTCTGTCCCGCAGACTTCAGACTGCGGATCAGTCCTGAACAGAAATCAAAACGGAGGTTTGCACTATGGAAGCTATCAGCGAAATCACTGCCCGTATCAGGGAACTGCGTGAAGTATGTGATTATACGCAGGAAAAGCTCGCAGAGGAGCTCGGCCTGACCGCAGAGCAGTATGCCGGCTACGAGCAGAACGGGGATTTCCCCATCAGTGTTATTTATGAGATCGCCAACAAATTCGGCGTAGACTTCAACGAACTTGTCACGGGCGAGCCGAGCCGCATTGATACGTTTCAGGTCGTGCGCCGCGGCAAGGGCAAAAGCATCAGCCGCTATCCCGGCTACCGCTTCAAGGATCTTGCATTCCGCTTTGCAGATAAGGTCATGCAGCCGCTGCTCGTGACCCTTGAGCCTTCCGATGAACCCGCCAAGCTCGTCACGCATTCCGGACAGGAGTTCAACCTTGTCCTGAAGGGCAGCATCGCAGTCGTGTTCGAGGATCAGGAAATCATCCTCAACGAGGGCGATTCCATCTATTTCAACCCGACTTATCCGCACGGTCAGCGCTGCGCAGGCGATTCCAAGGCGCGGTTCCTGACCATGATTGCTGAATAATTGATTTTTGTTTTTCCGCGGGACAATCCCGCTGCCAGCAAAAAGAAGGAGTATTGAAAATCATGCTGTTAGACCGTTATCTGCCCAGAATCGAATTTGATTCCTACGAGGATTTTGTGAAGAACTACCGTGTCAATGTGCCGGAGAATTTCAACTTCGGCTGGGATATCGTCGATGAGTGGGCAAAGCAGGAGCCGGAGAAAAAAGCGCTGCTCTGGCTCAGCCACGAGAAGGAAGAGCGTACATTCACATTCACGGATATTTCAAAGCTGTCCAATCAGACATGTCATTATTTCCGCAGCCTCGGCCTGAAAAAGGGCGACGTTGTGCTGCTGATTCTCCGCCGCCGCTGGGAATACTGGGTCATTGCGACGGCGCTGCATAAGCTGGGCGTTATTCTGATTCCCGGCAACCTGCTCTTTACCACGCACGATATTGCTTACCGCGGCAACATGGCGGAAATCTCCGCGATCATTGCCTGCGATGACGAATATATCCGCACGCAGATCGACGGTGCCGCACCGCAAATCAAAACGCTGCGCAAGAAGATTGCCGTTGCAGAGCCGCGTGAGGGCTGGGACTTCTTCGAGGACGAAATCGCAAAGTATCCGGATACGTTTGAACGCCCGACCGGCGATCAGGCCACCAAGGCAACGGATACCATGCTGATTTACTTCACATCCGGCTCAACCGGTATGCCGAAGATGGTCTGCCATAACTTTGCGCATCCGCTCGGCCACATCGTCACCGCAAAATACTGGCATCAGGTGCAGGAGAACAAGCTGCACATGTCGATCTCCGATTCCGGCTGGGCAAAGTTCGGCTGGGGCAAGATCTACGGCCAGTGGATCTGCGGCGCAATCCAGTTTGTTTATGACTTCACCGGCAGATTCGATGCCAAGGACATGCTTTCGGTCATCAGCAAATACAAGCTGACGACATTCTGCGCACCGCCGACCATGTACCGCTTCATGCTGCAGGAGGACATGACGCAGTATGATCTGTCCACGATCCAGAACTTCTGCAACGCAGGCGAGCCGCTCAATCCGGAGGTCTTTAACCGGATCTACGAGCTGACTGGCAAGAAGATGCGCGAGGGCTTCGGCCAGACAGAGGGCACGGTTCTGATCGCAAACTTCCCGTGGATCGACCCGAAGCCGGGCTCCACCGGAAAGCCGTCTCCGCTTTACAATATTCATCTGCTCCGTCCGGACGGCACCGAATGTGACGACGGTGAAGAGGGCAGCATTATGGCGTGCGGCATCAACAGGAATCATCCGACCGGCCTGTTCTGCGGCTATTACAAGAATCCGGAGCTGACTGAGGCTGTGCTCGGCGGCGAGAACTATGACACCGGCGACGTCGCATGGCGCGACTCCAAGGGCTATTTCTGGTTCGTCGGCAGAAATGACGACGTCATCAAGTGCTCCGGCTACCGCATCGGACCGTTTGAGGTCGAAAGTGCGCTGCTGACGCACCCGGCAGTTGTTGAGTCTGCCATCACCGGTGCGCCCGACCCGATCCGCGGACAGGTCGTCAAGGCGACGGTCGTTCTGGCCAAGGGCTATACGCCGTCTCCGGAACTGACCAAGGAGCTGCAGGATCATGTCAAGCGCGAAACCGCACCGTATAAGTATCCGCGTGTGATCGAGTACGTCGATGAGCTCCCCAAGACGCTCGGCGGCAAGATCAAGCGCGCACAGATTCGTCATACCGACGAGGAAAACGCCGCTGCATCCCCTGCAAAGGCATAATCTGAGATCACAAAAGCGCACAGTCAGCGCGCGGTAATTTTACCCGTCCGGCTGTGCGCTTTTCATATTCCGCAGCATAAATGCCTGTAAACCGTCATACACATAACATGTACAACACGGCGCACCGCCTCTGCGCCGGAAAGGAATGCCCTATGAAACGCTTCGCTGCATGTTCGCTTGCCTGCCTGATGATTCTGATGCTGCTTGCCGGCTGCGGGACGAAAACGCCGCACCGCGAGCCGGATGTCATCATTGCAGAGCTGATTAACGAATTCGGATACAACTCCGATGAGGCTGCGGCAGAGCGTCTGCTTTCAGAGCTGAAGGAGACCGACCTTGAACAGTGGCAGCTCTGGGACGGCCTTGTCGATTACTGGGGCTATGTCAACAAGGAAATGCCGATCCGCAAGGATCATCTGCCGGATGATCTGCCGCAGGACGATTCGCTCTGCATCGTTGTGCTGGGCTACCAGCTGAATACAGACGGCTCCATGCGGGATGAACTGATCGGTCGGCTGGAAACGGCACTGGCCTGCGCCAAGCAGTACCCTAACGCCTATGTGCTCTGCACGGGCGGCAAAACGGCCGGGATGGCTCCGAACAAATCAGAGGGCGAAAGCATGACGGAATGGCTGAAGCAGCACGGCGTCAGTCCGAAGCGGCTGATTACGGAGGACTGTTCGCTGACCACAACCGAAAACGCAACGCTCTCCGATGTGATTCTGCGCACATCCTATCCGCAGATCCGGAAGGTTGCGATTGTCAGCAGCGGATATCATATCCCGTGGGGCGCGCTGATGTTCGAGGCGGAATTCCGGCTCAGCGGGCAGGATATTCAGGTCGCGGGAAACTGCGCGTATGACATCAAAACATCGGTTTCCGCGTATGACATTCAGCGCTGTGAGACTGCCGGCATGTTCACCCTCCTGAACCGGTATGCCCCTGCGCCGGAGGTAACCGCAGCAAATTAAGCGGTATCTCCGACGGATTGATCATGGGATCTCTCGACCGCTTCGCTATGAGTTTGCAAGCAAACTCACCCAAGCCCCGCCAAAGGGTCGTAACCCTTTGGAATCCGCTTTGATGAAATATCCGCAAATGCGTTGTTTGATATCAAAATGGGGTCTGGGGATACGTCCCCAGCGGGAGTTTGAGGGCAAAGCCCTCATTATCAATCATCGCGCAGCGATACCTTTTTCTACAAGCTAAGGCGCCGATTTCAGCAATCGGCGCCTTTTTTCTGTATATTCAAATCCGTCAGAGAGGTCTTAATCTGCATTGTAAACCGAAAAGCTGTTCCGGCCGGTTTTCACAAGAAAAACCTTTGCGCCGTCCGGGATTCCGCCGCCGCCGAATGCTGTGTTGTTTTCCACATGCAGATCCGGCACAACTTCGTTTGTATCCTCAAACAAAACAGAAACATAGTAGTCATAGGTTCTTGTGGTATTTCCGTCCGAATCCGTATGGGTATGCTCGATCACGCGGTAATAATACGCCGTTCCGTATCTGCCGCCGGCCGGTTTTCTGTATACCTTCCAAAGCAGTCCGAGAATCAGGACAATCGGCAGCACGACAAAACACAGCTTCATAATCAATGACAGCCGGGACATTCCGTTCCGTACCATCAGAAAGCCGAACACGCCCCAGAACACCATGAACACGAGCGGGCCGATCATACTTGTCAGACCTTTTTTTCTGATTTTTTTCAGCTGTTCCGGTGCCAGCGGATAAAAGACTGCTTCTTCGGGCGGAACAACGCGCGGTTCCATCGGATAACTCATGCTGATTCCTCCGTGATCTCTTATAGGCAGGAGCACCGGGTAAATGTCCGATGCTCCTGCATTTTGCTTTACAGAATGTGCTTACTGACCGTCATCGCGGCGCTTGCGAACTGCGATTGCCGCTGCACACATCAGAATGCCGACAACTGCAACTGCTGTCGGAGCGCTGTCGCCCGTCCGGACAGAGCCGGTGTTCGGGTTGACGCCGTTCTTCGGCATAGCTGCCGTTGTTGTGACTGTCGTCGCAGCGGTCGTTGCAGTGGTCTGCGTATCCGTCTGCGTCTCGGTTGCGGTCTCGCTTGTGACCGGCGTGGTTGCGGTGGTCGCAGTGGTGGTTCTGTCGCCGGTTTCCGCCTTTTCGCCGGAAATCCATGTTGTCGTTGTGGTGGTTTCGAGTGCGTCGTCGATCATGACGATTGCAGCATCTGCATCCACATCGGTATTGTCGATCCGGGTTACTCTGCTGTTTTCGATCACAAAGACGATATCCGTTGCAACCTTATAACCGTTCGGAGCGACCTCCTCATGCAGCGTATAGACGCCGTCAGGGAGATTTCTGACATTGGTGGGCTCATCGCCGGAAATCCATTCCAGCGTATCGCCGCTGTCGCTGACAAGCACTGCACCGTCGCCGGGAACAACGCTGCCTTCCTCGAAGACAATGCGGTTTCCGGTTCTGTCCTGACCGGTCAGCTGCAGGGTTGCACCCTTCAGCTCTGCACTGTGAACATCCTGCTTCTTGATCTGAACCTCTGCGCGGCTGATGACCGTGGTGACAGTCGTTGTTGTTTCCGTCTCGCGGCCGCTGTTATCGGAGAACGTCGTTACAGTCGTGCTGGTGGATGTTGTGGTGGTGGTCGTCGTGGTTGTAGTCGTCGTTGTGGTGGTCGAAGTTGTCGTGCTCGTTGTTGTCGTGCTCGTTGTTGTCGTAGTAGACGTCGTGGTCGGCGCCGTTGTAGTTGTTGTAGTGGTTGTCGTTTCCTTCGGAGTCGTGGTGGTGGTCGTGACATTCGGCGTTGTCGTAGTCGTTGTTGTCGTCGAAGTCGTTGTTGTGGTGGTAGTGGTGGTCGTCGTTGTGGTCGTTGTTGTGGTAGTTGTGGTCGTCGTTGTGGTGACGATCGCATCATCTTCCATCACAATGACCGTATCCGACGGAACAACCGTTGTGCCGATCTTCGTCAGCTTGCCGCCTTCGATCTCGAAGGTAATGTTCGTTGCGACCTCATAGCCCTTCGGCGCTGCCTCTTCGTGCAGCGTGTAGATGCCGTCAGCGAGGTTCTTGATGTCGGTCGGTGCTGTGCCGGAGATCCAGACCAGCATATCGCCGCTGCCGTTGACGAGAATTGCATCCTTGCCCGGTACAACAGAATCTGCCGGGAATGTAATCGCATTGCCGTCCTGATCCTTACCGGTCAGCTGCAGGGTTGCACCCTTCAGCTCGGTGCTGCTGGTTGCATCCTGCTTCGAGATCTTCACATTCGCTGCCGATGTGGTAGTTGTTGTTGTGGTAGTAGTGGTAGTTGTAGTCGTAGTCGTGGTAGTGGTAGTCGTCGTCGTTGTCGTTGTGGTCGTCGTTATGGTCGTAGTGGTTGTGGTTGTCGTGCTCGTTGTTGTTGTCGAAGTTGTCGTGCTCGTTGTTGTCGTAGTAGACGTCGTGGTCGGCGCCGTTGTGGTTGTCGTAGTGGTTGTCGTTTCCTTCGG
>JAFRTG010000017.1 GCA_017427265.1 Oscillospiraceae bacterium | reverse complement strand
CCGGGTTCGCCGACGGTGATCTTCAGACCGTAGAAGCAGATGTCATACGGCTTGGTCTCATCCTTCGGAACGACCTTGTTGATTTCCTTGGTGTCCAGATCAATATAGTATGTGCCGTCAGCGGACGGAACCTTGATCTGGAAGGAAGCGATTGCCTCATCGGTGTCGCAATCCTGAACGGAATCCTTTGCCCAGGCGTAAACAACCTGACCGCCCTTGTTGGCGTCGCTGGTGTTGAACTCAGGTGTCAGATCATAAGCATCACCGACAGTGCCCTTGACGAGCTCGACGTCCTTGAAGTTCAGGTACATCTGGATACCGGCAGTGCCCGGATCCTTGGTGACCTTCCAGTCAACCGTCAGGGTCTCGCCCGGTTGTGCGGTGTACTCGTTGTAAGCCTTGCCGCTGGACTGTGCATCCGTGTAGGTACCCTTGGACGGAACGATGTTATAGATAACAGAGTTCTCGCCCGGCTGCGGTGCCGGCTTTTCGGTGGTCTTGCCAGGTTCGCCGACGGTGATCTTCAGACCGTAGAACACGATGTCATACGGCTTGTTCTCATCCTTCGGAACGACCTTGTTGACTTCCTTGGTGTCCAGATCAATATAGTATGTGCCGTCAGCGGACGGAACCTTGATCTGGAAGGAAGCGATTGCCTCATCGGTGTCGCAATCCTGAACGGAATCCTTCGCCCAAGCATAAACAACCTGACCGCCCTTGTTGGCGTCGCTGGTGTTGAACTCAGGTGTCAGATCATAAGCATCACCGACAGTGCCCTTGACGAGCTCGACGTCCTTGAAGTTCAGATACATCTGAATACCTGCGGTACCCGGATCATTCTTGATCTTCCAGTCAACCGTCAGAGTCTCGCCCGGCTGTGCGGTGTACTCATTGTAAGCCTTGCCGCTGGACTGAGCATCCGTATAGGTGCCCTTGGACGGAACGATGTTGTAGATTACGGAATTGGAACCCGGCTGCGGTGCCGGCTTCTCGGTGGTCTTGTTGGAAGACGGGTCGCCGACAACGATGTCGAGTCCGTGGAACTCGATCGTGTACGGATCATTCTCGTTTACCGGAACGACCTTGTTCTTCTCTTTGGTATCCAGACCGACGGTATATGTGCCGTCTGTCGAAGGAACCTTTACATTAAAGCTGCAGATAGCCTCATCGGTATCGCAATCCTGGAGCGCACTCTTCGCCCAGGCGTATACGATTTGGCCGCCCTTGTTTGCGTCACTGTCATTGAACTCCGGTGTGAGATCATAGGCATCGCCGACCGTTGCTTTGACAACCTCAACTTCCTTGAAGTCGAGGTAAACCTGAATTCCGGCCGTGCCCGGATCATCCTTGATGATCCAGTCAATCGTCAGATTTTCACCCGCAGTTGCCTGATACTTGTTGTTTCCTGTGCCGGATGCTGCAGTAAAGGTCTTGCCGTGCGGAACCAGATCGTAAACGACCTTGCCCGCCGCATTTGCCTTCACCGCAACAGGAGCAGGAAGTGCGGGAAACGCACCAAGTAAAGACGTGGTCGCAAGACAAAGGGAAGAAAGCGCAGAAATGAGTTTCTTCATCTTGTTCCCTTTCCGGTTTATGTGCGCAGAGTTATCCCCCGCGCACATAAGCCCTTATCATTCAAATGCGGATTATGCCTGCTTGCCGAGAGCGGAGCGCTCAATGATCAGTGCCAGGAACTGCTTGATCTTGGTGGAGTCCTTGGAGTTGACCTGCTCGTCGTATTCGCAGTCAGCGTTCTTCAGACCCTGCGGAGAAACAGTTGCGTTCTTAGCCAGATACTTGTTCAGCAGAACAACGTCGTTGATGCGGACATCGCCGTCGCAGTTGACGTCACCGTAGAGAACGGTGTCAGCCGGCTTCGAGGTGGTCGGCTCAGTGGAAGTCGTGGTCGGCACAGTGACAGTGCTGCCCGGAGTGGTCACAGTGGTCGGCTCAGTGGAAGTCGTGGTCGGCTGTGTCTCAGTGGTGGTCGGCACAGTCTCAGTGGTGGTTACCTGACCGACAGTGATTTCCAGACCGCGGAAGTCAATCGTGTACGGCTTGGTCTCATCCTTCGGAACAACCTTGTTGGTTTCCTTGGTGTCGAGGCCGATGGTGTAGGTGCCGGGAGTCTCCGGTGCCTTAACAGTGAATGTGCAGATAGCTTCGGTATCATCGAAGTCCTGAACGTCGTTCTTTGCCCATGCATAAACGACCTGGCCCTTCTTATCCGGAACATCGGTGTTGAACTCAGGAACAACGTCATAAGCGTCGCCGATAACAGCCTTGCTCATAGTGACCTGGCTGAAGTCCAGAGCCATCTGGATACCTGCGGTACCCGGATCCTCGTTGAGCGTCCAGTCAACCTTGAATTCCTGACCCGGCTCAACAGTCACTTTGTTGTTCACGCCCTTGCCGGTGGACTTGGTGTAATCCAGACCCTGCGGAACGAGATTGTAGGTAACAGTACCGGAGCTCGGACCCGGATCCGAAGGAGTTGTCTTACTATCAGTGGTAGAGGAAGCGGTCGTGGTGGTACCCGGGGTTTCCTGCGTGGTGGTGCCCGGTACCACATCGCCGACATTGATGGTCAGCGCTTCAGTATCATAGTCGAAAATCGTCTCATCGAATGCGACCTTGGACTTCAGTGTATTTCTCTGATCGTCCGGAATCGGCTCGTTATTGTCATTGAACAGAGATGCCGGGTGCGTGTTGATGATGGTATCTCTGTAAATATCGAAGGTGTAGCTGCCGTCTGCCATATTGTCCGGCAGAACCAGATCGAATTCAAGCAGCGAATACTCATAAGCCCAGGACTCATCCGCCGTCCATGTCGTAACGCGCGTATAATTTTCGTAGTCAAATTCCTTATTGGAGACATCACCGCCGTGTGCAACCCAGTCACCGTAGGAGTCAATCGGGGTCTTTGCGGCCATCTCCAGAGAGCCGGCCTTCCAGATCACGATCCATGTCTCAGCAGTGAACTGTGTGGTACCGGTGCCGGCATTGCCTGCCTGCTTGGTCTTGCCCTGGAGCGAGCCGCTGCAGAGGCAGCCCGGTCTGCTGAAGCCGGAGTCCTTGTCGCCCTTCGGAACCATTTCGATGCCGTAGTTGCCGAATGCATCCTTATAGTTCTCAATGACCTTCGGAGGTTCGCTGCGGTCCTTGACAGAACCCTGACCCAGTGTATCCTTCAGGTTGCCGTCCTTACCGATAGCAAACTTCATGGTCAGGCCGTTGAAACCGCTGGACTGCGGAATATAGACCTTAACCGGGACCGTGTCACCGGCCTTAACATTGACTTCTTTCTTTCCGTCGGAACGGATAGCGATAATCGTTTTGTCAACAGTGCCGTTAACGGCTGCGTTCGAAGTGAACGCCAGCGTGCCGCCCATAGCAGTCGCCGCGATAACGAACGACGAAAGAGCAGAGATGAATTTCTTCATGACAACTTAATCCTTTCTGGTTTGATCCCGTGCAAGCCGCATCGCCCGGTTCAAACACTTTGTTTATTTGGTTTTGTTGGGTTCTTGTTTTCCGGCAAGTCCCCGCGGAGCAATTCTGCGGAGTCAGCGGCGTTTTTGCCGGAGTTGAAATGTTGCAGTTGATACGCGCCTCCCGGCCGCATATCACGGAACTCGGGATCATACAGTTACCCGTGCGTCTGTATATCCCCCGTGGCTGAATCTCCCCTGCGCTCCGGTTTGCGACGGCTCTGCTTGCCCATCGGGGAGCGGAGCATCAGCGTCTCGTCTGCAATCGTGAGCAGCCTGTCGGATCCACAATCTGCGTTTTGCGTATGCTGCGGCGCTTTCGGTTTATGCTTCGGCAGCCTGCTGCCGGAATCGCCTTCTGCACAGTCTGCACTGTCCGGTGAATGTCCTGCATCTCATTCGGCCTGCGACTTTTCCGCATCCGCGGTCTCCCCCGCCGCCGGAACGATCTTCTCCGCCCGCGTTTCTCTGTGAAACGTCAGCCGGAAGGAATTTCGCTCCTCCTTCAGCCGTCAGATCAGCAAACACACTGCATCCGGATCTGCGTGCCTGTGAATGAAAGCATTCCTGCATCCGTATGCCGGAAGCTGCAGCATCTGATGTCACCGCAGAACATGCCCTGCTGGCTTCTGCACCGCATGTCATCCTGCCAAATGCCGCCGCATGAATCGTCCCGTTCCGTTCCGCTGTCTTTCGTACCGGCAGCATCCGGGATCCGGGTTTCTTCCTGCGACTGTCCATTCCGAAGGACGGCCTGAGATGCATCACATGCACCGGCTGTCTGCGGGCACAGCGGCTGCCGCCTTCTGCGCCTTCATTCCTTTCCTCCTTCTTTCATGAGAATTTTAATTATACTCCAAGGAATGCGCTGATCCATTCCCCTTCATATACGCGAACATTCCGCACCCCGGAAGCTCCCGAAAACGGGATTCCGGACGGGCTGTCCGTCTGTATTTCCGCAGCGGGAAAACGCCCTCTGAAGCGGTCCGGAATTCTCTGTCCGAGAGCCCCGTTCCGTCAAAAGGGTATACGTACCCGCATAATACGGCTTACTACCATTATAATAAACCATCAGTACAAAGTCAAGGCTTCAGTACTGTTTTTGTGATTATTGATAAAATAGGCGTACTAAAATTATGCAATCCGACAACAGAAAACCGTGATTCAAAACGCCTGCACAAAGCCTGTGTTTCGGATCACGGTTTTTCCAATTCTTCATACTTTTTAATCTGAAATGAACCTTAAATTTACGGCCATGTCAGACGCTGAAATTCAGCCGGAATATTATTGTTAATGATTGTATTGACAACGTCCCATCCGAAGTCCTTTGCCGTCTCCGGATAAGCATGTGTATAGGGCAGTGCGTGCTCGGCAGCAAGCTCCGGCGTATACATGCTGTAGGGATACAGTTTCAGGCCGCTGAACCCTGCGCCGTAATGCGTGATGACCGGCATGACGCCGACATTCAGCACGGAGACCGTACCGGTCACGCCGTCCTTGACGAGGTCAAAGCTGCCCATCTCGCCGACCACGTTGAAGTTGTCGGTCTGTGCGGAGATGAAGTTGCCCAGCGAATAGAATACAAATCCCATTGTGCCGTCCGAGCGCTGGATATACTGCATGGTCTCGGCAGTATGCGAATGCGTGCCCAGAATGACGTCTGCGCCCCATTCGATCAGCTGCTGTGCAAGAACCGGCACATCCTCACGGACAATATTCGTATCCTCCGCGCCCCAGTGTGCGGCAACGACAACGGCGTCCGCAATCTGCTTGGCCTCCTTGATCTGCCGCTCCATCAGTGCAAGATTATCGGTCATGCCGACCCGGATCGGGGAATCCGCCGGGATCTCATAGCCGTTCAGGTGCTCGGCATAGGAAAGATATGCGATCTTCATGCCGTTGACTTCCTGCACACGGATGCGGTTCTGATCCTCCTCATTGCGGTATGCACCGAGCGTCAGGATCGGGTATTTGGCCATCATGCCGTCCCAGTAATCCATGCAGGATGCAAGACCGTCGATGCCCTTGTCCAGCACATGGTTATTCGCCATTGTAAAGACATCGAATCCGAGCTCAACCATCGCCTCACCGAGCGCCGGCGGCGAATTGAAGTTCAGTCCGGAGCCGGTGATCTCATAGCCGTCGCCGCAGATCAGCGTCTCCTGATTGATGATTGCAACATCCGCTGCCTGCACCATCGGCTTGACATTCTCGTAAAGCGGTGCAAAATTATACGACACGCCGTCCATAGACTGCGCCTGTGCCGCCATGTACACATAGGTCTGCACAAGGTTGTCGCCGACGGCAAGCATATTGACCGTGATGTCAGGCGGAGGAGGCGGCTCCGTCGTGGTTGTGATGACTGTTGTTTCCGTCGGGAGCGTGACCGGCATGGTGCCGTCCGTCGATACAGCATCGACAGGGACAAACAGATCCGAATCGGATTTTTTGCCGCATCCGCTGAATCCGAGCAGTGCGGCTGCCATGAGCAGGCCGGCCGCCGCAAATTTGTTGAATTTCATAATCCGGTAATCCTTTCATAGTCTGCAGGCACCGCACAGGCAGCACCTGTTTCTTCCGTCAAAAATCGACTTACCGACTTATTATACCATATTGCTGCGCAAAAAGCAAGTTGAGAACTATTAAATTTATTTGAATACGGCTGTCCCGGTTTTTGCACAGTTCATGCAGACGGAAGTCCTGCGGAAACAGCATCCGCGCAGAGCCTGCCTTCCGTTTGCATATTCCGCCGGAAACCGGCCATACTGGCAGCAGAAATCATGCAGTCAGACACAGAAAGGAGAATTGCTCTGAAGCTCCTTGCATCTCTTGAAAAAAATCTGGAGCTGCTCCGAAACGCCGCCGGAAACTCCGCCGATACGGTCATCAGCCGGTTTTCTGCCGGCGGAGTCCCCTGCGCCCTGCTCTCCTGCGAGGGCATGTGCAGCGCCGGACAGATCGCCGAACAGCTCGGCAAGCCGCTGAATGCGCTCAAAGCGCGGTTCCCGGACGGAACGGCGCTGATGCAATACCTGCTGGAAAACCGTCTGCTTGCCGCGGACAGCTCCGCCGAATCTGACACAAACGCGCTGCTTCTGCGGATGCATTCCGGGTTCGCCCTGCTGCTCTGCGGGGATGCCGCGGAAGCGCTCTGCTTCGGTTTGCAGGGCTATGCATCCCGCGGGATTCAGGAGCCGTCCGGCGAGCTGAATATCTACGGCGCAAAGGAGGGCTTCACAGAGCCGCTCCGCACAAACATGTCCCTGATCCGCCGCAGGCTCCGGTCGCCGCTGCTCCGCTTTGAGCTGCTGACTGCCGGAACGGTCTCCCGCACGGAGCTCTGCCTCTGCTCGCTCAGCGGCCGCACGCCGGAGGATATGCTGCGGCAGATCCGGCAGAAGCTGCAGACGCTCCCGCTCGAAACGGTTCTGTCAAGCGGATATATCCGGCCGTTCCTTGAGGAGAGCGACTGCCAGCTCGTGCACAGCATCGGCACAACAGAGCGCCCGGACGTTTTCTGTGCCAAGCTGCTGGAGGGCAGAGCCGGAATCCTGATCGACGGCACACCGTTTGCGCTGGTTATTCCGCAGCTGTTCTGCGAGACCTTTCAGACGCTCGATGACTACAACTATCCCCCGGCCTACGCGACGCTGCTCCGCTGGCTGAAATATGCCGCCGCACTGCTCGCGCTGCTGCTCCCGGCGGCTTATCTTGCTGCCGCGCTCTATCACCCGGAATATCTGCACAGGACGCTGCTGCGGATTCTGCGTGAGGCAGAGCAGAATGCGCCGTTCTCGCTTGCTGCGGAGATGCTCGGCATCCTGTTCATGTTTGAGACGGTGCGCGAGGCCGGTCTGCGGCTCCCGAAGGCCGTCGGCGGGGCTGTCGGCATGATCGGCGGACTGCTGCTCGGCGATGCGGCCGTCGAGGCAGGGCTCATCAGCACGCCTGTCCTGACCGCGGCGGCGCTCTCTGCGACGGCAGGCTTTGTCATTCCGGAGCACCACGCGGCGCTGACCGTCCTGCGTCCCGCGCTGATTCTCGCAGCGGTGCTCGCAGGCATCCCCGGCATTGCGCTGGCCTGTACCGTCCTGCTGTATCACATCTGCGGACTGGAAGTATTCGGCTGTCCGGTTTCCGCACCGGCAGCGCCGCTCCTGCCGCACAAGCTGCACGATGTCCTCGGCCGCATCGGCTTCCGGCGGCTTTCGCAGGGGAACTTCCGCATTTCCGATATCCGGCAGCAGAAGGGAGGCCGCCCGTGACGCCCGCATCCCGCTGCAGCAGCCGGAACGCACTGCAGGGCGCTGCCGTGCTGATTCTGCTGCGGCTGAGCACATTTTTCTGCAGCGCTGTGCCCTATACGGCAGCGCTTGCAAAGGGTATGCTGACCGCATCGCTCCTGCAGGCGGCTATGCTGCTCCCGCTGCTGCTCTGCACGGACGGGCATAACGATCCGCCGCTGCTGCAAAAGCTGCTCCGCATATACGCCGTGCTTCATGCGGCTGTTCTGACCGTTTCGCTCTGCGGCCTGCACCGGCAGGAACATCTGCCGCGCGGCGTTCTGCTGCCGCTGCTTCTGACGGCCGTGCTGCTTTATACAGTCAGCCGCTCCGACAGCGCAACGGCGCGCGCAGGGGTTCTGCTGCTCTGTCTTGCATGTGCCGGATTTCTGCTGCTGCCGCTCCGTTGGCTTCGGTTTGCGCAGCCGCCCGGTTTCGGGATGCCGGGCAGCGCTGCAGCGGGCTTTCTGATGGAATGGCAGCTTTCCGGCGAGCTTCCGCTGATTCTGCTGCTCCGGGAACGCCGGCAGCGGCGTGATACGCTCTGCAGCGCCGGCGCATGGGCTGTTTGCAAGACGGCCGTGCTCCCGCTGACGGTTCTGTTCGGTGCCGTGCAAAGCGGGGAGATGCTCCCGCCCGCCGGCAGTCCGTTCTTCCGGATGCTCTCCCGCGAGCCGCTCACGGATGCCGTGCGCACGGACGGCTTCTGGCTGATGCTCTGCTATGCGTGCACCGCGCTCGTCATCACATTCTGTCTGCAAAGTGCAGCTCCCATGCAGCGCGGCACGCGGCGTCTCAGAATCATTCTGCCGTATCTGGCCGTATTTGCACTGTTTTCGCTGAGCCCCGGTTTTCTGCGGATGCGCGGAGCTGCCGTTCTGCTGACGGGCTTTCTGCTGCCTGCCGCGGTGTATCTGTACCGGGCAATGCGGCATAAAAAGCAGAAGCCGCAGTGATGACCGCAGCGCAAAACAGACGGACCGGCGCCCCACCGCGGCCGGTCCGTCTGTATGATACAGCTGTGCAGATTTCGCTCTTCTGAGAACGGTGTTTATTCTACAACGCGAACGAAGCCGTTCACAGTGCAGATATCACCGAGATTCATCAATCTTCCTGTGATAAGATCCTCCAAATGCGTGCTGATCTTGAAAACATCGCCTGCTGAAGCATTGTCCGGAATATCAACATAGAACGTCAGTATTGTTCCGTCGGAATTGACGCCTTCATCTCCGATCACACTGAAACCCCAGATGTTTTCCTCATCATTCAGGCTGCTTAAAGCCAGGCAATCCGCATATGCAGAATCCAATGTGAAATCAGGTTTTCTTCCGTTCGCTTCCACAGATATGCCGGAACTGTGAATGAGACGCAGTCCGAGCGATACGACACCGGCATTGTTCTTTACATACACACGAACAGGAACATGCTTGTCACCGGCGTGTGCCGTGATGCTTTCTACGCAGACAGCCATAGTATTTCCTGCCTCTGCCGGACTGTCATAAGCCGGAACATTCAGAAGGCCGCTGTACGGATCTCCTTCATTCGTTTGGTACGGATCCCCTTCATTCGTTTGATTGTTAGGCGTATCCTCTGCTGCATAATAAGGCTCAGAGATGATCGGATCCGCCGTTCCCGGCATCGGTGTATCGCCGACCAGAATGTCCAGACCGTAGAACGTGAAGTTCCGGTATCCCTTCTCTCCGCCGTCCGAGCCGAGACTCCTGACCTCGCCGTTAACGCCTTCCAATGTCAGCGTATAGCGGCCGGCATTCTGCGGTACCTTGACATAATAGCTCACGATAACGCTGTCATCCGCTGCATGCATGTCGCTCATTTTACCCATCAGGTCAATGGTCTGCGGCAGAGAGAGATCATCGTTGCCAAGCAGGGAAGGACCGTGCTGCCCTGCATAAGCACTGCCGTACTCAGCGCGAAGCTGCTGAACACCGCCGAAATCAAAGGACATCATAAGGAAGTACGTTCCCGGATCGTTTTTCACCTTCAGGTCAACCCGCAGCTGCTCACCCGGCTGTGCACGGTATACATTGTTTGCAAGGTCGTTTTCATAGGCCGAAGTCCAGCCGGTCTTGTCTGCCGGCACCAGATTGTAAGTCAGTCTGTCCGTGACAGGCGGCTTCTGAACTGCGGTTGTTGTCGTCGGTGCTGCTGTTGTCTGCTTTGCAGTTGTCGTTGTGTGCTTCGCGGTTGTCGTGGTACGCTTTGCGGTTGTGGTTTTCGGTGCAGCAGTCGTCACCTTCGGCGCAGCTGTTGTTGCCTTCGGTGCAGCGGCCGTTGACTTGGGTGCAGCTGTTGTCGCCGCAGTCTGATTGCTGTTCTTTGCAGCAGTGGTCACGGCGGTCTGTTTATCCTGTTTCACGACGGTTGTTGTTTTTGCTTCTTTCTGATTCTTTGCAGTGGTTGTGCGTTCCGTCTTTTCCTTTGCGGTCGTCGCAGTCGTTTCCGTGACCGTCTGCTCCGCCGCAGCAGTTGTCTGAACCGGCGCTTCCTTCACTTCATATTCGGAAACCTCCGCAGGTTCATTGGAGGCAGTATCCAGCGCCTTATGCTGTGAATACAGGAAGGAACCCACGCCGATGTTTACAGCAAGCAGTACGGCTGCCGCCGCGGTACCCGTAATAATTCCGCGCTTGCTGATATGTATTTTCTCCTGTCTTGCCATAGCCATAATCTCCTCTTTGCAGGCCGGGTCATGCCTCAGCTTATCCGCGGCACTGCAGTAATGTCTCATCTGCTTCATTCTCAAACTCCTCACCAAGTGCCTGCCGAAGCAGCTTCCGTGCCCTGTGAAGCTGCGTCCGGACGGCCGTTTCCGATTTTCCGATCATTCCGGCAATTTCTGATGTTGAATAGCCCTCATAGTAAAACAGATGAATCACTGAACGGTATTTTGCCGGCAAATTCATCACAGCATGCCAGACTTCACTTTCCTCCGAAGAATCAAATGCGGGAATCGCCTCGTCCAGCGGCACCGTAAACCGGTAACGGAACGAGCGGAGCAGATCCTTGCACTGATTGACCGTCACACGCATCAGCCACGCCGTTTCGTGCGTGTCGTTTTCAAACGGCTGTTTGCGTGCAAAGCACTTGAGAAAAACTTCGGAGGTGATGTCCTCTGCGTCCGCACAGTTCCGGCAGTAGGCAAATGCAAGCCGGTAAACAGATTCGTGATGCTGATCGTAGATGCGTTCCATTTCCTGTGTATCCACAGCGTTCATCACCTCCTCTTCCGAACGGGCAGCCCCTATTGCCCGTTTGTTCGCCGCGGCATATTTTATCAGCTGATATCGAAAATGCTCTTTGCATTTCTGTACTGTATACGTTTGAACCCGCCGGAATGTTGCACCGTTTCCGAAATTTTTTCAAAAAAATTTTTCCGGGCGCACCTTCCGGTGTATGGATCTGTTTCCATTATAAACGTACAGTGCATCCGTGTCAATATCCTCTGCGTAATATTTCGCAAGGATTGGTCAATCCGTATGTTTGGACAATTCGGTAAAAATTCACAGAAAGACTTGACATCAGGGCGGAATCGTGCTATGATATGGAAGGTAGATTCTGCGTAGAGGGCGCATAATTACCGCAATTTTTGAGAGGGGGAATTTCATATGAAATCCAAAAAGCTCGCTGCGCTGATTTCCGCTGCGGCGCTGGCTGCAACTGCAATGCCGTTCACACCGGCAGGAACCGCAAACGCTGCCGGCACATATAATTATGCGGAAGCGCTGCAAAAATCCATGTTCTTCTATGAAGTCCAGCAGTCGGGTAAGCTGCCGGAGTGGAACAATGTCCAGTGGAGAGCCGATTCCATGTGCGACGAAAGCGGCAAGGAAACCGATGTCGTTCCCGGCGGCTGGTTCGATGCCGGCGACCACTTCAAGTTCACGCTGACCAATGCGTATTCCGCTTCCATCATGGCATGGGGCTATCTGGAATACAAGGACGCCGTCGAAAAGGCAGGCCTTGCAGATCTGTACGCCAAGAATATCCAGTGGGGTCTTGATTATGTCCTCGGCTGCGACAAGGGCGGCGGTTCCATGGTCGGCACGATCGGCGACTTCAAGGGCGGCTCGACCGACCATAACATCTGGTGCAGCCCGGAGGTCTATCTCCGCAAGCATCACCTGAACAACGGCGACTGGCAGCGTCCGAGCGACGTCATCAAGAATGCATCCGTTGCGGGTCTTTCCGCTGCGGCGCTTGCACAGGGCTATCTGATGTTCAAGGACACCCAGCCCGACAAGGCGGCTGAATACCTTGAGCACGCAAAGGATCTGTTCGCGGGTGCGGACAAGATCCGGGACACCAAGGACCGCGGCGGCATGGGCGACATGTACCCGACCAGCTCCTGGATCGAGGACTGCATGTATGCTGCCTGCTGGCTCTATAAGGCAACCGGCGACAAATCCTACCTCGACAAGGTCGAGAAGGACTATATCCCGAACTTCCCGCTGGAGGATCAGTCCAAAGAGAAGAAGTACACATGGGGTCTCTGCTGGGACGATACCACACAGGCTGCTGCACTGCTCTATGCGCAGATTACCGGCGACCAGGAGTGGATCGACCACATTGAAAAGCATATCAGATACTGGATGGGCGATACCTCTGACGGCATCAAGAAGTTCCCGGCCATCACCGGCGACGGTCTCTCCTATCTGACCAACTGGGGCTGCCTGCGTCATGCCTGCAACACCGCATGGATCGCAAAGCTCTCCTGCGACACAATTTTCAAGGATGACAGCGCAAAGGTCAGCAAGTACAACAAATGGGCTGACAGCCAGATGAACTACTGCTTCGGCGACAACAAGCTGAAGATGAGCTATGTCCTCGGCATGGGCGAAAATCAGCCGAAGGCCATCCACCACAGAGGCGCTTCCGGTATCCACGATGACCACTGGAACGAGCTCGGCCAGAAGAGCGGCGGCAGCGAAGGCTGGCAGACCGAATATGCACATACCCTTTACGGTGCACTGATCGGCGGCCCGGACAGCACCGGCAACTACAGCAGCTACAAGGTTTCCGACTTCCAGTACACCGAGGTCGCAATCGACTATAATGCGGGCTATACCGCCTGCCTCTGCGCAATGATCGACGAATACGGCGGCAAGCCGCTCGCAGATTTCCCGCAGGCTGAAACGCCGAAGTGGCCGGAATGGGAAGTCGCTGTGACGCTGAACGGCTCCGGTGACAGCTACACCGAGCTCAAAATGTGGGCAATGAATCACACCGCTTGGCCGGCAAGAGTCGCAAAGGACATCGAGGTGCGTTACTACTTCGATATCTCCGAAGCTCTTGAAAAGGGTCTTTCCATTGACAATGTGACCGTCGAAGGCAAGGCACAGCAGTACGAGGCCGGCGCGGCAGGTCACGCCACCGTCACCGGCCCGATCCAGTACAAGGACAATATCTACTACGCAAGCATCAAGTTCGAGGACGGCAGAGTCATTCAGCCGACCGGTCAGTCCGAGCACAGAGACGAGGTGCAGTTCCGCGTTTCCGTTCCGGATGCAATCGACGGTCAGTCCACAAAGGGCGCATGGGATCCGTCCAACGACTGGTCCTATGACGGCGTCGGCAAGACCGATCTGAAGTCTGACGAGTCCCTGAACGAGCACCTCACCATGTATGTCAACGGCAATCTGGTCTGGGGCGAGGAGCCGGACGGCACAAAGGCTGTTCCGGGCGCCGATCTCGACGAAAAGCCGATCATTCAGGACGGCACCACCACAGCAAAGCCTGTCACCACGACCACAGATCCGGGTACCACGACTGACACCACCAAGACCACAACAATCACAACTGTTACCACGCCTGACCCGAAGCCCCAAAATACCGACTGGGGCAACGTCAACTGCTCCCAAGGCGACACCCCCGGTGCGCGTGTGGATGTTTCCGATGCTGTTCTGCTTGCTAAGTTCCTCGGCAGCGATTCTTCGGCGAAGATTACAGACCAGGGCAAAGCAAATGCAAACGTCATCAAAGGCGAACTCGACGACAACGACTTGACCGCAATCCTCAAGTACATTGCAAAGCTGATTCAATACGATCAGTTCCCGCTTGAAAAGCTGCCGAACTGATAAGCCGTCTGCATGCAATACACATGCAAAGCCCCGAAGCATATACGCTTCGGGGCTTGCTTTTTGTCAAAAATCGCAGAATCGTTCCGGATCGTATTCCGAATCTATCAGGATACAGTCAAGGCCGTGCTGTCTGCAGTTTTCCAGATAATACCGGTTGTCCTGCAGGATCAGTTCCATCGTAAAATCGGGGTCTGCCATACGCTTCTCAATCGCATTTTCATATCGGAGAATATCATCAAAATGTGCACGGATATACGCATCGCTCATCACCAGACAGATATATCTGATCTGCCGCAGATATGCTTCATCAAACGACGCCTGCCAGTCAAACGGAATATAGCAGCCCTCAACAATAATATTTTGACCGTTTTCAATCACAGTTTTGATAATCTCCTTCAGGATGCTCCACAGATAGACTGTCAGTTCTTCGTCATCGCAGGGCGTCAGCGCAGTCTGCTTACTCCGGATCAGCCCCATTTTCAGATGATCTGCAGATAAATACGGGTATTTATATTTCTCAAGCAGCTTCTGCGCCAGAAGTGTCTTGCCGGTGTGAGAAGCACCGGTTATCAGGATTACCATACTTCTTTTTCTTCTTCCTCACCGAAGGAGAGGACGCCGTCCAGCGTTTTCACGTAGTCCGTCAGCACATCCAGCGTCGAGAATTTTCGGGAGCGCAGATCAACCAGCGCCGTATAAATCGGCTGTTCAGCCTCACAGCTGCCGTGCACCTGCAGATTATGAATCGCAAAACGGTTGTCTTTGCAGCAGCGCAGAATCTGATCCAGCACTTCCTTATCCTGATAACGCAGACTGACATGAAATTCCGGTTTCCGTTTCAGCTTGCTGCCGATATCTGCAAGATAGAGCTCTGCAATCAGCACAAGCGCGGCAGCCAGAATCGCGCCCTCAAAAAATCCCGCGCCCAGCGCAAGCCCGATGATACCCGTCGCCCAGAGACCGGCAGCCGTTGTCAGTCCCTTGATGGATTTCTGCTTTGTCACAATGATCGTGCCGCCGCCGATAAAGCCGAGTCCCGATACCACCTGCGCACCCAGACGGGAAAGATCCGTCGGGAACTGCCGGTTGACCGCAAGATAAATACCCGTCATGGAAATAGCCGTCGCGCCAAGACAAACCAGAATATGCGTCCGGAAACCCGCCGGCCTGTTCTTATAGGAGCGTTCCAGTCCGATCAGGCCGCCGAATAAAAAAGCAAGCAGCATCCGGATCAGAACCGAAAGCAGTGTAATGTCGCGCAGACCGTCAAACAAATGAATCATATGCCGCTCCTTTCTTACGAGATCAGCTCCTGAACCGAATACACACATTCCAGCTCCGCAACGGAAGAAAGCATGGCGGAATGTGAGCCGCGGTCTCTGGCGAGCTTCAGTGTCATAATCGCGGAAGGATGCTTGTCTCCCTCCGGCTGCGTCCGTTCAATGTCGATATCAAATACCTGTGCACCAAGATTCCGCACCGTTTCTGAGATTTTGCTCATATCGTCAATGGAGCGAAATTCCACAAAAAGCGTGATATTATGCAGTTTGCGCTTGAATGCGATCTCAAGCGGGTGCATATATTCCATCGAAATGATGATCAGCACCAGACCGATGATTACGCATTCATAGAAGCCGGCACCGGATGCAATACCGAGCGCCGCGGCTGCGATCAGTCCGATTGCCGAAGTCAGACCGGAGACCTGCTGATGCTCGACGCCGATGATCGTTCCGGCGGCCAGAAAGCCGATGCCGCTGATGACCTGCGCAGCATAGCGCGTGCCGTCAAATTTGACATCTGTCACCGCGGAAAGCCATGCCCAGCTCCCCGTCAGCATCTCCTTCTCATAAACCGAGATCAGAACCGTCAGCGCCGCACCGATACTGACAAGGATATATGTCCGCAGCCCCGCGTTCCGCTGCTTGCTCGAACGCCCGTATCCGATCACGCCGCCGGCCGCAACCGCCAGCAGAAGCCGCAGCACAACGGAAAGAAAATGAAACTCCCGCAAATACACAATGACTGAATGCATCAAATGTCCTCCCTCTGTTTTTCGTATCCTTTTTCGCTGCAGAACATTCCGGGTTTCGGTTTTCTGAATCAGAAGTGCCGATGTATGTTTCCTTTGCAGAAACCGGGACGCTTGTTCTGTTCCTGCATAGAATGATTTTTCCGTATACAGATATGTGCCGATATTCCTGCCGTGTGCTTTCGTTTTCAATTATATCACATTCGGAACCGTATTTCAAGCCGGGAAATAAAAAAGGAGCGGAATTCCGGAGAAATCAAAAACGCTTCGCGGATAAACGGTTCACCTGCCGAACCGCCCATTGCGTTTCTGCCGCCGGTATGGTATAATAACAGATGATTTCAGAATCAATCAGGAGGTCAGAAATGATTCAGGATATTCTCCCAAGCCGGCTGAACAACAGCTGGCAGACAAAAAAGCCGCAGCCGGACAGCATCATGATGTGCTTCCGGGGCGGCCGAATTCTGGCGGCAATCGAGAACGGAACGCCGCATTTCCCTCGCTATCAGACACTTGCAGCATCCGGGAGCGAGCCGGTCTATCTGTTTTCTGTCGATGACGAATGCTTCTTTCTGTCGGAGACCGAAGCGCCTGACGGCTTTCAGTATTATACGATGCGGGAGCTGCGCGATCAGTGCACCGGCAAATATCTCTTTGCGGCGTTCACGGCGTTTCATCTGCATCAGTGGTATGCGGACAACCGCTTCTGCGGCATCTGCCGCGGCGGCATGGAGCATGATGACAGGGAACGCGCACTCATTTGCAGGGAATGCGGACACAAGGTCTATCCGCGCATCAATCCCGCGGTGATTGTCGGCGTCATCAGCAAGGGCAGAATTCTCATCACCCGGTATCGCCGCGGATATGCGCACAATGCGCTGGTCGCCGGATTTACGGAAATCGGCGAAACGCTGGAGGCATGCGTCGCCCGTGAGGTCATGGAGGAAACGGGGCTCCGCGTCAGGAATATCCGCTATTATCAGTCACAGCCGTGGGGCATGGCACAGGATATTCTTGCAGGATTCTTCTGCGAGGCCGATGGCAGCGACGAGATCAGAATGGATGCTTCCGAGCTGAAATCTGCGTGCTGGTGCAGGCCGGACGAGATTGAGCTGCAGCCGCAGCAGCACAGTCTGACCAATGAAATGATGCAGCTGTTCCGCGATACAAACGGCTGTCTGCCGCCGGAAATCTTCAAGCCGGCAGCGGATGCAGCGCCGCAGAAAACGTGCATCTGCTTCACCCGCCACGGCGAGACAACCATGAACGTCGCCGATCATATCAGCGGGATCACGGACTGCGAACTGACCGAAAACGGCATCCGGCAGGCTGAGCAGCTTGCGGCGGTCTGCGCAGAGCGGCGCGGCATTGAACTGATTGTCTGCTCCCCGCTCAGGCGTGCGCGGAAAACAGCGGAAATCGTTGCCGAAACGCTCGGTGTTCCGATTGTGACCGACGAACGGCTGCGCGAATGGAATTACGGCTCTTACGAGGATCAGCCGCGCAGTGAAACGCCTGATTTTCAGGCTGCAAAACGGGAATTCGGGGTTCGCATGAAGGACGGCGGCGAATCCCTGCTGCAGCTTGCACACCGCGTCTACTGCTGTATTGACGACATCCGGAAGCAGTATGCGGGCATGACCGTGCTTTGCGTCTGTCACGGCGGCGTCTGCCGCGTTGCAGAGACCTATTTCCGCGATATGTCCACAGATGCGTTCTCGCATTTCTTCATGGGAAACTGCGAACTGCGGGAATATGAAATCTAACAGAAACAATAAGCCGGAACTGACCTAAATGTCGGTTCCGGCTGTGTTTTTTTGTTGCCCGTCAGGTAACGGGACGCTCATACAAGTCTTGCAATTATTTTGAGAATCGCGGTCAGATCATCCAGATCAATGTTGTCATCACCGTTCACATCTGCGTTCAGTTTTCCCTGATCTGTCATATCCAGTTCACTGTCTCCTGCGCAGAACCGTGCAACCATAACAGCATCGGAGACATCGACGAGCGTGTCCAGATTGACATCCCCCTTGCGTTTTTTCTTCGGATCGGCTGTAGTGGTCGGCGCAGTTGTTTTTTTCTCACCGATGATCCTGATATATCCGTTGTGGATGCCCCGGGTGAACAGATAGGTCATCTGAAGTTTTCCGGCTCCATCCTTCGCCGAATTGATAAAGGTATCATATGCGATGCCGTCATCCACGTATGAAAGGCCGATCGGATAGACCTCACCCGGCTCTGCAGTCTCAGGAACGATAAAATCTATCGTGAATATACAGCCTCTGTCCAGTTCGATATCTTTGGGGGAATATGCATAAAATGCAAGCTGTCCCTCTTCGATCATCGCAGAGCCTGTTGTGAAATCCTGCAGCGCGTTTCCAACGTTCAAAACTTCGCCTTTTGCATTTTCCTTAACCTTCAATCGGGTATCGTAAAAAATATGAAACTTCATCATGCTGACCGGTTCTGTTGCCCCAACAAGGCTGAAATAGATCCGCTGTGTCTTGCCCGGCGCATATTCAGGCTCAAGCCCGATCTTGTCAAAAAACAGCATGATGCCGCCGTCATAATCCCGCGGATCAATTACAGGTTCATTCCAGTCCCTTGGCTGAATCCAGCTTGTACGGTCATAGGGAACTTCCCTGTCATCCTGTTTGTTGAAGGGATTGTCTGATTCTCCGGCAGACGCAGTTTGCTGTGCTGCTGCCGCGGCAGGGGGCTGCCCGGAAGAACAGTGCACGGACTGTATTGCGCCGCAGGTCAGCACGCAGGACAGCAATGCCGCAATCATCTTTTTCAGATTCATAAAGAGAATCCTCCTCATCGTATCGTTTAATTCCTGATTACGCCCGCAAACGCATACATGCGTTTGATTAACGATATTATAGCACGCGATTATGAAAAAAGTCAAGCATCATCATACGACGGCCTTGGATGACACAAGCTGTACCGCAATGCCCCCCTGCAACAGCGGGCGTCTCCTGAAAACGGAAAGCAGCGTATCCGTACAGATACGCTGCTTTTGTTTGTCTGATTGCATCCGTGCTTTCTTGTTCAGCCCGGATAAACCCGTGTCAGATTTGTCGTTGTTTTTTCAGCAAGCCTCCTGACATAGGCGGTTCCGTTATATTCCGAGATACGGTATCTGCCTGCATAGATCTGAAGCGTGTTATTGCGGAACTTGTTCGCATCAGCAGTCTGGAGATCCAGAATCCTCTGACCGAAGTCGTGTTCGACAGATATAATCCTGCTCATCAATGCGCAGATCGCTGTTTGCATCGAGTGTGCTGTCCGGCGCAGTGCCGATCCGGCTGCCGTTCGTCATCATTGTATCGGCAAAAATCGCAGCATCTGCGCTGTCGATTGTGCCGTCGAGATTCAGGTCTCCGGCGAGAACAGGACGCTCAACATAGGTTGCATGCTGACGCAGATAGGCGGCTGTCACAGTCTGCCCTTTGTACTTCGTGGCATCCCAGTCGATTTCGCATTGATTGTTTGCATTGCATTGCGCGAACGTGATGCCGGAGGAAAATACATTTGTAATGAAGATGCTGTGCTCATGGTCGAGCCGCACGGAATCGCCCTTTTTCGGCTGATAGGTCTGCCAGCTTCCGTCCAGAACCTGATACTGACCGTTGACTGTCTCCGGGAACTTCTGCTTTTCCTGCTGGATCAGCGAATACCAGCTGGATTCAAACTGAAACTGCGCGAAAAATCGTGTGTCGGTCATTGCGGATGCTGTGAAACAGAAGGAAGCTGAATTGGCTGCAAGCACGGTGCCGGCGATTGCGGCAGAGAGTGCAGCAGAGATTGCTCTTCTTAATGTTTTCATTCTTCAAAAACTCCGTATTCCGTATTTTTCTGTGATTGATGCATCAACAGGTTCAGTGTACCGGATGTTTGCGGATAAGTCAAGATCATGCAGAAATATTTGTGCGTTCAGTCAGACAAAATTCGTATTTTCTGTAAAAACGCATCAAAATCAATAAAAATGATATAACAGCAAACCAAAAAGCGCTATTTTAGCCAAATCCGCGGCGGCTTGCGCGGACAGGCCGGCCGTCGTTCAACAGTATCACGAACAGCTTGTGCGCGGTGAGCCGGCAAGCATGATTCCGCAGCCTGATTTATGGATATAATGTAAATCATTCTTCTTCATATTTCTACATTACAAAACTGTAAGATAAGGTAATATAAAACACAGGACAACTGCCCCGATTCGTGTTATAATACGATTGCAGTCTGAATTACAGACGAAAACGATGACACGAACGAAAGGATTCGATGAAAATGAAAAAAGCAGGTATGATTATAACATCAGCAGTGATTCTTGCACTGGCGGGCGGCCTCGGAGCAACGCAGATTCATTTGAAGCCCTCAAAGATAGAAAGTTTTGAAAACGTCGTTACATCTGTGGAATCCCTCACCGTTCCGGATCACGCAAGAATCATCGCACTTGGCGAGGCTGCACACGGTAATAAAGAATTTCAGGAGCTCAAGCTCTCTGTATTCAAAACTCTGGTCGGGACAACAAATGTGCGGGGACTGATCCTCGAAGGTGATTTCGGCGGATGTGCGCTTGCAAACGAGTTTATCAACGGCGGCGAAGGCACTGCCGAAGATATCACAAGAAAGCTCGGATACCGTATTTACCGTACAGACGAGATGTGCGCGCTCATCAAATGGATGCGTGAATATAACGAAACGGCCGCTGAGAATGACAAGGTACGCATCTACGGTGCCGATATCCAGAATGATATGTGCGCTGTCAGAGTCATAAAGGATTTCTACGCACTGGCTGCTCCTGAAAAAGCAGCGGAAGTATCATCGGCTCTCGATGAACTTTTCGGAACAGAGGAAGATGCCTACAGCAAATCTGATTATGATAAGATAATCTCGTTTCTTGATGAATCTGCCAAAGAACTGGATGCAGCTCAGAGCGAATATGAAGCGGCAACCGGAAAAGAAAGGTTTGCAACTGCCCGCCGTGCGTTTGATATGCTCAGATGCTATATGGAATACCGTGAGAAGAAAAACTTCTCGTCTTTGTACCGTGACACGCAGATGAAGGAAAACGTGTTGTGGGCACTCGGTATTGAAGAAAACGATCATGACAGCCGTCTCATGCTCACCTGTCACAACGGCCACATGACGAAGAACCAGTCTTCGGGGGCGACTTATCTCGGAAAATTCCTTCACGATGATTTCGGTGAAGAATACTTCGCAATCGGAACGGATTTTTACATCACAAAAGATAATCTTCCGGGCAAAAACGGCCGTGAGATTCACGAATTCTGTTCTGACGACCCGCTTGCCTATCAGGTAAAGTTCACCGATGAAAAAATGTGCTTTCTTGATTTCAGTTCCGTACCGGAAAATGATCCTGTATATGAAAAGATTCACAACCCGATGAAAACCGGGTCACTCGGTGAGCAGTACAGCATTGTCATGAAGCTCGTAAAGCCGTTTTATCAGCTTCATTTTGCCCCTGAAGATATGTACGATGCCATGATACTCGTTTATGAAGCAGAACCGACAGAAATCTGGGCTGAGTGATATCTGAACCAAGCCAATGCAGAGGACATTGAGATTATTGCAAAAACATACGGAAAAACGAGCGGGAACCGGCTGTGTGTCGTCGGTTCCCGCTTTGCCCGTCCGTCTCATTGCTCAAATTGCTGAGGTCTGTATTCCCGTGCCCAGTCAACGAAGTCTGTTTCCCGTACTGTTTCATCGACAAGGCCATAGGTATAGTAAATAAGAAGCAAACGGCATTCCGCAAGTATAATTTTGCTTGTTATTTCACGGGTTTCTCCTGTCATATGATTGCGGAAAGTACGAGTAGACTCTTTCGGCGTAATGTCAGCCCGTTCCTGTGCTCCGTATTCGGATGCTTCCGTTCCGGCAGTACCGCCCCCACGCAATAAAGCTGCCGGAGTTGCGCCCGGACAAATCGGCAAAGCAGTGCCGTATTATGAGTTCTATGCAGACAAAATTGAATATGATCATGAACAACCGGTATATGATCCGGCGACAAGTGAGTCTGCGGGAACCGCGACAGAGCATATCGTGCGGAGTATGAGCAGCATATGCCTTGCAAATGATCCATTTGCAAAAAATCCGGCGGGTATTCCGCACTTTTGCAGAATACCTGCCGGATGAAGCACCCCGAACCGGAATCGAACCGATGGCCTGCTGCTTAGGAGGCAGCCGCTCTATCCTACTGAGCTATCGGGGCACATTTCCTGTCTATTATATCACATTCCGGCCGGAAGGTCAAGCATCCGCAGAAAAAAAGCAGCAGCGAAAAAAGCGCGCCCGAAAGCAGTCATGCACACTGCTTTCGGGCGCGCGTTCATTTGATTGATTCTGTGCGGATCAGCAGGGACACCGCTCACGGCTCAAGATCGGATGCGGAGATCAGCTTTGCAATCAGCCGCAAAACAAGCGTGACATCGTCATCCGTAACGGTGCCGTCGTGGTTTGTGTCCGCGAGACGTTTGCCGGCATCGGTAATCTTCGCGCCGGAATCGCCGCTGGAGAAACGGCACATCAGCACGCAGTCAGAGACATCAACAACTTTGTTGCAATCGGCGTCGCCCCAAAGGCCGCTGATGCCCGGCGCAGTTGTTTTCGATGCAGATGTGGTCTGCGTCTTTGTCGTGGTCGTGCCGGTCTGCACGGGCTTTGTCGTCGTCACGGCAGGCGGCTCAGAGCCGTCCGAAAGTACGCCGTACACAATGCCGCATCCGACGGTTGACATATACACCTTGCCGAATTCGTTCATATCGCCGACGAGGAAATTGCCGTTTCCGGTTCCGCCGTAGAGATGGTCGGTATTGATGCAGACCCATGTCTTTCCGGCATCCGTGGAACGATAGATGCCCTCCGGATCGGATTCCTGCGGCTTGCCATACATATAAAGTGTATTGACGCCGCCGGATTTCTCAGGTGCGCCGTAGCCGACGGTCTTGCAGTAGCTGACGCCGTCGATCTTGCTGACAGTCACCGCACCGTTCTTGACGGATGCGCGGTACATACCGTACCAGCCGCCGCCGAGCACGAGCTCGCCCTTGCCGAGATATGCAATTCTGCCGGCACTGTCGCACTGGTCGTACATGCAGACATCGGTGGATTTGAAGGTCTTGCCGCCGTCTGTGCTGACACAGAATTTATACTGCGCGTCCTCTGCAGTCGGCGCGTCCTTGGAATAATGCCATGAGGAATTGAAATATGTTGCATAGGCATACACTGTATTCGGGTCATCGGGCTCCACGAGCAGCATGGTCGGCTTGGAACCGTACTGCGACGGAATGCCCTCACACTTATTCCATGTTTTGCCGAAGTCGTCGCTGTAGGAGACGTCGCCGCTGTCCTTGGACGTATTGAAAATGCGGTATTTGCCCGCACCGATCTCCGCGATGGCAGCCTTTCCGCCCTTCGTGGCAGGCGTCATGCCCTGCCATGTTTTGCCGCGGTCGGTTGTATAGTATGCAGCAGCGGTATTATTGGTATCGCCCTCTGCAATACGCACCCAGACATCGGTATTCTGCGGGCAGACCGCAATCGCAGAGGTGCTGCCCATATTCGGCTGATACTGCGTGCCGACCGTATTCGGATCCGTATGGGAAAAGCCGTCGTAGTCGCCGATGGCAGAAAGATTCAGACCGTCCGGCGTGGACGTAAAGTCGAGCGCCACGACCTCCTCGATGCCGTTCGGGTGGAACGTGAATACCGGGATTTTTCCCTCTTCCTTGCTCCAGAGGTTTTCGCAGATAAACACGCCGTTTCCGGATGTGATAAACATTCTGTCGGGATTGCGCGGGTCGGTCACGACGGTGCCGGACCAGTGAATCGCCTTATCGCGGATCCACGAAAATCCGCCGTCCTGCAGATATTCGGAGACCAGCGGTCCGCCCCAGCCGTCCTGCTTGCCCGGCGTAATATTCTGCCATGTTTTGCCGCCGTCAAACGAGCGGTAATACTGGTCGCCCCAGCAGGCGCCGTGCTCGTCGGTCCATGCCTCCCACAGCTGATCCTCCCACTTGCCGCAGGTACCTGCGATCAGATGATCGGGGTTCGACGGATCCGCCCAGACAGAGCCGAAGCCGCGGTCACTGTCAAGCAGCTGCGTCACCGTGCCGGTTTTCGGGGAATAGCGGTACGCACCGCCGGATGTGCCGTTGAAGGCGAGCCCTGCAATATAGGAAATCAGCAGGTCGCCGTTCGCATCGACATTGATGCGGGACGGGAAAACATTCGTCGGCAGATCGGCGGAAAGCGCTGTGAACTTGTCGTCCTTTGTGGATGCAGCATGCACGTTGACGGCGCCCTTTGCAGAGGTCGCAACATAGACCTTGCCGCCCGTAATCGCAATGGCTGCAACACCGTTCTGGTGATTGTATTCATCGCCGGTTATGGAACGCGCGATATTGCTTGTCCATGTCGGCCACTTGGTCGTCTCGGCAAAGAGACCGAGGCTGTCGTAACCGGAAACCGGCGCCCACGTCTTGCCGCCGTCGGTGGATTTAATCAGGGCGGATTTGCCGCACGCAACATCGCCGCCGGCATAGATCACGTTCGGGTTGTCGGGATCGACCGCGATGGATTCGCCGCACTGACGTCCGTCGCCGTTGCCCATGACCTTGATCTCATCGGAAATATCGAACTCCTGAAACGTCTTTCCGCCGTCGGTTGTCTTGAAGATTACCGTTTTCTCATTGGAAAAATATGCGCATCCGCAGAGAAAATAAACGGTGTTGTCGTCGCTCGGATCCACGGCCATTGCATCAACGGAGAGCAGACCTCTGTCCGCATCATTGATGAAGCCGAGCAGCTGAACCCATGCTTCCTTTTCATAATCGTACTTGTAAGCGCCGCCGACGTCCGTGCGTGCATACATCACCTTTTTTCCGGTTACAATACCGGAAACAAAGCCGCCGCCGCCGATGCGAAGTGTACCCCATTTCATAGCGTCTGAAAGATTTGCAGGTGCAGCCTGAACAGCGGTGCCGGCATACGGAACAGCCGCGCCGAGCACGGCCAGTGCCGACAGCAGCGCCAGACTGCCGCGGATTCTGTGTTTCATCATCTTGAAGCCCCCTTGAAAAATCAAAAAATACCCGTAACGGATACGGTGCTCCGCTTCCGTATCCATTTTGTATTATATCATACGGATAGGTGAAAAACAATGTCAGATTCCGTCCGCATGATGTAGAATCCTCACCTGTTCCCCGGCATTTTTCAGCCTGTGTGAAGAAGGTCATCCGGAACCTTTAACGCTGTTTTTTGTCAGTTTTCATACGATTTTCACATTCGAGGGTATAATTAAAGCATAAGGCAGTGAAGATAAGGGCTGTGCCCGGCGGCAGGCCCCTGATAGAACCAGAAAGAGGTATGAAATATGTTTGAACATGATGACGATTTCGGAAAAACGCAGGAGCTCGATTCCCTGCTGAGCGGCGGAACACCCGCCGCAGATGAAACACCCGTATATCCGCAGCAGGATCCCGCACCGCAGGTTCCCCCGCAGCCGCAGACGCCTCTGCAGAACAGCCAGCCCGCAGGCGGCAGCTACTATTCTCCGCGCAGCGGCGGCGGCTATCCCTCCGGCGGCTATCCGGGCGGCGGCAATGTGCCTCCGGTGAACGATAACTTCCGCAATGACGCAGAGGCGCCGAAGAAGAAATCCCACAAGGGTCTCAAGGCACTGGCCGTCTTTGCAAGCGTCGCCTTCATCGCATATGCTTCCATCCAGCTGCATCAGTATGCGATGGGCAATGACAAGATCCGCTCCTTCCTCGGCAAGCAGGACAACACCGTCACCGAGCAGGAGAATGAGGAAAACGGCACAGAAGACGAGCAGGCAGATACCAAGGATTCTGCTGCCGGCAAGGAAGAAAAAACCGACAGCAAGGATTCGTCCTCAGCCAAGCCGATGAGCTTCATTGAGCTGGCCGCCCGTGAGGATGCAATGAGCATTCCGGATATCGTCGATAAGATCACACCGGCAACCGTCGGCGTCGCATCGACCTTTGTCATGAAGGGACAGACCTATTCGACATTTGACCCGTTCTCGTTCTTCGGCTTCGATCAGGGCTCCACGCCGGATCAGGACGTTCCGGCAACCGGCACCGGCATCATCATGAGCGACAACGGCGACGGCACCTACTATATCATTACGAATGCACATGTCATCAACGATACGAGCCAGTACAAGATGGGCAGAGCCAAGTCCGTACAGATCGTGCTGAACCCGGATTATTACGATGATGATACCCGGATTGATGCAGAAATCGTCGGCTTTGATGCACCGGAAGATATCGCCGTGCTGAAGATCACGACCGATCAGAAGCTGACGGTCGCAGAATTCGGCGACAGCAACGACCTCAGAGTCGGTGAACTGGTTGTTGCAATCGGCAACCCATTGGGCTTTGAGCTGTTCGGCTCCGTCACAACCGGTATCGTTTCTGCACTGGACCGTGAGGTTGAGATCAACGACCAGAAGATGAAGCTGATTCAGACCGATACGGCCATCAACTCCGGTAACTCCGGCGGCCCGCTGATCAACTGCTACGGTCAGGTCATCGGCATCAACTCCTCGAAGATCAGCAGCAGCTACTACAGCGGCGAGGCTTCCGTCGAGGGTCTGTGCTTCGCAATTCCGATCACCCATGCACAGGATATCATCAACCAGCTGATTAACTACGGTTATGTCGTCGGCAAGCCGCTGATCGGCATCACCCCGTATGATCTGGACGAGATCACCGCTGAGCGTCTGAACTGCCCGGTCGGCGTCTATGTCCGTGACGTCGAGGACGGCAGCCCTGCTGATCTGGCAGGCATCTCCACCGGTGATATCATCATCGCAGTGGACGGTCAGACTGTCAGAAATTATGAAGAACTGAAGGCCGAAAGAGACAAGCATCAGGCCGGCGACAGAATCACGCTGACGATCTACAGACGCGGCGAGGATGTCGAAGTTCCGCTGATTCTGCAGGAAAGAAAGGCATCCACGCAGCAGTAATTCCGTTTTCCCTCTCCGTTTTGATACAAAAGCAGGCACCCGTGCCGGAAGGCCGGGTGCCTTTTGTCTGCGGCGCACAGCTTTCCGCATCCGGCACTTCGCATTTTGCGGAAGTAAAGTGTTACCTATCATTGACATTTCAACACAGTTTTTTATACTTTTTTCGTTTACGCCATTGCATTTTTACACATTATATGGTATAATAACTTTGTATATTTTCCGGACGGGAATGAAAGGCGGTGAGCGGATTTGGGATGGACAATACTCCTTATCATACTGTTTGTTCTCGGCGTCATTTTGCTGCTCCCGATCCGCGTAAAAGCGTATTATTCGGAAGAAACGTGGTTTGTTTCGGTCAAATACGTCTTTTTCCGTATTTTCCATTTGGAAGCACCGGAAAAGAAGCCGCCGGAAACGCCGCCGAAGCCTGCGGATATTCCGGAGAGCGAACAACCGGATCCGGCACAGTTTGCCGCGCCGCCTGCGCAGAGTACGGTTACAGCCAGTACACCGGCGGAGATGCTCAATGCCGCAAAAGAAGAGGCAGACGATGACGCCGGACTTTACGTCTACGAGAAGCCGAAAAAAGAAAAGCGCAAAAAGCGTGTAAAAAAGCCGAAGAAGCCAAAGGAACCGCTGCCGGATACATCTGAAGCCGCAGAGGACGAGACGCCGGAACCAAAGAAGAAAAAGCGCAGCTTTCTCGACCGGCTGCTCCCGCATTCGATTTCGGATGTGCTGAAAATGCTCCCGGATATCTTTTCGGCACTTTCTCCGGCCATGCGCTTTCTGACAAAGCATCTGCACTTCCGGCATGTGAAGATCTATGCTGCGATTGCAACGGATGACGCTGCGAACACCGCGCAGCTTTACGGCAGAATCAATGCGGCAGCCTTTCCGCTGCTCGGCATGATGCAGTGCTGGTTCGATTTTCAGGCAGATGAATTCCGCATCCTCGCGGATTTTTACAACGATTCCATCACATTCCGCGGCGCGCTGGAGCTGCGCGTCTCCCCGCTGGTACTGATCCTGCTGGTGCTGATTCTCGGCAGCAAATTCCTCTGGCGGCGCTTCCGCAGATGGCGCAGCGAGGTCAGAGAGCAGAAGCGCCGGGAAAAAGAAACGGCTCCTGTCCCGGCTGAAGCATAAGATCTGCCCGCGGTGCGGGTTGCTATATCAACTATATTAACTATTATTTCAGGAGGTACTTCCAATGAGCGAACGCAGCAATGAGCATCCGGTTCATGAGACCATGCGTGTCACAATGGACGAAATCCGCGGCATGGTCGATGCCAATACGATCGTCGGTCAGCCGATCCAGTGCGATAACAATACAACCGTCATCCCGATCTCCAAGGTATCGTTCGGATTCGCATCCGGCGGCTCCGATCTGCCGACCAAGGTCGCCAAGGATATGTTCGGCGGCGGCGGCGGCGCTGGCGTTACCATCACACCGATCGCGTTCCTCGTCATCATGCCGAACGACGTCAGGCTGCTGCAGCTTTCCGTCAACGCATCCACGCCGAATGCGCTCATCAACATGGTGCCGGATGTCATGGACAAGGTGACGGGCTTCCTCGCAGGACGGCAGGCCAAGAACGAGGGCAAAACCGAAGTCGTGGAGTAAATTCTCCGCGGGCACTGTCAAATCAGGCAAATCAAATTTCCGCAGAACGGAGACAAAATGGAAAAAATCAGAGTGCAGAAAATTCTTTCGGATGCAGGCTACTGTTCCCGCCGGAAGGCCGAGGCGCTGATCTCGGCCGGCAGAGTCAAATGCAACGGGCATCCGGTCAGCCTCGGGGACAAGGCGCTCCCGACGGATCATATCACGGTCGGCGGAGAGCCGGTCTTTATCCCGAAGAAAAAGGAATTCCGCTATATCATGCTGAACAAGCCGCGCGGCTATGTCACAACGCTCTCCGATGAGCAGGGACGCCGCTGCGTGACCGATCTGCTGGAGGGCATCGGAACCCGTGTCTATCCGGTCGGACGGCTCGACCGGAATTCCGAGGGACTGCTGCTGTTCACCAATGACGGCGCCTTTGCAAACGGCATCATGCACCCGTCGCGCGAGGTCAGCAAGACCTACCGTGTCACCGTGCGTCCGCCGGTCTCGGAGGAACAGCTCGCGCAGATGGCTGCGGGCGTCACGCTCGATGACGGCTTCAAAACGGCGCCCGCCAATATCGTGACGCAGGTCACCGAGCCGACGCGCGTCGTGCTGCTTGTCACCATCCATGAGGGCAAAAAGCGCGAGGTGCGCCGCATGTGCGATGCGGTCGGGCTGGAGGTTGCGCGTCTGCGCAGAATCTCCATCGGGCCGGTCAAGCTCGGTATGCTGAAGCCCGGCGAATGGCGCGACCTGACGACCGAGGAGCTGCGCGCACTGCGCAATGCAATCGGCCGCGAGGGCTGAGAACAACAAAAAAGGGAGAGCGTTTCGCTCTCCCCCTTATGTCACATTGTGTGATTGTGTTGCTTGATCGCAGCGCGAGCCTTGTTGACAATGGTCTTGTCGTTCTCATAAGTAAGCATGCGGGTGGCGCGGATTATATCCACCCAGCGGATCTCTGCGATTTCCTCCTCCTGCGGCACAAAATCGTAATTGCGTGCCAGCGCAAGAAAATAGACGACGATCTTCTGAGTATCCCGCCGCGGCGAATAGGACACCGTCTCACGGAATGTCTGATCCAGAATGACATCCAGTCCGGTTTCCTCCTTGATTTCGCGTCTGGCAGTTTCCAGCTCCGTCTCATCACCCTCCACATGCCCCTTGGGAAACGACCAGTGGCCGCTGTTGACATGTTTAATCAGCAGAATCTCGATGTTTCCGTGAAACCGCCGATAAACAATCGCGCCGCAGGATTTTTCATGCAGCATACCAAGGTTCCTTTCATTTTTGTTTTGCAACGGGTTGTTGTTACTTATATTATATCACAAACCGTTCAATTTGTAAACACCTTTTGACGGAATTTCTCAACTTCTCTGTCAATACACGGCAATTCCGGCCGCAAACGGCCGAATCATTATTATCAAAGGAAGGATTACGCATATGAACCTGAACACCGCATTCAGCGCAGCAGATATCCTGCTGCCGGGAAAGGACCGCATGTCCGACGCATGGGCTGTCTGTGCATGCGATCAATATACCGGAGAGCCCGCTTACTGGGCGGAGACCGACCGTCTGGCCGGTGACAAGCCGTCCACGCTCCGGCTGATTCTGCCGGAGGTCTATCTCGAAGATGCAGACGTCGCAGAGCGCATCGCAAAGATTCAGCAGACCATGCGGGATTATCTGAAAAACGGCGTTTTTGCGGAATATCCGGACGCAATGGTCTATGTCGAGCGCATCCAGAGCGACGGCAAAATGCGTGCAGGTCTCGTCGGCAAGATTGATCTGGAGCAGTATGATTACAGCAAGGGCTCTGTTTCGCCGGTGCGCGCAACAGAGGCAACCGTCCCGGAGCGGATTCCGCCGCGTGTCCGCATCCGCAGAGGCGCAGCACTGGAGCTCCCGCACATCATGATTCTGCTCGACGATACGCAGAAAACCGTCATTGAGCCGCTGGAAGCGCTGAAGGACAGCATGACCAAGCTCTATGACACCAGGCTGATGCAGGGCGGCGGTTCCATCCGCGGCTGGCTGGTTCCGGCTGCCGAGCAGACCCGCATTCTCGAAGCCCTGACCGCACTCGGCACCAATTCCGGCGAGGCAAACCCGCTGGTCTATGCAATGGGCGACGGCAACCACTCGCTCGCAACGGCAAAGGCCTACTACGAGGAATGGAAGGCTGCCAATCCGCAGGCGGATACCGCGAACTGCCCGATGCGCTATGCGCTGGTCGAGCTTGTCAACCTGCACAGCCCGGCACTTGAATTTGAAGCGATCCACCGCATCCTCAACCAGATCGACACAGATAAACTGCTGGCCGACATGACCGCAGCACTCGATCTGCGGACGGATGCAGAGGCACAGCAGGCCTTCACGGTCATCTGCGGCGGCAAGCAGCAGAAGTATTATATCCACCGCCCGACCTCGAACCTGACCGTCGGCAGCGTACAGAGCTTCCTCGACGGCTGGCTGAAGGCCAACGGCGGCAAAATCGACTATATCCACGGCGCAGACGTCGTCGAAAAGCTCGCGGCGGAGGCAAACAGCCTCGGCATTCTGCTCCCGGATATGCTGAAATCGGAGCTGTTCCCGACCGTCATAGCAGACGGCGCACTCCCGCGCAAGACCTTCTCAATGGGTCATGCAGCGGACAAGCGCTTCTACATGGAATGCCGGAAGATCACGGCAGAATAAGCACACACGAAAAATTATGACCGGAAGGGCGAAAAAGGGAATGGGCGTCCCGCTTTCGCCCTTTCCGGATAAATCTGCGGGTAAATCAATCGGATGGAGGAAATCAAATTGATCGGTATTCGGAAATTTTTATGCGGCGGCGCGATCGTGTGCGCAGCCGTACTTGCATGTTCCGCTGCGGTATTTCCCGCAGCAGCAGATGCGGAGGAAAGCGCTGCAGCGGAGGAGGAAGAATCTTCAAATCAGATTCAGACCTATACAAGCGGCGACTATGTCTATTCGATTCTGATTGCGGAGGACGATGAGAACGAAAAGGCTGCCAGCATCGAATCCTATGTCGGCACCGAAACTGTGCTGACGATTCCTTCTGAGCTGGAAGGCCTGCCGGTCGTGCGGCTCGGAGACAATGCCTTCACCAGCAACTACGAGCTGAAGGAGGTCACGCTGCCGGAAACGCTGACAGAATTCGGCGACTTCCCGTTCGCAGAGTGTCCCTCGCTGACAGCCTTCCATGTTGCAAAGGGCAACAAGGTATTCGAGAGCCGCGACGGCGTGCTCTATACCGATGACGGCGATACCCTGCTGCGCTATCCGATCGGCGCCGATCCGGTCGATGTCGAGATTCCGAAGGGCGTCAAGGGCATCGGCAATGTCGCTTTTGCCTGTGCGCCGCACCTGAAAAGCGTCACATTCCCGGATTCGGTTGAAACGATCGGCGTTTCCGCATTTTCAAACTGCGAAAGCCTGGAAAGCATCGTCATTCCGCCGAAGGTCACGGAGATCGAGGCCTTCACATTCAACAGCTGCTCCAGTCTGCGGAACGTCACACTGCCGGACGGGCTCATCCGCATCGGCAACGCGGCCTTTGCTGCAACCATCATCAATGACATCATCATTCCGGACGGCTGCGAGGATATCGGTCAGCAGGCATTTGCGGAGACAAAGCTCCCGATGATCGAGATTCCGTCCTCCGTCTGGTCGATCGGCTACTGTGCATTCGGCTACAAGCTGAACGATGCCGGCCAGCTCGTCATGGACGACAGCTTTATTATTTACGGCACATACGGCTCCGAAGCACAGCGCTATGCCGGAGAAGAAGGCGAAGATGACAGAACCTTCCAGTTCATCGCCGTTGATCCGGAGCCTACGGATTCCGGAGACAAGAACAAGCAGCAGGAGAACGATAAGACGGACAGCAAAGCGTTCCGCTATGGCGGAATCGGTCTCTGCGGCGTGCTGCTGGCTGCGATCATCATTGTCGCAATCCGGAACGGCAAAAAGAAAAAGTCCGGCGCGGAAAATGTCACAGCAGATGAGAAGGACGAAACTGCCGCGGACGAGGTAGGCACGGAAGCCGAAAGCGCAGATACCGAAAGCGAAGATGCTGCCGGCGATGCAGCAGAAGCTGATACAGAAGAAACCACGGAGGATACCGCCGATGAATAAGCTCACGAAGCGGCTTTACGGTGCCGGATGCAGCCTGCTGCTGCTCGGCTCCGTAATGACCGCATATCCGGTTCTTGCCGAAACAGAGGAATCCTCTGCAGCACAGACCGAAGAATCTGCTGCAGAGGAAACAGAAAACGCCGCTGCAGATCAGACGGAGGATGCCGCAGCTGCGGATACAGATGATTCTGCCGCAGAAGAACCGGAAGCCTCTGACACAGCAGAAACCGCAGATTCCTTTTCTGAAAAAGGTCTGGTCTTTCAGGAATCGCCCGGCGGACTGACGGTTGTCGGTGCGGAATCTGAATCCGCGACACTCAGCATCCCGGCGACGGCAGGCGGCAAAAAGGTTACGACCATTGGCGAGAACGCCTTTGCCGGCAATACGGCACTGAAAGAGGTCACCATCGCGGACGGCGTGCAGGAAATCGGTGCAGGCGCATTCAGTCAGTGCACCGCGCTCGAAAAGATCAGCATTCCGGATTCCATGCGAAGCCTCGGCAGCGGCGTATTTTATTTCTGCATGTCGCTGCAGTCGGTGGAGCTGCCGGATTCTGTCACGGAGATCGGCGAATCCATCTTTGAAAACTGCTACGGCCTGCAGTCGGTCAAGCTGCCGAATAAAATCAAAATCCTGCCGATGCGTGCGTTCTATTACGCCATCGGCATTCAGGAGCTGACAATTCCGGAGGGCGTTGAAACAATCTCCGATATGGCAATCGTCAACTGCATTTCCCTTCATACTCTCCATCTGCCCGCAACGCTGAGCACCTTCTCCTCGTTCGCGGTGCTCTCCTGCATGGGTTTGGAAACGATTGACCTTGCATCCGGCAACAAAAATTATCTTGTGGATGAAAACGGCGTGCTGCTCTCCAAGGACCGCAAACGCCTGATGCTCTATCCGGCGGCTAAGCAGGATACTTCCTATACCGTTCCGGAGGGCATCGTCACCGTGCAGCCCTATGCGTTTTCCGGCGCGATCAAGCTGGAAAAAATCCAGATGGCCGCATCGGTTACGACCATCGCGGACGGCGCCTTTGCAGAATGCCGGAATCTGAAATCCTTTGAGATTCCCGCCCGCGTCACGGAGATCAATCCGAGTCTGTTTGTGAACTGCGACTCGCTGGAATCGGTCACGATCCCGGTCGGCGTGACGGAAATCGGTGCAAGTGCTTTTTATAATACCGCGCTCAAAGATGTCTCGATTCCCGCGACCGTTACAAAGATCGGCGAATCCGCATTTTTCAACTGCAAAAATCTCAAAACGCTCTATCTGCCGGAAACGACCGAAACGATCGGCAATTATGCGTTCGGCTATGAGATGCCGGCAGATGAAAATGCCAAACAGCCCGTCATCATGGCAGACTTCGTTCTGCAGGGCAAGCCGGATTCTCCGGCGCAGAACTATGCAAAGCTCACCGGCGTACAGTTTAAGCAGCGCGGTCTGAGCATTCAGGCGATTCTGGCAATCATCGTCGGTGCTGCCGCTGTCCTGATGGTGATTGTGAGCGGCGTGCTGAAGCGCAAGCGCGCAAAGAAGGAAGCCGAGGCGCCTGAAAAGACGGAGACCCCGGAGATTACAGATCCGAATTATAACGGTATTCTGGCTGGGGACGACGAGGAAGGCGACCCTTACGACAGAAACTACGGTTTTTCAACAGAAGAAGAGACGGAGCCTGACGCAGATGCGCCGGACAGCATGAATGAAAAGGAGAATCAAGATGCCGACAGCTGAGACTTTATACATGGTTGTGCCGTGTTATAACGAAGAGGAAGTGCTGCACGAAACGGCAAAGCGCCTGAAGGAGAAATATCAGTCCCTGATGGCGCGCGGCCTGATCTCGGACCGGAGCCGCGTGGTATTTGTCAACGACGGTTCCAAGGACAAAACATGGAGCATCATCAAAGAGCTGCACGAAACCGATCCGGAATTCTTTTCCGGCGTCAATCTGGCACACAATGCCGGCCACCAGAATGCGGTGCTCGCCGGTCTGATGACCGTCAAAGAGCTCTGCGACATGGCTATCACAATGGACGCCGACCTGCAGGACGACATCAACACGATTGACGCAATGGTCGAAAAATACTACGAGGGCAATCAGGTCGTTTACGGCGTCCGCAGCGCCAGAGATACCGATACCTTCTTCAAGCGCTTCACGGCGGAGGGCTTCTATAAATTCATGAAGGTCATGGGTGCGGATGTCGTGTATAACCACGCGGATTTCCGTCTGATGAGCCGCCGTGTGCTGCAGGAGCTCGCAGACTTCAAGGAGGTCAACCTGTTCCTGCGCGGCATGGTGCCGCTGATCGGCTTCCAGAGCTGCAGCGTCTACTACGAGCGTGCGGAGCGCTTTGCCGGCGAAAGCAAGTATCCGCTGAAAAAGATGCTCGCATTTGCAATCAACGGCATCACATCGTTCAGCACCAAGCCGCTCAAGCTGATTACCACCGTCGGCACGCTGATGTCCGTCATCAGTGTCATTGCAATCCTCTGGGCGATCATTGTTAAAATCGCAGGGCATTCTGAGCTCGGCTGGTCGAGCACGATGTGCTCTGTGTGGCTGATCGGCGGTCTGCAGCTGCTCGGCCTCGGCATCATCGGTGAGTATGTCGGCAAGATCTATGCGGAAGTCAAGGCGCGTCCGCGCTATATCATTGCGGATTTCATCAATGATACCGATGCGGAATAATTCCGCTGCAGGAAGGTTTTTCCTGTTGCAAAACCGCAGAATCTGCATATAATACTGTCAGGCGGCAAATCCGCGCTCCGGAACGAACGGGAAGTGACAGCAGCAGATTTCTGCGCGTGTCCTCAGAACAGCTTCCGGTTCGGGAGCTGTGAGAGCTGACGCTTTGACGATAACACTGCACCGCAGCTTCTGCAAAAGAGGCTGCGGTGCAGCTGTTTTTTTACACATGCGGCAATTTGTTCAGAATCACGGAAAAAACCCGCGTTGGCGGGAGCATTTTTACAAATCGTGCGTTGACATCCGCCCGGAAATATGCTAAAATGATATCGGGTAAATGTGTTCAGAAAAAGATTTCTATATCTGTCAGATATTCAGAAACATACAGGAGGAAAGAGGAACATGAAAAGAAAGATGCGGTCCGCAGCAGCATTGCTGCTTGCTTCCGTGACCTGCGGTGCGCTTTCAGGCTGTGCGGAAGATTCCAAAATCGAAAAGCCGCTGGATGCGCAGACTGCAGCAGAGGTGGCAGAGCTCGCGGCCAAGGATGAGCGCCTGACCGGTGAACTCGAAAACAAAACGATCAAATGGATGGCAAACTGGGATATCAACCCGGACGCGACCGGAAAATCCACGCCGATTGAGCTGGAAATCTTTCAAGACCGTTATCAGGGCGTGGTCGAATATCACGAGGTGGACTGGAACAACCGCTTCGATCAGCTGACCAATTCCATCAACGGCGACGAGGGCATCGACTTTTTCCCTGCCGGCGACCTCGACTGTATTCCGCGCGGTGCGATCAACGACATCTTTGTGCCGATTGACGACTACATTGATTTCAATGATCCGCTGTTCGCAGATGTCAAGGACGCAATGGATCTGTTCCAGTGGAAGGGCAAGCACTATGTCATCGTCAACGATGTGACCGGCGATAACTGCGTCGTCATCTACAACCGTGATACAATCGAAGAGAACGGTCTCAAGGATCCGGCTGCTCTGTTTGCCGAGGACAAATGGGACTGGAATTCGTTCACGGAAATGCTGCAGCAGTTCTGTGATTCGCAGAACGGACAGTACGGCATTGACGGCTGGTGGTTTGAGGCGGGTCTTTCCGCGACCTGCGGCGTCCCGTATATCGGACTGGAAGGCGGCAAGCTGGTCAGCCATCTGAAGGATCCCGCAATCGAGCGGCTTCAGAACTGGATGTATGAGCTCGGCACCACAGACTGTGTCGCCATCGGCGTCGGCGAATTCGGCTGGACCGATCAGCCGAACTACATCGGCGAAGGCAAGGAGCTGTTCCATCCGTGCGGCGCATGGAAGTTCTATAACGATTCGTGGAAAACAACCTTCGGCGAGCACGCCATGTTTGTCCCGATGCCGAAGGACCCGAACGCAGATGCATATTACATCCCCTGCGGCCTTGACGGCTATGTCATGGTCAAGGGCGGCCAGAATCCGGAAGGTGTTGCCAAATTCGCAGCCTGCAAGCGCATGATGATTACAAATCAGCGCGCACAGGAAATCGCAACCGAGCAGCTCTACAAGGATTACGGCTGGACGGAAGAAATGGTCAACATGCTGCACAAGTGCCACGAAATGGCCAAGGCACACCCGCAGTATGACTTCTACAATTCTGTCTCCAGCGATGTCTCCGGTATTCTCGATTCCAATGAAAACGGCATCCGTGCCGCTTCCAAGGGACAGGTGAAGTGGAGCGAATCCCTCGGCATTATCAATTCGACGATTGACGCATTCCTTGAGGATGCAAATTCCTGATCTGCAATAAAGGAATCTGCAAAGTCCGGTGCACAGCAAGTGCCGGGCTTTGCATTTTTGTATATTTACAGCAATTTTACCCCGAAAAGAATGATAGCGTGATTCCTTTTCCGAAATAACGACATTCATTCTGGTATTTTTAATGAATTATGTGCATGGTGCCTAAAAGCGGGCGGAATAATTCTACAGCGCTGCGTGCGGTTTTCTCTTGAAAATCGCCCCGAACTGTGCTATAATGAATATAATGTTACAGTTGGGCATCATCATCATTTTTCAGGAGGCGCAAGTATGGGATTCAAAATTAAAAACGGCGTTTTGCTGAAATATGAAGGTGTCAGCGCATTGGAACGCCTCGGCATCCGCAAGCAGGACGAAACGCTCGCCGTTCCCAAGAATGTCACGGAAATTGCAGACGAAGCCTTCACGATGACGGAAGTCAGCAGTGTCTTTCTGCCGCCGGCCGTTGCACAGATCGGAGAGCGCGCATTTGCACTGTGCGCCGATCTGCAGTACGTCGAATTCTCCGAGGGACTGAAGGAAATCGGCACAAATGCATTTGACGGCTGCCGCGCGCTGCGCAGCGCTGTCCTTCCGGATACGTGCACAACAATCGGTGCATGGGCCTTCTGCAACTGCAGCGGTCTGCGGTCCGTCCGCATCTCCGAACGCACCGGAGCCATTGCACGCGGTACGTTTTCCGGCTGCTCACGGCTGGAGGAGGTTACCATTCCGGCAAGCGTGGAGCACATCGACAACCGTGCATTTTATGCATGCTCGTCACTGACCAAGGTCAATCTGTCACGCGGGCTCAAGACCATCGGCCGCGAGGCCTTTGCGTTCTGCTCCTACATGACGTCCATCTATATTCCCGAAACCGTCACAGAAATTGCAGAGGATGCATTTGCCGGCTGCACGGAGCTGAAAACAGTCATCATTCCGCCGTCGGTCACCAAGCTGCACCCGTATGCGTTCGGCTCCGATCATCATATCCAGACGATCACCACCGTGACCGGCAGCGCCGCGCATCAGTTCGCAATGGAAAACGGAATCTTCTGCTATACCGAAAAGGAAGCCGCGCAGCTGCGTACCTGCAACCCGGCATACTTTGTCGAGTACGGCATCCTGAAAAAATATACACAGGAATACAATGTCCGGGATATCATGATCCCGCCCGGCACGCTCTGCATCAGCAAGCACGCATTTGAAAAGAACAAGCAGATCGTCAGCGCCGTGATTCCGGAAGGCGTCGTGGAGATCAGCAGCTATGCGTTCAACGGCTGCGCAAGCCTGCAGCGCATCTATCTGCCGAGCACACTCAAACGGATCGGCCGCTTTGCGTTCCGCGACTGCCCGCTGCTGGAGGTCATTCTGCCGCAGGGCATTGAGGTCGTTGAGAAAAATGCATTCCAGGGCTGCACCACCATGCGCCGGTTCTATATGCCGGATTCGCTGAAGGTGCTTGAAAACGAAGCCCTGCGCGACTGCATGTCGCTGCCGGAGCTGCGCTTTTCCGCGAATCTCGAATCCATCAGCGAGGGCGTCTGCACGGGGTGCTCGTCCCTGCGGAGAGCAGTCATTCCGGAAGGCCCGAAGTATATCCAGCAAAATGCATTCCGCGGCTGCAGCAGCCTGACGGAAGCCTATATTCCTGACAGTGTGATTGAAATTTCCGGCAACGCATTTGCCGATACACCGCTGTTCCGCATGACCGCCGGTCATTATATCGTCGGCCGGTTCCTGATCCGTGCGGACGGCTACAGCCCGATTCCGGTCGGCGTCCACCGCATCGGCCCGCGTGCCTTTGAGCGCGGCGGTCTGCGGCAGGCAATTATTCCGGAGGGCGTCATCAGCATCGGCGACAACGCCTTTGCAAACTGCGGCGTCCTGACAGACGTCATCATCCCCAAGAGCGTCACCGAAATCGGCGTAGACGCATTCGCCTATACCCCGTGGATGACCCGCCGCACCGAGCCTTATACGATTGCAGGTGCAAACATTCTGCTTCACGCAAATGTCACGCAGCAGAATGTCAGCATTCCGGTCGGCGTCCGCTGCATCGGTCCGTCTGCGTTCTCGCAGCAGCCCTCGCAGCACATCTCCATTCCGGAGGGCGTCACGCATATCCAGCACGGCGCATTCTCCTACTGCGAGCAGCTGGAAACGGTCGAGCTGCCCTCGACGCTGCGCCGTCTGGACGGTTATATCTTCCACGGCTGCACCTCGCTGAAAAATGTCGTGATCCGTCCCGGTCTGACCAAGGTCGGACATGCCATGTTCAGCAGCTGTACATCCCTGAAAACGCTCCGGCTGCCGGAGACGATCACGGAAATCGACAACGAGGCCTTTTATCACGCAGGCATTGAACGGCTTGCTGTTCCGGACGGCGTCACGCGCATCGGACAGTCGGCGTTCAGCCACTGCGAACACCTGACGGATATTGCCGTACCGGCATCCGTCACGGAAATCAGCGACAACGCCTTTACGGAATGCCCGAAGTTCCGGCTCCATGCCGATCCGGGCAGCTATGCAGAGCGTTATGCCAAAACGCATCATATGATGATGACGGTCGTGCCGCTCAATATGTCCGCATTTGAGATTCAGGAAGAGGCTCCGCAGGATACCTCGGCTCCGCCGCAGCGCCGCCCGGTGAATCAGCCGCCGGCCTCCAATGACCCGGCATTCCTCTGGGAATCAGCCGCGCAGACACCGGCACAGAACCCGCCGATCCAGCAGACAGCTGCGGAGAAACCGGTACAGAAAGCCGCGGCCAAGACCGTGCAGGAGCCCGTCACAGAGGTTCGTGCGGAAGCCGAACCGAAGCCGGCACCGCCGAAGCCCCAAGAGAAACAGGCCGCTGCACCGGAGCCCGCTGTGACCGATCAGCCGGCTGCAAAACAGAAGCCTGCCGAACCGGAATCCCAGCCCGCTGAACCGGAGACTGTCCAGCCGCAGATCGTACAGCCGACAGCCTTTGACGAAACCGAGGAGCAATCCTACGCCGAGCGCGTCAAGCGCGAGCTTGAGGAGGCACGGAAAAAATCCGTAAATGCTGACCCGAAGGCCAAGCCGCCGAAGCAGCCGCCGGAGGAAACGGCACAGGAAAAGCCCAAGCGCAAAAAGAAAAAGGGAAAGGAACTCTCTGAGGACGAACTCGAAATGAAGCGCCGTGCCAAGGAAACGCCTGAGGAGACCAAGGCTCGCCGGCGCGCCGATCTGCTGAGTGACCTGCCGGATGTTGACGAGCTCTCCGAGAAGCGCAGTGCTGCGGAGAACAACGCAGCGAAAAAGCAGAAGCCGGAGAACAGTCAGCCGGAGGCCGGAAAGGATCCGTTTGAGGGCGCCGATATTCAGTGGAACAGCGAACAGTCCACGTTTACGATCAACTTCTGAAAAAACCGGGAGATGCACAGCATCTTCCGGTTTTTTGCTGCCGTCAGTCAGGCATATCACGCAAAAAAGAGCACAGCCGAAGCTGTGCTCTTTTGGTTGGTTTGGTTAAACCATTAGTCCTCGAGTGCTCTGGGAGCATTCTTGTACATCTCAGCAGCGGTATCGTACTCGAGCGGCTGAGAGTGCAGGATCTCACGCGGAACCTTCTTGGAGCCGATAGCATCTTCCCAAGTGGTATCATCGTAGTGAGAAACATTCTTGAATGTGTAGTACTTCAGGAGATAGTGCTGATCTCTGATCGTGATCTGGCCGTCACCGTCAACGTCCATTGCATAGTGAGAATACGGGAAGTAGGAGATTGCAATATCCTTGCTCATCTTCTTCAGGTATACGCGGCTTGCCTCATCAAAGATTTCTTCAGCAGTCCAATGGGAAACCATTGTGTAGGTGTAGTAAACCAGTGCCTGGTGAACGTCTCTCAGGGTAACCTTGCCGTCGAGGTCAACGTCGCCGCGGAGGACGATGTAAACCGTGAAGTGGCCTGCGGACTTGTCTTCTCTGATGCCTTCCTGTGCGATCAGATCGTCGCCGTAGCCGGCATTCTTGATAGCAGTCTTGACAGCGTCAACATCCTTGAGCAGGAAGTCAACCGGGTATGCGGAGCAGCCCTGACCCTCTTCCAGCGTCATGCCTTCGGTAGAGGTGTAGTTCGGCTTGAATGCGCTTGTCACGTCGATGGCCTTGTCCTTCAGCTCTTCGCCGTTCTCGAAGATACGCAGCGTGATGCTGATGTTGGAGAGGTCGAAGTCAACCGGATCTTCCTCAGACCAGTAGATCAGACCGGTGTCGCTGACGCCCTTGATATCAAAGGAGATGTAGGTGCCCGGTGTGGTCGAGGTAGAGATTGTGGTCGTACCGGTGTCAACTGTGCTGATTGTGGTCGGAGTGGTGCTGGTCGAGGTCGGCTCGGTGCTGGTCGTAGTCGGCTCGGTCTTGGTCGTGCTGACCGTGGTCGGCTCGGTGCTGGTCGTAGTCGGCTCGGTCTTGGTCGTGCTGACCGTGGTCGGCTCGGTGCTGGTCGTAGTCGGCTCGGTGCTGGTCGTAGTCGGCTCGGTGCTGGTCGAGGTCGGCTCAGTGCTGGTCGAGGTCGGCTCGGTGCTGGTCGAGGTCGGCTCGGTGCTGGTCGAGGTCGGCTCGGTCTTGGTCGTGCTGACCGTGGTCGGCTCGGTCTTGGTCGTGCTGACTGTGGTCGGCTCGGTGTCGGTCGTGCTGACCGTGGTCGGCTCAGTGCTGGACGTTGTCGGCTCAGTGCTGACCGTGGTCGGCTCAGTCGAAGTCGTGGTCGTCGTGGTCGAAGTCGTGGTATCCGAAGTCGTGGTGGTTGTCACGATCGGCTCGGTCACAACAGTGATAACACGCTCGACATCATAGAAGAGGTCGCCGCTGATGAGATAGTTGGTATCTGCGGAAGCGGTCAGCTTCTTGGAGGAGTCGATGCTGACGATCTTGAAGCCGTCAGCTTCCCATGTTGCCTCGTACTTGTCGCGGATCGCCTTCTCGACATCAGCCTTCTGGTCATCCTCGAACTCAAGAACAGCCTCGCCGGAGTAGCCGTTCACGGTGTACTTGGACTTGGTTGCGCCCTCAACGATTGCCTTGACATCTTCGATCGGCAGGTTAATATCAACATACTCAGAAAAATGCGTATTGATCCACTTGACTGCCTTTGCGTATCTCTTTGTGACTCTCGGATCCGTCCAGCCTTTTTCGATATTCATCGGCATTTCATCGAGAGCATACTCGGTAATCTTGTCCTCGATTGTGCCGTTCTTCGCGGTGTTGACGGAAGCGACCGCAGCAGCCAGCTTCCGCTTGAAGGACTGATAGCCTTCGCCCAGATCATCGGAATCACCGGTGATTGCTGCGACTGCATCTGCAAACTGACGAACCTTTGCGGCGTCCTTCTTTGCTCTTGCATAGTCCTCATCGAGGGTCTGGAAGTAATTTGCACCCTTTCCTGCATCCTCGCCGGCCTTCTTCAGGACAGCGTAGATCTCATCGAGCTTCTTGAGTGCATATTCCTCAAGGCCCTTGTCATCGGTGTACTTCTTGCCGTTCTCGTCGATGAAGGTGACCTGATAGGAAACCTTCTTCTCATCAAAATTGAGCTCGGCATTGACAACGATCTTGCCGGCGATCTTGAAGGAGGACCAGTCGCCCTTCACACTCTTTTCCTTGCCATACTTTGCAACCATCTCATCCTCGAAGAGTCTGCCTGCGATCTGACCGAGGTCATCCACAGTGATCTCAGAGGTGATCTTGCCGGTCTTTGTCAGCTTGCCGGTTGCGGTGTCGCTGATTTTCGAGAGAATCTCATCAACCGTTGCTGCGTCGAGGTGGCAGCCGAAAGCGTTGCTGCGCTTGTTCTCGATCTTTTCCTGTGCCTTGAGAATATTTCTCTTCAGAGTTTCTTTTTCGTCAGTCAGGATGTCGGTGAACTCCTTGTCCCCGGACATGGCGAGCAGTCCTGCCTCGAGCTTGTCGTTCCAGTCAGAGTGCTGGCCGATTTCCGGTGTTTCTTCGCTGATCGGAACAAACAGCAGGGACTCTTTGTCAATCTTGACCGGGAGTTCGATGCTGGTACTGGATGCTGCGGTCGGCGTGTCAGCTGCGCTGACATTCACGTTTGCCGCAACAGTTGCGAGCTGCGTGAGTGCGAGAACCGAACTCGAAGCAGCCGCGAGAGTACGCTTAAAAAGTGATTTCATTCAAACCTCTCCTTTAAGTAAATTATGTACGGGATGTGTCACAGAGGGGGGCGGGCTGAAAATCTGCCGGAACCGGCCGGTTCTCAAGTGCATTTTGCGAGCTGAGACACATATACATATTGCCATTATAGCATTCTTCTCCGTAAAATGCAAGCGTTTTTTCACAAATTGTAAAGATTCAACAAAGTGCATATTTTTGCGTTTCTGCGTTTCAGTATTTTTTACACGCAAATTCCGGCTTTTTCCGCTTCCCGCATGGAAAAATGAGCCTTTTTTGCCAGACTTTTCCCGTCATATTGCACAAAAACGGACGTATATTGCGGTGCATTGCGCCGATTATATTGTTATTTGATATTTTTATATAAATTTCTCACAAAAGCTATTGACAACCATGAAATATTGTGATATAATACAGACAAGAAAAGAACAGAAACAGTTCACAGAAACGGAGGCGTTCCCAATGGGCTAGCACAAGATTCTACCACAAAATCACAAAGAAAGGATGTGCTTCCGATGCAGAAGTAAAGCAGCGGATGCGTTCTGATACAAGGAGAACCGCACATAAATCAAATCAAATAACACAAAGCAGAAGGATGTGTTTCCGATGTACAGATAAGGTGCCCCGCAGGTGCGGATCAGACGATATGATAAACAGAAAGGATGTGTTTCCGATGCAGGCAGAAGCCATACAGCACAGCTTCCGGTATGGTATAGGCCGGAAAGCGTGCGGTGTCCGCCAGATAAAAAAATAACAGCACTGTCAACCCGTGCAGACAGTGCTGTTATTTTTTTGCTTTTTCATTTCATCCTGCGGCATCCGGTACAATATCAATGATGCAGTATTCCGAGATGCAGCCGATTTTGAACGGAATCGCCCAGCCAGAAATGCCGGATGTCACGAGGAAATCTGTTTGTCCGCGGCGCTCCGTGCCGTAGATGCGGTCATTCGCACCGATCAGCAGGCCGAACTGCCCCGCCGGGAACATGTGACCGCCGTGCGTATGGCCGGAAAGCACCAGATCCACCCCGGCTGCCGCTTCCGCCGCATAGTCGTCCGGCTGGTGATCCATGACAATCTGATAGCACGCACCGTCCTGCCCGGCCGCCAGATCCGCAATCGGAACGCGATCCTCTGCACTGCGGTCGCACCGCCCGATCAGGGCAATCTCATCGCCGAACGGAACAACCTCATCCTGAAGCACCCGCACGCCGTTGTCTTTCAGCGCCCGCTCCAGCTCGTCCACCGTGAAATTGCGGTAACTATAGTATCCCTTGTCGTGATTGCCGTAGCAAAAAAAGGTTCTGAAATCCGTCACGGTCGTACCGAGGGCAGCACAGGCTTCCAGCATATCCGCTTTCGTCGTTTCATCATCGACAAAATCGCCGCAGATCAGCAGCAGATCCGGATTTTCCGCCCGGATTCTGCGAATCTGTTCCGCAAAATCCGAACCGTTCAGCGTCACGGACAAATGCGAATCCGCAAGCATCGCAATGCGCAGCGGTTTGCCGAAAAGCGCCTTCTCCGTCCGGAACGAATAATGCGTCGCAAAGACATGATGTGCAAAAAACCATCCGCTGCCGAACAGCGCAGCAGAGATCAGCAGTGCAGCGCCCCCGGCATAATTCCGGGTGCGTTCTTTTTTGCGGATCTTCCGGATCACCGCGGCGGTCAGGTCGCAGAGCACCCAGATTATCAGCATATAAACCAGCACGACAAGCATCGTGTAGGCATTGAAAAAATACCAGCACAGAATGCCCGCAACCGGAAGCAGGGCCAGCAGCCACGAAAGCAGCCTGTGCTTTTCGCCGAGCCGCTCCAGCACCCGGAACCGGTGAAATCCCCGCGTCAGGTAAACAACCGCAAAACAGGCCAGAGCAGCCATCACGCCGAACAAAATCAGCCACATATACAATGTTCCCCTTTTCATCTTTCTGAAGGCAGCACCGCACCAGACCTGCCCGAAGATTTGGCGGCGCGTCTGCACGCCCGGCTCTGTGCGGAATCGCCTTAATGTAATTATAACGGATTCCGGGAAATCTGTCAACCGCCCGCAGAAATGCTGCATATTTCAGCGCCGCAGCGCATACATTTTATTCTGTGCGGCATTGCTGCGCATCGGCAAACAGTTCACAGCTTTCACCGGAACAGATGCGATTTTGTGCAGTTATACAAAGAATGTGAAAAGATAAAGAAAACCCTTGATTTTTTTTCAAAACATGGTACAATAGATTTAGCACTCAAAGAAACAGAGTGCTAAATCTCTCGGCATGAGAGTGCCAGCATAACCGCGGAACGCTTCCGCAGGCTGCTGAATACAGAACAGGAGGAACCTATCATGACTATCAAACCTTTGGCTGACAGAGTCGTCATCCGGATGACAGAGGCAGAGGAGACTACCAAGGGCGGCATCATTCTGACCGCATCTGCTCAGGAAAAACCGCAGGTTGCAGAAGTAATTGCAGTCGGTCCCGGCGGTGTCGTGGACGGCAAGGAAGTTACCATGTACGTGAAGGTCGGAGACAAGGTGCTGCTCAGCAAGTACGCCGGTACTGAAGTCAAACTGGACGGCAAGGAATATACCATCGTCAAGCAGAACGACATTCTTGCCGTTGTCGAATAAACGACCAATCCGCTGAAAAACCGATTCCCGCCCCGTGCGGGTTCCTGAAAGGAGCATATATATTATGGCAAAAGATCTGAAATACGGTGAAGAAGCGAGAAAAGCGCTTCAGGCAGGTATCGACAAGCTCGCTGATACCGTAAAAATCACGCTTGGCCCGAAGGGCAGAAACGTGGTTCTGGATAAAAAATTCGGCGCACCGCTCATCACAAATGACGGCGTGACCATCGCAAAGGAAATCGAGCTTGAGGATCCGTTCGAGAACATGGGCGCACAGCTCGTCAAGGAAGTTTCCGTCAAGACGAACGACGCTGCCGGCGACGGTACCACAACCGCAACCCTGCTCGCACAGGCCATCGTCCGCGAGGGCATGAAGAACATCGCAGCAGGTGCAAATCCGATGATCCTGAAGAAGGGTCTCGACAAGGCTGTCAACACTGCTGTTGAGACGGTCAAGGCAAACTCCAGAAGCGTTGACGGCTCTGCCGATATCGCAAGAGTCGCTACTATTTCCTCTGCTGATGAGACGATCGGCAAGCTGATTGCTGAGGCCATGGAGAAGGTCTCCAAGGACGGCGTCATCACGATCGAGGAGTCCAAGACCGCTGAGACCTACAGCGAGGTCGTGGAAGGTATGCAGTTTGACCGCGGCTATGTCAGCCCGTACATGGTCACAGATACCGACAAGATGGAAGCTGTCTATGACGACGCATTCCTGCTGATTACCGACAAGAAGATTTCCAGTATTCAGGAGATTCTGCCGCTGCTTGAGCAGATCGTCCAGAGCGGCAAGCGTCTCGTCATCGTCGCTGAGGATGTCGAGGGCGAGGCTCTGACCACGCTGATTCTGAACAATCTCCGCGGCACATTCAAGTGCGCAGCGGTCAAGGCACCGGGCTTCGGTGACCGCCGCAAGGAAATGCTGAAGGATATCGCAACGCTGACCGGCGGCGAGGTCATCACCGCTGATCTCGGCCTTGAGCTGAAGGATACGCAGATCACCCAGCTCGGCCGCGCACGCCAGATCGTCATCTCCAAGGAGAACACGATCATCGTGGACGGCGCAGGCGATTCCGAGGCCATCAAGGCAAGAGTCGCACAGATCCGCGCTGAAATCGAGAACTCCACTTCCGACTTCGACCGCGAAAAGCTGCAGGAGCGTCTTGCAAAGCTGGTCGGCGGTGTCGCAGTCATCAAGGTCGGTGCTCCGACTGAGATTGAGATGAAGGAGAAGAAGCTCCGCGTTGAGGATGCACTTGCTGCAACCAAGGCTGCCGTCGAGGAAGGCATCGTGGCAGGCGGCGGCGTTGCACTGCTGAACGCTGCAGATGCTGTCGCTAAGCTGGTTGATACCCTCGAAGGCGACGAAAAGACCGGTGCAAAGATCATTCTCCGTGCACTGGAGGAGCCGATCCGTCAGATCGCTGCAAACGCAGGTCTGGAAGGCTCTGTCATCATCGAGAACATCAAGCGTGCAGACAAGACCGGCTATGGCTTCAATGCTTACACCGAGGAGTATGTCGATATGATCCCGGCCGGCATCGTCGATCCGACCAAGGTCACACGTTCCGCACTGGAAAATGCTGCTTCTGTTGCGGCAATGGTTCTGACAACCGAGAGCCTTGTCACGGATATCAAGGAGCCGCTTCCGCCCGCACCGGCAATGCCCGCAGGCGGCATGGATTATTGATTCCGCGCGCCGGAAACACAGCCTGAAAAAGCAACAGCAAAGCCCTTTCCGCCAAAAACGGAAAGGGCTTTTTGTCTGTCGCTAAACTTGCGGAAAACCAAAATTGAAGTTTTTGGTCGAGCTTTTTTCAAAAAGGTCGCGGGTCGAGGGCAGCGCCCTCGTCGCTCGCCGCAGCGAGCGAAATCCCCCCTGCGTTCAAGAGCTCGGCGGGCTTGGGGACCTGCGATAGAGGTCCCCATTCTGAAATCGCATCCGCGCAGCGGATACATTTTTCATGTGCTGTGCAAACAGAAAAAGCGCCGATGCGAAAGAGTGCGCTCATATAGAAGTTTTCCCAAACAACTATAAGAAAAGACTTTTACAGCAGGCTATAACAATGAAATCCGGATACTTCAATGAGGTATCCGGATTTTTCTGTGTTATTCTTTTTTTCGATATTACTTTCGCTTAAAACCTTGCATAATACGCCTATGAGCTTTTTCAGGATTCTCTCTTAACTCTATAAGTAAGACAAACGCTCCATCCCCGTCAAGGTATTCCGACAGCTCAGACAGCTTCTTAGCTGTATAGCTCTCTATGGTAACAGCGCCCTGTGCTTTATAGGTTCTGTCCGTAATCCAATGCTCGAATTCCTCGGCAATATCACTGTGACGGCGGAAAGCTGCGACCTTTTGCTCAACGATCGGCTTAGGAAGATTGTTTTTCTCGTAAAATTGTCTGATAATATCATTCATACTTCATAGCCTCCGTAAAAAGGTTAGCAAATGCTCTTGCATCTACCTCTACATACTGGTCTTGGTAGTCTGCGAAGAACAGCCAACCACCACCAGGCAGTGGTATCGGTGAGATATAGTTATCAAGGTTTACTCTGTATAGTGCATCTTCCCGTGTTTCGAGCAAGTCAGCACGATATTCCTGATATGCGTGGCGCATTTCATGTGCAATGGTGTTTACAAGCTCAACGGGGTTATCAAAATACTGCCGATTCAGGTTTATAGTATTATCTGATGGGGAATAGAAGCCATAGGCATCGTCATCATCGAATACAGCAACTTCCGGCATATCCTCAAGTCCTAAGTCTTCGCTCAATGCGCTGACAAACTCGGAGATAATTTCTTCTCTCTCTGAATCGTCCATATACTCCCATGTTTCAGTCGAGAACTGATCGAGGAGATCAGCAAGTCTGTCATCAATACAAAAATCAATGTCAAGTTCGTATTCTGACCTGTTAAACACCTCAGAAAGGAAAGTATCATATTCGTCAAGGCTCACCTCATCGTGTGCTTTCTGAAATTCTGCTTTCCAAAATGCATCAGCTTCCTGATCGGTCATGCCGCATAACGGCTTAATATCAGTATGTTTTTCTATCTTTTCAAGACTTGTGCCTTTTTCGCTAACATCAGAAAACCTAATCATAGTTTTCCCCTACCTCAGCAAAGATACTTCTTCTTCCAATTCTTTTTGAATTGATATGTTCCCTCCGACAAATCGGTGTAATCAAAATCGGTGTGCATCTGACCTGTTTTCGTCACAATCATTGTCATATTGGTCCAGAGAGCTTTTTTCTCCTGACTGCGTTCCTTTGAAACTATCTTATCAATAGCAGAAAACGCCTTTGCAAGCTCCTTATCCGAAACGCCAGGAATATCGTAGCACTTGATATATTTGTCTCCCGCCTGAATATAGAAGGCAAAGGAATAGGAAGCATTTCCGTATTCAAGATAAACGATCAGTTTATCCCATTCTGCGGCAAGATACTTACTCAGTTCATCGAATATAGCCTGATATATCTTCTCATTCATCATGTTTTAGCCTCGCTTTCATTCTTGAACACAACGGCATCCTTGTCGCCGTCTATGCTGTATGTAACACGGAACTCAGTAGGTCTTGTGGAATCGCCCTCATAAACAGGCTCAACTTTGAGCCTGACATCTGCTCCGTCCTTGACCGCATCGGCAAGGGTGTTTTCTAATTTCACAAAGTCGCCCTGATTCAGCTTTGTGTCCATTGGTACAAGGTTTTCTAACTTGTCACTTCCGTCAAATTGATGACCGATCAAGTGTCCTCTGTCATCGGTTGCTTTATACTCCTGACCGTCTATCTTACGGACATCTTCCATGTCACGTTCGTAGCTTGGATCACGCATTCTAAGCTGTCCTTCTGCTGATACAACTCGTCCCTGATCATCGGTTTCATACTGATACCCTCTGACTTCAAACTGCGTATTCGGCAGCAGGGAGTCGCCTTCACGGTATTTTGTACCGTTGTCATCATAATACTCTTTCGCAGTATTGTTTTCAACCGGCGCTGTATCTTCTTTCTTTGCCTGTTCTGCCTGATCGTGAAATTCAGCTTTCCAGAAATCATCGACCTCTTTGGGCGTTGTTTCATGTTCAGGCTTAATATTCTTAAAGTTTTCCGTAGAGGGATTTTTGACCTCATTCACTTCGCTCTTACTGATCTCGCTGTTCAAAATACACCGCCCCCATTCTTGTAGACTTCTGTAAATGTATGGTAGATATTCCTGTATGACGGATCACGGATCGTCTTTTCATGCAGTATCAGAGCCATAGTAAGATCGATCTGCTTTTTAGTATATGAAGAGATTGATGGAGCCAACTCAGAAACAACTGCATTTACCCATTCATGAATATCATCATGCTTAGTGGCTGACTGTATAGCGTCCTCTGCTCTCAGGAAATCGTAGATCAAGCATCTGAGTTCTGCAAAGCCTTTTTCTCTTTCGGTTGCAAGATAGTCAAGGAAATCTACCTTGACGAGCGAATCCAGCGTAGAGCGCAGGATCAGGCTTTTCAGCTCTCTGAGGTCTTGCTTATCGCCCTTCTGGAAAAGCTCATTATCCATGATGCACCTTAACAGAGAATCGGATATATCGTCATTTTTCTGCATCAGCGCTGTATTATCGCTCGGTTCAAAAGAATAAGTGCTGTATGCGGTTTCATACTTCGTGACTTTGCACAGCACAGGCTGTATCCACTCATTCTGATACACAGCAGCTACACCACAGGGGAGCTTCGCAAGCTCGTCTATCTGATCGTCATTGAGGTTTGCCGCCTTTCCGACAAGCTCACGGTCGCCACGGTCGGGCAGACGCATAATTATCTTGGTGTTCGTGTTGCGGATAACCGACATATCCATAAGCCCAGGAGCTTGGTCTGCAATGATAAAGCCCTCACCGTAGGTACGCATCTCAGCGATGGCATTGGCGATCATCTCAACGCTTTTACCCATAATATTGGAGCTTTCAGTCGGCTGTTCGATAGATGTCCTTCTGAGGATATTGTGTGCTTCTTCCAAAACAGTAATGTGCCTGAGAGTGCTGTTCATAGTAGAGCCTTCGCTGATGCGGTATTCCTGCAATTTCAGCACAAGCATACCCATGATAAGCGATTTTGTTTCGGTCGCTCCGACTCTGCTCAGGTCTATAATAACATTGCTGTCAAAAAGCTGTTTCCCCGTAAGCTCATCTGCGGAGAAAATCAGTCCGTTGATACCTGTTGACAAGGATTGCAGTCTTGTAAGGAGCGAACCTTTATATGCGCCCTTGTTCTCCTTGTCATATTCGCTGGTGTCGATGATTTTCTTGATATTACGGGCAACATCAGCGAAGCACGGATACAAATGGTCATCATACTTGTTGACAGATGACATAAGATCCCAGCCGCAGTCAAGATATGAACGCTCCACCGCACTTTTTAGTACCGCAGGCATCGCCGCATACATGGGCCAGCAGACATTGAATATCTCCACAAGGCGGTCAATATGCTCCAGTACATGAACATCATCGGGGAAAGAAAACGGATTGATACGCAAAAGCGGTGTTTTCCTCGGATTTGTTCCATATACTGAAATATCGTCATAGTCGTTGAATACATCTTTATATTCGCCCTTAGCAGGCTCTATTACAAGGAACGGAATATCGTTCTTATATGCTTCGGAAAGCATCTGATAGACAGTATTACTCTTACCTGAGCCTGTGCTACCTGTTATAAATGTGTGCGATGCGAGAGATTTACGCTGTAAGAAAACAGGTATCTTCTCCTCATGGTTCATGTGGAATATATGACCAAGCCTGATTTTTACAGTATCTTCCTCTATTGTATCGCATGTTGCAATATTTCTGCCAAATTCTGCACATTCATATATCGGCAGTCCTGAGATCGACTTGCTTGGGAAATTCAGCGAATACGCAAGCTCTTTTCCTGAAAGTGCTGTCGTTGCCGTAACATAGGGCGGATATGCAAAGAATCCTAAATCGGCATCTAAAATATGCGGATCAAGCACAAATTCAGGGTGACGAAGCTCCTGCAAATATCCGCAGATCATTTTTGCAGCGCCATTTTCCTCAATATCTCCGCGCCACACATTGACGGCGGAGTGCGATAAAAACGAAGACTCGCCCTCGGTAAGTGCCAGATAGGAGTGGGCTACATTATTGGCTGTGTTCACATCTTCGCTTATCACATAAGCGGCAAAATCCCACATTCCAAGTGCCGTGCTTTGCTCGAATCGAGCCATTTGCTGTTCAAGCAGTTCCAAAGCGTGTTTGACTGTATGATTTGTAAAGTTCTGTGTGATGCCCTCTCCTTTGCCGATCGTCGCAGTCACATTTGAGGAACGTGCAAAGCTCGCACCGACGTTGCCGCCGAGATTAAAGCTCGAAAATACGCCTGCCGTCTTTCCAAGAGTGTTTGTAACAGCTCGTCCCAGCGTCTGAGCGATAGAGGTCGATGTTGAGCTGCCGATCGTATCTGTGACGGTCTTACCGATCGTCTGAGATGCTATCTGTGTTAAGGTGTGATTGACTCCATTCATGGTTGCGTTTGATACGGAGCTATTTGTTCCCTGTGAAATAGCATCTGCAATCGAACTACCCGTTGCGTGGTGCTGGTCAACCGATGCTCCTATACCAACTGTTGTAGTAGCATCAGCATGTGCAACAGCAGGTATTCCAATACCGCCTGATACAGATTGGCTCAAATTAGCACTTAAAGAGCCTCCGATAGTATCTGTTATAGAGGAGGAATCAGTATGAGTTGCGTTATATACTTCTCCTTCCGTTGTTGTATAGGTAGAGGCACTGTTTGTTCCGTCAGCTATGTTTTGTCCTGTTGTATTATTCTGACTCTGTGCATTTGCCTGACTTTGCTGTTTGCCTTCCTGCCGTCCGACTTGATTGGCTTCGCTGTTTTGCTGAGCGATGCTGTTCTGTATTGACTGATTCTGTCCGTTCTGAATGCCTGCACTCGCACCGACATTCACGCCAAGCGTAGCAGACGAACCCTCTGCCATGGTTTCAGTGTATGTAAAATTGGTCTGCCACTCAGAGTAGGGGGCTAAACCTGTGTAAAGCTCCGAAAGGCGCAGTTTCCTTGTCTCCACATCTCGGATAGGTGTCGCAAGTAGGATAACCGTGTATTCTTCCTTGACGCTTTCAGGGATCACGCCGTCAAGCAATTTTTCTATGGTCTGGCTGATAAACTTTTCAGATTTTTCGGTCGGGATATTAGATGCGATCGCAACAGACTTCTTATCCATTTCAGCAAGGCATTTCGGAGAACCCATCGCTGGTTTTGCGGAAAAGACAGAGCCGGGGAAATTACCTCTGACTGCATCTGTAAGACGCTTGATATATTCGTCTGCATCGGAGTTGTCTCCTGCGTTTTTCGTATTCACAACCGCAAGATAAACCTGTGTTTCTGTTTTTGTTCTGTGGAAGATGAGAGCGATATTGCATTGCTCGTTTGACAGTACAGCGTAAACATTCACCAGCTTTTCAAGGCTATTTTCACGCTTGTCTGTTACCCATTTTGAGATGTTGATAAAACGGATATTGTGTTCCTTATCAAACTCAGGAAAATGCTCGAAAAGCTCCTCGCCATCGCTCTTTACGATGCGCAGTGATGTTGACTTATCGACCGGAGTATATAGCTCCTGAAGCTGTGGAAGGTATGCGCTGAAGATCTCAATACTGCTCGATGCAAGCAGACCTCTTGTAAGCCTTTCGGAGTTGTGACCGGGGTTATGCTCCGCCATATCTCCGAAATACTGATCTCTGAGGTCGATGATATGCTCCATCTGCGATGGGCTTAGAGTAGACAGCTTGGAAATACGATTTCCTGCCTTTACGCCCTGTTTAGCGATCCATTGTTTTACGCCCATAACTACCTCCTTTACTCCTCGGCAGGAGTTACTTCAACGACAGGTTTCCAATCCATAAGTTGATTGATCTTATCAATATATTCGTTCAGAGCTTCTTGTGCTGCTCTAAGGGATTCGATAAGGTCTTTATAGAATGCGACCTGTTTCTTAGCTTCTCTTAAAAGCGGATTCAAATCGGTGATATTATCCTCAATAACAGAGAACAACCGCTTTTGCCAATCCGTGAAGATCTGCTTATGACTATTCTTCATTTGCAGATAGATATTATCAATTTCCTCTTTCAGGGAACTGTTAAAACGAGAAGCGAGCTTACGCTTGTTCAGGCGGTGATCCTCGAAAATCTTGAAAAATGCGTGCCTTTCAAAGATCTCCTTCTCGAATATCTTTTCGACCTCAACAGAAAATGCGATCTGCTCGAAGCCCTCGATCAGACCTTGCAATTCTTCACGCTTCTCCTGTGAGATGTCCGGCGATGCAAGTACAACGATCAGCAGCTTCTTGCGGAGTTCTTCTGCCCGTGTTTTCCAATAATTACTGGACGACTGGAACAATACCGTTTGTGCCCGATTAAACGCAAGATTAAACTTTTCCTTTACCTGATCCAATAGCTGATCGGCAGCGGTAGTGTCAATTTCCTCTCTTGCGTTGTCCCGTTCCGTACTCTTTTCTCTCCAATACTTGTAGCTTGTAGCTATATCAGCACGAACATCGGCATTGAAGATGTTTTGAATCTTGAATGTCTTTTCTTTTGCCTTGTCTGCAATCTCAGCTCGTTCAGAATAGCCTACGGCGGCTTCCAATGCAGAAGTAAGCTCACTTTCCAGTTTTATGAGTTCTGCTTTAGCAATAGGCGTGTATGCTTCTTTCTTTGAGGCTTCCATTTCTGTAGGATACCCATTAAAAGCCTTTTCAACGAATTCATCACGGCTGATCGTCAACTCTGCTAAAAGCTTCTTAATACCAGCTTCAAGCTGACTCTGATATTCAGCTCTGGACTTGTCATGCATTCTCACAGCATCAGCAATGTCATTCTCAGCGATCTCCCTTACTTTCAGCAGGAACAAGAGCGACTGATAGCACTTATTATACGGAGCATAGTTGTCTGCAAAACGCTGGATTTCCTGTTCAATTGCCCATAAACCGCTATTTGCGAGGACTCGTTCCTTATCCCCGTATTCGCTGTAATGCAGTGCGCCCTCCTCAGATGCGATCTCTATCTGCTTCGGCGCAATATTATACAGGAACAGAAGCTGGGCAAAGCGTTCGCCCTTCTTTTTCATAAAGAACGCCTGCTTTTGTAAATAGATCATGGCATTGTTATCTTTCACGAAGTCTCCGTCTATCTTAGAACCAAGAGCCATGACAGAGGAAACATAATAGATGCCTTCGGGCTGTAATGTAACAGGGATCGGCGATTCGATGATCTCTGTACGGTTATATTCGCTGAAATCAGCATTATCTGCCTGATTGACGATCACCATAGTGAAGCGTGTATCTATCTCTTGAATTGCCTTGACCTTATCGCAGAGCTGCTGATTTGACATTGTGTGAAGCTGATTGCTCACAGTAACATACAGCATCAAGCCGTTAGACATTCCACGCAATGCTTCCTGCAAGACCTGAATATGATGCTCGTGATTTGCGACGTTATCACCAGGTGTATCAAACAGCACATAGGGATGCTCACTGTTGCGCAGCGGAGAGTCGCTGTTAAACGGAATATGGATTTTCACACGATCGTCGATTGCACCATCATTGATTACCTGCAAAAGCGACTGAACTCTCTGAGCCAGAGCATTCTCCTTTTCCTTTTCCAGGCATTCCCGAATCCTTGTAGAAAGCTCATCGCTGTAGCTCTCAGGGCGAATTGCATAACCTCCACGGTTGAATGAGATCGTCACTACCATATGGTTAGAGGTGAACTCTACATCTGCAACTTCCGAATTGTCGCTGCACCGAATCTCATAGATCTTCGCCGTAAGGGGCTTATCACCGCTCGGCAGCACCTCACAACCTAAAATGGCGTTAATGAAAGTGGACTTTCCAGAACTGTAATTTCCGATAACACATACAGGTATCTCTTTCTTAGAGACATCATCAAACTTTTCCTGCTGCTGATCTATGAGCTTTTTGCTGTCGCTCGCAGTAATGTTATGGGCAATTATGTCCTTGATGGATTTGAAATATCCTGTGACCTCCGGCAGAATATCTCCTGCATTTGCAAGATATTCGTTAGCCTGTTCGTAAGTTAGTGGCGGAAGCTGACTTTCGGGCGGCTGTTCACTGTTTTCTTTGTTCAAAATATCGCAAACTGCACAAAGCTCCCTATATTCCTCTGTTGTACCTCTGAAGCGTATACAAACAGGTGTAGAGTTGGTAGAGTATGTATGCCAAATAAGATCAGCAATTTCATACGCTTTGAACGGAAAGAAGCAACTGGAGTAGTCAACCGAAAGAAGTTTCAGCTTTTCGGGGGTGTCGGGGTTACTGTTATCTATTGCAACAAGTTGATCACCATCTACTCGGTCATAGGTGATCTTGCGCTTGTAAGGATCACTGGAAATCTGAATTGTAATCATGCTGATAAACCTCCTGTTTATATACTTAGCGAAATAAATATAATAGGATATTCTCGTTGTATAAAATCAACAAAATTCAACTAAAACTCTCCATACATTATACCACAATATTAGCAAAGAAGTCAACCTGTTTCGCTATGTTTCTACAATATAAAAATGGATTCCAAAGTTCGATTATCAACTTTGAGCCCACCGGAATCAAAGTTGGCAGCCAGCCAGATTTCTGACTTGTTTTCCTTGCTTTTTAGCATACTGCATCGTCCTATATGCTCCGCCGCTTTTATGCTGAATACAGCAAACGACCAAATTAGAACGGTCAACCATATACCTGTTCCGCACTTGTATAGCAGACTTATAGTGTGCATCAGATGATTCCGAGCATATCTCCACCTCATCATAGTAGCTGAGGTAGTATTGCTTGTTGTCACGGTACTCGGCTTTCATATACGGCAGTACAAGGATAATTGATGTGTTACCGTAGCCGTATTGATTGACCGCTCGTCTTATAGCCGAAGCAGCCAACAAGTCAAATTCTCCGTCCCGACCGACCAGAAACTCTACATACTGTTTCTGCGTGATGAGATCATGCAAGAGTTGATCCAGCTTGCTTTCAATCTCTGACGCCCTTTCTACTTCACGATGCCCAAAGAAACTGACCGTGTATATATCCATAGCTATCACCTGAAAATGATATTGTTTGTCTTTCCAATGATACTTCTACGCTTACTATCTAATATATCTTGATTATAACATATCTTAGAAGATTATTCAAGAGTAAACAACATATTTCCTTTGAGTATAGCTGATTTCTTTTGCTGTATTATAGTAGTAAGAGGTGATTTAGCTATGACAGACGATTTTGTAAGAAACAGGATAACTCAGCTCCGGCTGCAAAAGGGTGTATCGGAGTACCAGATGAGCTATGATCTCGGTCATAGCCGTGGATATATCTATAACATTTCATCGGGTAAGTCTCTACCTCCGCTGTCGGAGCTGTTTGCAATATGCGACTACTTCGGCATCACGCCCGCTGAGTTCTTCGATGACAGCATTTCAAATCCTGAGCTGATACGGAAAGCGGTTGAAGGTATGAAGCAGCTCGATGACGGGGATCAGTTGATGATCTTGAATCATATCAATAGGTTGTTGAAAAAATAGGAAGGGGTGAATACTGTATGTTTTTCCTTAATAATGGATTAATTGCAAATTCTAATGATCTCACTTGGTATTGGAGAAGTCATCTCGAGCCATATTCAACATTTACGAGAACAGAAGTGTTCGGCGGAACTATTGATTTCTCCCATTCACTCGACTACTTTGATTTAACATCTGATACAGCCGAAAAACTGAGAAAGATTGGTGAACCTTACGATTTTTTTGATAAAACGATTCCCATAGCTCTTAATGAGTTTACTGTCAATATTTTTGAGGGATTCAACGATGATGATGGTATAGGCAGTATTCTTCGTAATTTTACAAATTATGAACGTGAAAGAAATTGCTATGCAGTATATGCTTCATTTTTCTATATTAATAATTCAGTATTCTGTGCTTTAACAATCTGTTTTATTGATAAAGATACAGCGACAGAATTGGATACAGCAATTCTTGAAATAGGACAAGACGAAGGTAGTTATATAAGCCCTATTACCATTTCAGAAGAAGCAACCCAATATTTTTCGTTTGATACCATTAAAGCATTAGGAGAATATCTCGCAAATGTTTGGTTTGGAATACAATATGAAATGAATAACCGTCCAGAAGAAATACGAATAATTGAGCAACGAGGTTCAGTTTCGCCGAATGATAATACTTATGATAGAAATCGAATTGTTTTGGTAAAGAGGATAATCCCAGTAGATGAAAATGGAAACATAATTAAATATGGTAAGACTGATTCCGGACGTGAATACAAAATGCCAGTATGGGGAGTAAGAGGACATCCGAGAACATTACCTGATGGTAGAGTGATACAGGTTAAACCGTATCCGAAAGGGAAAGAACGAAATAATCCGGAATATTACAATTCTAAAGAATATCAATTTGTTGAAGATAAGATTGATGATGATTCCAAGAAATAGGAAAAGAGCGAGTTGCCGTTTCTGACAACTCGCTCTCTTTGTTCATTCGTCTTCATCACTGCATTCATCCAGCCCGTGCAGTAGCTGAATGTATACGCACTCCGCTCGTTCATGCTCCTCTCCGTCCGTGGACATCATCATTTCAAGGAAATATGCCTTTGCCTGTTCGTAATCCGTCCAGACCTCACGCCTGCCGTTGTATACGGTAGTGACCGTCTGT
>JAFRTG010000016.1 GCA_017427265.1 Oscillospiraceae bacterium | reverse complement strand
GGATTCTCTGGTTCTTACCGTTGATGTAATCTGATCAAAGGGATGAGACAAAGGTATTGTGCATCCGGCAATCACGGCGGATCCCCGTTAACGCAGCACACAACGTGATATGCGCGGGATTCGGCGTATGCCGATGCGAAGCAGGATTCGGTTTTCAAAAAAATATTGGTGATATCAGACCGGAAGGACGGATTTCCGGCTGGAAGGTCTGTTATTATAATTTTCTCGTTCCATTCTCTTTCACCCAAGCCCGACTGATTTGGATGCAGTCGGGTGTTTTTTTTTGCATCGGAATAAAAGAAACGAACCTGATTCCCGTCTGAGAATCAGGTTCGTTGTGTTATAGTATGCACCTGACAGGACTTGAACCTATATGTATATAACGTATATACGATATATCTTAATGTTCATGTCATATTTCATGTCATATTTCGATTTTTAATCGCTTTTATTCTGTCGAATTCTGCCGCAAATTTTGTCGATTCGTGTCGAATTGACTTGGCAAATGCTTTTCAGTGCGATATGATTTACATATATCATATGAAGGGAGCGAATTCCCATGCCGAATAACCTCGAAGAGAGAATCCGTCAGCTTCTGGCTGATAATGATATCCCTGAACAATACCATGCACTGATACAGGCGATCATCCTCATACTGGCTGAACATCCGGATGATTCTCTCAAAGGCGCCTGCCGCATGTATGCAGAACAGAATGGGACGTCAGGGAAAATCGTATACCAGACGATCAGACGCGCAGTCAATCGTAGCTGGGAAGAATCCTCGCAACCTGCATCGCCTCTGTACACGCGCCGAATGTCGCCCGAGGAATTTGTGCAGTTTGCGGTTGACCTGCTGCACGAAGCTGAATAACAAACGAACCGGCAGAGGATCGCTCCCCTGCCGGTCATTTTTATGCTGTCAGCGCTGCCTTTGTTGCCGGTCCGCAGATGCCGTCCACATCCAGTCCGCTTTCGAGCTGGAACGCACAGACCGCACCCAGAGTGATTTTGCCGAAATCTCCGTCGATCTCGGACTTTCTGAGATATCCAAGCGCGTGCAGTCGTGCCTGCATCAGCTCGACATCGGCTCCCTTGTCACCTTTCTTGATGCAGCGCTGCTGTGTCTGATCCTCCGGCTGGTAGATGAATCCAAGAAATCTGTATGCCGTGCTCTGTCCCCAGTTTCCAGATTCCTTGTAGCGGTGGCTCGTCCAGAACGGCGAAGCGCAGCCGTAGCCGCTCTCCGACGTGATGATGCTGCCGTCGCTCTTGATCTCCTCGACCACCGCGACATGCCCTGCGCCGTCCGCGGATGTCCATGTCTTACCCTTTGCCCAGACGATAATCGCGCCGAGCTGCGGCGTACTGCCGACCTTCAATCCCGCAGCGACAGCCGTATCATAGAAATCCTCGGCGTTCGGCGGGTACTGGAAGTACACGAACTTCGGCTGTCCGATAATCTCATTGAACCGTCCTGCCGCATAGCCGACGCAGTTTGCAAGGACGTTGCAGCCCTTGTCTGTCGGGCTGCCGAGGATTGCACCGCTATAACCGCCGTTTTCGATTTTGTTGTAATAGGGGTTGCCGCTCTCAGGTTTTGTCATTCTCGGTTTGAACATCGCTCTTTTCCTCCTTCTCAAACTCCTTCTGTTGGAATACCCTCAGTTTCTTTACAATCCACAGTGCCCATTTTGCCTGCGGATTGATCTCGACATAGTTCTCCAGTATTGACGCCAGCTCCATCGCCAGAATATAAACAAATACAAGCAGCGACGTCACAAGACCGGAGACGGTTGCGAGCTTCTGTGCTATTTCAGCTCCGCCTTCTCCGACGGCGTAGAACTGACCGAGCAGCTCAAGCCCGATTTCCAGTCCGCAGGCAACAGCCATTATCAGAATCTCTGCGATCTTATGGATGCCGCCGATCCGCATGGTCTTTGAACTGACATCATTCTTCACAAGCGCCTTTAAGAATCCGGTGATAAAGTCAGCAGCTGCCAAGCCGACGACAATCGAGAGCATAATGATGTATTTCATCGTCAGCTGCCCTCCCTTATCGCCCAATAGCCGTTGCTGATGTAAACAGAATCTCCCATCTCAAACTTGCCTAATCCCATTGCGTAGTTCGTACCCATCGCAATGTAATAGGCATACGGCGTATAGCTTGTATCCCCGATGTTTGCGTTCGTCGCAAACGGGACGAGGCAGTTCTGCTGTCCCGCTTCCGGCGTGAAAGTGGTTGTGGTCGCGATCGTTGCGCTGTCGCCAAATGCTACGTGATTCAGCGCGGTTGTGTACTGCTGCGGCAAGGTAGCGTTCGGACTTGACGGGAATATGATAGCAGGTTTGTCGTTGTTCGTTTTCGTGAACACCGCCGCGAAGTTGGCGTCACCGTAGCCAATCCTTATCGGGCATCCGATGATAAAACCATTGTCGCATCCGATGATCTGGATTGTTGACCCTCCGCCTGTCGATGACGGAAAACTGCTAAGCGTAAAGCCGAGGTAGTTGCTTTCTGCTCGGTATGCTCTGAAATATCCTTGATTCACACTGCCCGTCCCCTGATGTATTTCAAGCACTGTGTTGTCGTCTGCGTCCGTCGCGGTCATAACGCCGCTTGAATACGTCACCGATTTGAAAAGCGAAGGAACGTAATTCTGCTGCATCCACGTCGCCAGCGCTGCAAGGTTTGCTAATGTGTCTCTTATGATCGCCATTTACTCCACCTCCTGAATAACTGTTGCCCGACCGACAAGCGACAAGTTGTAGCCGTCAATCAGCATTGTTGCATCTCCCGTCACGCCGAATCCGAGCGGATGGGCGATTGCTTCAAGCAATTCAATAATCTGCTCGTATACGTCCGGCGTCGGTGCAGGATGTACTGCGCTGCCGTCAGTAATGCTTCTCGCACACGGAATCCGCGCAGGCGTCGTCGTCCGGATATCGCCGGCATAGATACCGACTGCGATCTCGTAAGCATCTGCGATCACAGGCAGCGTCGCAGACAATCCGGAAAATGCGACATCCGTGTATCTCGGCTTTCCGGTCGGAATGTCAAGCCATGCGACGCGCATGGTCTTCGCGTAATAGCTCTCCCATTCCTCGTCAAGATCGAACACCGCCACATAATCGCTGTTACCGCATACAACTTCCGGTGATCCGGATGTCTGTGCGATCTTCTCACGAACCTTGATGTTCAGCACCGGCATCAGCGCTCCTCCTCTCCATCGGATTCCGAAATGCTCCGATTACCGCCTCCCAGCGCCTGAATCATTGCATACAGCTCCGGCATGGTCGGACAGTACGGCACAAACTCCTGTGAGATGTCCCATTCCGCCTTCGTGCAGATCATCAAATTTGTGACCGTGACGGTATCGCCTCCGCTGTGACTGTAATTGTCGGATGCGTAAACGTAAAGTCTTGCAGCAGCAGCTTCAAGCGTTACGCTGATTGACTTGCCCTCACCTCTCGTTGTACCGCCTGTCCAGACAGCGGTGTCCGTCGCGTCTGCAAAAGCCAAACGACATACCGAAGCGTCGGTGTCTGTAGACGCAATCTCTCCAAACGAGATAATATACTTTCCAGCCGGAAGATTGACCGGAATGACAACATTGCGCGTACCGCTTGTATCGCTTACTGTTACTCTGTTTTTTGATCCTCCGTTGATAATTCCAGTCAGTGCTGACGTCTGCTTCGTGTCAGCAGCAGACCGAGCCGACTCCTCATCATTCAGATCTCCTTCCAGTGCAAGAGACTCCAAATATGCCTCCTGCTGCGTCGGACAATATGGAACATACTTGTCTGACTGCTGAAATTCATCTCTCAGACAGATCATAGGCTTGAACGTCAGCTCGACTGTGCTATTGTACTCCAGCGCAATCTTAATCTCGACGCTCAGCGGCTGCACCGTGGCTATAGGGAATACCTCACCTTCGCCGTAATCGTTGACGTACTGCTCTGTGATGCCGTCCTTCAGTCTCAGGCAGTATTTCGTTGCAGATCCGGATGCAGGACAGCCGCTGATCGCATACGTTCCTGCTGCGAGCGTCGGAACAGGCAGATAGAACCGCGTGACTATCGTGTCATGCGTTCCGGTCACTTCGATCATTCCGTCCTGTTCCACCTCGAATTCAAGACCGTCGATCATGTACGTGTTTCCGCTCCACGATCCTTCTGTGTTGTAAGTCTTCAATGCTGCAAGATACACCGTGTTCAGCTTATTCTTTGCTGTCTTGTCTGTCAGTCTTGCGATTCCTTTTTCTGCTGTTTCAGCATCGTCTTTCAACACTTCGATATCAGGCTTGACGTTTGTTGTGATGTCTGACTGTATCTCCGCAACATTCGAGTCAGCTGCATCAAGACGATCATCGAGGCTACTGTGTGCTCCTCGTGCTGTTTGAACTTCATTAGCTGCCGAAAACAGTCTGTCAAAGTCCGATCTTCCTGCGTTCGCAGGATTGTACTTCGTGTTTGCCATCATCTCACTCCTTTGCTATGATATAGTCGCCTTCTGACGTCGTCACATAATCGCCTTCGGCTGTAACGATGAAGTATTCGTCATCCCCAGACTCCGGCGGCGGATTCATCGCTTCCTGCACCATGTCCATGATCTGATCATACATATCTGCCGGCGCTGCATATTCTTCTGCCGGAATGTCCGAGATGCAACGGCAGCATGGTACAACCGCCGGCGTTGTCGTCCTGATCTCTCCGGCGAAGACTCCGATCTCAACGCGGTCGATATCCGTCAGCACCGGCATCGCGCACGAGCTGCCGGTAAACGTCACATCGACATGCTCAAACTTCCCGTCTTTGAAATACTGAAACCGTGCTGTCTTGTCGGCGTAGTCATTCCATTCGGCGTCAAACGTGAAGACAGCAACATAGTCGCTGTTGCCGCAGACGATCTGCGATGTACCGATCACACGCGCAATGCGGTTCACAACGGAAATATTTATCTGCATATCATCCACCTCCGACAAGAATACCGTTCGAGAAATACGCCTCTGCGATGTTCGCATACTGCACATCAAGCTGACCGTCTGCATCCAGCGATACATCTGTCACGACATGCGCCGGTGAACCGCCTATGCAATATAGCGTTCCGCCCGTTCCGCGTCCGCCGTTGATACCGAATGTATTGCATGTGAAATTGATTCCGTCCGCCTCAACATTCAGGCCCTTGTCATGACGACCGATATCAGGTGAATAAATATCTGCTGATGCGTCGATAGTCACATACTTATCATTTCCAAATCCGCCAATGAGCTGACCACCGATCAGCTGCACCCAGTATCCCGCTGCATCTCTTGTCAGAACCTGGCCGAATATATCCGCACCGTTCTGGTCAAGCCGGCAGACGATGTTCCCGGAAGCGTCCGCAACCTCAATCACGCCATTGACATTGTCCGTGCCGCCCATCAGCAGAGTACCGCCGCGAATTCGGTCAGCGTATATGGAGCCAGCAGCAATAAAGCTTCCGATGATGTGACCGTCCATCGTGATTGCTGTGCCGAATGACCCATGATATCCCGTGCTGCTGTATCCGATGCCTCCGCTGTTCATCCGCCAGACGCTTGTCGCCGTCTCAATATCGTCCGTATCCATAATCAGGATTTCGTTCGAGCGGATCACCACATAGCCGGTTGTGGCAGCTTCGATCATCTGAGTTGCAATGCGCTGCGCAGTCTGGACAGTCTGTGACAGCTGATTCGGCAGCTCATAGTCAATCATGTGCTGCGTCTTTGCCGTCATGCTGGTGATCTTCGCGGTCTTGTCACCGATCTCGACGTCCGGCGTGTACGGTTTCAGGATATCGACCGTGCGCCCGAGCAGCCGGAGATTCTCATCAATCCCCATGAGCGGATTCCGGAAGCGGTATGTATCACCGCAGCGGATCACGCCCTTGCCGGATATATCCAGAACGGATGCAGCATAGTGCTTCTTCACGCGATTGTTTTCTGTGAGGTACGACTTGCCGCGTGCGACAAGGTTCTCCTTGACTGTGATATCATCAAACTCAACCGTACCGACAATCACGCCATACCGTGCGATTGCTGCCGGATCGTCGATGTAAGGTACCGCGTAGGTGTGACCGTCGTCCGGGTCAACCGCGCCGATAATCGTCAGACGCTCAGCAGATTGCTCCTTATTCTTCGCCGGAGTAATATCATCAAGCTGCGCGCCGAGCGGAATCAGCCGCGTGATGATGTTTGCCGTGTCGCTCTCGATGCTCAGTGACCGAAGATTGTGACCGAGATTGACGATGACGTCCGATGTGCCGCCGTTATTCGCAGCAGTCAGGTAATCGAGGTACAGCCTGCCGTCCGGACCGCGCCGGACACGAAGCTCACCGCCGAACCGGCTGACAAGATTTTCTTTCAGTTCTCCAAGCGTACTGCGGTATGCTGTTGTTTTACTTCCACCCTGTCCGGCGTTGATCATTCCAACATAGATATGTTTGCTCTCCTCGGTCGTTGCGTTATGGTAGTCCAGGACAGCGGTAATGAATTCAGTCGGCGATGCGTTCTCAAAGTGCCGGTACATCTGCACGCTGTCATTAAGATAACCGAGAAATCCCTCGAATGTCAGTTTCTTTTGCAGTGTTCCTTTGCTGGTCATGCTCTCCGGAGACTTGAGCAGATATCCCTCAAACTCAATTTCACCGGTCTCTGTGTTCTTCAACTCAGTCAGTGTATTGCGATCATGCAGCATGTTATAGCAAGCGTTCTGCGGCGTGACTGTGATTGCAACTGACGGAATCAATCCGACATACTCCTTGAATTTTCCTGCTGCGATGCGCTGCGTACTGTTCGGATCATCTGCATGCAGAATCTGGCGCTCGCCGCCGTTGTCAATCGTGATCTGATACATCAGTACAGTGCTCCTTTCATTGCAAGATACCGCCGCAGGTACTTCTGCCAGTTTTCGGCAGTATCCTCAAACTGTCCGGCGAAAACTGCCGATGCATATTGCAGGACGAGCAGCGAATCCTTTTCAGTGATTACTCCGTCCAGATCAGCATCGGCAAGCAGTTCCTGCGCCGGTGTCAGACCGCTGGAATGTCCCGCGGCAATGCTCTCCGCTGCGGTAAGGATCAGACCGGCATCCCCGGCTGTGATTTTACCGTCACCGTTGATATCCGGATATCGCTTCTCTGATTCCGTCAGAGCCGGAACATAATTTGGAAGCATTGCCGGATTTGCCTTGAATGTGATCGTCACAACCAGAACAGTGTGCTGACCGTCTTCTGGCTTAATATCCGGCGCACGGACCTCAAAATGATAATCCGGATATGAACTGTCATGCAGATCACGGACGCCGGTCCAGCTGAGACGGTTCCTCAGCTGAGACAGCAGAAACTGCACATTCCGATGATCGCGGTTTACCAGATCGAACTTGTAGGAAAGCGTCCGCTCGCCGTAGCTCGGCGAGGATTCCTCGAAATAGTGCGTCACACTGCTGTATGGTACACGTTCAGAACGATCATCCTTCGGCGGTTCTCCGATCTGCCGCGAAAGCAGCCGGAAACCGAGGAGTGACGGAGACCAGAATCCTTGTGTCTCTCCGTGATCTATTGCAAATCCGGCGTTCAATGTGCCGTCCCCCTTTCGTCCATTTCAACGGTCTCACCTTGCAGGATATCAACCTTTTCGGCAACCAGTTCCGCGACCTTTTCGCCGTCCATTTCGACATTCATATTGTTATAGACATTGACAACAGGCTTTTCGCTTACTGTTCGGTTGCTTGTCGAACTGCTGTAATAGTTGTTCGTGATCTCTGATGTCGGACTCGGCTGAATAAGACCGGAATCAGGTCGATCATTGAATGTCCGGATCATGTTCACAGCATCACCGTCGATGTGAGGCAGCTTCGGTTTCGGAATATCTGATCTGACGTTCATATCAATATCCGGCAGTTTCAGATCACTGAACGCATCAAGTGCAGCCTTTCCGATCTCCGGAATCTCTTCCGTAAAGCCGACGCCGATGCCCTGTGCGAGATACTTGCCGACGCTGTCCCGCATAACCTTCGACGGAGATTCAATGCCGAATGCATCCTTGAAGCCACTGATGATTCCGCCTGCAAAGCTGCTGATTTTTTCTTTCAGCCAGTTGCCCATGTTGGAAATGCCGTTCCATAGTCCTTCAACCAGATTTCTGCCGGCGTCGAACATCTTTTGCGGCAATGTGGAAATTTCCGTTTCGATCTTCTTAACAAGATCGGCAGCCCCTTCCTTGCCCTTCTTCGCAAGGTCAGCAGCCCATGTCTGCACTTTTTCGATTGTGCTATCGAGGAACTCCTTTGCCTTATCTGGCAGCTGCGTGAAGAACTCAACGACGTTCGCAAGGAACTGCTCTGCGGCTTCTTTTGCCTTCGCCGGTGCGTCCTGCGCGAACTGTACGATACTTCCGACCGCATAGCCGAGCATCTCGCCGATCTTGCCAGGTAGCTCGTCCAGGAACTGCATGGCGCCGGTAACCAGGTCGGATGCAGCCTTCTTAGCATCCCCGATCATCTGACTGAACCACGAAGCAACCGCATCCACAGCATTTGTGAAGATCTCGTCAATCCATTCATCAACAATGGTGAACATCTCGCCGAAATACTCGACCAGCTTTTCAAGAACCTCCGGCAGCGCCTCGACGAGTGCCATGAACAGCGTGAATGCTGCCTCATACATCTGCGGCACCGCTTCTATAAGCACTGTGACGATTGCGTCGATGATCTCAGGCAGTGCTTCAAGCAATGCTTCGTTGATAATCGGCAATGCGTCCAGAATTGCATACAGCAACTGAATCGCTGCATCAAGCAGCTGCGTGTTCATTGAAAGAAGCGATAAAATCAGCGCATTGATAATCTGCGGCAGATTCTGTGTGATAGCCTGAATGATGATCGGAATTGCCTGCGTAATTGCCTGAATGATCTGCGGCAGTGCTTTTGCGAGCGCCTGCACAAGCTGAGGAATCACGCTCACGACCGCATCAAGGATGCGCGGAAGCTCCTTAGTCAGCGCGTCAATGATCTGCGGCAGTGCATCGACGATTGCCATAAACAGCTGTATCGCCGCGTCCAGCAGCATCGGCACAGCCTCGATAATGAAGTCAATCACATTTGTGATCAGCGTGGAAATGATCTCAATGATCTGCGGGATATTGTCAAGAAGTGCCTGCGCAAGCGTCAGAATAATCTGCAAAGCGGCATCGAGCAGAGAGGTCAGCAGGCTAGGGTCAGTCAGCGTTTCCAGCAGAGAACCGACGATCTGCACAACAGCATTCGCCACAAGCGGGATATTGGTCACCAGAACATCAGTGATTTTTGTGATGATATTCTTTGCCGCTTCGATGATATCCGGAAGATGTGCAGTGATGCCGGACAGAATAGAGAGTCCGGTCTCCATTGCCGCATCTACAAGCACAGGAAGATGCTCGGTCAGACCGTCGATCAGCGTAGAGATCAGCTCACCGTTCAAGGCAAGCAGATCAGGCGTAACAGACATAATACCGTCAACCAGCAGCAGACCTGCATCCAGCGCAGCCTGCGAAACAGCAGGCGCATTGGCGGTCAAGCCATCTGCAACAGCCCCGATCAGCGACACGCCCGCCTCGACCAGATCAGGAACATATGCTGTTAGGTCAACAAGCATATTCGCAGCAATACCGCTCAGCGATGAGATCATTTTGCCAAGGCCGCCGATGATCGTTTCCACACGCGGCAGGATGTTGCCGGCTGCGGTCGTTGCACTGTTCACCAGATCGTCAACGAGCTTTTCAAAGTCCTGCTCATCATCAGCAATGCCGACAAGCAGATTGCTGAAGGCAGCTTTCGTCATTGCAACCGAGCCGCTGATTGTCTCGGCTGCTTCCTTGGCGGTCGTGCCTGTGATGCCCATTTGTGTCTGGATGACATGGATTGCCTCGACAATGTCAGCATAGCTGTCAAGATTATAGTGGATTCCTGACAGCTTTTCTGCATCAGCAAGCAGACGTTCCATCTCGGATTTCGTACCGCCATAGCCGAGTTTCAGGTTGTCGAGCATCGTGTAATTCTGCTTTGCGAATCCCTGATAGGCAGTCTGGATGCTCTCCATGCTGCTGCCCATCTTGTTCGCATTGTCAGACATATCCACGATGGCGCGGTCAGCCACCTGTGCAGCCTTAGCGGTATCGCCGTCCAGAGATGCGATCAGAGCCGCAGAAAAACTCGTGACCGTATCCATGTACTTATTTGCAGACATACCAGCTGTTCGGTATGCTTCTGCTGCATTTTGCATCACAGCATCCTGCGCGGCAATCAGATTGTCATACTCGCCCTTGACCGCATCAACCGTCTTGCCGACGCTCTGCGCATATTCTTCAAGACTCATGTCTTGAGCTCCGAACAGCGTCGCAACGCCGCCGGTCAGCTGCTCGTAGTCCGCGTAGGCCTCAAGCGCCTTTGCGCCGAGCGCTGCCATTGCGCCGGTTGCGGCAGTGATCGCGCCGGCGATTGCTTTCATTCCCGTTTTGGCAATACCGCCGATCTTCTCAAACGCTGATGATATACTTACCCCTGCGCTGCGTGACTTGCCTTCCAGCTCAGCCATAGCATCTGATGCATCTGTAGCAGCACCGGTTACTTCATCAACATCGGCAGATTTATCACCCAACTCTGTTACTGATTCAGAAGCACCTTCTGCCGCAGCAGAAACATCATCTATTGCCGCAGCATTCTTTCCGATTTCTGAAATCGTTAAGGCAGCTTCCTCAGCTGAATCCGTTACTGCATCAACGGAAATAGCATTCTTACCGATTTCCGAAATAGTTAACGCAGCTTCTTCAGCTGAATCTGCAACTATATCAACGAAAATTGCGTTCTTCCCAAGTGCTGCAATGGCACTTGATGCTTCAATTGCCGCATCAGCTATGGAATCTATATCAGACGCTTTCTCGCCTATAAATGACACTGCATCCGCAGCAACAGAAGCATATCCTTCAACCGCTGTCATGCCGGATTTTGCGATACTGCCGAGCTTTGCAAGACCGGACTCAAAGCCTGATTTATCAATACTGGTATCAAATTTCAGTGTGCCATCAAATGCCATACATACCACTCCTTTTCATGTGGCAGTACGGCGCATAGGCTCATTGTACTTGCTTACCTTCGATAATCTTCACTTCAAATTCACGCTTGCAGCCGCGTGTGCATTTCACAAACACGCCGCTGCACTGCGCGGTATTGTCAAAAAGTACGGTTTTCGCGCCGCAGTAGGGGCAGCGCAGCCATTTTCGCTCAATCGGCGGCTTTTTTATGTATTCCACATCATCGCTCCGATCATTTCATCATCCAGCTCAAACGGCAGCGCGATCTGACGCTGAATTTTCGCAATCCGCGCACGCTGACGCTTGTCCGGGATATCGTTCAGGTCTGTGCTGCGGTATCCGACTCTGCGCATGGTCATGCTTTCATCTGGCAGCGCCCGCAACAGAGACAAAAATTCGTACCAATGCAAATACTTTACAGTTAGCAGGTCAATATCATAAAAGCGCCGGAAATCTCCGAGGATAAATTTTGCATCAATGCTGAAATCCAGCACGGGCGGCTTCGGTAACTCTGGCTCGTCAGTTTCTTCATCTTCATCCGGCTCCGGCGGATTGGGTTCCAGACCGACACCGCGCAGGAAGCCGATCAAACCGGCAATCATACCGGCTGTGATATGCTCTTCTTCCGGCTCAAACCACATTCCACAGAGAGCTGCACGCTCCTCCTCGGATATGGTTTTGTCCCCAAGCATATCCGCAAACCCCAGCCATTCCCGGAAATCCGTCTGGATTCGGTATTCTTTTCCATCAGCTGTGATGCTGTCCGGGAATGGCTCGTACAGAATATTGATCATTTTTTCTTTGCCTGTTTGATTGCAGCGCGTTTCTGCGCACGGTTCGGACGGTATTTTTCAAGCAGTGCGTTCCGTCGTTCCGTTGCCGCAGCAGTTTGTCCGCGAACAAAATCCAGCAGTGATGCATAGGCCGCTTCATAAACAGCCGCACTCATCGGCTGACCAGCAAAGATTTTGTCCGATGTACCGTCTCCGAAAAGATGATCAAACAGATTTCGGTACATCATACAGTATGCACGGATTCGCCCAGAAGCTCTTCCGTCTAACCGGATCGTCTTTTCTGCGGACGACATCTGCTCAAACGCATTCTCATAGCGTTCCATGACATCTGCATCTTCGAGATCAAGCGGCAGGGAGATCCCGTTGATCTCCCACACCTTCAAATCATTCTGGCTCATTGGCGCATTCTCCTTTTATCAGGTGGTTTCGGTGAAGCTCACAGTTGCCCAGTCATCGGATGTCGTAGCTGTACCCTTGACCTGCTCACCGTTTGCCTTGAAGCTGCCGGAATACTTGTAGATATTGGCGTCATCGCCCTCAGTACCCGGAGAAACAGTGTACGGACGCTTGTATGCTTCGCCGGTCGCGGTATCCACAATGATGATATCACGCACGGCATCCGCGCCGTAAATCTCCTCATTGGTGATCTTCACGATGTCGGTCAGAACCGGATCGTCGCGGTGCTTGTCGAAGCCGTAGCTGATCTCCGGGGCAAAGCCGGTCACATCGGTGCGCTGGGTTGCCTCATCGACATACTTGCGGCTGTACTCCTGCGGGTTCTTCGCCTGAGACAAACCGGTAAAATACTTCATGCGGTGGAACGTGGTCGTTGTGGTCGTCGTGCCGCCGGAAGTCGTTGTGGTGGTTACACCGTAAAAGCTCAGAATCTTATGACGCTGTACGATTTCTCCCATGATTATTCCTCCTCGTAAAGCAGCCGAAGCTGCATCTGATATCGGGCGGTATTGCTGTCTGCATCGAAGGCGTAACCGCCCGTCAGCACTTCGATGGATACCGGTGATCTGCCGTCGAGATCAGGCAGATTGCCGTTCAGGTTGTTGTCCGTGATCCAGTGCTCGAAATGCTCGTAAAATGCAAGATTCTCAATACACTGGTTGACATCCGCGCTGTAGAACTCGCGGGATGCAAACGCGAACAAAAACTGCTTCATGCAGCCGCCGTCCGTATAGCGCCTGAAAACAGGATCGCACGGCACTGCCTCCACAGAATACTCGATTGCCTGATCGCCGAGATAATCGACATACAGACAGCCTTCTTCATCGAGCTCCGGAAAGGTCAGCACGAAGTCGCGGACGCATTCGATCAGTGATTTCATTTACTTTCCTTCCTTTGCTGTTTTCATGAGCTCTTCCAAGTGATCAGCTTTCATGCGGTCAAGCCATCGCTTGCCGCGCATCGGACCGGAATGCCCTTTGTTGATGTAATATTCCCGCCTTGCTCTCGGCTCTGTGTTGATGATGACACCGGGCTTTTCCTGCTTGTGGGATTTGCTCATCTTGCCGCGATTCCGAAAGCGTGGCTGTGCAATCGGCACATAGTCTTCCATCAGCGCAATGCATTTTGCATCCAAAGCGTTCTGACGGGTTGCAAATGCTTTCTGCACATTGCCCTCAAAATCCGGCGGAAACTCAATGCCCTTGAACCCGATCATTTTGCCGTCACCTCAATATGCTGTACGCGATCAGAGCCATATCGGAAATCTTTGACGGCTGTGACCGTCATCGCGGTTTTCGGCGGCTGTGCGTCTTCAATCGCGCCGCGCATGATGCGGTCATCGGCTTTCGGCATATAATCGCCGAGGTTTGCAGCGGATACGATCATCAGGATCTTGTCATCCGGGTTGCGTGTGATGCCGTTTATGGTTTCGCCGTTCGTGTCCTCCCAGTAGGCTGCGCCTGTCTGGTGGCGGATATATGTCGGCGTGTGGTTGACAACGGCTTTTTCCCAGATTGTGACCGCGGGTGTGTTAGTGAACATGGCGTTACTCCTCTCCGCCGTACATATCCAGAAGACCGTAACGCTGCTGCATCAGACCGAGGTCTTTCAGCTCGTTACGCAGGAAATACAACGACTGCCCGGCATTGAGATAGCTCATTGTCAGGCTGTATGCGCCGATGCTCTCAGTTCCTTGTGAAGCAACGGTATTGCTGTCAACGCTGTCAAGCGCACGGCATACAGCCTGCACAACCACAGATTTGACTGCAAGCGCGAAATCTTCACCGGCAACCGGATCAGCGATCATTTCATCAATGTCTTTCCGGTATTTCTGTGCAAACAGCCGGAGCTTTGCGGACGCCTGCTCAAGCAGGACATCCGCAGCTTCAGACTGTTGGTTTGTCAGCGATCTGCCGAGTGCTGTGATATCCTCGACAGATGCATACACAGCACCCATTCAGATCACTCCGTTTCGCAGGTCAGGCCGGACAGATCATAGCGCTGGACAACGGTCTCGCCGTCCTTCGTGATCTGAACGACAAACTTCTGACTGAGCTTATCGGTGATCTTGAAGACGCCGTTCTTGTCAGGATCGAGCTCAACAAGCCCGCTTCCGGCAGAAGGCTCAAGACCGACTTTGACGGTGCTGGTTTCAATGTCAGCATCCGGGAACTTGAGGCAGAGGAAATTTCCTGCGCCCCAGACCTGAGTGATCGCGTTGTCGCCGTCGAGATACTTCAGCGTGCCGGTAATGGTACTGCCGGAGATGGTAATATCCGACTGCATATCACTTACCTTCACATTGAAGAGCTTATTGCTCCCGCCCGCTTCGGCCTGGGCGGCGGGAGCCGTCAAGGGTTTACCTTGATGAGTGCAAAGCTGCTTGCATCGAGGATGCCCCAGCCGATGTATGCCTCAGAACGCAGAACGATCTCATTCGTGCGCTTCAGGTCGCCCTGGCCGTCCGGATCGCCGTACTCGATGATTTCAAGCGGGATGTTCTCCGCATAGCCCCACTTGAAGCAGTTTGCGAAGTCACCGACGATTGCACGGAACTTCTGATTTGCACCGAACGAAACAGTGTTGTTGATGTCGGATGCCAGTGCGCCGAATGTTGCCGGGTTGCCGCCGAAACGGAATTCCGGATACATTGCAGCATGGGAATCATTCATCTTCATCGCGCCGATTGCTGCACCCATTGCAGGAGCCATTGCGATGCCGGTCACGATGCCGTCACTGGTCTGAACAGCAGCGACAGCCGCGTCGATATTATCATCCGGCGTGCTGCTGTTATAGGTGATGATATGACCGGCATCGGTGACCTGTCCGGAAAAGCTGTTTGTACCAACGATTGCAGACGCTTCGCCGGTCGCAGGGTTCACGCCGTGAATACCGGCGATGTCCAGCGCGCGGGCAATCTTCTTGGAGAAGCCGTCTGCGAAGGCGCGAAGATAAGGGACCTGCTTTTCCTCGGAAAGATGCACAAACTCATCCGAGACACGATGCTGATAGATGAACTTGATCGGCTTGATCGTGACGGACGTAATTGCAGCATCACCAGCCGGCTTCTGCGCGCCCTCACCGACGATTGCAGCCTCACCGTCCATTGTGAAGACAAAGGTGTCAGTGCCTGCAAACGGCATCGGAGAAGCGCCGCTCAGCTTTGCAAGGGAAGAATGACCCTTAACCTTACTGAACATTTCGGTTACGAGTTCCGGCTTAAACAGAGTGCCGGAAGTAGTCTTGGTATTAGGCATAATATACCTCCTTATGCGTTGAGATCATGTGCAAGCGCACGGTATGCCGCATCTGCGGATGCAGCGGGCGGCGTTTCCGGCGAAAAGCTCGGTGTCGCCTGCGGGTGCATGGCAAATTTGGAGAGTGCGTCTGCATCTTTTCGGATTTCCTCCTCGGTTGTACCGGAGAGGCGGTCTGCAAGCTCATAGGGAAGACCGACTTCATGCGCGATTTTCGTTTTTACCGAGGCGATCTCGTATGCGCTGTTCTTAGCGGTCAGGTCAGCGATCTTCGTCTCGCTTTCCTTGAGCTTATCGGTGAGGGCAGTGATCTGGTCGGTGTGCTTTTTCACATCATCCGGCGAAAGGTAACCCTCATATTTCTTTGCTGCTTCATCGGCAGCAGATTTCTTGGCGCGTTCGATGCGGTCCTTGATGATCGCGTCGAGCGCTTCCTGTGTTTCGATTGGTTTGAATTCAGGCATAATAAAACTCCTATCTTATTCCGCGTAGTTGCGTTAAAATGATACGATCTGCTGTTTGCGCGGCTTTGCGGTAGAGCAGAGCCAGTGCGCAAAAGAGACCGATTCCAGCAGTGATATATCTGCGCCTTCCAGCACAGAAGCATAACCAAATCCGCCGCCGCTGCCGATTGCACGGTGTTCGCAGTTCGTCGCAGCCTGTGCGAGTGCCGGCTGATTCATGTGACGGATACCGCCGCCGAACAGCTGCTGCTCAAACAGCGCATGTGCTGCTGCGACATCCGCGACCTTCGGCAAAACCGCTTTACACTTCACACCGGCATCCTTCATTTCGGATGCAAGCACGGTCTGATTGCCGGCGCCGTCGATTACGACCGCATCAGCGTGAGGATTCTTGAGAAACGGCATCAGCCAGGCATTGCCGTCACGAATCGGGCGGCAGTCAATCGCCTCAATAAAGACCTTGTCATCATCTAGCTTCACGGCTGCTGCAAGCGAGACATTGCCGGTTTTGCCATACTTCACCGCGAAGAAAACACGCGGCTTTGCAGGCAGCTTCGGCTTATCGCTCAGAGCGGAATCGTTCCAGTCCTGCTTACTGATCGCGGATTGCTGTGAATACCGCAGCCACAGACCGAGGCGCTGAATATTGTCATCAACCTGGTCATCGCCGAGCTCGTTTCGGATCGTTCTTTCGCTGAGGATTGTTCCGAGAGAAGGGTTCGTCAGATACCACAGCTCAGGATCGTGTGCGTCAGTCAGGTTCGGCACAGACCACTCTGCCCAGAACGAATCATCATTTTTTCCGGCGAGTGTGGTTTTGCGGTATTTGAGAAACACATCACCGGAGCTGACTGCCGTCGGCGGTGTGCCGCACATCAGCGTCTGCGGGTTCTTGGAGTCGGTGACAACATATTTCAGTGCGGATTCCTGATCTCCGGTGTATTCCTGCGCTTCGTCAATGATCAGCGTGTCGTAACCTTCGCCGAGACCGCCTGTGCCGCTGCGCGTGCGGAAGTTTGCCACAGCCTCAGAGCCGTCCTTCAACCATTCGATGCTTCGTCTGCCCGCGGATTTGTATGATTTGAAATCTACATCCTCGCGGTATCCGATCTTCGCAAGAATCCGGACGACCTTTTCCCACGAAGCAGCAGCGGTGGATTCGCGGTGTGCGGTATACAGTGCGCGCCGCTCATGAGTCAGATCCCAGATCACGCGCATGATCAGAATTTCAGACTTTCCGTTTCGGCGCGGGATCGACCAGCCGGCTTTCATGTGGATCCACAGACCGTCATCATTCACGGCCATGATATCTTCCAGCATGATCGCCTGCCAGTCCTGCGCAGTGCGGTTGGATTGGTTATAGAGGTCAACGGCTTCCGTGCCGAGCGATTCGGTATACGGCAGCCGTATGCAGATTGTAGGAGTTTGTTTGCCCTTGCGAATTTCTTCGCTCATGCACAAACTCCTTTCAGATGGTCTTCCAGTCGAATGTCAGCGGCAGCAGTCTGTTCGATACGAGCTCGATGCCGCCGGAAAATTCCACCTTCTGCGCAACGAGCTTGTCGGATTTGTCCCGGTTGCAGGTCATGTGTGCGAGCTGCAAGTTGTTCAGGTCGGAAGGGTGCCCGCCTTTGGCAACCGGAATGATATGGTCGATGCAGGGAGAGAGCGGATGCGGGAATTTCAGCCGGAAGTCAACCGGCTTGCCGCAAATGCCGCAGACCTTCTGCGTCATGTAGATTTTCTTCTTGTTCGATTCAAACTGCGCACGCTGCGGGCCGTTGTGATCGGGGCGCAGGTTCGGCTTGGCTCTCGGCGCGTTCGGCATGGTGTGCCTCCTTTCGGGCATGAAAAAAGCACCGAGGATTCCTCAGTGCTTGGATATTATTAAATGGCGCGGCTTGGTACGCTTGCAGCAGAGGCGTGCCGCGCTCTGTCCGTTCAGTTGCCTCTCACGGTCATGGTGATCACCTCGTTCATTTGTACCATTCATCGACAAGCGCGAGATACTTGTCTGTGAAGCCGTCGCGGCGGGAATCATTCCGGATGCGCTCCTTGCATTCCTCGGCAGTCGCATTCATGGTAATCAGCTCGGCATCGAGCCGGCTGCACAGCCGCTCAACCTTTTTCGGATCGTTTGATGCTGTGATAACATAAGCGTTCTGCCAATCGCCGCGCCGGTATTGGATTTGCTCAAAGATCGCTTCGCGTGCGGCAAGTGCAACATCGAGCTGCGGCTTGCGGTCGCCGTAAAGTGCATCATCCAGCGCAAGGGCGGCGGTCAGCTTGTCAAAGTCAAGTGCGATATCTCCCTGCTTGATTTTCGATTTGACGAAGGTCGTTTTTCCGCTGCCCGGCGAGCCGTTCACCACGAAAACACGCTTTGTGTCATGCTCCGGAAACAAATCACGCAGCATCATGCGGTATCCGTCATAGCCTTCATCCATTCGTTTCACCTCTTTTCGGGCATGAGAAAACCCGCTCATTGCTGGGCGGGTTCTTCTTTCGGTTCAAATCCAATGCCGTTGTTGCAGTTTTTACATCCTACCAAATCTTTATCCATATGATCATACGGAATGCCATCCGGAAATGCATCGCATAATGCATGACCATGTTCAAATCCAAAGCAATGCTTGCAGTTATCGCAATCACTTAACTGAATCATATCTTCACCCCCAAATATTTGAAGAACAAATCCTTTGCATCTTTAGGAATATCAGATGTTTCCCCACGCTCATACAGCACGCCGACTTCTGCGATACATTCAAAGCCATCCTTATATGCCGTCCGACTGATTCCATCAATCTTAATGCCTTCAAGAACTTCATAAAGGGCATCAATCTCGCCCTTATTCTTTTGATAATACATTTTTCCATGATAAATCTCATGAATGACGGCTTCACGAAGAGAATTCGCTCTTGTGACATTTGATGCTTCGATTTCTGCATCAAGTTGCTGAACGGTCTTTCCGCCAAGAAAAGCAGAATTCAAATTAAGTACAATGTCATAAAATGTACCGTTTTGAACGGGATCAGTCTGCATCACGATTTTAGGATCAAGAGCCAAAACCTTGACACCGTCAAATTTGAACTGATCTCTATGCTCAGCCAAAACACTGAAAATATATTCTGCGACTTCTTCGGATATTGGCGAACCAGTTACTGCCGTTTTAATATCATCCAGCCTTATGTTCATGATATCACGTTTTTCGCCGTTTGTCAATACTTCCGGCAAATGTTTTGCTTCCAGTTCGCTTGCCTGCTCCTCAGTCAGCACAACCCGCTCGCCGGCACCCGCGCCCGGTTCAGGCGTTTCCCATTCACGCTTGCTCCACACATCCTGCCGCTTGCGACCGTTCTCAAATGTCACGGTGCAGTCGCAGTTGTCGTGCCGGCGGTAAATGTCGTCAGGCTCTTCGCCGTACTCGAATCGTCCAGCCATAGCAGTACACCATGCGCAGCAGCCGGAAACCGCCTTGCGCGTGATAAAGCATTTCAGTCCTGCACGGCTGCGGAACTTCGCCTCTGACTTCATGCGGTCATCGTGCATCGCCTTTGTTGCGGTTGCCGTTGCCGCTCTCGCACGGCGTTTGATCGTTTCATCCGGCACAGTCGGATCAGCGAGCGCGCTGCCGATCTGATGGGCGCGATCATCATAAAACGGAGAGTGCTGCGGCGCAAGATGAAGCCCCTGCGCTTCGTCTATAGACTTCTGCACCCTGTCAATGATCGCATTGATGTCCATATAGCGGTCATGCAGCAATTCGACTGTCAGCGCTTCACGCAATTCCGGCGAAACCGAGAGAATATGCTGGGCAAAGGTATCGCCGAGCAGATTGCCGACGTGTGTGCTGTATGCAGCAGTGTCTGCGTATGTAGCCTTGCCGCTGTTGACCTTCTGCCGGAGCTTTGAGAGCTTCTTGTCATTCTCAATCCGCTGCTTGACATCCCACAGCACGGATTGCAGCGGTGTCATTGCCATTATGCATCACTCTCCAAACCGGTGAGAGACTTAATGTTACGGCTGCCGAGGAAGCCCTCAGACGCCTGGTTGATTTTCAGGATCGCGTCGCCGATCACTCCGAGCGTCGCAGCATCCGGCTCAAAAATCGGCATCCACACCGGCTTGATATCCCGGAAGGTGTCGCGGTTATAGGTCTGCCGGTCGCGGACGCACGCGGCGAGATAGCCTGCATTCAGGAAGCCGGTGCCAAACGTGCGCTGCGCCTTGCGAGCGGTCAGCCGCAGATTCTCATGCGACGCTCTGATTGCATCATAGCTCGGCGGGTTGCCGGTCGAGAATCCGAGGTCTTCCAGCGTCAGATCGGTTTCGCCGGCGAAGACTGCTGCAAGCGTCCGGAGCTGCTCCGTGAACGGTGCCATGCTCTGCTGATCGAACTGCCCGACGGTCGGATGACCGCCGTTGCTGTCCTTCCTGAAGTCCAAGAATGCAGACATCACCGCTTGGACCTTGTCATCGCCTTCGATTCTGGCGGCATCATCCTCCAGACCGAGCACATAACGCTGCGGGAAGCTGTAGAACTCCGAGCTGACCTCAGAGCGACGCATCGTGCGGATCGCCGCCTTGACAGTGTCCATGCAGCAGCGGGAGATACGGGAATGACCGAACGGCCGCATTGCATCGGGCCGGTAGATCATCGGCACAAGAAGCGCATACGGCGCAGTGTGCTCCATCGTCATTTCAGGCGCGAGCCTGCCGTTGCGGTAATAGTCGGTGCGATACGGGCGGAAGTACGCCTCAAGCACCGGCTTGTCGTATTCATCATGCTCCAGAACGGCATATCCCTCTGTCAGCAGATTGGTCACACGGTCGATCTCGCCGGTCGCATGGCTGCCGTCGATCACCTGCATGGTCGGATAACCGGACGCATCCCTGCCGATGTAGATGAAGCTGCACGAGCCGATCAGCGAGGACAGCACGGCATCATCGCAGAGAATATCCGGGTTGTTATTGCTGTAGATATCACCAAGAAGGAAGTCATCATGATCAAAGCCGTCGAAGACGATGCGGTTTGCAAGCGTATCAACGCCCTTCGCACACCATCCGAGCGAGGCGGAAATCCATTTCAGTCTGTCCGGGATAATGCCTTTGATATCATCGACATGGTTTTTCATGTCGTAGAAGCCATACCGCAGCCGGACTCTGCTTTGCTTCATTGTGAGCTTTCGCTTCAAGTATTCAATGCCTTTTTCAGCCACAGTATCAACCTCCGAGAGAGAAAATGAGCAGTGACGTTTGCGGTAGTGCAGCCTTGCTCTTTAAGGGGTCCCTCCCCCCATCGACGGAGGAGAAAAAGGGCGGCATGTTAGGGCACGCCGCCGGAAAAGCACTCGCCGCATGTTGTGCAGCTTCACTCCGTCGCTTTTCTCAGCTTAATCATATCATAAATCGAATAGGAAATACAAGGAAATCTTTTTCTCTTCAGACCGTCAACATGCACAACATCGTACTGCTATTATTGTGCATCTTTTATTGCGAAAGGACTTGACAATACGCATAATGCGTGTTATAATATACACAGGAGGTGAGGAGATGACAGCCAAGGAAATACTCAAAATATTAAAAGCTGACGGCTGGACAGAAAAAGCACAGCGAGGATCACATCTTCAACTGATACATCCTCACAAACCCGGTAAGGTCACAATTCCAATGCATGCCGGAAAAGACCTTGATCCGAAAACAGCAAATTCAATTCTCAAACAAGCGGGGCTGAAATAAGCCCCGCGAAAGGAGTGTCATATATGAAATATATTTATCCAGTTTGCATTTACCCTGGCGATGTCAGCGGTTATACTGTAATTGTTCCCGATCTGCCCGGCTGCATAACTGAAGGCGAAACCATTGCCGATGCGTTAGAGCAGGCTGTTGATGCAGCATCAGGCTGGGTGCTTGATGAACTCGAAGAAGGCAGAAAAGCACCGAATGCATCGGCAGCTGAAAGCATCAAGGCGGATGAATATGAAAACGGAATGGTCAGCGTGATTATGCTCGACATTGATGCTTATGCTGAAAAATACGGCAGCAAAGCAGTCCGCAAAAACTGCACAATCCCTGCTTGGCTGAATACAGCAGCCGAAAAGGCACATCTGAATTTTTCACAAATTCTGCAAAATGCATTGCAGGAGCGTCTTAATCTAAGTTAACCGATACCCTCTCAAACCGCACAACCTGCGATTTGAGAGGGCGTTTCTTTTACTCTGCAAGCAGATCATTTATCTTCCGAAGAGCAACACCATGTAACTGCGTCACGCGCCGGTATGAATAATTCATGTGTACGGCAATCTGTTCCCAAGTCTTGCCGTTGATGTACCGTTCATAGAGCAGCGTGCGGTACGGCTCCTGCATCCGGTCAATGGTGCAGGCGATTTCTGTTTCCAGCCTGCAAAGCTGTGCGACCTCGGCAGATACCTTCTGCTCGGCATCCACAAGCTGCGCGACGGCAGCGTCAAGCGCGATCCGCTTTCCGTCTTCTGTCCGGAGCTGTTCACAAACCGCGCGCAGCTCTGCCAGGTGATCGCTGATCGCGTGCGTCCGCCGGATTGCATGTCCGTACTGCTGTAAGTATTCCTTTGGTGTCATGTCTCAGACTCCTTTATTTGAAAAATCTGTGAGAGCTTCGCCGTACTTCCTTTATGTTGAATAGCACATGATTTTCAATACTCATCCAATGGAGGCAGCTGCGGGCTGCGAAGCTCAGCAGTGTGATGATCCAATCGCGCTCGAAAATGCCATAAACAAGGAAGATTGTGATAATTACAAAAAGGAATTGTGTTGAAATGATCGAAGCGATCTTATATATTTTCATATCCGATTTCCTCTCTGCCCGTGAACACCTTGCCGCATGATCGAGGCTGTTCAAACGGAACCTTTCGCCTGCCGTCCTGCTTCTTGTTGTTTTGTGCCTGCCACTTTCGTGCACGCTCGATTGTGTCGTCACGCATCGGCGCATTGAAATCCGGCTGGATCGTGATCATTTCAGTCATTCTCAGCCCTCCTGTTCCATGCTTCGGCGGCTTTATCGTGATAGTACTTGTAGCTATGTACAAGCGTTTCTGTTCCGTATATTTTGACTGTTTTTTCAGCCGGAGCGCACTGACCTCCGGCTGTCGCACCTCTTGCATTGCAACGATTGCACCGAGCGGAATAAACTCTGTACACCACGAAATCCCCTAAGCCATTTCGCCATATATTCGTCTTTTTACTAAGGATTGTTATATTCGTGCCGCCACAAAAAGGACACGGTTTCAGTTCAGCCATTGTCAGCACCTCCGAATGCTTGTCGGTTTAATCCGTTCCGCTCAAACCATTGACCAGATTGCTTAAATTGATCATACAATTCTCGCTGAATCAAAACATCTGTATTATCAATTCCCATCGTCGCCAATACAGGAGATACACCTGCATTTCGGAACAACTCCGAAATAACAGCATCAAGATCATCAATCAAGATATGTCTATCCTTAGCAGCTGCCATTTCGTGCCGAAAGAATACACTGTTCGCAGTAATCGGCTTCGGAATATCCAGCTTCATTCTTTTCGCCATGTATTCAATTATGCGCGTTCTTGCATGAGTGCTTGTAACAATCGGAATACCTGTTTGGTATGAGAAGTGTATGAGCTCCGTTGTTTTACCGGAGCGCCGCTGCATCACCTGAACAATCATTTCAGCCAGCACCTCCTTTGCCGCCGACATTCGTGTCGGTCGCATCCATTTTTGCGCCGCAGTCCGGACAGAACGCTGTCAGAGTATCTCCTTCGCCGTTGTGCTCGTATCCGCACTCGCTGCACTCAAACTTATCATACACGGGATTTCCGTCCGCATAGCTGTCATACTCTGTCGGAATCCACCGCCCGTGCCGCAATGGTTCAGCATCATCAAGCGGGCAGTCCGCATAAAAACTATCTGTTGCTTTTCCGGGATCTTTCGCCCCATAAGTGCATTTGTGCTTCTTCAGGCTGTAGCCTGCGCATTCCACGCAGCATTTTATCCCTTTCATCTTTTCTCATCCTCCTTTGGCGGTTCAGGCAAAGGCATCCAATGCGTGATTTCAACAGTTTCAAGTCTTGGCTTGGTTTGCGCATCTGCAAAAGCCCATCCGTCCCCGATGTAGTATGCCATGCCAATCCAATTCTCGTCTAATGCGAAAACAAGTACGCAGTCACTTTGGCGCATTTCATTCATCGTCGGCATTCTCTCGCTGCACGGAATCCAGCGGTTGACGGTGGGAGCATCCCAATCATCGCTCACCTCTCTCTTAATCTTGTATGCCTTATCAATCAGAGCGGATATATCGTAGAGATAGCCGCTGATATGCGCTGCTTCATGCTGGAAGTTATGCGGATAGCCAAGTCCAAGCAACTCATTCAGCAATGCCCACGAATCCAAGCTCTGCTGTACTGACGGCTTCTGTTCCGGCTGCTTCAATGCGGTTCCGTATCTGTCAGTTATCGGCATCTTCTTCATCCTCCTTTGGCGGTTCAGGCAAAGGCATCCAATGTGTCACGAATCCCGACATATAGCAACGTGTCGGATTCTCATACCAGTCTATGCCGTCCCACTTCATGACACACTGGATATTCGCACGGCAAGCACACAGTACAGCAACACCTTTCTTCGGTAACCGCTCCGATACCGGAATCCAATGTTCTTTGTTGCTCTTAATCGTAAGCCGTGCATTGTCAATCAGCATCGGCGTAATGCCGTTGATAGCTTCGGTGTATCCCTTAATCAGCTCAGTCATAAACGTTTTCAGTTCTTCCAAGCACTCCGATTTCAGCCCATCTTTGAAACCGCGCTCATAATCTTCTAATACCGTTTCCGGTTCTTCCTCGCCGATGCGATATGCACAACCTTTTGACGAATTCCCAACAAGCAGCCCGTCCAGCTTGCAAGTGCAGCCGTCGGCATCCCAGTCACCATACCGGCAGCCGTGGCAACCGGATTCTTCGATATTAGGCATTGTCAGTATCCTCCCTCATAAAGCATCATCCCGGACAGTATTGTCATATCTGTTCCGGTATAGGTTTCACGGCGCAGCGCTTTCAGGAATGCAGCGAAAATGATTTCATAATAATCAGGAATTGTTTTCATTTTTTATCCCCTTTTTAGCAACAAAACGCAAAAAGCAGCATTTTCACTGCGATCTGCTAAAAATACAGCAGTCAGGCGAAAAACGAAGATCAAATTCTGAAAATTGATAATATAATAGATATTATAGCACCATTTTCTTTTTCACCATTTTACCGCCTTGTCAACCGCGTCTTTCAGCTGCTCCTGAGATCGTTTCAGATATATCCTGGTCATGTCGATTGACCGGTGCCCGAGGATATCTGCAAGCAATGCAATGTCCGGATTCTCCTTGAGGAATTCCAGTGCGAAGTAGTGCCGGAAGCTGTGCGGATGCAGGACCTCTTTCGGAATGCCATATCGGACGCCGATGCGGTTCAGGCTGTTTCGGAAGCCGGCAGAGCTGCTGATCGGCACCGGTTGCTTATACTGATACCGGTTCCCGCGGATCACCTGATCAGAAAGCGACAGATCGGCAAGGTCAGCCCAGATATCCGTGACCAGAGATGCCGGAAAGTAGATCGTCCGCATGTGGTCCTTGGTGTGCATCGTGATCTGACCGTGCTCGATGTCGCTTTTCTTAACTCGCAGCGCCTCAGAGATCCGCATACCGGTCTTTGCGAGCAGCAAAATATTGACAATCCAACAGCGGCGGCCGTCCTGATCCAGACCGCGCAGGAGCTGATCAAGCTGCTCCTGCGTTATGACATTCTCAACGCATGTCTTTGTCGGCATCTTGACTGTTTTGAGCCGCACCGGTATCCTGGCATATCTGCAATAGCACATCAGACCGGCGATTCTGAGATTAACGGTCGTCGGCTTGTACCTTGCAAGTTGCTCCTGTTTCCATTCGATCAGATTGCCCTTGCTGATCTCATCGAATCTCCGCGCATACTGCTCCACAGCCTGGAGATAGCTTATTACTGTGTTCCGTGCCATTTCTTCTTCGTACAAATACTGCCGAAAACCGTCAATGTCGATCATTGCTTGCTCCTTTCTTTGGTCTTCACTTTGCCCAATCCGCGAGAATCAGATCATAGTCACACTCAGCAGGCTCCGCCGGTTCGCGCGGACGATACGGGACCGGCTCTCCGTCAGCATCCACACGGAAGATATCTATTCCGCGGTGATCGTAATGGGGACAACGGTTCAGGCGTTTGGCTTTTGCGGCTTTGTAGAATCTGCCGCTGCCGTTACCGCCGCAGGCAGCATTTGCCTCGCAGATAAAATCCGTACCCTCGCCGTTGTAATCAAATGCATTCCAGCAATATCTGCAATACTGATTCATTCGCTGCTCGCCTCCCTGAGCTCCTGTTCCAGCACACGGACACGATCACGCTGGACCGCAACAAGCTCGCGCAGCCGCACGATCTCCTCCTGCTGTGCAGTGCAGAGCTGCCGGGCAAGGGCGTTTTGCTCCCGATTCTTTCTCCGGAATTCTCTCATCCAGGCTGCCTTCTGCTCACGCCGGACGTCCGCTGCACAGCGCCGGCAGTATTTTGTGCGGATGAAGCTGTACCAGTCATCCGTCGTAATAGACACTCCGCAGCGTGTGCATTGCTTCGTCATGCTCGATTGCCTCCCCTCTTCGGATGGCGTCGATCTGACTACGCTTTTGTCTATCCCGTCCCCGATCTGACAGAACTGCGCATTGATACGCAAGTTCGTTTTTGAGGTCATTGACTTCACGTTCCCCGATTTCGATCATGCATGCAGTGGCCATGTTGTATCCGTCGCATCCGAGAGATATCTCATGCTGTCGATCATCTCTTCCGATCCACTCGATATGCAGCATAATGATATCCTCGATACGGCTCTCCTGCATGTCAGTGATGAGCTGCTCCGCTTCGGCAATCTTCTCCGCGGTCCGGTTTGCAAGCGCGAGCTGCTCCCTCACCGTGAAGCAGGCAAAGTCATTGTCCTGTTTCCCGCTCTGATCCTTCTGGTATCTGTGCATTGCCAGATACACGATCAGCGCGATCAACAGGAAGAGATACAGAATCCCCAGCGCTTCGTTGTAAGTCATAAACATTTTCCTCCGCTTTTTTATCTTTCCGAAAATCTTTTTTGTCCATCATGCAATCTCGCATCAGTGAATAGCTGTGCAGCGTACAGCCTCTCTCAAAGCTCCACCTGGAGCAGCTTCTGCATTTTGCAGCCGGCATTGTTCAAACCTCCCTGATCCGGATGCCGTGAACATGCAGCATCAGCTTCCGCTTGATGATATAATCCTTTGTCTTCATGCCCTTTGTATCCTCGACAATACGCTTTCCGTCCTGCCAGTACACAAAATCCGCGATATAGACAACGGATTTCTCGATACACCTTCCCTGCTTCTGCTGCCCTTTTCGCGGTCCGCGTGTATACACTTCGCCTGTCTCTTCGTACTGCGCCGGCACCAGCTCGAAAGGCACCTGCATCCGCAGACAGGTGATATCTCCTGCAAGCAGGAGCAGCTTCAGTTCCTTATACCGTCGCGCTTCACGGATGCTGTCAAAGTCGATGCCATCAACGCTGACTTTCCTGTTTCTGTACTTGTGCAAACTCATGAAGCGCCTCCAGTTTTTACGCCGGCACCGTAAGGGTTCATGATTTTCTCGACATCAGATTCGTCAATGCTGCTCACCCCGTAAGGATTCATGATCTTCTCGAAAACAGCATCGTCAATGCTGCTGTAACAGCCTTTATTCGCCGGAGCAGCTCTGCTTTTGAACTCCGCCTCTTTCGATTCCCAGAGCCGGACAACAGCTCGCCAGTCCTGGATTGGCTTGCCTTTCCCTTGCACCCAGCCGTTTGCTGTGTAGAAATCCACGAAGCGCTGCGGATCAATGCTGTTCTTACGCTCCTGACAGTACGCACGCACCTCGTCAACAGACGGCGGTTTGAATTGTGAGCGCGGGCGGCGCGGCTCTGCCGCTGCCATACACTCACTATCTGTGTCTGTGTCAGTATCTGTGTCTGAGTCTGTGTCTGAGTCAGACTCTGAGTCTGATTCTGAGTCTGATGTTTCCATACGGTATCCATACCGTATGAATACCATATCCAATACGTATTTTTTGAAATCAGAACTTTTGATAAATTGCGCCACACGAATGACAGACTTGATCAGGTTTTCAGATTTCGTCCAGTTATATTTGTACCAGTTGACAATCAGTACCTCTTTCGTCTCCTGATCGTACTTGATGACCTTGTGCACGTCCTGCATCCGCTGGATCAGACGTGTGATCGTGTCAGTATTGTATCCGGTTTCCCGCTCCATCTGCTTCATGCTGATCTCATAGCAGCCTGTGACACTTGTGTGAGGATTGCTCAGCAGATACAAAAAGAAATACTTGTCCTCCGGAGTGAAATCATCGTCGATCTTTGAATCCGTCCAGAACGACATCGAAAGATTGCTGTATTTCATGTGTCACGCCTCCCTGATCTTAATTCGGATGATACGGATTGCCGTTCGGTGCCGGCACAGCTCCGTACTGCGGCGGCGGTGCCGGCTGGTATCCCTGCGGCGCATACGGCTGCTGATACTGCTGCTGAGCCGGCGGCGGCGGATATCCCGGATTGTATACCGACGTCTGTCCATACTGCTCAGCCGGAGCAGCTTGTGCACCGTTGTCCTGCTTCGATTCGCAGAATTCGACGTTTTCGGCAAGAACCTCAATACTGTAGTGCTTGGTGCCGTTGTTGTCAGTATAATCATTATTCCGCATAGCTCCTTCCACAAGGATTCTGCTTCCCTTGTTGAAATACCGGCTCACGAATTCAGCACGCGCTCTCCATGCGACTACGTTAATAAAATCCGTCTCAGCCTGCTGCGCGTCCTTTGACTTCGGACGGTCGATTGCGATCCGGATGCGGCAGCAAGGTGTGCCGCTTTGCGTCTGCCTGAATTCCGGATCGGCTGTGAGCCGTCCCATTAAAATGACCTTGTTCATTCTTATCCCTCCACAAGATGTGCATTCATCAGCACAGTCTTCACTTTCCTGGCGGCGCTGCTTCCAATCATCAGCTTAATACTCCCGTCTTTGACTGCCGCAATCAGTTCCTCGGTGCTGTCGATGAAGTTGTCTCTGCATTTCTTATAAAGAGCCGAACCGAGCGCAAGCTGCTCCAAATCAGGAAGTCTCCTGACGGTTTCGCTCTTGACAAGCAAATCTTTATTCATATCCATTGACTTTTCTCCATTTCTGTGCTATAATAGCACCATAAACATTTTCCTTTGCGCCGTGTCCGATTCTCCATATCGGATGCGGCTTTTCTTATACCATATCAATCGCAAGCAGCGCGTAATACTTTGACGGCACATCTGTGAGCATCTCTTCATTCTGCCCGACAATCAGCACAGTACCGAGAATCTGTTTCCCACAAAGTACAGTTGCAATCAGGTTTTCCTCACTGTGCTTCATGCGGCCGTCCTCATCCACAAGCATGACGCCGCCGTCACGCAGCAGAATAGTCTCGATGTACCCGCCGACATGTTGCTGCAACAGGTGCAGTTCTTCGACAATGCTGCTGCCCTCGATTCCGACAAGATGCGGCTTTCTGTTTGGTTCGATCTTGACTGCAATCATTCCTTGTCCTCCCACTTCTTATCGTGCACTTCCAGCTGCTCCGCGATCTTCTTATGCAGCGCATAGAGTTGCTGTCGGTTCTCCGGCGCTGCCTCATACTGCGCAGTCATCGAAATCAGCAGCTTGCACACCTCGCCTCGTGTCAGCTTCAGCGTGACCGTGCGTTGGTTTGGAACCGTAATCATGTGTGCTCCTCCAGCCACGCGGCAATCTTCTCACGCTCAAACTGATAATCCTCAATCTCAGCTTGCAGCTCCGCGACTCGCTGCTCACGCTCCTCAATTTCCAAACTGAGAGATCTGATATGCTCCGCAAGCGCATCTGTGATGTAGAACGGAAGCGCCTCCGATTCTGCGTTCGCGGAGATTTCCTTTTCGATCTCAGCCGGCACAAGCGGCGTATTCGGGATGCCGTTTTCACAGTCTTCCAGCTCGGCGCCTTCTGCTGCAATATCCTTGATCTGTGCCTCGTCAACCGCACATGAGCTTGCAATGCAGATATGCAGAGTATGTTTATCGAGCATCGCATCCTCTGCTTCGATCTTTGCCGCTTGCAGAGCTGTTTTCACGGCAGTCTGCGAACAGCCGTATTTGCTTGCGAGCTTTCCGACAGAATAGCGCTCCTCATTGTGGAGCCGCAGCATTTCTGTACGCTGCTCCTTATTGATTTTCGGTCTTCTTGACATGATAGCCTCCCACTTTCGATATTCATAGACCGCATCCTGAAAGCGGTCAATGCCCATGTGCAGAGCTCTGCACATCGCGGCTGCGGTCTTGCCTGTGATTTGAGCGATGCAGTTCTCGGTAATGTAATCGCGCACAGCCTTCGCGTCCGGCGACAGCTCCGGAACATTCGGTTCACCAATGGGAATCCAATCCATAGATATCACATCCTGTTCGCTCTCTTCATGCGCTCTTCGATCAGCTGCTCCCGCACCTTTGCCTCGGCGAGCTGATCCGCACGTTCCTCTGCCCATACAGACATCCGCTGCCGTTCGCTGTGCATGAGCTTCTGCATCTCTCGCTGATCGTGCGCCCGCGCCAGTGACAGCACCAGCGCGTCAATGAGCAGCAGGATCGAGAAGCCCACCCATTCCGGCATATCAGTCAGTAGCTTCATGCTGCTTCACCTGCAAGTATTCCTGATAGGCTTCATGTACCGCTTCTGCAAAGCGCGTTGCAAGAAACATAGTCATTGACAGCTCTTTGCCGGGAACACAATTTTGCAGCAAATTGAGCGTGAAGCCCTTGATAATCGCGTGCATATCCATCCCTGTTTCAGCCGGTGTGCCTTCCATGCACAATACGCAGGAAATATGGTTTTCGTCCGGTGATTTTATTGTTTCCGCTTTGATCATCGTATTACTCCTTTCATTGCACAACGAGAGACCGTGCGAAGCTGTCCGCAAACGCTTCAAGCCCCTTGTCAATCGGGACATCAAGCGCCGTGAAATACAACCACATACGGTACATCGTCATTTTGTTCGGGTCCTTGAGGTCGTTGTACACGGTCTGATAGTGTACGCCGACCAGATCAGCGAGCTGGCGCGCAGTCATGCTGCGAACCGCCATTGACGCCGTCACAATCGCTGCCACGCACTCAGCAGGCGTCTTTTTCCGTTTGGCTGCCATGTTCTTACTCCTTTCATTACATTGAGATTACAATATATTGTGTTTTTAATTACAGCACACTACTACATATTGACTTTACATTGCATTCATGCTAAAATAACTGCATAATACAATGAAAGGCAGGTGATAGTATGGCGAATACAAAACAGACAAGCAAGTCCGTAGCAAGCAAAGCCTCCAAGCTGCTGAAAAGCTCCGGTACGAGTAAATCTGTAAAGTCCGTAGCCGGTAGTGCATTATCTCAGACAAAGACCGGCAAAAAGAAGTAAATCAAGTCAGCACTTGAGTAGGGCGTTCTCAGCACCCTGCTCTTTTTTTGATCGCTCAAACAGGACTTCCCATTGCATATCCGGAAATAGCGAAGCAATCTTTTCGACTTCGCTCAATGTAAACTCCACCTGTCCTGTCAGTTTGTTGCTGAGCGTATGGACATTGATTTCCAAAAGCGCCGCTATTTGCTTCTTGGTTATGCCGCGAGTTAGGATTTGTTTTTCCAGTTCCGGAAATTCCGGCGGTCTGGTTCTTGGCATCATTCTCACTCCTCTCCGACAAGGCGCTCGACAGTTGTGCCGAGGCGAACCGCGATTCTGACCGCAGTTACCACATTCGGCAGAGACTGCCCCGCCTCATACTTAGAAATCTGCGGCTGTGCAACGCCTGCACTCTCCGCAAGCTCCGATGTGCTGATGCCGCGCATCTCACGCAGCTTCTTCAGATTGTCGCCAAATGCCATGCTTTCACGCTCCTTTCTGTTATACCTTCGGTATTGACACCGGCGCAAAAATGGTGTATACTGATACTGAGTAATTATCGCTATACACCACTTTGCGCATCTGTAAACGGAGGTCTGCCGTTTCGTCTGTTCGTATACTCTTGGTATGGGTTTATTATATCACTCTATCGCGTGAATGTCAATACTAGTTTCACGCGATAAGCTGAATTTCGTGATATTAGCTAATTTAAGGAGGTGCTTTTTGTGAATGATGCAAACACGGTTGCCAATCTGATCCGAGAATGCGCAAAAAAGAAAGAAATAAAAATCGGGACAATGTTGGCAGACTTAGATATGGGGATCAATACGATCTCACAGCTTGCATCCGGAAAAGGTCTTGCTTATTTTGATTTTGCAAGAATTGCCGATTATCTTTCTGTATCTATTGACTTTCTACTCGGACGTAAACAGATAGAAGACTTATCAGATGATAAGCTGCAACTTCTAAACAATTTTGATCAGCTGGACAGCAGCCAACAAAGAACTGTCTGCGACTATGTCGCATCCCTTGCTGACATTGCTCGTTATCAAGAAATAGCAGCAACAGCAAAAGAAGATGCATTGTGAGAAGAGGAGGGAATTAGACTATGGGATTTCTGGATTTGTTCAAAGCAACCGAAAATCAACAGTTAAAAGAGCAGCTTCAACAAGCTCAGAGTCAAAACAATGAACTCATCCAGCAAGTCAATCGGATGCAACAGCAAATTGAGACTATTAAACAGCAATATCAAGATTCCGTTAAGCAACTCGGTGAACTCAAAGCAAGTATGCCACAGGAGCAGAAAGACCTCGATGCAATCACTCAGCAGCTCGAAGCCAAACACACTGAATACACGCAGTTGAAAGCGGATCAGGAATTACTTGCGCTGACAATGGCAGATACCCAGCAGAAAAAAGCAGCATATGATAAAACAGTTTCGGATACACAGAAAGTCAAGCAGCTTTATGAGCAATACAAAGCCGCTGTAAAAGGATACGAGAAGAATCCGGATGCTATCCTTTCAGATATTCTGCCGGATGATTACCTGATGCCGATTGTCCATGTTGATCTGAACTGTATGAATATGCGCGATCTGCGGAAACGATACAATCAGAATCAGCGAGAAATCCAAAAAGTGTTTAAGCGGTATGAAGGCAGATACACTACCAAATCCAATATTGCGATCTATCAGCTTATGGTCATTGCAATGGAAGCGGAACTGCAAAACATCCTGTCAACGCTCTCATTTGGCAAGATAGAAGATGCTGTCGGAAATGTCAAATCCGTTACGCAACGCTATTACGAAGTTGCAGTAGAAGGAAATCAGAGTATTGCGCCGACAATGAAAAGTTTTATTGCAGAGATCGAATTTCTTTTTATTGGAACCGTCAAAATCGAATATGAATACTATGTCAAGAAAGAACAGGCACGCGAGGAGCAGCGGGCTTTGCGCGAGCAGATGAAGCAGGAAGCAGAAGAACGAAAAGCTCTTGAAATAGAACGCAGGAAGATAGAACACGAGGAATCCAAATTCAATACGGAGATCGAACAGCTAATTGAAAAGGTTGAGGCTGCCTCTGATGAAACAGTACTTGCACAGCTTCGTGCTCGAATTGCAGAACTGGAAGGACAGCGACAGCAGGTTCAGGAAAAGAAAGCGCAAATCGTCAATCTTCAGAATGGAAAAGCCGGACATGTCTATATAATCAGTAATCTCGGTTCATTTGGCGATGATGTGTTCAAAATCGGCATGACGCGGCGCTTTGAGCCTATGGATCGTATTCATGAACTCGGCAATGCAAGTGTACCGTTTGAATTTGATGTGCATAGTCTGATCTTCTCACAAGATGCGCCGAGTCTTGAAACAGCACTACATAAGCGTTTCAATCAGCAGCGTGTGAATAAGGTTAATCTACGTAAAGAATTCTTCCGTGTACCGATTGATGAACTGGAGCAAGCTGTTTTGGAATTTGACCCGACTGCTGAATTCCGACGCACAATGATTGCTGAACAGTATTATCAAAGTATCAATCGTGATGAGGTTGTTCCAGAGTTTGATGATATATCAGAAGAAAATGAAGATGAATAAGGAGCGATGCATAACCCATGAGCCAATATGAAAAACTACTGATTGCCGTACTGCGGGAAATTGATTCGCGTAATAAATTGTTATTTATGGATACTGCATATTATCGAAAGTAAAATGCATTTAAGCGCTAAGTCAAAATGTATTGATTTCAATACATTTCGCAGCGCATACTATAATGAAGGAGGTGCTCATATGGGAGCATATGCAATGTATGACGGAAAGCCGTTCCGTGCAAACAGAGAGACAATCAAGCTGCGTCGCAAGCGCGGAATGATTGACCGTAACAGAGAACTCATCCGGAACGCGCATTTGGAATATGATGAGGAAACAGCGACATTTATCCTTGTCAAAGATGATGAGAGGCAGAAGCATGAGTAAATATTTGACCGTGCCGTACACTCGGGAGTTGCTGTCAGCAGCAAGAGACTTTGACTGCGGCAATCTTGCGATTTCGAGTTTTCTGCGAAGCGATGACGCATTTCTGGAAATGGTCGGCAAAACCTTCGTGATGCTGTTAGACAAAAAGGTCATCGGTTACTATAATATCAGCACCGGACACATCGAAGACGGAAACGAATATCGCGTCGGCGGCTCTGTCTATATCAATTTCTTTGCGGTTGATCAGTCCGTCCAGAAGCATAAAGTCTCGAATGCAGATGCAGATACACAGAATATCTCTGATCTGCTTCTTTCCGATTGCCTGAACAGAATATGTGATCTTCGCTCTTCTCATATTGGATTTGCCTTTATTACGCTGTCATCAACGCAGGAAGGCTATCATCTATATGAGCGAAACGGCTTCTTCCCATTAGAGGATGATATGAAAATCGCCAAGAATCAAGGCGAAAAGACTTGTGCACCTATGTATTTCCCGATTGATTATGAGTAAGATCATGCATAAGTACGAAACAATTATCTATTGGAACGATAAAGATAACCACTACGTTGCAGAGGTGCCGGAGCTCGCAGGCTGCATGGCTGACGGCGAAACAATGGAAGAAGCACTCCGCAATGTCGCGGTGATCGTTGATGAGTGGATCGAGACCGCCGACATGCTCGGCAGAGATATTCCTTCCCCGAAAGGTAAACTGGCATACGCATAAAGGAGTGATCACATGGCAAAAGCGAAGAAGCTGCCGTCAGGGAGCTGGCGTGTCCGTGTGTATGACGGCAAGACCGCCGAAGGGAAAAATATATACAAGAGCTTCACGGCACCAGCGAAGAAAGACGCCGAGTATCTGGCTGCGGAATACGCCGCGAAGAAAAAGACAGCAGCCCGGTCTGATGACCGCACACTTGCCAAGGCATATGTGCGTTACATCGAAATCAAGCGGAATACGCTCTCCCCTTCTACAGTCAGAGAATATACACGGGCGGCAGCGCATGACTTTCCGGAGCTGATGCCGCTCAAGCTGTCGAAGATCACGCAGGAAGCTGTCCAGAGCGCCGTCAACATCATGGCAGCAGACCACAGTCCGAAGTCTGTACGAAACGCTCACGGCTTACTGAGTGCTGTTCTGCGCATGTTCGCGCCGGAGATCGTACTGAACACGCGGCTGCCGCAGCCGAAAAAAGCGGAAATCTATGTCCCGACTGAGGCAGAGGTCGAGAACCTTGTCAGTAGCATCCGCGGCACAGAGCTTGAAAAAGCAGTACTGCTTGCTGCATTCGGTTCACTTCGCCGTTCCGAATGTGCGGCGCTGACGCTGGATGATATCGAAGGTAATGTTATCCATGTCCGCAAGGCGATGGTGCTGGATGACGCAAAGCAATGGGTAATCAAGCAGCCGAAAAGCAAGGCAGGTTACCGCGATATCAAGATGCCGGCTTTCGTGATCGAGCGGCTCGTTCCTCGATCAGCATCCGGCAGGATCGTCGAGCTTGCGCCGGTGACAATTACAGACTACTTTATAGATGTTCGGACAAAATTCAATCTTCCGCATTTTCGTTTCCATGATTTGCGCCATTACCAGGCGTCAATTCTTCATGCAATGGGTGTGCCGGACAAATATATCATGGAGCGCGGCGGCTGGAAAACAGACAGCACACTCAAAAACATTTATCAGCACACAATGAGCGATAAACGACGTCAGGTTGAGAATGACATCGTTGCCCGTTTTGAGGCAGCTCACAGTAAATATGAGGACAAAAAAAGAGACCGGAAGGACTGACTCCTTCGGTCTCTTTTCGTGTCATATTTTGTGTCATGTTTCGTCATAAAATGGTATCAAGCGGCTATATTTTACTATAAGCGCATGACATCCAGTATGACATAAAAGTGAAGAAGAATCTGCGAAACAACGTATTTCCGCAGATTCTTCGATTATGCACCTGACAGGACTTGAACCTGCACGCCTTGCGGCATTGGAACCTAAATCCAACGTGTCTGCCAGTTTCACCACAGGTGCAAATGGTTTATGAATTGAGCAAAACAACCCCTTTTGATCTGACTGTACTATTATAACAGTTATCGTCCCTTTTGTCAAGCGCCAAAAACAGCAGCCGGATATACAGCAGAAAAGCGAACCGCTTTCCTTACCGTATATCCGGTCAGCTGATATGCAATTATTCTTCGGGTTTATCGTTCATATGCGAAACATCAAACTGATCGCTCACCAGCTCGATCCGGATTTCATGCATCCGCAGTCCGCTCTGTGCAAAATACAGACGGTTTGCCGTAAACCGCGAGAACATCGGCACACTTGCCGAGAACGAAACCGGCTTGCCGCCCGTGCCGTTCCATGTAAACGTACCGCTCGCCGTACCCATGCTGAACAGTGTCACCGGAATCTGTGCAAGCTCGCTCTGCTCCGAGGATGCCGTCAGCGTCACGCGGTACCAGCCCGGCGTATTGACTGTCAGCGCAAAGGCATAATTGGTACCCTTGTCCGTGCAGATGCCCTCCAGCGGAATCGTCAGATCATTGCCGAGATCATAGAAAATCACATCGCCCTCCTGCTCAGCAGCATCCGCCGGACGGTTCTCGACCGTGATCTCCGGCGCATCGCCGAGCAGCCGCTCCATAGCATGCGTATGCATCGCAAACCGGCAGACATTCGCCGCACAGCGCTGCAATTCACCGCGCGTTACTTCACCTGCCGCAAATGCCTCCGCAAGATTATCCTCATGCTGCACGCAGTCCGCGCAGACCATATAGACATCATTCTGCGCACGCACCATTGCAGCAAAATCAGTCTTATCCGGCGCCTGACCGCGCTCGTTGATATTCGCCCACCAGTCCGTCATGAGGAAGCCGGTATAGCCCCACTCGCCGCGGATAATCTCCGTACAGAGGTCATAGTTTCCGGCAGTCCAGAGCCCGTTGACGCAGCCGTATGTTGTCATGATCGACTTTGCGCCGCCCTCCTTGACCGCAAGCTCAAAGCCTTTCAGATAGATTTCACGCAGCGCGCGCTCAGAGACTGTCGCATTCAGGAAATGACGGTTTGTCTCCTGATTGTTGCCGCAGCAGTGCTTGACCGTACCCTCGACACCGACGCTGTGCAGACCGCGCAGCTCCGCAATCGCAATCAGACCTGTCAGCTTCGGGTC
>JAFRTG010000015.1 GCA_017427265.1 Oscillospiraceae bacterium | reverse complement strand
TTGTAGTTGTTGTGGTCGTAGTTGCCTTCGTTGTTGTTGTAGTTGTCGAGGTCGTAGTCGCCTTCGTTGTTGTAGTTGTTGTGGTCGTAGTTGCCTTCGTCGTTGTTGTTGTCGAAGTCGTAGTCGCCCTCGTTGTTGTTGTTGTCGAGGTCGTAGTCGCCTTCGTCGTTGTTGTTGTCGAAGTCGTAGTCGCCTTCGTTGTAGTAGTTGTCGAGGTCGTAGTCGCCTTCGTTGTTGTAGTCGTCGAGGTCGTAGTCGCCTTCGTTGTTGTAGTTGTTGTGGTCGTAGTCGCCTTCGTTGTTGTGGTGGTCGAGGTCGTAGTCGCCTTTGTCGTGGTGGTTGTCGAGGTCGTAGTCGCCTTCGTTGTTGTAGTTGTCGTCGAAGTCGTAGTCGCCTTCGTTGTTGTGGTGGTCGAGGTCATAGTTGTCGTGGTTGTTGTGGTAGTCAGGCTCGGATCCGCAGGAATCACCCGTTTCTCCGTTTCATTGCAGCGGCTGCATGTGTGCACTTCTTCGCCCTCCGCAGTCGCCGTCGGCTGCTTTGTGACCGTCCATGCACTCCAGATATGACCGGTCGCCTGCTCCGTCAGATCATCCTGCTTCAAAGAAATCAGACCGGACGCATCCGCGCTGAGTTTGCCGCAGTGTTCGCACTTCCAGTGTTCGATTGTGCCGTCTTCGGTACAGGTCGCCGGCTTTTTATTGATGTGAATCCACTGATGTCCCGTTGCCGGAACGGTCAGATCGGACGCAAAGAGCAGCTTCTCGCCCTCTGCATCTGCATAGCATTCGCCGCAGACCGTGCATGACCAGTATTCGGCAGTTCCGGACTTCGTGCATGTTGCAGACAGTTCTTCATGATGTATCAGACTGTGTCCGAGCGGCGGAACAGTCAGTTCCGATTCGCGCAGCTTCTTTGTACCGGCTTCATCCGCATAGAACTCGCCGCAGTGTTCGCATTCCCAATATGCAACTGTGCCGGATTCCGTGCAGGATGCAGCTTTTGCGCTGTGCGGAACCAGATGATGTTCCTCAGCAGGCTGCTCAAAGCTGACTTCTCCGATGTGTCCGCATTCGCAGACGCAGTAATAGCTGCTGCCGACATCACACGAACCGGAGATATGGTTTTCTTTGTCCGTGATCTTTTCCGTATCGCTGTGCTGCGGTATAATGCGCAGAAAGCTCTCTCTTGTCTCTCCGGATTGACTTATATCCGGAATCTCACTTGCAGAAATTGTCCGGTATATGCCGTCCGCGCCTGCAACCTCCACTGTGATCTCATGGTGCGCTTCGGAGCAATCCAGTTTATCCATGTCATCCTTACTGAGAACGGTACCTGCCTGATAATACTGGCCTTCGATTTTGATGAGCTTCGGCTGATAGTCAACTGTTCCGTTTGTATAGCGAACAATGCCTTCACCCGGCTGGAATGCATAATATCCGGTCGTGGAACCGCCTGTTATCTCCAGTTTGCCGGTGCTGTTCAGGTTGATATCTCCCTGCGCGGTCGTCAATGCACCGTAGCCGTTTTCGAGCTTCAGATTGCCGTTTCCGATGACGGTCAGATCCTTCGCTGCAAAGATTACGGCAGTACCGAAGCTGTCAGAGGTCTGGGAAACAGTATTGTCACCGATCAGATGAACAGTCAGTGCATCCTGCGAAACGATCGTCGCCTGTGTATTGTATGCGAATCCGCCGAACGCTCCGGAGGCTGCTGTGGTTCCGGAATCTTTCAGCGTGAAGTTTTTGAGCGTCAGGGTTTTGCTTGCAGGATCATAGTGCCAGCCGTCCTGTTCCAGATCACCGAGATTGGCATCCGTCACGATTGAATGACCGACTGCAACACCGTAATTCCGCTTGACCGTGCGGAAATTGCGCTTGTAGACCGTTCCGTTTGTGCCGGCTCTGTAATACAGTGTGTAATCACTGTCGGATTCCAGTTCCCTGATGCATTCTCCGGAAGTGAAATGCGAGCCGTCCGCAGAAATCTGAATATCCTTGAGGATTGTGCCGTCTGCATCCCTGACAACCGCATTGACGCAGTCTGCGCCGCTGTGAATCTCAATGCTGTCTGCCGGAACGGATCTGACAGTATACTGTTCACCGTCCTTCAGATTGCTGAGCGCAACAGGTTTTCCTGCTGCATCAAAGATGCCGGTAATGAACGCGCCGCTGATTTCCGGAAGCACTGACTTGCTGCCGACCGGATAGTCCGTCGTATAAGCTTCTTCGCCGTCCGGATCCAGCGCGGTGATGACGGCCTTGCCCGGTTCTGCCGGCTCCGGAATATCCGCCGCATTCTCATACACCTTACTAATCGAAATGCTGCCTGTTTCCTGATACTCAGCCAAGCCGTCGCCGTCCGAATCGTATTCGAGCGTATAATTGATGTAGATCCGGCTGTGCGTACCTTCAAGCGATTTGATCGGCGTCAGTGTGCCTTCTTTCAGATCACAGGTGAAGTATTCATCGTTGTCTCTGTCAAAGGAGATGCTGCTCATTCTGAGCGAGACACCGGGCGCATTGCTTACCAGCAGATCCTCAAGCACGATCGGCTCATTGATGACTGCATTCGGCTGTTTGACTGCATATTCCGGCTTGGCGGGCGGTGCCGCACCTGTTTTGACTGTCAGCGTATCCGGTGCCGTGAACAGGATATGCGCGGAACCGTAGCGCAGGATCTCTCCGCCCTCATGTCCGTTGACAATCAGTTTGACTTTTTCTGCAAACTGGTCGCCTGTTTCAGCCAGTGCAGCGGGTATTTTGATTTCCGCTGAAAGGCCGTTCTGTACGCCTCTGACAAAGTAATTGAGCTGCTTATTAGCTGCTATATTATAGCCGTATGCCTTTGCGGCCGCAGCGGCATCCGCATCGTAGGTCGGTGTCAGGATAAATTCAAAGCCCTCGTCATAGCCCGTCGTATAGACATGTACTTTGTCGAGCCAGCGCAGGAAGTTTTCACCCTCCGTGACCTCTGTCGGGAAATCCATATAGACCGTGTCAATCAGTCCGGTCTGATGATCCGACTGTGCCGGATATGTATATCGGAATGTGAAGCGTTCCAGATCCTTTCCTGTCTCTTCATCATAATCCTGCCGTGCATAGTCATACTGCAGCATGGAATCGCTGATGAGATCGACAGAGCCGTCTGGCTGCTCTGCTGCAAGGCTGAATGCGGAGAAGGTACCGCGCGATTCACAGAAATCATTGGATTCCACCGTCACACAGATGGTATACGGCTGGAAGTAAACCGCCGGCTCATCCTTGGCAACAGGCGTGCTGCCCTTCATCCACGTAATATCCGTGATATGGTAGGGGGCATCCTCCGGAATATCCGCCGTGAAGCTGAGCGGTTCTCCGATCACCGGCGGCTTGATGCCGCTGACTGCAAACGAATCGTAATTCCGGATCACGGTGATTGTTTTGGAGAGCTTGGCGCCGTCCGGCCCGCTGACCGAGATGACCGTCTCTCCGGGCTCTCCGCCGAACCGGATCAGCCCGTCATGACCGAGTGACGCGACCCTGCTGTTTGTTGATGCAGCATCTGCAAAATCCCAGCCGATTGTTGCATAATAGGGCTGCGGCAGGAACGCCTGGATGCCTTCATCATACTGTCCGTTCTCAATGTCGGCCAGCCGGTAGGTTTCGGATTCTGCGCCTGTGAGCACTATGGATACCGTATTGACCTCATAGCGGAATGTCGGCGTTTCCGTGGAAAGAATTTCTGCTGTCCGGAATTTGCGGCCGTTTTTGCTTGTTGTAATTTCCGCCCGGAATCTGCCGGCTGTATTGCCGTGGAGCCGTTCGAGCGGATAGTCTTCCGGATAAAAGTCCTCCGGATATTTGACCGCCGGCACTTTGGAAACATCCGTCAGATTCAGGTCCGTGAACACCTTTTGTTTCCCGCCTGCAAAGAAGCTGACCGCACTGACTGTTTCCCCGTCGGTCAGTCCCTCCAGCTTGTCCAGTGACAGCGTGAACGGCTTGTCATATGTCGCATAGTTCATGCCGTCGGAATAATTCAGCGAAAGATCGCCCTTGATCGCTTCAATATCCGCATAGACCTTTATCGGATGCGACCAGAATGTCTGCTTGAAATCATAGGCAACCGGCCACTTCGGGTTCACAGCGACTGCCTTGACACGCACATATTTTCCTGCCATGTCAATCGGAATATAGCAGGAATCCGTATTGGTTGCAAAAGCATTGTTGTTGTTCAGCGAGAGATTCCTCTCAGGAATCCGCTTTAAGAGAATGTTCGGCGTCATTTCAAAGGTGTACATATGAAGCTGCTTGTAATTCCACAGCGTTTGATCCGCGGGCAGACCGTTTTCCCCGTAGCTGTCGGCAAGCGGATCCTCCGGATTGACTGTGTTGACATATGTTTTGCCGTCAGTTTTGATGTTGAATGAGGAAGGCACATGCTTTTCCCGGTCTTCCTGACTGCCCTCATAGACGTTATCGGTTCCGGCGATCATGCGGATCGGATTGCCCTTTTCATCGGTCTCCCACCACTGATAGTAAACATCAAAAATCTTGCCGTCGGCTTCCCAGTCCGTCAGACCGGCCTTGCCGTTCAGAAGTTCGATTGTGTGAACCTGATCTGCGGCAAGCTGCTCTGTTTTTTCCATCCACTGCAGCGGTGTAAAATCCGTTGCAAGCAGCGCTTCGCCGATATTCTTCTGTTCGTCCGGATCATAGCAGCGGAAAATAACGGATGTCTTTGCTTTTGCAAGCGGAAGCCGCTGACTGAACCTGCCCTTGCGTGCATGCATCCAGCTTGCTGTCTGACTGCTGCTGTTATCCGTATAACTGCCGTCATAGTTCATGCCGACATATTCTTCCATTTCCAGAACGATGCGATACATTTCGCCGCCCTGGAACTTCCAGTTCGGTTCACCCTTCTGCCGGCCGATTTCCGTTTGCAGATCCTTCAGCGGCAGCTTGCATTTCAGCGCATCCTTACTGGAGCCGTACCGCACCTCAATCAGCGGTTTATCTGTGTTGTATGTATCGTTTTTGTCGAGTTCATAGATATTGGTACGTGTCAGCGGATCGACCCGGTAGACCTTATAGGTGAAATACTGCATACTTGTCCGGATGCTGTCATTTTCATTGCTGTAGCAGGAAATATAATCCGAACCGAAATTGCGGATATTTCCCTCCCAGTCCGGATCGAAATAGAGATCCATCGACCGGACATCGCGGATGCCGTCTGCGGTTCTGTGCCGGATCGCAGAATAACCGTAGGCAAAATCCGGGATTTGCTGTCCGTCAGCCGTCAGCGGCTCCGGATAATACCAGACCTCGGAATTGGCAAGGTACTGTCCGCACACATCCATATGCGCCTGCTCATTGTCCTCATCTGCACGGCGGTAGAAATTCGGCTTGACGGAATATTTTTCCAGTGAATCCGGAATATCCGGATCTGCGAGCTGCGCATCGCTGCTCAGCATGACATCAAAATAGCATTCCGACTGCCGGTAAGGCGCACGGGTATTATCCGCATCATCCTGAAAGATGCTCTGCGTGCTCTTGCCTGCACCGACATAGGTCGCAAGCTGCAGCGATTTGGAAGCGCTGATGAGCGGATTGTTGTTCGGCATCACTTCCAGATAGCCCTTATAGCGCAGCTCTGTATCGCCGCAGAACAGACGGTAATGATAGAGTCCGTCTCCGCCGGCTTCCTCCGGCTTTTGTTCATCCATCAGAACAAGTGCGCCGTCGCCGTATTTGTCAACGATCTGGATTCTGCCGTCCTTGATGAGTTCGTTGTTAAAGGATTCGACGCCGAGATTGACCGCGCCCATTGTGCCGGGGAATTTGCGGAAATTCTGACTGTCGTCCTCGCAGATTGCAAGATTCATCAGATCGTAGTAGCAGCGGAATACACCGCCGCGCACCTGCACATTCGAGGTGTTGATCGGAATCGGCTCTGCATCGGGATTCTGATTGAGCTCCTCCTGATTCTGATAATACAGAACCTCGACGCCGCCGGTCTCCTGCACAGAAAGCGGCACCTGCGTTGCAGCGCTCCGCACGCCGTTTGTATCACGGGTATACTGCCATGCCTTCTGATTTTCGTTGAACCGGATCATGTTAAAGATATTGGCGCCGCTGTAGCCTTCAAAGGTGCCGCCGTAGATATAGGCAACGCCGCCCTGATTCTTGCTCTTATCCCATGTCTTGCGGGATGCGGGGATGCTGTTGAGCTCGATGACAGCGTTCCGGGTATTCGGCGTGGAGCCGTAGCCTCTGAATGTACCGCCGTATGCAACAAACGAGCCTGAATTGCCGACGCGGACAACCGTGCCCTTGATCGACTGCGTCACGCGCGTTTTCTGATCCGTTCCGAACAGCCCGATGATGCCGTCCGTCAGCGCAAAGGCCCCATCCACCATTTTGCCGATCTTCTCCTTGTCGGCAGCTTTATTGATGATGTTATTCTGTGCTTTTGCAAGCTGTGTATTTTTATCATCCTTTGCGGTTCCTTGTTCATTTGCTTTATTTTCGCCTTCTTTTTTTCCGTCCTTCTGCTTCTCGCCGACGGTCTTGTCGCGGCCGGCTTCCGAATCCGGAGATTTGCCTTTCTGCTCCTCCGTCGGGGAACCGTTTTTGCCGTCCCGCGGGATCACGGTCTGGCTTTTGCCGTTCGAGATATCGCCGTCGTCATCGCCGGTCTCATTTGATTCTCCGAGCGCAGACTTGTCCACAAACTGTTTCAGTTTTGCAGCAACATCTTCATATTCTGCTGTTGCAAGATTCAGCCCTGTGGAATATTCGGCAATATTAACGCCCAGCTCCACGGCTTGTCCGATGACGGTTTTCAGATTGCTCCAAGAAAAATTTTTCTTCAGCTGATCCTTTTTTCTGCCGGCCTGAAAGCTGCCGCCGTAGATGACCAGATTACCGTTATCCACATGGAACAGATCGCGGGTCGTATTGTAAATGATGCCGTACTTGAACGGATCGACCATATAACCGGTAAAGGAGATGCCGCCGGTACCGTTTCCTTCGTTTTCGCCGCGCCATGCAGAGGAATCAATGATCGTCAGCGTGGCGCCGTTCGTGATCTCAAAAGCCCAGCAGTTGTGCGCATTAAGATCCGTTGTATTCTGACATTTATAATCCGTGGAATTGTTGCGGTTCCGGTTATACTCAATCGAAAGAAAATGGCCGTTCAGATCCAGCACCTTATCCGTTGTGATGCGGATCGGCTGCCAGACATCCTGCTCAAATTCTTCATGGGTATCATCCGCTGCCAGTGCCACATAGGTATCCCCTTCATCGGTCGATTCCAGACAATTCCGGATGGAAGAAGGTGCCGTATCATTCAAAAAGCTCTGATAGCCCTTTTTCGGATCCTCGGAGGAAGGTCTGAAGCCGCACAGCCACGCAACCCATGATTTTGCGGGCGGCGCGTTGTTGCAGGTCCAGAACCGGACATGCTTCCAGTGAAATTTGTTGTAATTGCTTCTGTAATAATCAATTTCAACATTTTTCCGGGTTCTGCCTGCTTCGCCCATCTTTGAAAAGGAAGTTTCGGGATCCAGAGCGTCCTGATTGAAGTCGATCGTCAGGTCGGTATCATCCTCGAAATCCGGATCGCTGAATCCCGGATTTGCCGCGGCAGGCAGTGCAGGGCATACGGCAGGCAGCATCGACATCGTCATGACACCTGCTGTCAGCAGGGAAAGAATGCGCTTTCGTGTGTGCTTCATAAGTCTGATTCCTCACTTTCATGATCATCTGTGTGGGGGGATACTGCTTGGGGATACCGCGTCCGCCGGCTCAAGCCTGTCGCTGTCGCTGACAACGACACCGAGCCGCGACGCCTTTGCGGCAAGAGAAATACGGGAATGAATCCCTGTTTTCCGCATCAGATCCTCCAGATGCGCTTTGACTGTGTTCGGGCTGATATACATGCGCTCTCCGATTTCGCGGTTGGAGAGCCCGTCGATCAGCAGCCGGAGCAGTTTGCGCTGCTGACTGGTCAGCTCGTTTGCGGGAAGCGCACCGAGCATCACAGCAGGCGCATCCTCCGGATAGACAGAGCAGCCTGCCATAGTTCTGTCCATAATATCCGTCAGGGAAATTTCCGAGCAGCTTTTGAACCAGAAGCTGTCAATTCCGGCACTCTTTGCCTGATTGAGAAAACCGGTATCGACCATTGATGTTGTCAGGATGATTTTTGTCTGCGGATACATCTGCTTGAGCATCTCTGCCGCAGTCAGTCCGTCCATGCCCTTTTCCATCATCACATCCATCAGAATCAGATCGGGCGGTTTGTTCCGGCTGCACCACTGCATCGCATCCTTTGCATAGGAGAGCACTGCTGCAATCCGGTAGTCCTCAAGCGGCTTTATCAGCATTTCCATAAAGCCGCGCGAGATCAGCTCATCGTCTACAATAATAACTGTGTACGGCGTATTCACCATTGCATCACCTGCCGTTGTTCCATAATTCTCCGCTCCTTTCTGCGAATTGCACAGATTTCTGTGCCGCCATTTTCATTATAGCATAGGACATCCGGCTTGTCACCTACCCAATCGGGTATATTTTTTGAAAAAAAGGCGTACCGGAGCATATTTGTACCGGTACGCCTTACGAATTTTCAGTTTTGGGGAGGGAAACGGTCAGCAGAAAGACCGGCTCGCTCATGATTGTCATGGTTCCGCCGTCCGTCTCCGCCGCCTGCCGCAGATACAGCAGCCCGCCGGTTTCAGTGACCGGCTGGACGGGCGGATTCCCGTTATTGCGGAACTGCGCGGTGCAGTGTGTATCCGTTTCATGGAGCGTCACTCTGAGACAGTCGCCGCCTGCATGACGCACGGTGTTTGCAGCACATTGCTCGATCGCCTGCGCCAGCAGATCGCGGAAGCGTGGATGCTCCGGAATCGCATCTGTGATTTTGACAGTCACACCGATCCGCTTTGCAAAGCGGATGGCCTGATATACCGCATCCTCCGTTTTTTTCTGCTCCGCTTCAACCAGCTGAAAGAAGCTGCTGTAATTGAGCAGATGCAGCAATTCATCCGCCTTCACGCGCTCCGGATGATCCAGATAATGCTTGCCGCAGAGCAGTACGCTGCCAAGCTGATTGTGAACCGCAGTCCGTGCCTTGATGCTCTCCCGCGCCGCAATCAGGCTTCGCTCATAGGCCGCAACCGCTCTCATATGAAACTGCACCTCTTTCAGATGCTTATTTTTCGCAGCAAGGTCTTCCGTAATGCGGTAGACCTCCGTCATATCGGATGCCGTGATGCAGGTGAACGGTCTCTGCGTTCCGGTTTCCTGAACCGTCATTGGTTTTTTTGTGAACAAATACACGCGGCCGGCATCGCCGTGCAGAAGATAGCCGTCCTTCCACGGCGTACCGAGTTCCGTGATTCTGAGCCACAGGCTGTGTGCATCCAGCAAATGCTCAGTCGTCAGTTCTTCTGTCAGCTCGTTCATCCTGAGGTTGGAAAGAAACACATTCCCCTGCAAATCACTGATACAGACTGCAACCGGCAGATGATCGAGCGCCTCCTTGACCGCATCCGGTGTCAGATGCCGGATGCGATACCGGCGGATGATCCGGCTCTGCAGATACAGCAATCCAGCTGAAATGCATTCCGCACCTGCATAAATGACAGCCGGCACAGCCATCAGTACGCGACTGAAATCCTGCCGCTCCGGTGCCGGATCAAACAGCGAATGATCTTCTTCATCAATCCCGTAAAGCAGCAGAAACAGCAGTGTGAATCCTGCTGCCAGATGCAGCGCCGCCAGCAGAATCTGATGCAGCTGCCGCGGCTTCTGTACAGCACGCAGCACGTTCCCGAACTGACCGAGAACCAGCAGCACGGCGGCAAGCAGCAGCAGAATTCCCGGAATCGTCTGATAAATTTCCGAAAATGCTTTCATGATGCAGCACCTCCGGTCTGAACACGAACCGCAGTCCGGCCGTCCTCGGCGGAGCAGCAAAACGGCAGCGGAAGTTCCGGAAGCGACAGCTCCTGTTCCGTATCCGAAAGAATCAGCAGCTCCTGATCCGTCACGCGCACCAGCATTTCGGATATGGTGCCGCAGAGCAATTCCGTCACCGTTTCAAAGCAGTCATAGACCGCCATTGCGGTGCTGCAGGAAAAATCGTTTGCCGCGCTCATGCTGACATCTGCTTCAATGCCGCAATAACGCAGATAATGCACGGATTCTTTCAGCGCGACGGCAAGCTCCTCCGGCGTGATGCTTCCATGCTCTGCATTCAGCATCACAAAATTCGCCTTGCGCTTGACAAATGCCGTCATGAAAAGCACCCTTGCCAGATCCGCGCGGAATGATGCTGCATTCGGCTGCATCTGCTTCAGGATTTCGGCAATGCGCTTCTGTGCCGGATAGACAGCCGCAGCCGCCTTGTCGTAAAGACGGTTCCGCGCTTCAATCGCAGCACGTTCCTCGACGAGCTCCTGTTCATGAATGAGAAGCTCATTTTCCATAGACAGCATATCATTGGCATCTTCCAGCTCCTCATTCAGCCGGTGCAGACTGCTTTCATCCTCGGCATAGAACACATAGCCTGCCTCCAGCGTCATGCCGGAAAGCCGCATATCCGGCTGCGGGTAGAGAAAAGAGCCGATCGCCTGCGACAGCTGCGATTTGTCCGCGGAAACAGGAATCGCAGACTGATACAGCGTTGTCAGCGACCTGTCTGTGATGCTGACCGGAATGGCAAGCTGTGAGAAGAACACGTCATATTGTTCATTGTGCGGAAACAGCCGGTTCCGGATACACGCCTCAAAAACACCGATCATGCAGAAAATCAGAATCTCCGGCATTTTATAGGGCTCCGGCAGACGGATTATCCGCATCGAATTGTTGACCGCTGTCAGGAGCGGAATCAGCAGCACACAGAGAAAGGGACTCGCTGCCTTTTTCAGATTTCCTGTTTTGCGGGAAACCACGATCTGATTCAGAACACCGGCAAAAATCATGCCGCCCGCCCAGATATATGCCGCATAGAACAGCGGCCCGTGTGTATAAGTTGTATCACCGCCGGTAAACAGCGAATCTGCGATATTGGGAACAAATGCCAGATGATGCAGATCGTTTGTCAGGATGCCGGCCGCCAGAATCCAGCCGATCACCAGCGGATAGCGCTTGACGCAGCTTTTCTGTCCGCTGCTTTCCGCAAAAGAAAGACAGGTCATCATGAACAGCGTCGGAATCAGTATGATCGGAATATAGTAGATGTACCAGCACAGGCGGCTCAGCCACGCAACCGAGACCGGCACCATTCTGTATTTGAATGCCCGGACCGTCAGAAACAGCAGCATCAGCCTTCCGGCATGCATCATGCAGGATCTTGCACGGGACGGCAGCAGCCTTCGGCGGACAGACTGCATCCAGAACATAATCAGACCGGAATAAATCAGCAGGACAGCACAGAACATCACTGCACTCGGCGTAAAGCGTCCGGCGCTGTGTGTAATCTTATCCGCAGTATGGCAGGCGCCGCCCAGCAACAGAAAGAAAACAAAAATAAGAGGCCGCCTGTTCTGTTTTTTCATACGCCGCATCACAGCACGTTCCCCCTCTCATAAGCGCCCGCATCGCTGACGGTTGAAGTGATGCAGGATGATTCATCCGCTCCATAACGCCTGTTGCATGTATGCCGATTCAATCCCGCATTGTTCCGCAGGCTTTGGCAGAGTCTGCGAACGGACTTATCACTATTATACAGCAGAAAAAAGGAAAAAGCAAGTCCGGTGTGATGCAGGAAGTGATATTTGCAGCCGGCCGTTTTCTGCATATTTCGGGCTGATGCGCAGAAAGGTCTGTTCTCAGGCATCCCCCTTTACAAATGCCGCAAAATTATGGTATACTATGGATAACGGCGCTGTCACCGCGCCGGACACCGAAACGAAAGGAGTGCTGTTAATGCAGTTTCCGTGTAAAATCGGCATATCCATGCCGGAACAGATCCGGGATACCTTTGAGACCGAAACGCATGAATATCTTGTGGCGTGCCGCAGCGACGTGCCGACCGGAATCATCTATACGACCGAAACAGACGAATCCGGCTTTGCAAGTGCGAAGATCATCATCAATCATGTTTATATTGCAGGATACATTGACCTGACGGCAGGCATCCGTGCACGCAGCAGCGGCTGGCTTTCCTTCACGACCGACTGGCCGGTCTTTTTGTTCAAAAAAGAGGATGAACAGAAAGCACTCGCAGAAAAGCGCGACCGCGACCGCCTCCTCTTTGCTGCAAACAAAATCTACCGCATCCGCGCCCTGCCGCCGGTCTCGTGCCCGGAACGTCCGATGTTCAACAACGAAAAGCACCTGCAGGGCATGTACGTGACCGAAATCCTCTCGGATAACGAGCATGACGATTATTTGCAGAACCTGCTGGACATCTGGTTCAATCCGGTGACCGTGCATTCCGAAGAATTCGGCGATCTTGTGCTGGACAAGGAGCTGAAGTGGTATTCCGCCGAAAAGGAATGGCGCAGAAAACCGGTTCCGATCCGGCTGCGCGTAAAGGATGAAAACGAGGATGCTTCCGCCGGCATTGCGCTGCTGGAGCAGTTCTGGAAAAAGAAAGCTGCATGGGATAAAAAGCTGCGTGCCTTTGCGGCAAAGCAGCTGCTCTCGCTTGCAAATGACTGGGCGGAAAGCGATGACGAGCATCCCGGCATTGTTTATACGGAAGAGTCCTTTGCGAAAAAGCTCAAAAATGAAAGTATCATCATGGATACAGACGGCAGCTTTGAAATGTGGTATGACGACGGCGGCATCTTTTTCGGCCATGCTGTCACGGTTTACGGCAATGTGCAGGACGGCCCGCAGGAAGCAAAAATGGAAGGATAACATCACAGCCGGACATTCATTTTTGCTTGACAATCCGCGGCAGATATGGTATACTTGCAATGGTTTATGCATAAGGAAAAACAGCGAAGGCACCCGCAAAAGCAGCAGTGCTTTCCGATTCTGCCCCTGCCGGCTGCGGGGGCGTTCTGAGGTGAAAGAACATGATTGAACTGAAAACCTACCGCGGTCATATCCGCAACTGGGAAGCGCTCTGCGATGCACTCTCCCTTGACAAAACGCTCTCCCGTGCGGAACGGGAACAGCAGATCCTGACAAAGGGCTATGAAAAATGGGGCAATGCGCTGCCGGATCATCTTTACGGCATGTTTGCGTTCGCGCTCCGGGATACAGAATCGGACAAGACCGTCTGCTTCCGCGATCACTTCGGCACCAAGCCGTTTTACTATTATCAGACTGCGGACGGCCGCCTGCTTTACGGCACCATGATCCGCGACATCATCGGGCAGGAAGGCTTTGTCCGCGAGCTGAATGAGGAAATGCTGCAGATTTATCTTTCGCTGACCTATGTCGCGGGAGAGGACACCTTCTTCAAGGGTCTGAAAAAGCTGATGCCGGGCTGTCTGCTCGAATGGCAGAACGGTCAGCTGCAGATTACCCGTTACTGGGCGCCTTCCTATCACACGGACCGCAGCAAATCCGTAGCGGAATATGCCGACGAGATTCACGAAACGCTTGCGCAGATGATGCGCGAGGTCAAAACACCGGACGAAACGGCAGAATCGTTTCTTTCGGGCGGTGTGGATTCCTCCTACGTGCTGGCGATGTCCGATGCAAAGCGCGCGGATTCCTGCGGCTACGACGAGGAGCGCTTTGACGAATCCCGGATTGCGGCTCAAACGGCCAAGCTGCTCGGCGTGGAGCATTCCGTTGCAAAAATTACGCCGCAGCAGTATTTTGACATTGTACCCTATGTAATGTACAACATGGAGCAGCCGCTCGGTGATGCATCCGCAATCGTATTCACGCTCGGCTGCCTTGCAACGGCAGAGCATACCAAGCTGTGCTATTCCGGTGAGGGTGCGGACGAATTCTTCGGCGGCTACAATATGTACCGCAATGCAGAGCGTTACGGCGACAATCTCAGAACCTTCTATGTCGGCAATACGAACATCATGAAGGAGGACGAGAAGGAGCGGATTCTGCAGCACTATAACCCGGAGGTTCTGCCGATCAGACTTGTGGAGCATATTTATGACGAAACGGAAGGCCTTGACCCGCTGACCAGAATGGCCGATATTGATATCCGGATCTGGCTGGAGGGCGATATCTATCTCAATGTGGACAAAATGAGCACCGCCGCCGGCCTTGAAATCCGGATGCCGCTGACAGACCGCCGCATTTTTGACATTGCGTCGCGGATGCCGGCAGAATATAAGGTCACGGAGGAGCAGAACAAGGTCGCGTTCCGGACGGCTGCTGCCAAGGTACTGCCGGAAGAAATCGCATTCCGCAAGAAGCTCGGCTTCATTGTGCCGATCCGCCTCTGGCTTGCCGATGAGCAGTATAACGGCGATGTCCGCCGACTGCTCGCAAGCGATATCTGCGCAAAATTCTTCAAGCCGGAGCAGGTGCAGGCGATCTATGACGAATATGTCGGCGGCAACTCTGATCTCTGGCGCAAGATCTGGACAATTTACACCTTCCTTGTATGGTATGAGGAGTATTTCGTAAAACGCTGACCTGAAAGGGAAAGGAGCGTATTATGGATAACGGTTTTTCGGTTCTGATGCTGATTTTCGGTGCTGCGCTGCTGCTCTATGCGGCGGCACTCTCCGGCGGAAATCATAAGCTCCTGCCCGGCCGTGTCGAGCCGACACTGCGGCGGAAGGATAAAAAAGGACAAACCAAACGGATTGCAGCGATTACCGCTGTCGTCGCGCTTTCGCCGCTGATCGGCGGACTGCTCGGACTGTGGAAGGGAAATATCCTCTGCCTGATCGGCATGGGCGCAACTGCTGCCGCAAGCATCGTTTTGGCAGTCTTAAAGAAACGGAGTCACCGCAATGAATGATTGTGATACCTGTGCTTATAATGCATACGACGAGGACTGGGACTGCTATGTCTGCGAGATGAATCTGGATGAGGACGAATACGCACGCTTCATGCAGGATCACCGTGCGCACTGTCCGTATTACCGCGACGGCGATGAGTACCGGATTGCGCGGAAACAGTAAGAAATCAAAAGCTAAGGCGCTGATTTTCGCATCAGCGCCTTTTTTCATACGGACAGTGTTCAGCTGCGGGCGCGGATACGGTCAATCAGCTCCGCAGCTGTACGGTCGAGGAACGGCTGATGCAGTGCACGGATATAATATGCCTCCAATGCATCATGTACCCGCAGTGCTTCGGCAAGCAGCTCTGCTGTTCTCATTTCAGCAGATTCTGCTGTCTTTTTGCAGAACCGCAGCAGCGTCCGGTGACGGCGAAGCATCTCGCTGTGATAAAAGCGCTGCATCCGGATTACGGAAACCGGCGATACGGCCGGATCCGCAGGAAGCGCATGTTCCGCAGCAACTGTCAGCTTTTGCTCCGGCAGACAGACCAGCACCGGCGGACGCTCCGGCAAGGTCAGCGACCGTGTGACCTCGCAGCGCAGACCGCGCACCGCAGCCGCGTCCGCAAGCTGACGGAGCAGAGCCGCAGAGGCCGTCCCGACGCTGTCGCGCAGCAGAATCAGATCGTGCTCCGGCGGCAGAAATGCAAGTCTGCCCTTCGGCGTCACCGCAATCCGCTGCCGGAACAGCAGCTTTCCCTGCTGCGCCTGCCGCTTCGGGAGCAGTCTGCCCGCAAGACGCTCCGCAAACCCGCAGAGCTTCTCTGCATCCAGTGCCGCCGTGCCGACTGCATCAACCTGCGCTTCCATTGCGGCGATGCCCGCAAAGCCCTTCCGCGCCTGCTGATGCAGCGAACAGTTCTCCCGATAAGAACTGCGAATCTCCCCGGCTGATTCCTGCAGCAGCTCGGAATGCAGTCCTGCAGCAAGATCGACGAGTTCGCCGGTCACGCAGGGCAGCGGCGTACCGGCCTCGTGCGGTGCGGTCGCATCTGCAATATAAACGCCGCGTGACTCCAGAACGACGGCGTCCAGCGACTGCGGATCGGAAGCGCAGTGATACACCGAAACCGGTTCTTCCGGAAAAGCCGCTGCAATCTTTTTCAGAAGTGTCGATTTGCCCGTCCCCGGCCCGCCCTTGAGATAAAAGCCATAAAAGGCGGTATGCTCCGACCAGAAAGACGTTTCAAAGCCTGCGGGCGATGCCCCGCCCAGAAAATACATATTCTGCATAAAGACCTCCCGTTTTGTGACGGCTTCTGCCGTTTGGTCTATCCTATGCAGCATTTTGCGGATTTGTCACGCAAAAAGCAGGGGCAGACAATGTGCGGTCTTTCTGTCATCCGGCGATGTCAAAATACGCGCCCGCTCTATAGCCGCATCCGCGAAGCAGATTCCTTTTTTGAAATATCCCCGAAGCGACGCTCCGTCTGAATGCTTCTGTGTTGACAGAATCAGAATCCTGCTGTATAATAACAATATCTTAACAGGCACAGGGAGGGATTCGCTTGAAACGAAAACGCGCAGCCATCATTGTGCTCATGCTGCTGCTGATCTGGGGCGGCATGGCTGCCGCAGACCGGTTCGCCGTTGACGCGCTCAGTCATACGCCCGTATGCTGTATCCGGAACCGGAATGAGAATACACATTTCACCGGGCTCGGCTATGCCTACGATGTCTGCACGCATCCGGTCACGGGCAAGCTGGAATACGCCCTGTACATTTTCGGAAAACCCGTCAAATCGACATTTACGAATGATATCAGCGCAGAAACGGTACCGTACAAAGCGGATGCCACGCCGACCGCTGCACTCACATTCAAAATGGAGGCCGAAATCTATTTTGCAGAGCACCCGACCGACCGGCAGGTCATTCACGGTACGATCCGGGATGACGGCGGCTTCGGTACTGATATGCTCAGCCGCCACGCCGTTTCAGAGGGCATGGAATATCTGATTGAACTGAACCGCGATCACAAAGTGCTGAATGTTTTTCTCTGTCAGCCGGATACCGAACCTGTCACGATGGCCTGCCGCGGGGAACATGATACGCCGGAGGACTGGGGCTTTTCCGCGTGGGCAGATGTTCTGGCACATTATAATCTCACAGACGCAGTTTCTTGATAAAGCGGTATTTCCGATGGAGTGAGAATGGGGATACGTCCTCAGTGGGAGTTTACGGGCAAAACCCTCATCATAAATCATCGCGCAGCGATACCTTTTTCTAAAAACTGAGCCTGAAAGCAGCTGTATCTGCTCTCAGGCTTTTTTCTGGCTGTATGCGGGACTTTTTTGAAAAAACAGTTGCATCCCGCTCTAAAATATGGTATAATAATATGGTTATGGCAAATGAAAACTGAGTGAAAGGAAAACGGAGGAATCAGACCTTGCGAACGATGGAAGAAGAAATCCGGCGGCGCAGAACCTTTGCGATTATCTCGCACCCGGACGCCGGTAAAACAACACTGACCGAAAAGCTGCTGCTCTACGGCGGCGCAATCTCGATGGCAGGCGCGGTCAAGGGCAAAAAGAACGCCCGCCATGCGGTCTCCGACTGGATGGAAATTGAGAAGCAGCGCGGAATTTCCGTCACCTCGTCCGTCATGCAGTTTGAATATGACGGATGCTGCATCAACATCCTCGATACCCCCGGACATCAGGACTTTTCCGAGGATACCTACCGCACACTCATGGCCGCCGACGCCGCGATCATGGTCATTGACGCTGCAAAGGGCGTCGAGCCGCAGACAAGAAAGCTGTTCCATGTCTGCGTCATGCGGCATATCCCGATCTTTACCTTTATCAACAAGATGGACCGCGAAGCGCAGAATCCCTTTGATCTGCTTGAGGAGATTGAGCGCGAGCTCGGCATCAAAACCTATGCCGTCAACTGGCCGATCGGCTGCGGCAAGGATTTCCGCGGCGTCTTTGATCTGGAAAGCCGGCATATTCTCTCCTTTGAGGGCACCGGCGGTATGCATACCGTCTCCAAAACAGAAGTTACACCGGACGATCCGTCGCTTGCAGCACTGATCGGCAAGGATAACCACGCACAGCTGATTGAGGATATCGAGCTGCTTGACGGCGCCTCCGAGGATTTCGACCGCGAGGCCATTCAGAACGGTACGCTCTCCCCTGTTTTCTTCGGCTCCGCGCTGACGAACTTCGGCGTTGAACCGTTCCTCAAGCGTTTTCTGGAGCTGACGCCGCCTCCGCTCGCCCGTGTTGCGGACGGCGAAACAGTCTCTCCGTTCGACGAGAGCTTCTCCGCATTTGTGTTCAAGATTCAGGCGAACATGAATAAGGCGCACCGCGACCGCGTGACGTTCCTGCGCATCTGCTCAGGCAAATTCACGCGCGATATGGAAGTCTATCACGTACAGGGCGACAAGAAAATGCGCCTTTCCCAGCCGCAGATGATGATGGCTGAAAACCGCGAGATTATCGACGAGGCCTTTGCCGGCGATATCATCGGCGTGTTTGATCCGGGTCTGTTCTCCATCGGTGATACGATCTGTGCTCCGAACCGCAAAATCCGCTTCGAGGGCATTCCGACCTTTGCGCCGGAACACTTCGCCCGTGTCCGCCACAAGGACACCATGAAGCGCAAGCAGTTCGTCAAGGGCGTCATGCAGATCGCGCAGGAGGGCGCCATTCAAATTTTCCACGAACCGGAAACCGGTATGGAAGAAGTCATCGTCGGCGTGGTCGGCGTGCTGCAGTTCGAGGTCTTTGAGCACCGGATGCGCACCGAATACAATGTCGAGATCATCCGCGAACCGCTCAGCTATCAGTATATCCGCTGGATCGGCGGCATTCCGACCGACAAAAAGCCGCAGCTGATTATCACAGAGGATACCAAACTGGTGCAGGATTTCCGCGACCAGTATCTGCTGCTCTTCACAAGCGAGTGGAATATCCGCTGGGCAACAGAGCGCAATGAGGGGCTGGAGCTCCGCGATTTCAGCAAGAATTAAAGCAGAATATCCATTGAAAATGCCTCCCGGAAAGGGAGGCATTTCAGCTTGCAGAAAAAGGTATCGCTGCGCGATGATCAATCCAACGAAGATACCTCTTTATCAGATAAAATTTCCGCCGGTATGCATGGAACATACCGGCGGTTTTCATGTTCTTACTCGTGATTGCCGAGCACCTTGACAAGCACAGCCTTCTGTGCGTGCAGACGGTTCTCTGCTTCATCGAAGATCTCGTTTGCGTGTGCCTCAAAGACCTTTTCCGTGATCTCCTCGCCGCGGTGTGCAGGCAGGCAGTGCTGTACCATGCACTCCTCATGCGCAGCGCCGAGCACCTCGTCATTGACCTGATAGCCATTGAAGGCGATGCGGCGCTTTTCGGCTTCGCCCTCCTGACCCATCGACGCCCAGACATCCGTGAAGATGACGTCTGCATTGACAGCCGCCTCGACCGGGCTGTCCGTCATGGAGAAACCGCCGTTTTTCTTCGCAAAATCAAGCACGACCGGATCCGGCTGATAGTCGTTCGGGCAGGCCACGGAAACCTCCATGCCGACCTTCAGACCGCCGACAATCAGGGAATTTGCCATGTTGTTGCCGTCGCCGATGTAGCACATTTTCAGTCCCTGGAAGCTGCCCTTATACTCACGGATTGTCATGAGATCAGCCAGCACCTGACACGGATGGCAGAAGTCTGTCAGACCGTTGATGATCGGAATGGTGCCGTACTTTGCCAGATCCTCGACCTCCTGCTGTGCAAAGGTCCGGATCATGATACCGTCCAGATAGCGGGACAGCACGCGCGCAGTATCCTGTACCGGCTCGCCGCGTCCGATCTGCAGATCGTTCGAGGAGAGGAACAGCGGATAACCGCCGAGCTGCGTCATACCGGTTTCAAAGGAGACGCGGGTACGGGTGGAAGCCTTCTGGAAGATCATTCCGAGGGTCTTGCCTGCGAGATGCGGATGCGGAATACCGTGATTCCGCTCGTATTTCAGCTGATCTGCAAGGTTGAGCAGATCAATGATTTCTTCGCTTGAAAGATCAAGCATTTTCAGCAGATGCTTCATAATAGATCGTCCTTTCCCCTAAATCAGTTAAGCAAGCACCTTGCGCAAAATCGCAAGTCCTGCATCCATTTCTTCTTTCGTAATTGTGAGCGGCGGCAGCAGACGCAGCTTTTCCTTGGCGGTCAGCACAAGCAGGCCGGCGTCATTTGCTGCAACCATGACATCGTGTGCATCCTTGGTTTTCAGCGTCATGCCGATCATCATGCCGATGCCGGAAAGGCTTTCGATCTCCGGAATCTTTTCCAGCTCACCGCGAAGATATGCAGCCTTTTCCTTGACAGAATCGAGGAAGCCGGGCGCTGTCACAGTATCAAGCACCGCAACTGCACCGGCACAGACAACCGGATTTCCGCCGAATGTCGAACCGTGCGTACCCGGCGTAATGACATCTGCGCACTTTTCATTGACCAGGCAGATGCCGATCGGCAAACCGCCGCCGATGGCCTTTGCCATTGTCGTCACATCGGCCTGCACACCGAACTGCTCCTGCGCGAGGAATGTACCGGTACGTCCGCAGCCGGTCTGCACCTCGTCAATGATGAGGATGATATCCTGCTCATCGCAGATTTTGCGGATCGCCTGCACATAATCCTGATCGAGTGCGCAGACACCGCCCTCACCCTGGATGACCTCGATCATGATGCCGCAGACGGTGCCGTCCAGCTTGGATTTCAGGTCATCGAGGTCATTGGCCTTTGCAAACACATGACCCGTCGGGAACGGATAAAAATACTGGTGGAACACATCCTGACCGGTTGCAGCGAGCGTCGCAATCGTTCTGCCGTGGAAGCTGTTGACCAGCGAGATCACCGTTCCGCGCTCCTTGCCGTATTTGTCAGAGCTGTATTTTCTTGCGACCTTGATCGCGCATTCATTGGCCTCGGCACCGGAGTTTCCGAAGAACATCCGCGAGAAACCGGTTGCCTTTGCGAGCTTCTCGGCGAGCTCTGCCTGCGGCTGGGTGTAGTAATAATTGCAGGCGTGCTGCAGCTTCTGCACCTGCGAACACACTGCGTTTACCCATGCATCATTGCTCCAGCCCAGAACATTGCAGCCGATGCCGCTGCCGAAATCAATATAGGTTTTGCCGTTTTCATCGGTGCAGGTACAGTTCTTGCCCTGCGCCTCGACCAGCGGAATCCGGCCGAAGGCCTTCATCGTATACTGATCGGTTGCCTGAATCGTATTCATTGGATTCTCCTTTATCTGAATCATCATCCGTATATGCCGCGACAGAACCGCACGGCATTCAGTTTCTCATAACATCACGCTGAAAGCGGCCGGCCGCTTTCCTGCTCAGTAAACGCTCAGGAACTGCGTACCGACGCCCTCATTGGAGCAGATCTCCACGAGAATGGAATGCGGCACTCTGCCGTCAATGATGACGGCCTTCTTGACGCCGCGGCGGATTGCCTCCACACAGCAGTCGATCTTCGGAATCATGCCGCCGGAGATGATGCCCTGCCGCTTGAGGTTCTGCACCTCGCTGATATTGACAGAAGGAATCAGCGTGGACGGGTCGTCCTTGTCGCGGAGCAGGCCGGCGATATCGGTCATGAGAATCAGATTCTCTGCGCCGAGTGCCGCCGCAATCGAGGCAGCCGCCGTATCCGCATTGACATTGTAGACCTGACCGTCCGGCCCGCATGCAACTGTTGCAATGACCGGCACATAGCCGTTATCCAGTGCAGTCAGGATCGGTTTGGTATTGACATCGGTGATCTCACCGACAAGGCCGAGATCGGGCTTCGATTCCTTTTTCTTCGCCTGCAGCAGCGCACCGTCGATGCCGGAAAGACCGATCGCCTGCCCGGAATGCCGTGTCAGATGCGAAACAAGCTCCTTGTTGACCTTGCCTGCCAGCACCATGCGGACAACATCTGCTGTCTCCGCGTCGGTATAGCGCAGGCCGCCGATGAACTTGCTCTCAATGTTCAGGCGGTGCAGCATATCGCTGATTTCCGGGCCGCCGCCGTGTACCAGAACCACACGGATTCCGACCAGCGAAAGCAGCACGATATCACTCATGACCGCTTCCTTCAGCGCTTCGTTCGTCATGGCATTTCCGCCGTACTTCACGACAATGATCTTGTTGTTATAGCGCTGGATATACGGCAGCGCGTCGATCAGAACCTGCGAGCGAATCTGTGTGGAAATGCTTTCCGGGATCTCCATTTTTTCCATGATGCGTTACTCCTTCTCCTTCAGCTTCTGTAGTCGCCGTTGATTTTTACATAATCATAAGTCAGATCGCAGCCCCAGGCAACGGCTGATGCAGCGCCGGCCTTGAGCGAAATCAGTACCTGAATCTCATCCTCAAGCAGGATGGTCTTGGCATCCTCCTCCGAGAACGGAACACCGAATCCGTCCTTCGCAACGGAGATTCTGCCCTTGGCAGATGCCAGATCGACATCGACCTTGCTGATGTCAAAATCGCAGTCTGCATAGCCCATTGCACAGGCAATTCTGCCCCAGTTTGCATCTGCGCCGAACATCGCCGCCTTGAAGAGGCTGGAACAGATGACGCTCTTTGCGAGCTTTTCCGCCGTTTCCTCCGAGGCCGCTTCCGATACCACGCATTCGATCAGCTTGGTTGCGCCCTCGCCGTCTGCCGCGCACATTCTTGCGAGGTTCAACATTACGGTATACAGCGCGCCGCGGAACACCGCATAATCCTTGGATTCATCGGAGATTTCCTTGTTTTCGGCCATGCCGTTTGCCATCACGCAGACCATGTCGTTCGTGGACTGGTCGCCGTCAACGGAAACACGGTTCAGCGTCACGCGCACCACATCGGAGAGCGCCTGCTGCAGCATCGCCGGAGAGATTGCGCAGTCTGTGGTCAGGAAGGTCAGCGTTGTCGCCATGTTCGGATGAATCATGCCGCTGCCCTTGAGCATACCGCCGAGCGTGCAGGTCGTTTTGCCGATTCTGAACGAAACCGCAACCTCTTTTTCACGGGTATCCGTGGTCATAATGGCGTGAACCGCTTCTTCATTGCCCTCATAGGAGAGACCCTCTGCCAGCGCCGGAACGGCTGCTGCGATCGGCTCGATCGGGAGCACCTGACCGATGACGCCGGTCGATGCGACCACAACGTCCTCTGCCGGAATGTGCAGGGCATCGGCGGCCAGACGGCACATAGCCTCTGCCTTTTCAACGCCGTCCGCGTTGCAGGTATTGGCGTTGACGGAATTGACAATCACCGCACGCGCGCGGCCGTCCGCCAGATGCTTTTTCGTCACAAGAATCGGTGCGCCCTTGAACTGGTTGGATGTATAGACCGCAGCTGCAGCGCAGTCGCAGTCCGAAACGATCATGGCAAGATCGTTCTTCTTCGGCTTGTCATCGGGTTCATTTGCCGCCTGTGCCTGCTCCGTCACGGACGAAAGCTCCTGATGCCGCAGTCCGCAGCAAACGCCGTTCGCCTTGAATCCGGCTGCCGCACAGACACCGCCGTCCACAAATGTATAATCAGCAAAGCTTTGCAGTTTCATCTTTTCTTCTCCTTTATACGAGTCCGGTCTCTTCCGGTGCACCGGTCATGATGTTGAAGCACTGCAGCGCCGCACCGGATGCGCCCTTGCCGAGATTGTCGAGCCGCGCTGCGAGCAGAATCTGCTCGTCATTGCCGCAGACGAAAACCTCCAGCAGATTGGTGCCTGCAAGCGTATTGGCAGGCAGGAAGCCGTTTTCCAGCACATCTGTACCCTGCAGCGCACGCACCTTGACGAACTGCTGTCCGGCATAATGCTGTTCAAACATCGCATGTACTTCCTCAAGAGAGGGCTTGCCGTTCAGCAGACGGCGGTGCAGCGGGACGGATACGACCATGCCCGCATAATAATCACAGACCAGCGGATTGAACATCGGCGGATATGCAAGGCCGGAGACCTTCTGCATTTCCGGCAGATGCTTATGCTTCTGGCCGAGTGCGTACTGCCGCGGGCTGCCGAATTCTGCCGGACGGTCGTCCGATTCATAAACCGCAATCGCATTCTTTCCGGCGCCGCTGTAGCCGGAAACCGCATGGCAGGTCACGGGATAATCCGGCTGCATCATGCCGCTCTGCACCATCGGATACACCAGAGATGCAAAGCCGGAAGCATAGCAGCCCGGAACTGCAACGCGCTTGGATGAGAGAATCTTTTCGCGGTGTGCGGGCGAAAGCTCCGGAAAACCGTATGCCCAGTCCGGATTTGTGCGGTGCGCCGTCGAGGCGTCAATGATCCGTGTATCCGGGTTTTCCACAAACGAAACCGCCTCAATCGAAGCCGCATCCGGCAGGCAGAGGAAGGTCACATCCGAAAGATTGATGAGACGGGCACGCTCTGCATTATCCCGGTGCAGTGCCGGGTCGATCGTCAGCAGTTCCACGTCCGGGCGGTTCCGGATCCGGTCATAGAGCTTGAGTCCGGTGGTGCCGGCCTGCCCGTCAATATACACCTTTGTAGTTTTCATTTTCCTCATCCTCACGTTTTTTCTTTTCGGTGCGGCGGTAGTGCAGCAGATTCCAGATGCACGCAGCAGCCGCCATCATGATCGCCCAGATACGCGACGTCCGCAGCGTTGACTCCGGAAAATCGTGCATCAGAATGATCTGTCCGACCAGCCAGACGATGAATACGACCAGCGATATCAAAAAAGCATGTAAAATCCGCTTTTTCATACAGAAAGCGCTCCAATCGCCTGCTTGGCTGCATCCAGCTGGACGCGGACAGCCTCGGCAGAAGGTCCGCCCTCGGAGATTCTGCCGTTCAGGCAGGTTTCCAGTGCGATGGCCTCATAGACATCCGCACCGAATGCTTCGCATGCTGCCTGATAGTCGGCAAGCGGAAGCGTTTCAAGCGTCAGGCCGTCTGCGATGCACTTTGCAACCAGCGTACCGGTGATCTTGTAGGCATCGCGGAACGGCAGACCCTTTTTGACCAGATAATCGGCGCAGTCAGTCGCGTTGATAAAGCCCTGTGCAGCAGCCGCGCGCATTTTTTCCTTATTGACGCGCATCGTTGCAAGCATCGGGTCGAAGGTTTTCAGGCACAGCTTGGCCTGGTCAATCGCATCGAAAATTGCTTCCTTGTCCTCCTGCATATCCTTATTATATGCAAGCGGAAGCCCTTTCAGCATCGAAAGCAGCGTCGTCAGATCACCGATGACTCTGCCGGTCTTGCCACGGATCAGCTCGGTGACATCCGGGTTCTTTTTCTGCGGCATGATGGAGGAGCCGGTTGCATAGGCGTCATCGAGCTCAATAAACTTGAATTCCCACGAGCACCACAGAATGATCTCCTCCGAGAAGCGTGAAAGATGCACCATCAGCAGCGAGAGCGCATTTGCAAGCTCCACGCAGAAATCGCGGTCGGAAACCGCATCCAGCGAGTTCGGAACCGGCGCTGTGAATTCCAGCAGCTGTGCCGTCTGCTTCCGGTTGATCGGATAGGTCGTGCCGGCGAGTGCGCCTGCACCCAGCGGGCAGTAATTCATGCGCTTGGCCGTATCGACGAGTCTGCCGTCATCGCGCAGCAGCATCCAGACATAAGCAAGGATGTGATGCGCCAGCGTCACGGGCTGCGCACGCTGCAGATGTGTATAGCCCGGCATAATGGTTTCCGTATGCTGCTCAGCAATCTTCACAAGCGTTCTGAGCAGTGCGTGCAGCAGCTTGCGGATCTCCGCGATCTCATCGCGGAGAATCAGGCGGACATCGAGCGCGACCTGATCGTTCCGGGAACGTGCCGTATGCAGACGCTTGCCCGCATCGCCGATGCGCTTGGTCAGCTCTGCCTCCACAAACATGTGAATATCCTCAGCGGTCGGATCCATCAGCAGCGCACCGGATTCCAGATCAGAAAGGATGCCCTTCAGACCGGCAATGATCTTCTTTGCATCGTCCTGCGGGATGATGCCGCAGTCGCCGAGCATCGTTGCATGTGCGATGCTGCCGCGGATATCCTGTGCATACATTCTGCCGTCAAAGGAGATCGAGGAATTGAACGCATTGACAGTTTCATCGACCTCTTTTGAAAATCTGCCTGCCCACATTTTTGCCATAATATAAATCCTTTCCGTTATCTCCCGTAAAATCTTTCGTGGATTGCATCCTCTTCCGCAGTCCGCCGGCCGCCGACCGGCGCCTCCGAAAAGAGCAGCCTGCCCAGCGGCGGATCAAAATCCGGATCCTCAAAGCGGTCATAGGTCTCTTTGGTGATCTCGAAAAAATCGCAGTAATACGCAAAGCTGTAATTCTGCAGCACGGAGACCACATAGATCTGCAGCCCGGGCGACCAGCCTGCAATCAGATCAGAACGTTTCGGGCTGTGCTTTTTGCGCACCATATATTCTTTCATTTCATCATCCCTCCGGTCAGATGAAAAAACAGACAGGGCGACCCGCGAAAGCCGCCCTACTCTGTCCGTATTGCTCAGAATTACTTGCCGCGCTTCTGATTCAGCTTCGCGCGCACCTTGATTGGCAGGCCGTAGAGGTTGATGAAGCCTGCGCTGTCTGCCTGATTATAAACGTCATCCTCATCGAAGGTTGCGACCTCTTCATCATAGAGCGTATCCGGCGAAGTGATGCCTGCGGTGATGATGTTGCCCTTGTAGAGCTTCAGCTTGACCGTACCGTTGACCGTCTGCTGTGTGCTGTCCACAAATGCATCGAGTGCCTCGCGCAGCGGGGTGAACCACTGGCCGTTGTAAACGAGATCCGCATACTGATGAGAGAGCTGCTCCTTGACTCTTGCGGTCTGCTTGTCCAGCGTGATCGTCTCCAGTGCAGCGTGTGCGTAGTAGAGGATCGTGCCGCCGGGTGTCTCATAAACGCCGCGGCTCTTCATGCCGACCAGACGGTTCTCAACGATATCGGTGATGCCGATGCCGTTTGCGCCGCCGAGTGCATTCAGCTTGCGGACGATATCGCTGCCCTTCATCTTGACGCCGTCCACAGCAACCGGAACGCCCTTTTCAAAGTCGATGGTCACATAGGTCGGGGTATCCGGTGCCTGCTCCGGCGAAACGCCGAGCTCCAGGAAGCCGGGCTTGTTGTACTGCGGCTCGTTTGCCGGATTCTCAAGATCCAGACCCTCATGAGAAATATGCCACAGGTTCTTGTCCTTGGAATAGTTGGTTTCGCGGGAAATCTTCAGCGGAATGTTGTGTGCCTCTGCGTAGTCGATCTCCTCGTCGCGGGACTTGATGTCCCAGATTCTCCACGGTGCAATGATCTGCATATCCGGGCAGAATGCCTTGATGGTCAGCTCGAAGCGAACCTGATCGTTGCCCTTGCCGGTGCAGCCGTGGCAGATTGCGTCAGCGCCTTCCTTCACTGCGATCTCCGCAATGCGCTTTGCAATGATCGGACGTGCAAAGGAAGTACCGAGCAGGTACTTGCCCTCGTACACAGCACCCGCCTTAACGGTCGGGAAGACATAATCGTCGATGAATTCGTCAGTCAGATCTTCAATATAGAGCTTGGAAGCGCCGGTCTTGATTGCCTTTTCCTCCAGACCGTCCAGCTCAGTGCCCTGTCCGACATCGCCGGAAACAGCAATGACCTCGCAGCCCGGATAGGTCTCCTTGAGCCACGGAATGATGATGGAAGTATCGAGACCGCCGGAATAAGCCAGCACAATCTTCTTCGGAGTTTTTGTTTCAGCCATGATGATATATCTTCCTTTCCGGCAGGAAATATAGCCTGCCTGTAAAATCCATTTTCATTATACACAGATTTGGAAATTTGTCAAGTGTTTTGGAACGAAATATGCATATTCCCAGAATATTCATGTATATTATACATATATTAGCATATTCGCCTGAATAATATACATTCAGTCATTCCAGAGCCTGCAGAAGTCCTGCGTTCCGTAAAACAGGTAGTCCGCATCCGGGTGATAGGCAAAGGCGATCCCTGTGCGCACATATTTCTGACTGAGCAGATTGTCCCTGTGACCTGCCGCGGAATTGTACCAGCCGTTGACCGCAGAAAACGGATCGAGATATCCGTAATCTATATTTTCCGCACAGGACTGCCAGCCGATGCCGCAGCGGTCGAGCCGGTCGCCGAAGGCAGTGCCGTCCGAGCTTTCATGCTCGCAGAAATTGTTTACGGCCATGTCCGCGCTGTGGAGCCGTGCCGCCTTTGCAAGCTCCGGATCCCACCGGTAGCCCGGCAGCCCGTGCTGTGCACGGATGCCGTTGGCCGCATAAAATGCCAGCTTGGAGAGCACCTGCAGATCATCACAGTCCGCAAGCGCCGTGAACCGGATATCCATTCCTTCCCGCTGCACCAGAACTGCATAGAGCCTGTCATCCTGCATTTTGTCACAGAACTCCTTCACGGTATATCCCGCCGGCGCCGTATACGTCCTGCACAGCAGATAATATCCGAATATGATGTCATCAAACGCAAATGCCGCAACGGTTTGCTCAGGCACATCTGAAAAAACGGAAAAGATCACATTTCCCTTTCGGTATGGCACTGTCAGCGTTTCTGCGGGCTTCACGCTGCCGGTCAGCACGGAGATCGACACGCCCAGCGGGTACGCTTTTCCGTCCGCAATGATTTCTGTCATGCTGTTTTCTGTCACGGAATCTGTCTGTTCAGCTTCTGTCTGCTGCGCGGCTGTCACGGTTGACAGGTCACCGGTCTTTTTGGATTCCTCCGGCGCGGTTGTGTCCGGCCGCGGGACGGCTGCCGTTTCATACGGATTCCGCGGTTTCGGCACATATCCGACGATCATCCGGAGCACACAGGTAATGTCATCCGTTGAGATTTCGCCGTTCAGATCGGCGTCTGCATTGGCAAGGCCTTCCTCTGTCACATAGGCAGAAGAATCACCCGAACAGAACCGTGCGATCATCACGCCGTCAGAAACGTCGATCTGCCGGTCAAGATTGATATCGCCCGGGTACTGCAGGAATCCCTGCGCCCGCAGTGCTGCCAGAATACATACAACTGCTGCCGCAGCTATCGAAAACGGCAGGCATAATCGTGTTTTTTCTTCCTTTGATGCACACTTCCCTTTCATAGAAAATCCCTCACACGTACATGTTTGAATCTTCCGGTTACTTCCTTTTTCTTTCAGCCTGAGACGCTGCCCGTGCGCAACTGCCGGGCAGCAATAAGTGTTCAGTTTCGCAGGACATAGGCATACACCTCACAATCCGACCATTCAAACAAGCAGTGGCATCCGCGACGGTCTGCGCCGTGCCGGAAACCGCGTCAGGATTCCGTATCTTCTTCCGGATGATACACCATGATATCCGGCAGCATCCGGTAATCCTCGTTATAGTCAAGACCCCAGCCGACAACAAACAGGTCGGGAATCTCGAAGCCGATATAATCCGGGACAACCGTCTCCTTCAGATGCTCATACCTGCGCGACGGCTTATCCAGCATCGTCGCAATGCGGATGCTGTTTGCACCCTTGTCGGAAAAATTTTGCATCACAGTATCCATGGTCTGTCCGGTATCGACAATATCCTCCACAATCAGCACATCACGGCCGCGGACATCAATCCGCTCGCCGAGCTCAAAAATCGGAGAACCGGCCGGGCGCGTGCCCTGATAGGACTGCACCTTGAGAAAATTGATCTCGCACGGCACAGTCAGCCCGCGGATCAGGTCGGCAGAAAAGAATATGGCGCCGCGCAGCGTGCAGAGCACAAGCAGCGGATTATCCTCAGGCGTTCCTGCATAATCGCGGGAAATCTCCGCAGCAAGCTCCGTGATGCGCTTTTTGACTTCTTCATTGGTTTTCAGCAGTGTAAAACGGCCATTGTTCATTTGACAGAATTCCTTTCCTGATATACTGCAGTTATGCTTTTTAAATATATCAACATAACTGTCTCTATTGTATCACAGATCCGTTAAAAAGTCAATGGATTTCTTGTGACTTTATATATAAAATCAATGAATCTTATGCAGAGCCGCAGCAGGCTCCCGCACCGCCCGGACAAGTACAACAAATACTTGACAAACCGCACGAAATATGATAAAATATAGAGCGCACGGGGTGTAGCGCAGTTGGTAGCGCGCCTGCTTTGGGAGCAGGATGCCGCAGGTTCGAATCCTGTCACTCCGACCATGCACAAAGCACCGCATCTACGTTGTTTTTATGTAGATGCGGTGCTTTTGTTTTCAGCAGTATCTTCTGCACCGCATCGCCTCCTCCGGACGCATTCCAAGCAGAAAATATGTTTTTCGTCTTGCTTTTTCGGGAAAAATGTGGTATAATAGGACGATATGTTTATTCGCGGGAAAGGAGTGATCTGTTGAACATGCATCTGCGGCGCCTGACGGCGTTTCTGACGGCCGGTCTGCTGGCCGCCGGCTTTCTGACTGCACCGGCAGACCGCTCCGGCTGTCCGGTCCTGCAGTCCCATGCGGCGGGCGTTGAAATTCCCGGCATTGATATCTCCAAATATCAGGAGGAAATCGACTGGAAGGAAGTTGCGGACAGCGGCATCAAATTTGCGATTCTGCGCTGCTGCAAGGTAATCCGCACCTACGACGACTGGGAGTTTGACTCGTCCTTCGAGAAAAACTATACGGACGCAAAAGCCGCCGGGCTTGCTGTCGGCTGCTATCTTTTCACGGATGCTGCGACCATAGAGGAGTTTGAGGACGACGTCACCTATATGCTCGGTTTTCTGAAGGACAAATCCTTTGAGTTTCCTGTTTTTCTCGATGTGGAATCGCCGGTCACGCAGGAGCATCTGCCTGCAGAAACCTTCATGCCGGCACTGCTGACCGGACTCGAAAAAATTGAGGATGCCGGACATACGGCGGGTGTCTATTCCAGCTCGGCATTTTTCAGCGAATGCATTGACCGCGATCAGCTGATTGAGGCCGGCTATCCGATCTGGGAGGCCAATTACTTCAATACGACAAACGGTCTGCCGGGGCCTTCCGGCTATGACCTTTCCGACGAAGCAACCATCTGGCAGTATTCCGGATGCGGCAGATGTCCCGGAATCCGCACAACGGTTGACCGGAATATCTGCTATTCCTATACATTTTTCAACCGGCAGGCTGTCATCACAAATTCAGCACTTCCTGCCGGAACCCTGAAAGCCGGCTCCAATTTTCAGCTCGGCGGAACCGTCAGTTCCGACGCTGTGCTGCGGACGATCACCGGCGCAATCTACGCGGCCGGAAGCGATATGGAGCCGCTGCAGACCGTAACGGTCTATCCCCACGCAAGAGAATATAAGCTGACCGGCTTCTTCACGAAAAAGCTGATTTTCTCCACAATTCCGGAGGGCAGCTACGAGCTCCGCATTTCAGCGGTTGATTCTTCGGGCGCCAATATCAATGTGGTGACAGCGCCGTTCAATGTCGGTCCGACGGAAATCCTCCCGCCCGATCAGGGCATCCCGAACGGCATCGGAGAGGAGCTTTCCGGACTGGACTACCACTTTGCAGAGGAAGGACATCTGCACAGCGCACAGGATGACAGCCTTCGCCACGCGAACAATCCGCGCAGCCTGCGGTTCACAGAATGGTGCTTCCGGCACTGGTCGCTGCGCCGCAGCCTGACAAGAGCCACAGCGATCGGCTGCAAATGCTCGCTGGAACGCACGCCGCTCTACCGCATTGTTTCCGGCTGGTTCTTCCGGCTTGAGAGCGCCTATCTTGCCGCATCAATCCGGGCACGGCTTGTAGAAAAAGCACAGCCCGCGCAATAACAAAAATCCGCCTGTGCATGCAGATCGCAGTACACAGGCGGTGTTTTATATGAGGGAATGAAATGATGGAATACAAGGTCACAGAGGTCGTCGCAGCGCTGCTGCAGGAGCGCGGCCGCTTTCTGGTCTTTCAGCGTCCGGCAGAAAAAGCACGCGGACTGCTCTGGGAATTCGTCGGCGGCAAGACTGAACCGGGCGAAACGCCGGAGCAGGCACTCATACGCGAATGCCGTGAAGAACTCGGCATCCGCATCACAGTCGGCGAAGTATTCATGGATGTCACGCACCGCTATCCTGATCTGACTGTGCACCTGACTGTCTTTCACGCAGCAATCGCACCGGATTCGCCGGAGCTGCGGCTGCTTGAACACCGTGCAATGTGCCGTGCTGATCTGGAAACGCTGAAAACGCTCCCCTTCTGCCCGGCCGATCAGCCGGTTCTCGAAAAAATCGAAGCCGTCTACGGCGATTAACGGAAGCGGTTCTGCTCCGGGTCATACCGGAACCCCGCCTCTGCAAGCTGCATTTTCAGCTGCTCCGCGTCCAGTTCATGCTCTGCACAGAAATCGGCCAGCGAAAGACCGGTATCCCGCAGCTGCGTATTGAGAAAGCTGAACAGAATAAACGGATCACGCGGAATTTTCATTGCAATACCTCCATTCGGTTCAAAAGCGGAACTGCACTGCTGCAGCTCCGCTTTTAATTGCCATCATCTTCTTCCGGCTCCTCGCGGATCTCCCAGAAATCCGGAACCGTCTCGACCACCCGCGGATCCAGCACAAGCGACTGTGCCGACAGCCCGTAATACGCCTTTTCCACCATTTTTTTATTGTATGCAGTCACATCACCGTACTGCAGGGAATCACTGAAATAATAATTGTCACGGTCATAGCCGATCAGAACAAGCGCATGTTCAGGGCCGACAAATGTAAACAGCTCGCCGTCCGGCAGATACCACCGAATCGAATAGCTGTCATTCGGCGGCGCCATATACATGGTGCCCCAGATCACAACCGGCTGTCCCTTGTCGATATAGTTTTTGCAGAGCTTCCAGAGCGGCACATTGTCCATCGCAACCGCAAGACCGTCCCGGATCTTATTGATGCCGGCAGCCAGCGCGCTGTTATAGCAGCCGAATGCATCGCCGCGCATCGGATCGCCGATAAAATAATCCCACGGGCTCTCACCGTGCAGCTCGCCGTCACTGTCCTTATCCGGATAGTCTGCCACAGGAAGGTAGCCGTCCAGAAACAGCTCCGGCGTCATGTCGATGCCGTAATACCGCATCAGCGAAACCGCTGCAAGCGACTCACACGCCGTCAGATACTCGCTGAACTGCGTATAATGCGGAACATTCTCAATGATAACCCCGTCTTTTTCCTGTTCTTTCAGCTGTTCAGCCCATTTCGGACTGATTGTCACCGTTGTTGTGGTGACAGTCGTTTCCGGCACCGCGGTACCGGTTGTCAGAGATGTCACAGGCTGTGTTGTCTCAGAAACAGAGCTTTCTTCTGTCGCATTTGCATTGCTGCAGCCGCTGAAGCATGTCAGAATTATCCCGCCTGACACGATAAACCATATCCTGTTTCCAAACCCCATCTGCACACCTCCTCCGACAAAAGACAACAATTTATTATACACGATTCCTGCATAATTGTCAAGACTTTTTCCGTTTTCGGGCAGACAGACCAGAATTCATACGAAACCGACACTTGATTGTAGATAAAACGCATTTTCCGATACGGTTCACGAACAAACACATACACGCGATTTCAGACAGAATCCCATACAGCAGTTTTGCCCCCAAGTGACATCTGATCGCTTCGGGGCATTGTTTTTGATTCAGTTACGATTGACCTGAAGCATCATTTTCAGACGCTGTGCTTCATTCGCATGAAATCCAAATTTTTCATAAAATGGAATTTTATCCGGCATTGCACATAATTCAACAAAAATCTGAGTACCTGAGACTCCATTATCATTGATAAATTTTAACAATTCGTTGATTAACATTCTGCCCACACCTTTGCCCTGATATTCCGGTCTGACAATCACATCTTTGATATAATAATCCAATCCCATGTCACCAATCATTCTTGCCATAGCTATAATTGTATCACCGTCATATACAGAAACTCTGAACAATGTATGTTCCATTGCAAGCCTTGTTTGTTCCAATGAAGGCGCTTGTCCCCATACTGTTTCCCATAATAATATGAATTCCTCTGCACTTAATTCGTTGTACTTTATTGAATATTCCATAGTAAATACCTCTTTGTATCTCGTTTTATCGCAGTACGCCTGCGGAAATATCTCAACTATAAAATTCGCACAGCGCTTCCGGAAACCTTTCGATCAATACCCGCGGGCGCTGCCCGCCCCGCTGGATTGCGATTTATGTTTGTTACGATTTTAGCACAATTCCGCTGCATTGTCAATAGAAAAGCCATAGTACCTCTGACTTTCAATCAGAAATACTATGGCATCATCATTCTATATGCAGAACGCGGTTATCACCCGAAGTTCTCTTTCAAGCACCAGTTATTCTGCAGCAAGTTGCTCTGCCGAAAGATTCAGCGATTCCAGCAGTTCCTTCAGCTCTTCGACAGAACCGGAGATGCTCTCCGAGCACTGGTCGGTCTCCGCGACATTCTCGCCGAGCGCACCGAGTGCATCGCTTGTCGTCTCAAGGATGCTGACCAGCTGCTTGACGCTGCCCTCATCCATGACCGGATTGCTGTTGCAGAATGCAACCACATTGCGAAGCAGCTCATTGACCATATCGGCCCGCTCACCGGTTGCGCCCGAAGCATTGCTGATCCGCTCAATGTTTTCTGCAATCGCACTGACTGTATTCTGCATCTTCTCGGAGATGCCGCGGCAGTCACCGGCAAACTCTGCCATCTTTGCAGAACCGCCTTCCCCGCCTGCACCGCCGTTGGCAAGCGCCTTCTTGGTATGGAAAATGCAGTTTTCCGGCGTATTCAGGCCGCGGAAGATCGCGGTAGCCATCTCACGGCAGGAACGGTAGCCGCAGGCGTTGCAGTCGAAGCATCGCTGCTCATCCGTCTGCATCCCCATGGACTCAAAGACCTTATCCAGCTGTGCGTCAGCAGGCATGGCAGAGGGCTTGCAGGGTTTGTAGCTGCGGATGAAATCGCTCAGACGCAGTTCCTCGTCAAAGCGGCGGAACAGCTTATCCTCAGAGCCGCGGAACACATTGTTGCTGATCTTGCGGCGGCCGGATGCTTCCCGCTCAACGGCACGCATCACGTTCATGACATCAAATCCGGTCTGATCGGATTCGGAGCCCGGACCGATGTTGCAGCCGAACTCGCAGGACATCACATCAAAGACCTGCGGCAGCTTCTGCTCCGGCAGCTTTGCGTACATTTCCAGCTCGCGGTAAACCTTCTGGACGCCCTCGGAGCTGACGACATCCAGATCCGGCTCATGTGCCAGCAGATTGTCCTTCAGGCCGCCCGGTCTCGAATAAATCGAACCCAGCGAGCCCTGTACGTCATCAAACTTATATTCGTAGTCCTCAACCGGATTCGTCGCAATCCGGATGTCGCTGCGGTCAAAATACTCCATCATCTTGCGGAAGGTGATGCTGAAATCAACGAGTCCCGTTTCCGAAAATTCATTCTTCTTTGCCACACATGCAGAGAGCACTGCAATGGGATTATCCCGGCGCTGATACTCCTTGATATAGATCACACTGCAGGCAATCGGGCTGTGAATCGGCGAGAGATTTGTCAGCAGCTTCGGCTGATAAAGCTCAATGTACCGCACAATCGCAGAGCACGGCTGTGTAATGACATGGTTGATCTGGCCGCTCTCCATTGCACGCAGATGCGCCCATGTGCAGATATCTGCGCCGAAGGATACGTCATAGATATCACATCCCTTGCTGCGGAACCAGTCCAGAATCCCCTTCCACTTGGTCGGGTAAGCCGCCTTGATTTCCGGCATGACCATGATGATCGGCTTTTCATCACGCGCAATGGCAGCCATTGCATCCTCGGTATCGTCGATATAATCGCGGGCACCGTGTGTACATGCGCTGATGCATTCGCCGCAGGCAATGCAGCGATCCGGGTCCACCGACGTAATGAAACGGCCGTCACTCAGCTTCCGGGTGACATTGGCTTCCGGCGCAGGACATGCACGGATACATGCAGTACAGCCGACACACTTTTCCGGTTTGACAATAATTACTTCGTTCATCTTTTTAATCTCTCCTCATTGCATTCCATGCTGACTTGTTACTTGGATTCAGAACCGAGCCGTTTTTTGCGGGACGGATATTCATACTTTTTCCGGCCCTGCGAAAGTGCATCGGCCTGCGCAGCCAGTGCTGCAAGATCGGGAACGATTGTCTTGACCGGATCCGGGCGCCCATCTGACTGCGCTTCTTCGGAAGCATCGTCTGCGCCTGCATTCTCATTTTCTGACACGGATGTGTCAGCTTGATCGGCCTCCTCAGCATCTGCACTGTCGGAATCGTCATCACCGGAAGGCTTCCGGATGGAATCCGCCATCTCCTGCAAACGCTTGAGTTCTTCGTTCATCTGCTGCTTGGTCTCCGGTGAAATCTGCTCCGGAGCGGTTTCCTCATAATAAGTATGGTCAACCGGTGCATACGTCGGCTCCTCCGGCAGAACCGGCTCCTTGAGCTCCGGATTCCGGAACACGGGAACGCCGCCTGCCTTGAGGCTTTGTTCGGTATCGGTCAGCATCTTTTCGGCTTCTGCCAGCGCATCAATGCCGTCGTGCTGGAATTTGTCAAACACGAGCTTGAGCGCATCAACCTCACGGAACAGCCGGCCGACATCAGAAAGCACCGTCGCACGGAGATTTCCGGTTGCAGCTTCCATCTGCGTACTTCTGTTTTCCGCATCCGTCAGCATTTCGGCGCAGCGCGTTTCCGCATCGAAGATGATTTTCTGCGCAGTATTGTTCGCATCGGTAATCACGTTGTCAGCGAGCCGCTTGGAATTCTCCTCCAGAGCAGAAGCATCGCGCTTGGCCATTTCCACAAGGAGATTTGCAGATTTCTGCGCTTCGATAAACACAGCACTCAGTGCTTCCGCATCGGTTGCCGAGCCGAGTGCAATCAGCCGGTCATTCTTCTCGCGCAGTTCATCCCGCAAAGCGGCAAGCTCTTCCTTCAGCTTTTCGATGTCTGCATCCCGCGCAGCAATATCCTCCTCTGCAGCACGGATCTTCTTGGAAGCAGTTTCATACTGCACCTGCACCTGCGTCAGCTTGGTTCTTTCACCCTCCAGAACCTTTTCCACTGCTTCCGTCTCGTCTGTACCCTTTTTCAGATCTGCAAGCAGCAGCTTTGTCTCACGCAGTTCATTCTTCATACTGAACAGCTGTGTAGTGAGAAACTCGAACCGTTTTTCAACACCAGACCGTTCATATCCGCCGAACAGAACGGTTTGCATAAATCTGGTTTCAGACATACTGGTTTCCTCCTGTTATACAAGATAGTGACGCCAAGGATACAGCAAACGCGGATACTGCCGGAAAAAAATGCAACCGTAATCCGCTGTCAGCTGCGAAATACAATTCTGATTCTACTTTTTATATTATACTACAAAATTCATGGAAAGTCAATAGATTTTTGTCACGCCGCAATGTCGATTATATAATTTATTACATTATTCATATGGACACGCCAAATCCGGGCAGACATCTTGTGCCGCACCGGAAAAAAGCCGGCAAAAACAAGGCAGCTGCCGCGATCCGAGCCGCGGCAGCTGCGCTGCTTGCTTGCAAAAACGTAATACTCTGACGGTTCACAGCCGGAGTTCAGATATTCACAACCTGCAGGATCTGACCGCCGCCGGCACGCTTTGCGTTGCGGAGCACATTGTCCATCTTGACCAGCAGCGAGTTGACATTCAGGCAGTCACCTGCCATATAGTGGTAAGTGCTTGCAGAGCAGGAAAGCTGAACAGTGAGGTTGAAGATCGTGTAGGGGCTGCTCATCACGGCAGCAATATTGTCCACAAGGCGGAGTGCCTGCGTATCGGAAACCGTTCTCTTGAAAACGAAGCAGAATTCGTTGCCTGTGATATTGTAGATATCAGCGAACTGCTCAAACTCGTTCTTCAGGCGCTCAGAGACCTGTGCAAGATACTCGTCACCGAAGTCGTAGCCGTAGGTATCGTTGATGCTGCGGAAATTATCCATATCGAACACGGCGATGTAAAACTGCTCGTTGACAAGGCGGTCTCCGATATCCTGTTCCAGTGCATAACGGTTCTTCAGGCCGGTCAGAATGTTGGATACCGCGATATCCTCCATCTTCTCACGGGAACGCATCAGCTTGGAAGAAGCATCCGCAAACTGTGCGGTCTTACGCATAATTTCCTCATTTGCACGCTTTCTGAACCGTCCGGCCAGGATGATTGCAATCTCACCGAGGAGCAGAATGCCGAGCATGAGCAGACGAACGAGATTCATATTACCGCTCAGAGCAGCATTTCTTTTTGCAGACGCAGCGTTTGCAATACCGATCGAAGCAATGAACATCTGGGAAGCAGAGGACTGGAGCGGTGCGATTTCCTGCTCGTAAATTTCCGGAAGCTCTGCGTAGTATGCTTCCTTGGCCTCAGAATCATCTCCGTTCTCCAATGCGGAGATCTTCTCACAGCAGGCCGTAACCTTTTCCTGATATGCATTGATATACGCACGCGCGTGGTGGAAGCGGCGCGTTGCAAGCGCATCATGACCTTCCATCTGCTCATATGTATTCAGTGCATTCTGGATGGCCGGCAGAAGCGCATTGATTGTGCCGACATGCTGAAGCGGAACGCCGACGCGGGCAATCAGCTCCATGAACTGCTCGTTCACGGACTGAAGCTGACCGTTTGCCGAGTTAATCGTTCTGCTGTCCTGCGACATAATCTGACTGGTTTCATCGGATTTTTTGTAAATCCAGCTGACAAGGAACATGTTCAGCAGCATGACCAGTGCAAATGCGATTGCAAGGAAGATATATCCCAAGCCTTTTCCTTTTTTATCTTTATCCGTAAATGCCATTTCTGTATCCTCCTTCTCTTACTTCTCAATATATTTCTTCGGATCCAGAATCAGCTGAATATCGTCATCGTCAATATTCTCAGCCGTCACATAGGTAACACCGGTATTCTCCATGCCGGAAACAGAGCTGCCCGATGCAAGCTGGCTTGCATAATATACGCTGAGGTAGCCGATGTTATACGGATTCTGAACAACAAGTGCATCAAGGACGCCGCTGCGGAGATACTGAACCTCGGTATCATTGGCGTTGAAGCCGATGACCGTGACATCGCCGGGCGCATAGTTCAGCTCCTGAATTGCCTGGCAGACGCCGAGCGTCGAGGATTCGTTTGTCGCAAAAATCAGCTTGATATCCGGATTCTTCTTCAGAGCCTCCTCAGTCTGCGTTTTTGCGACATTCGCATCACCTTTGCAGCATTCCACAATAAAGGTATCGCCGGTCTGCTGTGCACCTGCCGGCGGGCCGCCCGCTTCACCCTGCTGTGCGCCTGCCGGAGGACCGCCTGCTTCGCCCTGCTGCACGCCTGCCGGAGGACCGCCTGCATTGCCTTCCTCGTCATCGCCCTGCCGTTCCTCGGCAGCTGCCATTGCAGCGGCTCTGGCTTCTGCGGCAGCCTTCTGTGCAGCCTGTCCGATATACGGACCGACCACGCTCTGGAAACCGCCGACACGCTGTGTCGCGGAATTCGCCGTATCAGAGTGCGAAATAATCAGGATTTTGTCATTCAGCGGATCCTGGATCGCCGCAGTCGCATGACGGCCGGCGATCTTTCCGCCCGTCAGGTTGCTGGTGCCGACATAGGAGCCGCGCAGCGACATATCCTGAAAGTCAGCAACGAAAGAAACAATCGGAACACCTGCATCCCGCACCTTGGTCAGGGATTCGGTCAGTTCCGCTTCATTGTTCGGCGCAATGACAATCGCATCGGCATTCTGTGCGATTGCTTCATTGATCAGCGTGATCTGCCCCTGGACATCCGAAAGGGATTTTGCACAGGAATAGTGAACGTCAAGATTGAATTCTTCCGCCGCGTCCTGCGCACCGACACCGACATTGTCCCAGAACTGAATGCCCTGCGACTGTCCGATGACATAAATCTTTTTCTGCTTTCCGCCCGCTGAACCGCCGCCCGGGAACGAGCATGCCGTCAGCGCGAAGGCTGCCAGCGCAGCAATTCCGCCGAGATATACTCTTGAAGCGCGGAATCCTACTCTCTTCTTCATAAATTCTTCCTCCTGCTTTTGATTTTCTGAATTGACATACTTCCATACTTTCTTGAATGAACGATTGACAGCCGGCTTTTCAGTCGGCAGTCCGCCCTCTCGCCCATTACATATTTATAATATCACAAAAAGCAAAAAAATTCAAGACTTATGGCAATATGCAGCCGCCAATATTTATTCATAAATTTTGTGAATTATACACAAACATAAAGTGAAACCACCCAAAAGACTGTTTGCTTTATACGATGGAAAACATACGATTTTCCACATAATTTAAGCATTTTTTGCACGCTGCGGGGCGCGTGTTTCCGCGGATGCTTTTTCAAGCGGATACGAGAATAAAAGCGCACTGATTACTTGACATTCAGAAGAAAACGTGTTATAATGTCTAAAGTAGTATCTTTGTGCGGCTGCATCTGTATGCCCGCCGTACTATAAATTATGCATACAATCGGTATATCCAGACTGAAATCAGGAGAATTGACTATGCAGTGTGAGAAATGCCATGCCGAGCTCCCTCCGAACAGTGTATCATGTCCCGCGTGCGGAGCACCGGCCCTTCAGAATATTGAAGGATTTGAAAATACCCAGCATATTCAGCTTCAGTTGAAAACCATGCTGAAAGAACATGCCGAGGATCTGTTCATCAAGCATAACGGCAGCCTGCTCTTTGACGAAAAGCGGTTCACCGCCCTGCTGAATGACTATACAGCAGAATACGACAAGGAACGCAAGCTCCTCCGCAGCATGATCGAGGATAATCTGCTCGGCGTGCTGCTCTCTGAACAGGGCAATCATGAAATGGCCGTGACCAAGGCCAGAAGCATCATGCTCGGTGAAAAGTTCCTCTCTGAGAACGCAGCCGAATTCGTGCTCGCCTGTCTGACCTACATGCTCGGATGGCCCTACGATTCGCCGCTGCGCATCAAGGAACTCACCGAGGAGGAAAAAGCCGAACCCGAAAAGGGCCGGCCGGTCACCGTCAATGACAATGTATTCAGCCGTGCAGCTGCCGCAAAGTACCGCGTCTTTGCACGGAATGTTGTCATCCCGGACGGCTGCACCAAAATCGAGGAATTCAGCTTTGACGGCTTCAGCAATCTGCGCTCCGTGCAGCTGCCGGATTCTCTGCTTGCCATCGGAGAATATGCATTCTCCAACTGCAGACATCTGCGCATGATCGAGCTGCCTGCTTCACTCCGTATGATCGGGCAGGCTGCCTTCAGCCAGTGCGAAAAGCTGGTCAGCATCAATCTGCCGAAGGGCGTCTTTGAAATCGCGGACAGCACATTCTCCTTCTGCAAGAGCCTTGAAATCGTCGAGATTCCCGATACTGTCAGCAGCATCGGTGAACAGGCATTTGCAGGATGTGAAAAGCTCCGCAAGCTGACACTGCCCAACAGCGTCAAGTTCATTGACAAGAATGCATTTGCATACTGCCCGCGGCTCACGATCGTCTGCGTGGAGAATTCCTATGTTTACAAATACTGCCTCAGCAACGCCATTCCTGCGGAAACCTATATTCCGGCGGCCGGCCGCTGACATGCAGCTTCACAGATTCGGCGATTTTTTAGAATACTATCGTGGGAGGACAGATTCGCATGGTTGAGCTTTCAATCGGTCAGGAAGTCGAGATGGAATACGGCGGAAAAGCCCAGGTGCTCGGCGTCATCGGCAGCGGCGGTCAGGGTATTGTTTACCTCGTCCGCTACAACGGAATGAAATGGGCATTAAAATGGTATGACATCGACAAGATGAAGAATCCGAAGGCTTTCCGCAAGAATATCCAGAATAATATCAGTGACGGACCGCCCAGCAATAAATTTCTCTGGCCGAAATATCTGACAAAGGAAAAACCTGACGGCACGTTCGGCTACCTCATGGAGCTGAAGCCTGAGAGCTTCGATTCCTTCGTGGATATCCTGAACACCTACAAGCTGTCAGTCGATCCGCTGACCGGCCGTTCCACAAAAACGCCTGTCCGCTTCACCAGCCTGTTTGCAATGGTAACGGCGGTCATCAATATCGTCAATGCGTTCCGGCAGCTCCACCGCGCCGGCAAGAGCTATCAGGATCTGAACGACGGCGGCTTCTTTATCAATATGGATACCGGCGCCGTGCTCGTCTGCGACTGCGATAACATCGCACCGGACGGCAGCAACTTCGGCATCGGCGGCAAGCCCGGCTATATGGCGCCGGAAGTCGTCCGCGGTGTCGCAAAGCCGAATGTCCAGACGGATAAGTATTCGCTGGCAGTCGTCCTGTTCAAGCTGCTGTTCCGCGGTGACCCGATGGAAGGCGAAAAGGTTGTCAAGGATGTATGTCTGACAGAATCCTCAGAGTTGAAGCATTACGGACAGAATGCCGTCTTTATCTACGACCCGGATGACGCAAGCAACCGTCCGGTCCGCGGCATTCACGACAATGTCATCAAGTTCTGGCGCATCTATCCGGACTACGTCAAAGATGCATTTATCCGTTCCTTTACGCTGGGCATCTCCGATCCGAACAAGCGGATCATTGAGAACGAATGGCAGAAGATTTTCATCCGCCTCCGTTCCGAGATCATCCAGTGCACCTGCGGAAGAACCAACTTCTCTTCCATGTTCAAGCAGCCTGACTACAAGACCTTCAAGTGTCCGCAGTGCGGCACCATCTTTGACACGCTCAAATTCAGCAACCGCAAAAACCGTATGCCGCTCTATCTCGGCAGTGTGTTCTATGAATGCGAGATCAATCCGGAATCCGAGGATTTCCAGACCATCGCCGGTGAACTCGTTGAGAACAAGCTGAAGCCCGGCGTACTCGGCTTTAAGAATATGTCCGATCAGGTCTGGCGTGCAAAAATGCCGGACGGAGATTTCTACGATATCCCGCCCGGAAAGGGCTTCCCGATCTGGCAGGGTCTGATTATTGATTTCGGTGAAGTGACGGCATCACTCTGATGCCTGTGATGCAATCGCTTTTAGTAGGAAAGGAAGTATCTGAATTATGAGTAACGAGCAGAAAAAAGATCCGGTGAACGCCGTTCCGGCAGAAGCCGCACAGGAAGATGCTAAGAAAAAGCTCTCTGATGCTGCAGAACAGCCCGTCGATACCGCAGGTGATGCGGACGATCTCTTCGATTTCGATGACGACGACCCGCTGAGCGCAACCGGCGTCTCCAAGAAAAGCCTTGTTATCTTTTTCCTGATCGACACCTCGCGCAGCATGGTCGGCAAAAAGATCGGCGAGCTCAACACCGTCATGGAAGAGCTGATTCCGGAGATCCGCAGAGTCGGCGAAGCGGATACCGACGTGAAGATCGCCGTACTGACATTCGGCACACAGGTGCGCTGGATGTACTCCGAGCCGATCCTGATCGAAGACTTTGAATGGGCGCGTCTGCGTGCAGACGGCGTCACCAATATGGGCGAAGCGTTCCGCGAGCTTTCTTCGAGAATGTCGCGCAACAGCTTCCTCAACTCGCCTTCTCTCTCCTTTGCGCCGGTCATCTTCCTGATGACAGACGGCTATCCTTCCGATGACTATAAGGAAGCACTGGAAGAGCTGAAGCAGAACAGCTGGTACAAGTTCGGCCTCAAGGCTGCACTCGGTATCGGCAGCGAGGCCAACGACGAAATGCTGGAAGAGTTCACCGGCTCCAAGGATACGGTTGTTCATGCGTATTCCGGCGGCCAGCTCGCCCAGATGATCAAAATCATCGCCGTGACCTCCGCACAGATCGGAAGCAAGAGTATGACACTTTCCGATGACGTCAATCATGAACTGAATTCGGAAGATGTCCGTTCCGCCAAGCAGAAGCTCCTCGGTCAGCAGATCCAGGATTCCATGACGAACCTCGGTGATGCGGACGCAATCTCGCTTGATACCGGCTGGTAATCCGCAGCTTCCGATCAGCATCTTATCATTATCACAAGGGGGACTTTGCGATGTTCGGCGGTTTCAGCCATTCAGTTATCGGTGCGAGCCACGAAACAAGCGGACTTGTCTGTCAGGATCATTCTGCCTTTGAAGTCAATGAGCATTATTCCATCGCGGTCATCGCGGACGGACACGGAAGCAAAAAGTATTTCAGAAGCCATATCGGCTCACAGTTTGCAGTAGAGGCTGCACTCGAAACTGTCCGCCGGTTCTATATGGAACCGGAACGGTTTGAGGAAAATTTCCCCGCAAACCATAAGCTGATTCTCAAGAATATTGAAAAGCAGATTATCGCCAACTGGAACGCGCGCGTTCAGCGGGATCTGGAACAGAATCCGGTCAAGCTGAACGAAATGAAACAGTTTTCCAAGGAGGAGTTCCAGCAGATTCCGCCGGAATCCTATTACGGCACAACGCTCGTTGCTGCCATAAGCGGAAAGGGATTTCAGTTCGGTGTGCAGATCGGTGACGGCAGTCTCGTCGCAATCTTTGAGGACGGAACGCCGGTCATGCCAATGAATTATGACGAATCTGCCCCTGCCAATATGACAGCTTCTATGTGCAACAGCAATGCCGCTTCCATGTTCAACAGCTTTTTTACACAGCATGAAAAAGTCATTGCGATGTTTGCATCGACAGACGGCCTTTATACTTCCTTCAGCAATGAAGACGATTTTCTCGATTATCACCTGATTATTACCAGTCAGCTGGATAATCTTGAAGCATTTGAAAAATCAATCCGGAAAAATCTGGAAAAACGATCGCATTTTGGAACCGAGGACGATATTTCCCTCGCCTGCATCTGTGACCGGACACTGCTCAGTGAAACGGCGCCGATGCTCAAGCAGAAGGTCGCCGATCTGAAGGCGACTGCGGCTGAACGTAAAGCCAAACGGCTGGCTGCCCTGAAAAATGAGTGAGCCGGCTCAGATAATACAGAGAAAGGTATGGTGAAAGGATGGATATCAAAGCACTGCTCACAACAGCCAAGGAGTTTGCAGATAAGGTAAAGGAAGTATTTCCTTTGGTTGCAGCTCTGCAGGATTCCGCCGTCTCGCTGATCGCAACAGACCGTGATGTTATTCTGAGCGGCGTCACATCTGTACGTTATACAGAAGGCGGTCAGCCTGAGCTGGCCGGTGCTGATCTGATGTCGATTGATACCCTGAAAACAACACAGATCGCTGCATGTATGGCAACAGTTAAAATCGAGGACGGCAGTGTAATTGTGCCGTCAGAGGACAACCTGAAAAAGCTGGTCAGCGCAAATGCGGCCAACGCAGGTTGTGTCATCGCTGTTTCAGACGATGAGGCAAAGGAAATCTCTCAGCTGATTACAATTCCGGCTGAGGCGGTCAGCGACTTCCTGAGCGGATTTGACGAGGCTGTATCGGCTCCGGCGCCCGCCAAGAAGAAGCTCGGCAACGCAGGCGAATTCGTAGAAGGCCTGCAGATCGACGAGAGCAATCCGTTCTTCGATGCTGCATCGCCGGCAGCAGACAATGTCAAGACCATTGAGGGCGCACAGCCTGCACAGTATCCGAACGCACCGTACCCGCAGGGCGGAACCGATGTCTCCGGCTTCCAGTTCCCGGTGTTCAACGGAATGCCGCAGGGCGGTTATCCCCCGCAGATGGGCGGCTATCCACAGCAGGGCGGTTATCCCCAGCAGGGCGGTTATCCGCAGCAGGGCGGCTATCCGCAGCAGGGCGGTTACCCGCAGCAAGGCGGCTATCCGCAGCAGGGCGGCTATCCGCAGCAGGGCGGTTATCCGCAGCAGGGCGGCTATCCGCAGCAGGGCGGTTATCCGCAGCAGGGCGGCTACCCGCAGCAGGGCGGCTACCCGCAGCAGGGCGGCTATCCGCAGCAGGGCGGTTATCCGCAGCAGGGCGGCTATCCGCAGCAGCAGGGCGCATATATGGGTCAGCAGCAGCAGAGCACCTATATGAATCAGCAGTCGCCGATTGCTGCCGCACCGGTGCCCGTTCAGCCCATTGCTTCGCAATCCATTCATGCGCAGGGAACCGCACAGAATTCCGTGGTTTCGCAGGGAATCGGCGGTCCGAGCGGCGGCGCATTCAGAAAGCGCCTGAACAGCTTCCTGGATGATGAGCAGGCAGCTGCAGCAGATGCTGCAGAAGAGGTTGAGACTGGCCTTTCCAAAGAAGAAATGCTCAAGAACGCTAAGGAGCGCAAGAAGGTTGCCAAGAACAACTTCAACTATAAAAAGGGTGTATAATGCAAAAGCCGTACTGGAAAACAGTACGGCTTTTCTGTATCAAAACGGGTTCTCCCTGAGTACACTTTCAGATGAAAAAAGCCGTACTGCAAGACACAGTACGGCTTTCGTATGGATACAATAATCCCCTTACTTGAAATTGACACGCCAGTTCGAGTTTGCACTGACCTTGCTGTACAGCTTGACAAGCGCCTTCTGGCGGTTCGAGCGATACACAATCGTGATTGCAACAGCTGCGAGTACAGACAGCAGAACGCCGAACACCATCGTCAAAGACGAACCGGTGCCGAACAGAAGCAGGCAAAGTGCCCAGATCACGAGCCAAGCGCCCAGAATAATCGGCAGGCAGAAGGATGTAAAGGTTCTGTCCTTCACCTTCAGATAGCGCTGAATCTCCTTGATGCTGAAGCTCTCATAATGCCGGGCAATGAAGTTATCCGGGCGTGCCCACTTACAGAATTGCCGGACATTGTCAAACTTCACAGTGTAGTCCTGTTTGGTATAGGTAATACGGTAATAAACAGTCACTGTACCGTCCTTGTTGCTGTGCGCATCCATAATGTGCACAATGGTACCCGCCTGCACCTGATTGGTCAGCGTCTTGGTCACAAGAAATTTTCGATCTATTGCTTCGTCGATATCATTCAGCATATAGGTCATAAAACAGCACCCCTTTTACATACTTTGACGTCGGAACAGTCCCGCCCCGATAACGATACATCCCTAAAAATCGTTATACACTCCGTATATCGTATATTATACCATAAAACCAAAAAAAAAGCAAGAGGTAAATAACATTTTTTCGTGATAAATCGTATCCTGTTTTGAATTTTTTTGTCAGTCGGAGTGCACAAAAAGTCAGTTATGATTTTTCGTCCGCAATTTTTTCATATTTTGGCTGTCTCATCACAAGAAATACCCATTCTCAATCTGTCTGCTCTCTGCTTTATTTCACAATGATAAATTGCATCCTGCACATAATCTGATTCATTCCGCTTTCAATTTGTGAAAAATTGCATATAAATTTCCATGACTGACAGCACCGCGTGTTCCCTTCCGCAAAGAGTCCTGCACACAGCTGAGATTGTGCACAATACTGCAAAGAGAGAATAAATCACCCGTCAGATCGGTAAAAGATTTTCCTTCCGGCTGCATTCTGCACGGCTTTCCGTTTCAGCTGCATACAGCGCCCCGAAAAGCTCATAATCAGCGCTTTTTTATCAAATCGCATATATGTAAAATGCAGCGTTCTCATTACATTTTGTATACTGTTTACTTTGTTTTTTGATCCGGACTTTATTTTGCAATATTTTAATTTGGAATTTCGGTCGCAGCTGCGTCGTTTTCTGCTGCTGCACTGCCGAAAACGCATTTATTTAGCGCATTTAATTACTGTTCACCTGATTTTTCTGACTATCCGCGCTGTAAATTCTTTACAAATATTCCGGGCCATTTCATTTTTTATTTACATAGCTGCTCACTTTTTATTGTAAAGTGGTTGACAGTTGTATAAAGTTGTGGTATAATCATAAAACAGGGATATGTAAAATGGCTTTTTGAAGTGAATATTATAAAATTTAGCATACCAATACCGCAGAAAGGTGGTTAAAAGTGTGAATTATGATGCGATATTTCAGCATGCAAGAGAAATTGCTGCAAAGCGAATGCAGAGCGGAGAACAACTGATGCCGGACGACACCGTCTGTGTGATCTGCTCCGGCTCCGATACACTCTATTCCGGATGCAACAGACGGGCAACCATCAACGGCATGCTTCGCAATACCCATGCGGAAACCGAAGCAATCCGCAATATGCAGAAGGCAGGCGAAGCCGCTGTCCGGCAGGTGCTGCTGATTTCCGTCGCAAACGGTATGCCGCTGCTCCCCTGCGATCAGTGCCTGCGGAGCTTCCTTTCGATCCATCCGGATAACATTCGGTGTGAGATCATGATGCATGACCGTGCTGTGCCGATTACGGAGTTTATCGAAAAGCTCCGTCATCCGCAGACAGCGCATTCCGCACAGTATCCGCCGCAGCAGTCTGTACAGCAGTCTGTACAGGGGATTCCGAAGGCGGAGGTCAAGGAATTCAGGCTGACGTCCGTTTCTGCGCCGCAGGACGGTGCCAATGAAGCCAACCTGCTCCGGAACCGCGTCAACAGTCTGCTTGCTGCAGCCGATGAGATCGACGAGGAGGAAGCAGAGGAAAAGGCTGCCGGAAAGAAGGGATTGTTCGGCGGATTATTCAGAAAAAAATAAATCTGCCGCACTTCGCATAATATAGAAAGGAAGTATCTCCAATATGATCACGCCGAAGAAACAGCAAAACTCTGCCGTAAACCGAATTCTTATCATCGAGCTTATCGTAATGATTCTCCTGATGATTTTTGTCACGAAAACCGTCAGTTCCCAGACTCGCAAGAATTCCATTGACCACATGGCAACCATCACAGACGAACGTGCAAAAATCATCGACAGCTTCGTACAGGATGCGAAGAAAACGCTGACGGCCTACAGCCGTGCAAGCCAGATTACGGATCTGCTCAAAAATCCGGAGAGCAAAACTGCGCAGGCGACCGCGCAGAAATATACCGAAATCTTCTCGAAGGATATTCAGTATCTTGAGGGTATCTACTGCTCCGAGTGGAATACGCACGTTCTGGCGCATACCAACATCAAGACGGTCGGCATGATTACCCGTAAGGATCCCGAACCGCTGGAACAGCTGCAGAAAGCGATGCTTGCTGCCGGCAACGGCGTTTACGACACAGGCATCATCATTTCACCGGCCAGCAAAAAACAGATCGTCTCTATGTACAAGGCCGTTTATGACGACGACAACAATCCTATCGGTCTCGTCGGCATCGGCATTTTCACCGACGGCCTGATCAAGAACCTTGACACCCTTTCGATTCACGGCATTGAACAGTCCTTCTACAGCATGGTCGATGTCGATACCAACAAGTATATCTTCCATTCCAATTCCTATCTGGTACAGAATGAGACAACACAGCCTGAGATTCTCAATCTCTGTGAGCGCATCCGCAATTACAACAAGAACGGTGAGGGCGAGGCCGTCGTATCCGGCAACTTCGAGTACAAATTCAACGGCAAAAAATATGTTTCCTGCTACTCCTATATGAAGGAGCACAACTGGATCCTGATGCTCGATGATCCGAAATCCGAGGTCTATAAGCTGACCTACAGTATGCGTGCGTTCCTGACGCTGTTCGGCGTGCTGCTGCTCGGTCTGATGTTTATCTTTGCGTTCATCAACAAGCGGCAGGAATCCATCAACAAAAAGCTGTCTTCGCAGATCGTCAAGACAGAAAAGACCAAGCAGTCTCTGACAACAGCAATGTTCAAGGATATCCTGACCGAAGCAAACAACCGTGTTTCCTTCTCAATGGATACCGCGAACCTCAAGCCGATTCCGAACGGCTGCTATTACTTCATTTACGTCAACATTACAGCATTCAGCCTCATCAACACGAACTACGGCAACGACGCCGGAGACCAGGTGCTGCTCTCGACAGTCGATGCGCTGCGCAAGGTCTTCCAGAACGGCACTGTCTACCGTACCGGCTCTGACGAATTCGTAATCGTCATCCAGTCTGAGGACACAACCGCTTCTTATAACTCCATTATCAATGCCGTTAACACTGCACACGCGATTCTGCTGACCCCGCACGAAACACCTGCCGGCAAGGTCACTGCTGAATACAAGATCGCTGTCGCAAAGAAGTCTGATGAAATCAATTCGTCCATCATTTCCGCACTGAAGGAACTGACAGACCGCAACGGTGATGCCGTCTTCGGTCAGGTTCAGTACATTGACCTCGACCAGCATATCGGCTGATTGATGTGATACACAAAACAACTGCATTCCCGACTGCCCGCGGGCACAGGAATGCAGTTGTTTTTTTATCCGCATAATCTGCGAAAAAATACTGCAAACAGACCCGGAGAATTGACTTTGCCGACTGCATATGCTATAATCAGAACAGGGAACCGTTCCGGTCTCCCGCAAACCGACTGAACAGGAGAGAATGCCATGAAAAAGGGATGTATTCCGGCACTCTGCACGGCTTTTGTCATGCTTTCGGAACTGCTGCCGCAGATGCCGGCAGCGGCATCTGAAACCTTGCTGATCCGGGACAAATGGGGATTCTGCGAAACTGCACATTATGCCGAATCCGAACACTTTGTCATTTTTTACGGTGACAATGATACAACCGGCGAAGTCAACGATGCGTTTCTGAAACGAAATCTGGAAAATTGTGAGACGCTCTGGCACTGTTATACCGAATATCTTGGCATGACCGATCTGAACACGGATATCTACGGCCGAAGCGGCCAAAAATATAAAACCAACATCTATCTGACCTATACCGGGCTGCCGAAATTTGAAGAGGGCTGGGCATTCATGAGCTCCGAGGACGGCTACGGCATGGAATTCATCAGTCCGAAGGCGCTGCTCGATGACCTGACGCTCGCACATGAATTCGGCCATGTCGCAACATACCATCAGAAAGCATGGGTCGATCAGGATATCACCGGCGCATGGTGGGAATCGCTGGCCAACTGGTTCCGCGAGATGTACCTGATGAGCGATTACTACAAGGGCGACACGAAAACCTGCTGGTTCGAGCCGTATCTGCGGAATCTGAGCCTCACGCTCCCCCACGGCCGCGATTACTACGAAGTCTGGCCGTTTCTCGTCTATCTGTGCGACAATCCCGACAATCTGCCAACGCTCGGCGTGCAGACTGTCAAACGGCTGATCTCCGAAGCAGAACCGGCAGAATTCCCGCTGGATACACTCACACGCCTGACAGGCATCAACCCGTCTGATCTGTTTGATCTGTACGCAAGGCGCATGGCAACCTTTGATTTTGGTGCCAAGGACGCATACCGCGGCGAGTTTCAGAAGAAGCTCCGCGATAACCCGTATTTCTGGAACCTGTTTTATTCGGTGCCGGATCAGATTGCAGAAAACACCTATTGCATCCCGCAGGAGGAAGCACCGATGCAGTGCGGCATCAACATCATCCCGCTGCAGATTACCGGACCGACTATTTCTGTCACGCTGAAAGGCTGCTCAGAGGATTCGCACAGCTACTGGAATGCCAGTCTGGTCACAGTTGACGCCAACGGCAATTCATCTTATTCTGATATAGAGGATGTCGCCGGAACCGGTAAAACCTGTGCAATCCGTACCGACAATGCCAAGGAAGCGTATCTGAGCGTCGTCGCAGTGCCGCGGCCGTTCAAAAATGTCAATGCCTTCCACAAGCAGGCCGATTCCTCTTATCTGAACGGCACGGAGCGCCGCAGATATCCGTATACCTTTACACTGGAAGGTGCATCTGTCATACAAAGCGGCGGCTATACGAAAACACAGGGGCACCGGCATACAAACGGCGGCGGGTGGGTCGCGGATACCGCATCCGTTGCGGATTCCGTTTATGTCGCGCCGGATGCCATGGTGCTCGGCCGGGCTAAGCTCTCCGGTCATGTCCGCGTTGAGGATTATGCCGTTGTCGCAAATGACGTCACCGTCAAAGACAACGCTGTGATCTCCGGCCATGCTGTCGTGGACGGCGGCGGCTGGATCTATGTCAACAATGCATGGGAAATCGGCGCTGTGACGGTCTCCGGCAATGCTGTTATTTCAGACAGCGCTGTCGTAACCGGCGGCTGCAGCATTTCGGAGAACGCACAGATTCAGCAGAAGGCCTATCTGGCAGACAGCGTTTCCGTTTCCGGCAATGCGGTTGTCAAGGGCATGGCCTATCTCACCGGCAGAGGAAACTACAGCGGCTCTGTCATGCTGGACGGCGATTACGCGAACGAGGAAACCTGCACCGACGGCGTGCGCTTCGGCTGGCAGGATCAATCCTATACGCCGGCTCAGCGCGGCAGTACGCTCGCAGAGTACACGTTCAAAGATGAGCACAGCACATGTATGCCGGATGTCTACTCCGGCACGGCCATGCGGCTCAGCAGCACCGCATGGCAGAGAGTTCGCGCATCGGCCAAGGGTGTTCTGACATTCAACGGCACCGGTTCATACGCCGAGCTGGATGATGCGCTCTTCCGGACAACCGATCTGCAGATCAGTCTTGCGGCGCTCTGCAAGGCCGGAGACGTGCCGCAGGAGCTGCTGCATCTCGGCGACGAAACGGCGTATATGGCGCTGCTGCCGTCCAATGAAGAAGGCAAAGCAGAGCTGCGCCTCAGCAACGGCCAAACCACCGAACGTCTGACGGCCGATGCGGCGCTCCCGATTGACGAGTGGAGCAAAATCACAATTCGCCTCATCAACGGCACTGCATCACTTCTGCTCAACGGAAAAACGATTGCAGAGGACAGCACGGCGCTGTCGCCGCTGCAGATTCTCAGTGCCGCTGAAACCGACCGTGCTTATCTCGGAAAGGGCGTCATTGCAGAGTCTTTCAAGGGAGCAGTCGATTATATCTGCCTGTATCAGGGCACTGCAGACGAGCCGGATATTCAATACACGGCCGATGAACGGCCGGTTTTCGGCGACCTCACACAGGATCGCATCGTCGGTTATGAAGATATTATGTGGATGATTGACTTTCTGCGGGGGCTCCCCGATTTTAATTTTGAAAGCGATTTCGTCGAACGCGCTGACCTCAACGGCGACGGCGTCATCAATTCCGCTGACTTTTCGATCCTCAAACGTGTTGTCATCTACGGGCAGCAGACGAGACCCGCAAAAACGTAAGGCCGCGGCTCCGGCAAAATGAGAGGAGGTGCATCCGGTGCAGCGAGACAGCAATCCGCACAAAAACAGCCGCGAATTCCGTCAGGTGAGCAAAAAATACCGGCGGCAGAAACGGAAAACACGGCTGCGTGACCGTCTTGGTTCGCTGGCGCTTCGCATCGGGTTCCTGCTTCTGACAGCAGCCGCCGTCATCGCCGTCTGGGTCTGCACGCGGCCGAAGCCCGTTCCGGGGCTGCCGGATCGTCTGCGCGTCTGCTTTCTCGATGTCGGACAGGGTGACGCGGCACTGATCCGCACGGCAAGTCATGCAGTTTTGATCGACGCCGGGGATTATGAACAGGGCTATCAGGTCGTGCACATGCTGAAAGCCCTCGGCGTCACAAAGCTGGACGCGGTCATCAGCTCGCACCCGCACGCCGACCATCTCGGCGGCATGGCCACGGTGCTGCAATGCATCCCGGCAGATGCGGTTTACTGGCCGGATATCCCGCAGCAGCTGATGCCGACGGCAGGCTCCGCCGTATCCATGCTGGATGCAGCAGAAGCGCTGCAGATTCCCCTGCGAATCCCCGCCTGCCATGAAAAGCTCATGCTCGGAGATGCTGAACTGGAATTTCTCAGCACAGACAATGCCGCGTTTGATAACCTGAACGACTGCTCGCTCTGCTGCAAAATCACATGCGGCAAGGTCAGCTTTCTGTTCACCGGCGATCTTGAAAAGGCCGGCGAAGCGGCACTCCGTACTGCCGGTCTGCTCTCCCCTGTCACGGTGCTCAAGATGCCGCATCACGGCAGCAGCGCATCAACCTCTGCGGAATTCCTGCAGACGCTCGCACCGCGGTACGCTGTGATTTCCGTCGGCGCCATGAACGACTACGGTCATCCGTCCGACAAATGCCTGCAGCTGCTGCATCAGGCGGGCTGCACCGTTTACCGCACCGATCTCGACGGGAGCATCATGCTTGCGACCGACGGCGAAACCCTACAGGCGGTTCCGAACTGGGATTTTGGCCTCTGAACACACACAGAAGGCCGCATTCAAAAAAGAAAGAAGGCGTAAATGATGAACTATTGTCCGAATTGCGGTACGCAGATTCAGGGGCAGCCGAAATTCTGCCAGAACTGCGGCGCTGCACTCACGCCCCCGGCAGCAGAGGCTGCTTCCGTCCCGCAGCCGGATCCTGCGGCGTTCTATGCCGGAAACGGAGCCGTGCGGAACGGTATCCCTGCGCCGGGATTCTCTGACCGTGCCGACGATCCCGAAATCCTGAATGCGCTCCAAAAGAACAAAAAGGCCGCGGGCATCTTCGGGGTCATTCTGATCCCGCTCCCGCTGATCGGCTTCCTCATTTACAGCAAGGTCACCGGCAATATGCCGGCTGCACAGGCCTTCAAAACCGGCGCAATCGTGTCCGCAGTGTTCCTTGTATTCACACTCATCAGCAAGATCAGCAGTGCCTTAAAAAAGCCGTATGAAGCTGTGGTGACCGATAAGCGCACCAGAACCCGCACGCACAACGGCGACGAAAACGACAGCTATACCGAATATATCACCGTTGTAAAGACGACCGACGGCAAACAGAAAACGATTGTCGAAACAAGCCGCAGCCGCGCACTTGCGTGGAATTATCTCAATGTCGGCGACCGCTTCAAATTTCATCCGCAGTTTGCGTTTCCGTATGAGCGGTTTGATAAATCCGCAGCACCCTGTCTTTATTGCGCGGTCTGCCAGAAGCAGAATCCCGTTGAGGCCGACCGATGCAGCAAATGCGGCGTCCCCCTGCTGAAATAACAATATGCCATAAAAGCCCCGCCCGCGGTATGAATGCACCGCAGGCGGGGTTTTTTACGGATGATGCAATTTATGTGAGCTTGGCGATCATTCTGAGGATTGCGGTCACATCTTCCAGCGTAACGTTTTCATCGCCGTTGAGGTCCCCGTTCAGCTTGCCGAGATCAATGAGGGCTGCACTGCTGTCTCCGCTGGCAAATTTTGCGGCAAGTACAGCATCAGAAACATCAACTGTGCAGTCGATATTCAGGTCTCCGGGAGATTCAAGCGCATTCTGCCCGCCAATCAAGCTGCGTTCATATTCCAAATTTGACAGATACGCATAAACAGGCAGTCCAAACTGTTCCTGCAGCTCCAATGCAAGTGCAAAATGATCTGAAAATGTAATGTCCTCCGGCGGAACAACTGCATAGAACAGACTGCCGCGAAGCCCCGGATTCATCGTTCCATACCGTCTTGCAAGATCACTTGTCCTGTCTGTGAAGCTGATCAATTCACATTCCGGATGATGCTCAGCCACCCACGCTTCGATTGCAGTCCAGTCATAATCCAGCGGCTGCCCCTGCAGGTCGGTCGCGGTATATAAGGTCAGAAAGCCGTGCAGAACATTATCTTTCCACGCAACTTCCCCGAATGTATTGAATTCGCAAATCAGTTCAGCCTGTGCAAGCTCACGCATGAGACCTTCCGCACGTTCCTGACTTCTCTGCGCTTCGTCCTTTACGAAAATATTCGCATATTTTGTAGTTTTACTCAGTCTGGCGTCCGGAAAGTATTTTTGAACGATCTCCTGAATCTGCGGCTCTGCTTCCTGCCAATCGACATGCTCCCGCAGCTTTATGCGCATTGCATCTTCCTTCTCGACAAACACTGACATCACATCACCATAGATATAGAACTCCGGATCAGAAGGATCACTGTCTACATGATAGGTAAGAATATAGTACGGTGTGTTTTGATTTGAGCCGTGGAATATACTGCGGCTAACAAGTACGTTACGCAGCAACCCCCTGTCATCCAGTGCCTGCAGCGGATGATAAACTTCGTCATATCCAATCATGCCTTTCAGATGAAACGCATTTGCTGTTGGGCAGGAGGTACAGCAAATCAACGCTGCGGCAAGCACAGCAATGTGTTTGAGTTGCTTTTTCATAAGAATTCCTCCTAATGAATTTAGTATGAAATATTAGGATTTGAGTCTTCATCAAAAAACTGAAGCTGATATTTGGTTATTCTTGAACCGCCATTCCATAGATTCGGCCCTGTATTCGAAGGATTCATTTCACTTTGAGTTTGATTACAGCAAATATGGATTGCGACAACAGTATAGTAGTAATACGTTTGTTCGCCGGACGTCACTTTTGTAATAGTATAAACCGGAGCACCGCTGTCTCCATGTAGTGTATCGCAGTCATAATATAAAATTTCATCAGATGCAGCAATGTTTTCATTGACAATATAACCTTGACCATAATATAAGTCATCTTCATTGTTTATACTGAATTCTTCGCTCGATAAAACAGGTCCTAATACATATAACGGAATATTGGAATAATTCGCAGAAGAAACATTATAGGTTGTTCCTAATGTAAAATGCATGTAATCTGACAAATCGTCCGATACAGTAATCAGTGCATAATCATAAGGTTCAAAATCATCCAAGTATCCATAATTATAAGGAACGTGAACCTCAATCGGAATAAACGTTGTTGAACTGTCTATAGTTCCGTTCGCATTATATGGATGAATAGTCGGAGTAGCACTATTAAAATAGCCACCATAAAAATAACGGGTATATACATTATGCGCAGCCGTTGCAATAACATGATCTCCTACAATAAAACCTGTTCCTATGTTTTGCAAACGAACAATCCCGGTATTTTCTGCTCCGAGTGACGGAAGTCTGTCATCATCTCCGACAATCTCTCTCGGCTCTGAGGGCACTGAATTAGAGTTGAAAGAAGCAGCAGTCGGTGTTAATGAATAGGAAGACAATTCCTGATGGGTCACATAGGAATATCTTCTGTAGGTACGTGAGTCTGTTGAAGATGCATAGGGGTCAGGCGTAAAGCCCGAAACTGTCGGAAACGACACCGCACAATTATTCATCTTATCCCAGAATTGCGCACTGTATGAATGACTGACAATCTGAGCCAGTATTTTATCAGCATCCGAATAATCGACAGTCAGACTTTTGTTTGTGTCAAATCTGTTGTAAGCGGAGATATAATAAACACCGGCAAGATATTTGTTCACTGCAACTGCATCGGATATATCAACATATCCGTCATGATTGACGTCACAGTCATCGTAAGCGAAAACAGGGATATTTCCGAACGGCAAAATCAGTACAAGCGTCAAAAACGCTGCGGCAAACTTATAAACCTTTCTCATACTATCATCCTTTCATATTGATAAAATTAACGGACTGACTGAGAATATGATAGTACATTGGAATCACGCCCCTTTCCTCAAATCCAATTAGGTACACCCTTTCATTAAATAGCATAGCACATTATGGCCTGTTTGTCAAGTGCAAATGAGCGGCAGCGCAAATGCACTGCCGCTCTCATCATACAGAATTACGTGCCCTCGTGGAAGAACAGCGGGAGTCCGTCATAGATATAGTGGCGAACCTGCGGCCACCAGTGGACATTGCCCTGCGCTGCGAGGAAGTAGAAATTGCCCTTGGAGAAATCGCTTGTATAGGTGAAGTGCGCGTCGTTTTTCAGCTCGTTAATCAGCGGAACCATGTTGTCATAAGCCAGATCTTCCGTACCGGTCGCTGCGAGCACGAAATATTCATTCTTCCGGAAGCCGAACTTGTCAATCGCCTGCGTGACTGCACCGGCACCGCCCCAGCAGTGACCCGACAGCGGCATGTAATACGCGATGATGTCGAGGTTGTTGATGAAGCAGTTCCATGTGGAGCCTGCGCCCATCGAAAAGCCGCCGTATGCACGGTGGAAGCGCGATTTTTGCAGATCCTCCAGCGAGGTCGATTCCGCATACGTCGAGTACTTGCTCTCGACATACGGCACAATCGTACGGCGGATCTCGTCCCAGACATCGCCTGCGCCGTCCGGGCAGTTGTTGAAGGTCGGGGTCACAACGATCATCGGCTCAATATCGCCGTTTGCGATCATGTTATCGAGCATGATATCAATGTCAATATCCGGATTGTTGAAGCAGGTGTTCTCATTCTCACCGCCGCCGTGCATCAGATAGAACACATTGTACTTGGTGTTCTCGTTGTAGCCGTAGGGTGTATAGACATACATCGTCTTGGTGCCGTTGATGCCCGAATAGACCTCCTTATTCACTGTGCCGTGATTCGCCGGCTGCGTGAAATAATTGCCGGGCGCTTCCTTATAGGTCAGGTTTTCCGGATACGGATATTCGCTCGGCGGCGGCGTTTCGCGCTCGCCCTTCGGCGGATATTCCTTCGTCTGTCCGGTGACATACTTTGCAAACCAGACGACATCAGCTGCGCGGACAACATCATTGCAGTCAACGTCCGCAGCCTTCTGTGCAAGCGAGCCTGCAAATTTTTCTGTGATGACACCGCGCTTTGCAAGGGACAGATCCACTGCATTGATGACGCCGTCGGAGTTGACATCGCCGAGCACGAACTTCGATTTGCCCGCACCCTTGATCTCCGTGCCGTCCGGCGCTGCAATCACCTCATCGACATAGAAATCGACCTTGGAGCTTTCCGTCTCAACGTAAATATACATCTCACCGGCTGCATCTTCCGGAATCGTATACGATTGGTTCGAGAGCTGCACCCATTCGCCCTTCATGGCATTCTCGGTCGCAATTTTGGTATAGTGCACCTCATTGTCGGTTCCGGTATACTGGAATGTGAAGTGGAATTTGTCGGTATCCGAACCGGAATTGTACATGGCATTCGCGCTGAAGCTGTAAGCCTTGCCCGGCTCGAACACTGCCGCATTCAGCGAATGGCTCGGCGCCTGCCAGGATGCGTCACGGCCGGTCACATACAGCGCCTTGCTGCCGGCATACTTCGCGTCGGAGGAGGTGCTGACGGTCTCGCCGCCGCGTGCACGGAAGCCGTCCACGCCGCTTTCAAATGTGCAGTGGAGCCAGTAGCCGTCCGGATCCACTTCGATCACCTGCGGCACATTCCACTCTGCGCGCTCGTAATCAAAGTAGTCGAAGTCTGCGCAGCCGCCCGTTGTTTTCGTCGCATAGCTGTAAAGTCCGCTGCGATAGCCGGTAAACAGCGTCAGATCGTAAGGCATACTCAGCGTCTCACCGATCTTCGTCCACTTGCTGCCGTCGAAGGAATAGTAGAAATTCGCCTTGTCAATGTTGTTGGAAACATTGAAGCTGCTGTCAACGGTATTGAAGTTGAATTCCGCCTTGAGATAAACCTCGTCGCCGTTCATATTCGCCTGCTCAACGATCTTGTTGCTGCTGGTTTCGACCTTATCGCCGCCGTTGACTGCCATATAGACCTTGCGGCTGCCGTCATCCGCGACATATGCGCCGACATTGCCGTACTTGAACTGGAATGCGGAAAGGCCTGCGTAGTCACCGGGCTTCATGCCGGAGGTGTCGAGCTTGACGACACTGGAACACGACGGCCCTTCCGTGCGCATTGTCAGCGTATTGCGCGCGTGCAGCAGTTCACTGGCCGTGGATTTGTTCTTCAGGCGGAGATAGCCCGGACGTTCGGTCACAGACCACGCGGTATTATCCGGATTGTGGTTCCACTGCCAGAGCAGGTCGAGCTTGTTCTCCTCATAGGAGAAGTCGTCGTCCTTGGCCATCTGCGTGCCCTTGTAGCCGTCCGGAACCGTCAGCTGAACAGGCGCCTTGCCGCCCTCACCGAGCACCGGCCAGTCGTTCTGCCATGTCATCGGCACGAGCACAGGCACTCTGCCGACCGCGCCGTGATCCTGGAACAGCAGCGCATACCACTTGCCGTCCGGCGTATTCACAATGCCGCCCTGTGCGACGCCGCTGCCGTAGGTGCCGAGGCCGGATTCGAGCACGACCTTTCCTTCCCAGCTTCCTGTCAGCGACTTGCTGCGGTAGCAGTATTCGGTTCGCGGATGCCCGTTCGGCCATGCGATGATGAAAATGTAGTAGTAATCGCCGATTTTGTGGATGTGCGAGCCCTCACCGGAAAGGCCGGAAAGATTCGTCTTGAACAGCGTTTTATCAAGACCGCCGGACTTGAAACCGGTCATGTCGTCGTTGAATTCCTTGATGTGGAACTCGCCGGAGCCGTAAACGAGATATTTTCTGCCGTCATCGTCAAACAGCATGGAGGCATCGTGGTACATGCCGTTGATCTCGGAGCGCGTCCACGGTCCGTTTTCGATATCCGTCGTCTGATAGATATACGATTTGCCGGTACCGTAGCTGCCGAAGAACACATAATACTTGCCGTCGTGATAGCGCAGACTGGTTGCCCACTGACCGTGCGCGTAATCATGCTCGCCGTTCGAGAGCGTCTGCTTCGGACCGTCCGCATAGGTATCGTACACATAGTTGCACATCTCCCACGAGAACAGATCCTTGGACTTCATGATCGGCGCACCCGGTGCAAAAAACATCGTCGTATGCACCATGTAATAGGTATCCCCGACGCGGATGATGTCGTCATCCGGTACATCTGACCAGATGAACGGATTGGCAATCGTTGCTGCCGCCGAAGCCTGCATCGTCGCCGGAACATGCGGGAGCATCCCGATCATCCCGGCACAGCAGAGCAGCGCAGTCGCAGCGCTGAACAGTTTTTTGTATTTCATACTGTTTTCCCCCTGTTTCATAAATTTCCTATTTCCGATTTTTCTATAAGGCATAAGCCGCCTTATATATATCATATAGGAAAATACGTATAATGTCAATGTACATTTTGCAGAATAGATAGACAAAGTGCATGGTGTTGTACGTACAAATAAAACGGCTGTGTGACACCGCGTAAATGCGGCATCACACAGCCATTTGGGGGAGGAATTTTAGCTTAAGAGAGGGTTTTGTTTTTCGCTAATTTTCCAAAGTTGTCTGAACCAATCAGGTGAAAGACCAGCTGTCGAACTCAAGCTCGCCACTGAAGGAGAAGCAGATATCGGTCACGCCTTCGATGTTGTTGCACTTCACCGGTGCAATGTCAGTCATGGAACCGCCGGCCGGAACCTCGATGTAAGCAAATGCTTCACCGTCCGGAGAGCCCTTGGTCACCTTGATGACAGCGCCGTTCTTGGAAGAAGCGCGTGCTGCGAAGGTTGTGCAGCCGTTCTTGAAATCAACGCCCTTGACCTTGATCCAGTCGCCCTTCTGGATATCGGTAACGACTGTATCGCCGAGGCCCTTGATCTGGATGCCGCCCTGGTTTGCCATGGTCTCAGCCTGGACAGTCTGGTACGGATTCAGATATTCGAGCTGGCTGCAACCGGCCATATCGCCCTTACAGGTGATCTGTCCGTTGGAAGGATTATAGGATGCCTTGTTGATATGCGTGGAGCGGTAGTTGAGGCCGTTGCCGTTGTTGACGCCCAGACGGCGCTCAGTGGTACGTGCGTGGTAAGCAACGTAGTACTCACCCTTGAACTCGATGATGGAGTGGTGGTTGTTTCCGCCGCCGTCCAGATTCATGCCGCCGTTGCCGGTTCCCGGAAGAACTCTGCACAGGAGCTGGCTCTTTGTCCACGGGCCGAGCGGGCTCTTGGATCTCATCGCAAGGATTTCGCCGCTGTTGAAGGTAACGCCGTTGATGTTGGTGCCGCCCGGAACATCAAAGTTCGAGCAGTAGGAGTAATACCACCAGCCGTCGATCTTAATGAGGCTGGAATCCTCGAACAGATACGGATTCTCCAGAACCGTAACACTGTTCTTGTCGATGGACACCATGTCACCGTTCAGCTTCATGCAGCGTCCGGTCTTCGGATAGTCCTTCGGCTTGCCGTCAACGCCGCCGCCCATGAACAGATAGGCTTCGTCGGTCTCTTCGTCATAGTAAACGCCCGGGTCGAACATCCAGACAACGTCACTCATGTTCGGCGTATTGGACTTGGAAACGAGTTCTGTACCGATCGGATCGGTCCACGGGCCTGTCGGGCTGTCAGCAGTCAGAACGCCGACGCCGGAGCCGCTGTTTGCGAAGTACAGGAAGAACTTTTCCTTGCCGCCGATCTTCTTGTGGAGTGCATCCGGTGCCCATGCACGGTTTGCCCACTTGGCAGCACCGTTCTGGGTTCTGTTATTCTGTGCAGCAACCGGGATTGCACCGTGGTCGGTCCAGTTGACGAGGTCAGCAGAGGAGATGCAGTTGATCGTACCGGAGTTGTAGGAGTTCTCCTGCATCTGGCCGGCACCGTTATACTCATACGCATCATTCGTGGTGTAGAGATACAGTCTTCCGTCATAAACCATCCAGCCCGGGTCAGCGCCGAAACGCTGCGTTGTGCACGGGTTGTTTTCGTTGTCCTTCTTGGTGCTGGTTGCATACTTCACGCCGGAGAATGCACCAGCCATCTTTGTGAAGTCAATTTCTTCGACTTCGATTTCGCCCTGCTCAAACTCAGTTCTCTTCTTGAGCAGATATTCGAGAAGCATCTGAACGTCCTTCTCATTGACCTTCTTGCTCTGGTTGACGTCAGCATTCTTCTTTGCCTTGTTAGAAGCAAATTTGCCGTCGTTGCGGACTGCCGCCTTCAATGCGGAAAGGTCAGCCGCATTGATCTCACCGTCGCAGGTGACATCGCCGAGGATTGCCGGAACCGCCTTCGGGCCGGTAATCACCGTGCCGGCCGGTGCGCCGATCATTTCGTCGATGTAGAAATCCTGCTCGTCGTCGCCTTCTGTCTCAACATAGATCTGCATGTTGGAAGCGCCCGACGGAATCTTGAAGTTGGTGTTGGAAAGCTGTGTCCACTGTCCCTTTGTAACATCCTCGGATGCGATCTTGGTATACACGGTATCATCGCCGCTGCCGTAGGACAGGGTGAGGTGGAATTTACTGGTCTCCGGACCGTCGTCATACATGACCGCAACACTGAAGCTGAACTCCTCGCCCGGCTTGAACGGGTTGGTGCTCAGGGAATGCGTTGCGCCGTTCCACGAATCGTTGCGGCTGGAAACGAGCAGGGATTTGTCGCCGGCATAGGAAGCGGTGCCGGTCTGTGCAACTGTTTCACTTGCACGGCCGCTGAAGTTTTCAGAGCCGTTTTCAAACGTATAGTGGAACCAGTAGCCGTCATCGTCCACTTCCAGAGCCTTCGGCGGTGTGCTGCCTTCATCGACATAGGCATCGCCGTCGCCCCACTCATTCTCCGGAACGAGTTCCTTCAGTCCCTTGTAAGCAGACTTTTCCTGATAGCTGCTGTTATAAAGCAGACCGTTAGAGCCTGAATCCAGCCAGGAGTGGCCGTCATCCGGTCCCCAGATCTGAACCAGCGTTACGCGGCCGGACGGACGCGGATGGGATGCGTTCCATTCCATTGCGTGCTTGAAGATTTCCTTATACTTGGTAACCTGTGCGCTCTCGCTGGAATCCTTCACACTGACATCGAGCTCTGTGATCTGTACGTCACAGCCGATGCTCAGGTACTTATCCATTGCTTCGAGATACGCCTTGGTGCCGCCCGCCCAGTCATTGGCGTTTGCGGTGACATGAGACTGCATTCCGACACCGTCGAGATAGCCCTTTTCATAAAGGTCTTTACAGGTTCTGTAGATGCAGTCACGCTTATAGGAAGCGTGCTCATTATAATCGTTATAGAACAGCTTGCAGTTTGCCGGAGCGTGCTCTCTTGCAGATTTGAACGCCAGCTCGATAAAGCTGTTGTTGCCGTAGATCTTGACCCACGGAGAATTGCCGTGGTCATAGCCCGGACTTCTGGCGCCGTCACCGTTGTTGCAGGCACCTGCATCGTCGCTGATGCACTCGTTGCAGACATCATATGCATACAGGTTCAGCGACGGATACTCACGCTCGTATGCAGCAAACATATTCTTGATGTAGCTGTCCATACGCTTGGTCATCGTGTTCTTATCGACATAGTTGCCGGAATCGGAAAAATTCTGGATGAAGAACCACTCACGGGTCTGGGAATGCCAGACCATCGTATGACCGCGGAATGCGAGATTGTGCTCAACACAGAAATCACAGATTGCTGCGCAGCTGCGGAGCGAAACATTGACATTGTCGTCCGTTGAACCGTTCTTGACGAGCGTATCCCACGGCTTGGTTTCATTTTCGCACTCGATTGCATTGCAGTCCTTGAGCAGAATGTTCTTAACCGAATTGTTATTGATGGTCGTGCCGTTGAGAATGTTGCCGATACGGAAGTAGTTTGCGAACTCATCCTTCAGGCCGCCGCCTGCTGCCTCTGCCATAATGGCATTTTCGCCTTCCGACGTGACCTTCACGTTATCAAAACGGAAATCATTGGTGCTGTCCGTTGTAATTGTCAGGGTAAAATCGCCGCTGTTCTCAGCAGCCGTATCCGTTGCAGTGATGGTTGTCCACTGCCCCGGCTGTACTTTTTTCACAGCGAGCTCCTTGCGCGTTTCCTCACCGCTGTCAATATCCTTCGTCAGAAGGGAAAGGCGGAAGGTTTCTGCGGTCTCACTGTAAACCTGTACGGAATAGTCATATTTGATGCCGCCCGCAAGATAGAAGCCCTTGGCGGAGCTTGCACCGTCCTGCGGTGTTGTTCTGCCGGAGAGCAGCATACCGCGGGAGCCGCCGGCACCGATTCCTGCCACAGCGCTGAGCGTGGCGTAATCGGAGTTCGAGTACCAGCCGTCGTAGTTGACCTCGAATTCATTGCTGACAAGCGTTGCCGCCTCCGCCAGCGTAACCGGCATGACAGTCATCATGGAAGCTGTGCATACCGCAGCGGTCAAGACCGCTGAAAAGCGTTTCCATTTCATAATAAATTCCCCCATAGCGATCCAAACGATCTCACATGAAAAATAAAATGACGGATACTGTACATGTCAAGTCCGGTACAGGCGGCAGAATCATACATCCTGAAGGGGGCGGACGGATGATCCTGCTGCATGTCCGTTCTTGTCTGCACAAGCTGATATAAATGCAATATTTATATCTGTTTTTATCTTATCCGATATCAGTCTGATTTTCAATGTACATTTTGCAGATTATATGGACAAAGCGAAGAATACAGCGCAATTTCTCCATATTGCATATACAAATCAGCAATTTTTGGTTACTTTGATACGGACAAAAGCAAAGGTTGAGCGGTACAACTTCCGCAAGATTCTCAAAAACTTGTCTGTTTATTACAAATTAGTTCAGGATTCGCCTTCATTTCGTCCAGTTAAATCTGCATATTGTGTATTGAGAAATGTTTACATATCCTGTATAATATAATTGTATATGTACGATGGGGAATTACGGTTCAGGCAATTCCGGTGTCCAATATGTATACACATTTTATTATTCTACGAGGGAAAAGAGGGATATGTATGAAAAAGCAACTGCGGCGTACCGTGTCCGCACTGCTCAGCGGCTGTATGCTCTTCTCCGTAACTTCCATGCTCCCCGCGTCAACTGCCTATGCGGCAACATGTACAGTTGATCCGGGAACAAAGTATCAGGAGATCAAGGGCTTCGGCGGCATCAACCTCCCGGAATGGCAGGCCATCAACCTTCCGTCCGGCACAACAGCGGATATGTCTGCCGCACAAATCCAGAAGGCGTTCGGCAACGGGGACGATGAGCTCGGCCTGACCATCCTGCGCACATACATCAGTGATGACAGCAGCGCATGGAAGCAGGCAGTTCCTACCGCCAAGGCTGCACAGGAAATGGGTGCAACCGTTTTCGCATCTCCGTGGTATCCGCCCGCAAGCATCCGTGAATCCGGAAGCGGCGCAAAGTATCATCTGCCGAGCCGGAACTACGCCGCCTATGCAAAGCATCTGAACGATTATATAAAGTATATGGAAGGCGAAGGCATCAACCTGTATTCTGTCTCCGTGCAGAATGAGCCCGACTACGCACAGGACTGGACAGGATGGTCCACAAACGAGCTGGTCAGCTTCCTTGCAGATTACGGTGATGACGTCACAGCAGGCACCAACGCCAAAATGATGTCGCCGGAGAGCTTCCAGTACCGCAAGGAATTCTACAACGCGATCCTGAACAACTCCAAGGCACTGGCCAACACCGATCTGTTCGGTACGCATTTTTACGGCACCTCCCGCAACGACATGAACTTCCCGGCACTCGAAAACAGCGGCAAGGACATCTGGATGACTGAGGTCTATGTCCCGGATTCCACTTCGGATGCAAATACCTATCCGCAGGCGCTCAAGGTTTCCGAGAATATCCATGACGGCATGGTCGTCGGCAATATCAATGCCTATGTCTGGTGGTTCATCCGCCGCAAGTACAGTCCGATGAAGGACGACGGTACCATTTCCAAGCGCGGCTACTGCATGGCGCAGTATTCCAAGTGGGTACGTCCGGGCGCATACCGCATCGCGGCAACCGAATCTCCGGACAGCAACGTGCTCATTTCTGCATATCAGAACAAGGACAACAGCATTGCGATCGTTGCGATCAACAAGGGCAGCAGCTCCGTCAGTGAGAACTTCAGCCTGAAGAACAGCTCGATCAGCAGCGTCAAGTCGTTCCGTACCAGCAGCAATGAGAATATCAAAGCACTCGGTGCGATCAACGCCTCCGGCAGTACGTTCAGTGCTTCACTGCCCGGCAACTCGGTCACGACATTCGTGGTCAATTCCGACGGCAGCACAACACCGCCGCCGTCCGACGATCCGCCGGCTCCGCCGACCGTTGACGAAAACGGCTACCTCGCACACTATACCTTTGAAAACGGCGACGAGGACTTCACCGGACGCAGCAGCGAAACCATCAAGACTGCTTCCGAAGCATATTCCGGCAGCAAATCGCTCGCCTGCACCGACAGAGGAGATGCATGGAACGGCCCCAAGCACGCGCTGAGCTCCAGCCTCTGCGAGCCGGGCAAGGCCTACAGCTTCAGCACAGTGGTCAAGTATACATCCGGCTCCGCTTCGGATACCTTCCACTTCACGCTGGAGTACAAGGACGGCTCCACCACCAGCTATAAGAAGATTGCCACCGAGACAGTCACCAAGGGAGACTGGGTACAGCTTGCAAATCCGTCCTTTGAGATTCCGTCAGGCGCTACCGACATGGCAATCTACGTCGAAACCGATTCCAGCAAGAACGACTTCTATATTGATGAAGTCATCATTGCACCGGAAGGCACCGTCATCAGCGGTCCGAAGCCGGTCAAGTACCAGATCGCCGATGTCAACGGCGACGGCTTCACCGATGCAATCGACCTCACGCTGGCCAAGCGTGGCATCATCACCGGCGGCTTTGCGGCAGCAGGTGCCAAGAAGGGCGCCGACGTCACACAGGAAGGTGACGTTGATGCTTCTGATATTGCATGGTTCGTCAAGTATCTGACCAAGCAGGAAACCGCAATCCCGGAACCGCCTCCGAAGCCGGTCGGACAGATGCGTTCGATCGAAGAGTATACGCCGGTTGTCAAGGAACAGCTCTCCGAGCGTGAAGCAAGCGGCTCCACCAGCCGCAGAAACGGCGTGACATACTCCGAGGTCAAGAAGTACCAGTACCGCTCCAAGAAGGCCAATAAGAACAAGAACGTCAATGTCATGCTCCCGCCCAATTACGATGAGAGCAAGCAGTATCCTGTTCTTTATGTGCTCCACGGCTTCTTTGAGGACGAGGACCGCATGATCCTCACAGGCAACAATCCGCCGATCCCGACACGCGAGATCATCTGCAATGCATGGGCCGACGGCGCGGCAGAAGACATGATCGTTGTCGTTCCGTTCGTGTTTACACACCCGACCATGAACAATGCAACAGATTTCGGTGATCCCGGCTCCAACGAAGGCTATGACAACTTCGTGGACGATATCGTAGACAGCCTGATGCCGTGGGTTGAGCAGAACTTCAGCGTTGCAACCGGCAGAGAGAACACCGCTGTCACAGGCTTCTCCATGGGCGGCAGAGAGTCGCTCCAGATCGGCATGAAGTACGGCGACAAGTTCGGCTATGTCGGCGCAATCTGCCCGGCTCCGGGTGCATCCGGTGCATGGAAGTGGAACAGTCCGGAAGAAACGCCTTCGCTCGTGTTCATCACCGGCGGAACGAACGACAATGTTGTCCGTCTCGATACACCGCAGGGTTACCACAACAACTTCGACAAGAACGGCGTTCCGCATATCTGGCATGTTGTCAACGGCGGCAGCCACGGCGACGATTCCATCTGCGCACACATCTATAACTTCGTCAGAGCGGTCTTTAAGGCATAAGAAACGCACCGCAAGATTTTAAACATCTTCCATAAAAATCTCCGTGTAAAGCCATTGGTTTTACGCGGAGATTACTTTTATCGGTATATTATCCAGTAATTATAGACAAAATTCAGCATTCCCCCTTGACATATCCCAACTTCCCGTTTATAATAAAATCTAAAAAGGGGGGAGTTATATGCAAAATCAGGAAAAGCAGTTCATCGGCGTCATCGCTGCCGAAGCAAACAGCATGGAGCAGCGCCAGATCATCAAGGGCGTAATCGAAGAGGCACAGGCCTGCGGCGAGGCCGTCGTTGTTTTATCAAACGTATATAACCCCTATGAATATGACTATGCGCTGCGGCTCGAAAATGACATTTACAAGCTGATTTTCTCGCCCCAGCTCCGCGGCCTCATTCTCATAGAAGAATCCTTTATCAATGAGAATATCCGGCAGATTCTGCGGAATCTGCTGCACCGGCGGCAGGATCTTCCCGTCGTTGCAATCGGCATCTATATTGATGAACTGGATTTCGGAAATGTCAGCTTTCTGAATACAGACGACCGTGAGGATATGAAATTCATCATGCGGCACCTGATGGATGACCACGGAATGCGCAAAATCGACATTCTCACGGGCTTTGAAGGCAATCCTGCCGCAGAAAACCGGGTCGCCGGATACCGCGAGGTACTGGAGGAACACGGCGTTCCGTTTGATCCTGCAAGGGTTCACTACGGCGATTTCTGGTTCTCATCCGGTGAAAGGCTGGCCAAGCGCTATCTCAGCGGCGAGCTTGCGCTTCCGGAGGCAATCTTCTGTACAAGCGACCACATGGCATTCGGCCTGCTGGATGTTTTTCTCAAAAACAATATCCGCGTCCCGGAGGATGTCGCCGTGACCGGATATGAATATGTCTACGAACGGATCTATCACTCTCCCCTGCTCAGCACGTATCAGCGGGCACGCAATGAAATGGGCAGGGCAGCAGTCACTATGCTGCGGAAGAAAATCGCAGGAGAGGAGCCCGATTTCCATCCGCCTGCCGGCATCTGGATTCCCGGTGCGAGCTGCGGCTGTCATCCTTCTCCTGAACAGCTGAACACCGAACTGGAAACGCTGCGCACCAATCAGCTCTACGAAAAATGGAATGTGCTCGGCACGCTTGAACAGCAGCTGACAATTTGCAGCAGTCTGGATGAATTCATCGCTGTCCTCGGCAAGCACAATTACTGGGTGCGCTGGGTGCAGAATATGTTCCTGTGCCTGTTTGAGAACTGGTACGACACCGATTCCGATACGCCGGCCGGTCTCCTCACCTGCCGCAGCGTCATGCCGTGGAATGACTGGCAGAAGCCGATTACCTGCGACCGCTACGATTTTTCCGCGCTTTACGCCTATTCGCCGGAAAACAGCGTTCATTATTATCTGCCGCTGTTTTTTGAAAAGCACTTTTTCGGTTACTATGTGCTGGAATATCATGCACCGGATGCCTATGACGATGTATTCCGGAACTGGATGAAGTCGATTTCGATCGGTCTGAACTTCCTGTGCATGAAAAATGATATCCGGACACTGCTGCAATGCCAGAATCTTTCTGAACAGCATGACTCCCTGACAGGGCTTTATAACAAGCGCGGATTTGAATCCGCACTCTCCGCAAAGATTTCCGCCGATCCGACGCCGGTCTATGCGATTGCAATCAAAATCGGTGTTCTGCAGAATGATCTCAGTCCGGAAACGCAGGCGACAATGAGCGATCTGCTGCAGAAAACAGCAGAGGTACTCCGCACGACCGGTTCGCAGAATAATATCTGCGGCAGAACCGGCACGCAGACCTTTGTCTGCGCAGGATTCCCCTGCGAAACCGATGAGCATTGCGAACGCATCTGCTTAAAGCTGCGTGCCGTCATGATCCATCAGGCCGGACTGACCGAAAACATCGGCATGGAATCCATGCTGCTCAGCTGGACACGGATGGAACCGGACACCGCACCGGAAAAGGTCATCGAGATACTGGACTCAAAGCTCGCAGAATCGACTGCGGTTCTCGCATCCCAGAAAAAACTGCCCCATGCGGGAATTCTGTTCTCCGTGCGCAATCAGCTCTACCGCAGCGGCGCACTCACTGCGGATGCGGTCTGCAAAAAATACGTATTCAGCGCCGGATACTTCCGGCAGATCTACCGCGACTGCTTCCAGATCAGCTTCCATCAGGATGTCATCACCGCACGCATTTCTCAGGCAATCTATCTGCTCTCCACAACGGTACTGAGCATTTCCAGCATTGCAGAGCAGTGCGGCTATGAGGACTGCAACTATTTTCTGCGGCAGTTTCAGAAGGTCACCGGCATGACGCCCGGCCAGTACCGCAGACAAATCTGAACAAAACAGACTGCCGCAGCGCAGTACAGCAGGAGTATCATATGGAGGTATCTCCGATGGATTGATCATGGGGCGCTGCCCCTTTGCTACTCAAAACGCAGAATTAACCTAGATTCGTGAATTTTAAGCAGACACGAAAGATTTCCATTGGTTTTACTGCAAAACACTTCCGATTCCGGAAGAAAATTTCGGTATTTTGAAGCACTTTGCAGGCGCAGTTCCCACGCAGGTTCACATGACGAGTTCCCACGAGTTGCATACACTAGCCCTTAATTCCCAGCGGAAACCTGCGGAAATACGAGTAAAATGAGCGAGAAAGACACATCATCCCCAAAGTCGAGTTGTTCCCACATAAAAACGTGCTTTTCATTGCCTAGTCAAAAGGCATATGACCGTTTCAGTCATTATTATATATCATCAGTTGCCCGTTTGTTCTTTGAATCATTTTTGTTCCTGTGTTATAGTGTTGACATTATTGTCACCGTTAGAATCAACGGAAACATCTACCTTCTGACTGTTGACGGAAATATCAGTGCCATCGAGCACGGAAGCAGCGATATCTGCAGCTTTTGATACGCTGATACATAATAACCGATCCGGAATGATACGGTCTGACCGGCTGAAATAAAAAAACTGCAATTCTGTGTACAAATGCGTTTCAGTCTGCCTGACCATGTGCAGCATCAATATTAACGACGGCACCATGACCGCAGCAAAAGACATCGCAGTTTCAGTACTGGATGATGCGGATATCAAAGTGAACGGACAGCCTGCAGATGTTTCACTTGATTCTGAGAGCGGCGTGAATGTCAGTCCTGAAAAGAAATCCGCTGCGCGGCGATGACAATGTTCGCGGCGGTTCCATTTCGGCAGAATCTGCGTCCGCCTGCAATGATCGAAAATTCTCCTGCAGGTCATTTGCCGCATAAAAGCCGCTGCTCTCATCTTGCTTTTTGCATGATAATATGCTATAATAAAATTGCCTGCGAAAATCTTACGCAGGCAATTCGTTTTGAATATGACCGGAAATCGCAGCTTTCGTGCAGAAGAACAAATCTGTATTCCGTTACTGCCGAAGCATCTGTTCAATCGGATTCTCAGCGGAAACCGCGGCATGTTCCGCAGCCAGCGGCAGCGTAAACGTGAACGCAGTGCCCTTGCCCTGTTCACTCTCAACGCCGATTGTGCCGCCGTGCGATTCTACGATGAATTTGACAATAAACAATCCGAGACCCGTTCCGGTTTCAGAGTGTTTGCCCTTATAGTACCGTTCCCAGATATGAGGAAGATCCTCCGGTGAAATACCGCTGCCGGTATCTTTGACGGTCACTGTAACCTGTTCGGCATCGGCTTCCGCTTTGATGAGCACCGTTCCGTTTTTGGTATGCTTGAGCGCATTGGAAATCAGATTGACGAATACGCGCTGCAATCTGGTTGCGTCTGCACTGACCTGCGGCAGATCAATCGGGATGCGAAGAATCAGGCGGTTATTGTTCTTGTTCAGAACCGCGAAGTAGGTTTCGACCGTTTTGTGCACAAGGCTGTCCAGATCGCAGGGGGCTAATTCAAGCACCATTCTGCCTTCCTCAATGCGCGTTGCATCGAGAATCTGCGTGACCATCAGTGCCATGCGGTTTGCTTCCGAGGAAATGCGCTGCAGCTTGTTCTGAACAGTTGTTTTTTCGCCGTTGTTCATAAGGTCAAGTTCTGCGTCCTGCGCATAACCGGACATGGCGGCAAGCGGTGTTTTCAGTTCATGGGATGCATCTGAGAGAAACGTCGTTTTCATCTCATTGACCTGCACCAGCATATCATGCTCGGAAACGACCGGGTCTGC
>JAFRTG010000014.1 GCA_017427265.1 Oscillospiraceae bacterium | reverse complement strand
TCCCCCAATGAAACAAGTTCACGCCGCTGTTCGCGGCTTTTGTGACGTAACTTCTCCCACTGCTAAAGCCCTCCAGTGTCGGCAGTGCCGACAGCCATTTTCCTTCGGAGGGCAGCAGCAGAACTCCCCCAATGAAACAAGTTCACGCCGCTGTTCGCGGCTTTTGTGACGTAACTTCTCCCACTGCTAAAGCCCTCCAGTGTCGGCAGTGCCGACAGCCATTTCCCTTCGGAGGGCGGCAGCCCTTTGTACATACATGCACCGCACGGGAGCAGCATAAAAAAGGATGTACCCCCGCAACAAAACCGCCGAAGATACTGCATCCGGATTTGTTGAAAATTGACACTTGATTTTTTTTGAAGAATATGGTATAATAAATTCTGCGTTTAATCCATAGCACTACTGTCCGAACAGTATCCGGATGGGCTGTTATGTCAGATTTTACTCATCAATTTCTGAAAGAGGTGAAAACCATGGCAAAGGAAGGCATCCATCCGAATTGCGAGAAAACCACGATCACCTGCCACTGCGGCAACGTCATCGAGGTGCTCTCCACCAAAAAGGACATCAAGGTTGAAATCTGCTCCAAGTGCCACCCGTTCTTCACGGGCAAGCAGAAGCTGGTCGATACCGGCGGCCGTGTCGAGCGCTTCAACAAGCGTTTCAACAGAGGCTGATCGCACCGGACTCAGAAGCAGTCGGGATTTTTTCCCGGCTGCTTTTTTCGTCCCCTTCTGAACGGATTTCATAAAAAGATTGCTTCTGTTTTGACGGATTGATACCAAAATACATGCTGCAATATGCCAAAATTCGGTATTCTGCCCCTTTGCAAAATCAGGAAAATATGCTATAATAACTATGTGTGCGAAAAATACGGTTTGTGCACTGCGGCAGATCGTGCCGCTCAGGAAAGGAATGAAGAATCATGCAACCCGATATGACAAAGGAGAATGCACTTTATCAGCGCTGGTGTGAAGCTGCAACGGAAGATGCCGATCTGGTGAAAGAGCTGGATGCAATCCGCGGCGATGAAAACGCCATCCGTGAGCGCTTTTACTGCGATCTGGAATTCGGCACCGGCGGTTTGCGCGGCGTGCTCGGCGCAGGCACCGGCCGGATGAATATTTATACCGTCCGCCGTGCTACGCAGGGCCTTGCCAATTATGTGAAGGAGTCCTTTGCAGCGCCGAGCGTTGCAATTTCCTATGACAGCCGCATCAAATCCGATGTGTTTGCCCGGACCGCCGCTTCCGTTCTGGCAGCGAACGGCATCAAGGTGCACATCTATACGGAGCTGATGCCGACCCCGATGCTGTCCTATGCAGTCCGTGCACTGGGCTGCTCCGCAGGTATCATGGTTACGGCGAGCCATAATCCTGCAAAGTATAACGGCTATAAGGTCTACGGCGCAGACGGCTGCCAGATCACGCTCGATGTCGCAAACACCGTGATCGGCAAAATCAATGCCGTGGATATGTTCCGTGATGTCAAAACATGCAGCTTTGAACAGGCTGTCGCTGACGGAATGATTTCTTATGTGCAGCAGGATGTCATCGAGGCATATTATAAATGTGTGCTCGCGCAGGGTATCCATACGGATATCTGCCCGCAGAGCGGCCTGAAGATCGTCTATACCCCGCTGAACGGCACCGGCAACAAGCCCGTGCGTGAGATCCTCAAGCGGATCGGCATCAGCGATGTGACAATCGTCAAAGAGCAGGAGCTGCCGGACGGCAACTTCACTACCTGCCCGTATCCGAATCCGGAAATCCGTGAGGCACTGGAATACGGCCTGCGTCTGTGCGACGAGGTCAAGCCGGATCTGCTGCTCGCAACCGACCCGGACTGCGACAGAGTCGGCATTGCCGTGCCGGACGGTCAGGGCGGCTATGCGCTGTTCTCCGGCAATGAGGTCGGCGCGCTGCTGTTTGAGTATATCTGCGAGGAGCGGACAAAGCTCGGCACCATGCCGAAGAATCCGGTCGCAGTCAAGACCATCGTCACGACCGACATCGTCAAGTCGATCGCAAAGGAATACGGCGTGCAGCTGCACGATGTGCTGACGGGCTTCAAGTTCATCGGCGAGCAGATCGGCCTGCTGGAAAAGGACGGCGAGGAGAACCGTTATATCTTCGGTTTTGAGGAGAGCTACGGCTATCTGGCCGGCACCTATGTCCGTGACAAGGATGCCGTTGTCGCTTCCATGCTGATCGTTGAGATGGCAGCTTATTACCGCACCAAGGGCATCTCCATGATGCAGGCGCGTGAGAATCTCTATCAGAAGTACGGCGTGTTCCGTCACAGCCAGGAGAGCTTTGCCTTTGAGGGCGTCAGCGGCATGGAGAAAATGCGCGAGCTGATGAAGTCTCTGCGCACTGATGCACCGACGCAGATCGGCGGACTGGATGTCATCGGTTCCGCGGATTATCTGGAGGGCACAATCACCGACAAGCAGACCGGCGCCGTAAAGCCGACCAATCTGCCGAAATCGGATGTGGTCTCGTTCATGCTGCCGGATCACGCAAGCGTGATCGTCCGGCCGTCCGGAACAGAGCCGAAGGTGAAGGCATATTACACGACCGCCTGCAAAACTATGGATGAGGCGATCGCACTGGAAGACAAGCTCAAGGCAGACATGCACAAGCTGCTGCAGGGCTGAGCGTTTTGAATCCAAAGGGCAAGCGGATACCTGTTCTGCTTGCCCTTTTCTGATGTCAGGGAAAGGATATGTCAGATGATGAAGGCCGTGATTTTTGATATCGGCGCGGTGCTGATCCGGTTTGAATGGCGGGATTTTCTGCACAGGCTGTTCGGGGAAAAGACCGGTGATGCGGTCTATGATGCGACATGGGGAACGGAGGCATGGCGGCAGCTTGACAGCGATGCGCTGCCGCGGGACGAAATTCTGCGGCTGTTTACCGGCAATGCGCCGGAATATGCAGCGGAGATTACAGAAGCCATGCGCCGCGTGGATGAATGCGCAGAGAAGCAGCCCTATGCAATCCCGTGGGTCGATGAGCTGAAGCAGATGGGGCTGCAGGTGTATTATCTCTCCAATTATTTCCCGTATCTGCTCTGGAAAAAGCCGCAGGTGCTTGATTTTATCCCGCATATGGACGGCGGCGTCTTTTCGTGGCAGGAGAAAATTACAAAGCCCGATCCGGAGATCTTCCGCCGCCTGCTGAACCGTTACGGTCTGGCCGCAGAGGAATGCGTCTTTGTGGATGACAGCCCGGTCAATACGGCGGCGGCTGCGGCGCTCGGCATGCAGGCGTTTCAGTTCGTATCGTATGAAGAACAGCATCCGGAGATCATGCGGTTTTTGTCGGAGCATACAAAAGAGATATCGTAAAACTGTATATTCTGCCGATTCTTGGGAAAATGATAAGGAATATCGGCCGCTGCTTCGTATCAGTAGTAAAAGGAGGCGGCCAACATGAAAATTGAACCGAGAAAAACGGCATCTCTGCCGAAATATGCGATGCTGCTGGCAGCATCCGCAACGCTGCTGACGGGCTGCGCCCGCAATCTTGCAGGCGGTGGTCCCGACCTTGCGGGCGAGGCAACGATTGCGCCCGATCAGAATGTCATTGACAACAGCGACAATGATCCGCTGCAGCTGGAAGGCGAAGCGATTAGCCTGACAGATGCGGTCGCAGAGCAGTCCGAGGAGCAGCTGACCGAAGGCTTTGCGCGGCAGGGCATTACGCTGGAGCGAGCTAATGAATCCGCTGCATATCACGGAGATTGTTGGCAGACATGGTTTGTGGATCAGAATAATGCCGTGACAGTCAGCTTCTATTTTGACAGTACGTGGGATAAAGAAATATTCACAGAACAAGGCGCAGCGGAATTCAGCTGGGGCTATGCCGACAAAACACAGTATCCGCTTGGTGCGGAGGAACAGACTGATTGCAGGACCGCGTTCATTGCAGTATCCATGGCGCGGGACGACGCCATCACAGCGGATGAGGCCGAGCAGATCGCTAAAGACCTGCTGAGCGTTTTGCCGGCGGACACGGAGCAGGCGCAAGCCGAAGAATCAGAATTTGCACAGATCGAAGAAACGGAGGTGCAGACAGATGAAAATTGAACCGAGAAAAACGGCGTCTCTGCCGAAATATGCGCTGCTGCTTGCGGCATCCGCGGCATTGCTGACCGGCTGCGATTTCAACAGACCGGTTGCAACAGACGGTACGGCACCGGATCCGAATGTGCAGATCGACGGTGATGTGCAGATCATTGATCAGCCCGATCCGGACATAGAAGTACAGCTTGCGGGTGAGGAGCAGTTCTGCCCGGATATGACCACGACAACAACAGAGGTCATGCTGGAGGGCGAAGCCAATCCCTATGAAACCGATGTCAATGCGGACGGCACAACCGTGACAACTGCACAGAACCGTATGCCGGATATCGCGGGCGTAATTGATGCGCGTCAGATGGATGACGATCCGCTGATGCTGGACGGCGATGTTGATGTTGTGATTCCGGAGGACGATACGCACGCGACCGATTATGCGCTGATGCAGCAGCGCCGAAACATGCTGCTGCGTTATCAGCCGTGCTTTGAAGCGGCGGGCTTTCACATGGAACAGGGCAGCCCGATTCTCACCGACTGCTGGTTTGATATGCGATTCAGTCCGGCGCTGCTGGATAATACAAACAATGTGCAGGTGATCTTCTTTGACGGAACGATCATGAAGGAGAATGAGAACCTGCATACATGGCTGTGCGGTCAATGCACAGGAGCATATGACTGGGGCGGTGTACTGGAACAGGAAGATGCTTCCGGCGGAAGCAGCCGCGTGCTGTTCATTGACATGAGCAGAACGGTTGCCGATTATGCCGCTGATACTGCACAGATTGTAAAGGATGCGGGCTTATGAATCTGACATTGCATCTGACCGAAGGCTGCAATATGGACTGCGCCTATTGCACACGGGAAAAGAAAAATGTCCGGATGCGCGAGCAGGTGCTGGATGCTGCTTGCGATCTGGCATTTGCGCACGGAAAGAGCGCAGGTCTGTGCTTTTTCGGCGGCGAACCGCTGCTGGAATTTCCGCTGATTGAGCGTGCCGTTGCACGCTGCGCGGAACTGTCTGCGCAGACCGGAATTCCGGTCTTTTATAAAATGACGACGAACGGCACGCTGCTGACGGAAGAAATCATGCAGTTTCTTCAGCGTGCAAAAGTCGGCGTCGGACTTTCGTTTGAGGGGCTTGCGCAGGATACCTGCCGCCGGTTCTGTGACGGCAGCGGCAGCTTTGAATGCGTATCGGAAAAGGCGAAGCTGCTGCTGAAATATCAGCCGGGTGCCTACGCGATGATGACGGTCGCACCGCAGGCGGTTCCGCAGTACGCGGAGTCTGTGCGGTATCTGTACGGGCTCGGCTTCCGGCGGATCACGGCGACGATTGCCTACGGCCGCAAGGTACACTGGACGGACGACGACCTCGTCCTGCTGGAAGCACAGCTCCGGGAGACCGCAGCATTCTATTCCGAGGCGTTTCTGCGCGGAGAGCCGTTCTTTTTCAGCCCGTTCGATTCCAAAATCGGCGACTGCATCCGCGGGTTCAATCCCGGAGAGCGATGTCATCTCGGTTTCCGGCAGATGCCGGTCGCTCCGGACGGCAAAATCTATGCTTGTACGCAGTTTATCGGCGATCCGGATTTCTGCCTCGGCGATGTGTTCAGCGGACTTGATACCGAACGGCAGAAGCAGCTCGCAATGCGCGCTGCCACACCGGAGACCTGCCGGGAATGCGCACTGCGCAAGCGCTGCACGAATTCCTGCGGCTGCCTGAACCGTCTGGAAACCGGCAATGAAAATACAGTCTCGCCGCTGCAGTGTACCTATGAGCAGATGCTCATTGCACTGGCGGACGAAACCGCGGAGCGCATGTTCGCAGAGAATGAGGCTGCGTTCCGCAAGCGTTATCTATAAAGAAAACACCGCACAGCGCGTTTGATCCGGCTCTGTGCGGTGTTCTTTATTCGTGAAGCTGCCGTTCCTTTTTCAGACCGTAAATCATTCTGGCCAGTCGGATGAGTGCGGCTGTTCCCTGAACGGCGATGATGACGTTCAGACTGCTGATTACGATATTGTTCGGCAGATGCATGCAAAGGCCAAGTGTGATATTATACACCGCCACGAGCGCATTTATCAGGATAACCGGCAGCAAAAGCAGGAACACCCTTTTGAGATGAGAAAGCCTGCTGTCCAGATCGTTGTGCAGATTGAACGGGCCGTCAGCCGTTTTTCTGCGGAGATAAATCCATCTCAGCCAGCTGGAAACGTATTCCGTGCCGCATTCGGAAAGAAAGTCGAGATATTCTCTGCCTGCAAGGGATGAAGGCGAATGCTCTGCCAGCTCCAGTCCGTATATGTATTCACCGGGTTCGCAGTCCTCAAACCAGTATGTGCACAAGCCGACATGACAGAGCCCGAAGCCCTTTGCGGCCATATCATTGATCCATTGGATTTCCTTTTCGTATTCCCATGCCCAGAAGAACTTGTGAAATTTCTGTTTCATACGGTACTCCTTTCCTTGTCTAACCGTTCATCACATTGTTGAGAAGGACTCGGCCGTTGGCAGCAAGCTCTTCCAGTCTTGCGATCTCGCCGAGCAAAACGGCAGTTCCCGTCTGCGTGATGACGTATTCTTTTTTGCGGCTGTTCGGTTCGATGCCGCAGGCTTCAATCCAGCCCTTTTCAAGCATGGTATTGATTGCGCCGTAGAGCGTACCGGCAGCGAGACGGACTCTTCCGCCGGAGAGCTGCTCGGCGAACTGCATGATGCCGTAGCCGTGACGCGGCTCCAGCAGAGAGAGCAGGATATAGTAGACGGCTTCAGTTAAAGCATTGTTTCCGATATTCATGACGCACCTTCTTTCGGCTTCCGTTATATTGCTTGCCGTTGTATCGTTTGCCGATATAACGGCTTTCGAGCATATTATAGCACAACGCGGGCGGTTTGTCAATACCCTGCGAAAAATATTTTTTGGATCAATCCGCTCTGCGTCACATCGGGCTGCTTGACACCCCTGCGCATTTGGGGTATAATGATACCGATAAACCGGATAAAACCGAAGGCAGGAGGAACAGTATGGAGGAACAATTTTCACGCACGGAGCGGATGCTCGGTCAAGCGCGCATGGAGCGCCTGCGGAACAGCAGGGTTGCCGTATTCGGCATCGGCGGTGTGGGCGGCTATGCAGTCGAAGCGCTGGCACGGACGGGAATCGGCACACTGGATCTCATTGACAGCGACACGGTCTGTGCGTCGAACCTCAACCGGCAGATCATCGCGCTGCACAGCACGGTGGGCATGTACAAGGTAGATGCGGCAGCGGCGCGCATACACGACATCTGCCCGGAAACCAAGGTGAACGTGCACCGGTGCTTTTTCCTGCCGGAGACAGCCGGTCAGTTTGATTTTTCGCAGTATGATTATGTGATTGATGCGATTGACACCGTCAAGGGCAAAATCGAGATTGTGATGCAGGCACAGGCTGCGGGAACACCGGTGATCTCGTGCATGGGCGCCGGCAACAAGATGGATCCGACGGCCTTCCGCATCGCAGATATTTACGAGACAAAGGTCTGCCCGCTTGCAAGGGTGATGCGCACGGAGCTGCGCAAGCGCGGTGTCCGTTCCCTCAAGGTGGTCTATTCAGAGGAGCTGCCGTGGATGCCGCGGAACGCGCAGAATACCGAGGATGCGCGTGTACCCGGCTCGAACGCATTTGTGCCGTCCGCCGCAGGACTGATTCTTGCGGGCGCAGTCATCCGCGATCTGGCCGGGATTGTGTAACCTAAACTGCAATACGCTGCAACCCGTTGTCATAATGGCGGAGATTTGCCTTCGGTTCGGAGCACATCGTTTTCGCTTCAGGACATGAAACAAGCACCCTTTGCAGCGTACTTTTTATATCGCAAAAATACAAATGCGCGGAACTGTTTACACAGTTCCGCGCATTTCCGTTCGGTGCTTACTGCATCTTATAGGCGTCGATCATTTTCTTGACCATCTGGCCGCCGATCGAACCGGCCTGACGGGAAGTCAGATCGCCGTTGTAACCCTTGTTGAGGGTTACGCCGACCTCACTTGCAGACTCCATCTTGAACCGTTCGAGGGCTTCCTTGCCCTTCTGTGTCATTTCACCCTTCATGGTATCAATCTCTCCTTTTCTTGCGCTTGTGCGCTTCGGGCAGCCGGCTCAGAACAGCTGCCCTGTTGCAGACCGTTCTGTTTGTTTGCTGCCGTGATACTATCATATGCAGGCGCAGAACAATTATCTGCGGAAACTTCCGGCATCAATGCTGACAGGAATTAGCATTCCGCAGCTGAAATCTGAACCGGACAAATCACACAAAGACGCGCAGATGCAGGCGTTTGTGCGATTGTACGAAATATTTTGCATCCCTATTGATATTTCAGTTAAAATATGCTATAATTAAAAATACAGAAAAACCCATTCGCACTGAAGCTGTAATTCACGTTGATCTTCAGAAAGGGCAGACTTATGAGAGGCGTATTTTCGGTATTATTTCTGATCTTAATACTGGCGCTGCTTGCCTGTACGGTTCTGGCGCGGCGCTCTGACAAGCGGGCACGCAGTGCAGTCGCATTTCTGGAGGCTGCCCTGATCCCGCCGGTGCTCGGCAATCTGCTCATCGTGGCATCGGGCAGCAGGTTTCCGGCGCTGATCGGACATTATTTCTATTATCTCGGCATGGACCTTGTCATGGGGGCGCTCGTCAATTTTACAAATGAATACTGCCGTCACAGGGAAGGTCACAAATCCGATCCGTATATTGCGTATCTGTTCCTTGTGCTGGACGCCGTGCAAATGCTGCTGAATCCGTTTTTCGGCCATGCGTTTACGGTCAATGCGGTGAATGTCGAGGGCTATGACTACTATAAACTGGTTCCTTTGTGGGGACAGACGGTTCACCGCATTACGGATTACGGCGTGTTCTTTGCTGTCGTCCTGATGTTCATTCTGCTTTCTGTCAAAACAACAAAGCTCGCGCGGGAACGGTATACCGTGATTCTGGCGACCATGATCGGCATCGGTCTGGTGCAGACATACCATATCTTTTTCCAGTATGCGATTGACCGCTCCATGCTCGGATACGGTGTATTCGGTGTGATGATTTATTACTTTGCGATTCTCTACAGACCGCTGCGCGTGCTGGACCGCGTCCTGTCGGACATCATTTCCGATCTGGAGGATGCGTTTTATATCTTTGACCCGGACGGAAACTGCCTCTGGGCAAACGAGCAGGGCTGCAGACTCGCGGATATCAGAAACGAAAGATATGAGACTGCAACCGCAAATCTCCGGACAAAATTCGGGGATCCGAGCCGTTCCAGCACCGAGACACAGTTCAAGCGCACAGTGGGAGAAGGCGATGAGGCCTGCTATTATGTGCTGGAGGAAAAAAAGGTTACGGACGCAAGAGGCAGCCTGAACGGCTCCTATCTGCGCATTCAGGATGTGACAGCGGGCGAACGCCGGCTGAGGGACCGTGAAAAGCAGATCGGACAGATCAGTCAGGAGGCCTACAGGGATGCGCTGACCGGCGTCGGCTCCAAGGCAGCATATGCCAAAAAGGTTGCGGAGCTGAACGGAAAGCTCGCGGCGGGAGACATGAACTTTGCCGTTGTCATGGTGGACATGAACAACCTGAAACTGATCAACGATGACTGCGGGCACAAGGCAGGCGATCAGTATATTCTCGGCTGCTGCCGCATGATCTGTGATGCCTTCAAGCATTCGCCGGTGTACCGGATCGGCGGTGACGAATTCGTTGCAATCCTGCAGGGACAGGATTATAAAAACCGTGCGCAGATTACAGCAGAGCTGCGCGCAAAATATGCGGAAGCCTTTGCGCAGACAGACGCAGAGCCGTGGTGCCGGTATTCGGCAGCCGTCGGTATGGCGGAAAACGCCTCGGATGACATGACCTACGATCTGGTGTTCAAGCGCGCAGACAACGCTATGTATGAGGAAAAAAAGCAGTTCAAGAAAACGCACGGAAGCTACCGCTGAACAGGAAATGCCGCCGTAAGGCAGACGGAAAGGATGGGCAGCCTCTATGAAATATACCGCAGACGAGATCAAAGCTGCACTCGAACAGAACGCGCTTTGTGTATATTATCAGCCGCTGTATGTCACGATGACAAGCCGGCTGAAAAGTGCTGAGGCACTTGTGCGCTGGAAAAAGCCGGACGGAACGCTGGTTCCGCCGTCTGAGTTTATTCCGGCTGCAGAGGAATCCGACCTGATTCTGGACATTGACTGGTATGTGACAGAGCAGGTCTGCAAAACGCTGGTCAAGCAGAACATTCTGCCGCAGTTTCCGGTCTCGGTCAATTTCTCACGCAGACATATCCGGGAAGCGAACTTCGCCGAAAAGCTCTCTGCACTGGCGGATCAATACGAGCTTCCGCACCCGCTGATTGAGGTTGAGATCACGGAATCGGCCATGGTTGCAGAGGAGCACGAGTTTTCTGACTGGATTGTTTCCATCCGGGCGGCAGGCTTTACGGTTGTGATTGACGATTTCGGCAGCGGGCTTTCCTCGCTGCAGTTTGTAAAAGACGTTCCGGCAGATGTGCTGAAAATCGACAAATCTTTGCTCAGCCGCAACTGCGAGGACGAAAAGGAACGCATCGTGCTGGAAAGTATTTTTTCATTTGCACACCGGCTGCAGATGAAAACGGTCGCTGAAGGCGTTGAAACCAAGGAACAGCTTGCATTTCTGCGCTCATGCGACTGCAGCAAGATTCAGGGTTATCTGTTCGCACGCCCGATGCCGGAGCAGGAATATCTGACGCTTTGTCAGACGCATCAGGTTGCAGAGGAACCTGCGGATATCCTGCGGTTCCAGAGCCACACCAGCGCAGCAAATCTCCTGCTGAGCGTCATTTTCCGGCGCTATCCGCTTGTCATCTTCTCCAATCTGACACGGAATACCTATTACGCAATGGCCTATCAGGATTTTACTTCGACAAACTGCCCGTCCACCGGTATATATGATGAACTGATTATGCACGGCGCCATGAGTATGCACCCGGACGACCGCGCAGACTTCGCGGCTGCCTTCAGCCGGGAAAAGCTGCTCGCGGACTGCGCAAACGGGATTCATGAGGTGCGGCTTGTCACACGGCAGCTCGGAGATGACGGTGTCTACCGGCGTGCGGAAACCGTGGACTTTTTTGTCCGGTGCAATTACTCCGATGATATCATTATCATTTCGCTCTGCCAGAATCTTCCGGATTAAACAGCTGACCGGATCTTTCCGCAGAACGCCTCGATTTCCGCTCTGTGCGGTTCGACCTGCTCTTTATATTCCACGGCACAAAGCCCAAGCCCGCCGCAGTATGCAATCTCCATATGGCCGTAAAAATGCGACACCGTGCGGAGAATCTGCTCACATTCCGGCATGCCCGGACCGGTACGCAGCGCAATCGCATAGCCTCTTTTTCCGCTGCTGAGCGATGCATGGGGTGTATGCGTATTGCACCACGGCGTGCACCGGTCAATGAACGCTTTGAACTGTCCCGGCACATCCGCCCAGTATGACGGCGAAACGGCTACAATGACATCCGCCTGCTCAAATTCCTGTATCATTGCGGGAATATCGTCCTGCAGAACGCATTGTGCCGTCTGATGACATCGCCGGCAGCCCTTGCAGAACTGAAAGCTGTAATCATCAATGCAAACCGTCCTGACCTGACAGTGCTCTGACAGACTACCGGAAACGATCCTGACGATTTCCGCCGTCGCGCCCGTCCGGACCGGGCTGCAGTTGATAACCAGTACATGCATACACATTTCCTCCTGTCTGATTGAAACATACAAAATTGCCGCCGTACATCTGACAAACCGTCAGACTTACAGCGGCAATCATTTTATACAGTCACGAGCTTTCCGTGCTCGGTCTCCTCTTTCCTGCGGAGCGGATCGGCGGCAGCCGGAACCTTATCCGCATGTTCATGGAGCGCATGATTATTAAATTCCTCCGGTGTGACAAAGGTCGGAACCATCTCATGCAGCGCAGCCACAGCAACAGCTTCCTTGTTCTCCTGCGCAGCATCGCGGAGAATCCGCAGCTTCATCGCAAAGGTATTGGAATCAATCTGAATCTGCTGACCGATGTAAATGAGCTTGTTGGCGGTCTTTTGCAGACCCTCCTCGTCCATCAGCAGCTCTTCCTTGATTTTTTCGCCCGGACGCAGACCGACAAACTTGATCTCAACATCCTTATACGGCACCTTGCCGTACATACGGATCAGGTTTTCTGCAAGCGCCACGATACGGACAGGCTTGCCCATATCGAGCACGAAGATCTCGCCGCCCTTGGCAATGGCAGCCGCCTCCATGACGAGGCTGACGGCCTCCGGAATCGTCATGAAGTAACGGATGACGTCCGGATGCGTGACCGTGACAGGCTTGCCCTGCTCAATCTGCTTTTTGAACAGCGGAATCACCGAGCCGTTCGAGCCGAGCACATTGCCGAAACGGGTCGTGACGAACTCCGTCCGGCCGTCATTCTGCTGGGACAGATACTGCACGATCATCTCACAGCAGCGCTTGGAAGCGCCCATGACATTGGTCGGATTGACGGCCTTGTCCGTCGAGATCATGACAAACTTTTCCACGAGGTGGAACTGCGCAAGCGTCGCAACATTGAACGTACCGACAATGTTGTTCTTGATGGCCTCCATCGGAGAGACCTCCATCAGCGGCACATGCTTATGCGCTGCAGCATGGAACACGACCTGCGGCTTATACTTTTTGAAGATCTGGTTGATGCGGTAATAGTCACGCACAGACGCAATCAGCGTCACAAGATCCAGCGATTTGCCGTATTCCATCACGAGCTCCTGCTGAATCTCATAGGCGTTGTTCTCATAGATATCGACAATGATGACCTGCTTCGGCTGATACTTTGCGATCTGCCGCACCAGCTCGGAGCCGATCGAACCGCCGCCGCCTGTGACCATACAGACCTTGCCGCTGATAAACTTCCGGATATCCTCATTGTCAAACTTGATCGGGTCTCTGCCGAGCAGATCCTCGACCTTGATATCACGCACCTGCTGCAAAAGCGGTGTTTTGTCATCAAAGATCAGATTGCCGATGAAGGGAACGATCTTGACCGGCACCTTTGTCTTGGAACAGATTTCCATGACACGCGCACGCTCGTCCTCAACGGCAGAGGGCACTGCAAAGATGATCTGCTCGATTTCCTTTTCCTTGGCAAAGCGCTCAATATCAGCGGTTGTACCGACGATTTCAACGCCCATCACATCCGAGCCGACCTTGTTGCGGTCGTCGTCAATGATGCAGATCGGCGTGAACTGCGCGGAAATCTTGTCGCCCTCATAGGGGGATTTCTTCGCGTTCTTGATCTCCGTCAGGAGCATCCGGCAGGCCATGCCGCCGCCGATAATCATGGTGCGCTTGAACTGATTTTCGCGGTGCTCATTTCCGGTCATCTCAATAAACGTCTTGCGGAACAGCAGACGGAACAGACAGATGCCGATGATGCCGATGACCATATGTGCAAGCGCAAACACCGGCGGAATCTTTTTATCCAGCACATACGCAAAGAGACATGTCACGGAAACGCCGAAAATGACGCCGAACACGCAGGAAAGATAATCCTTGCTGCGGAAGTAGCGCCACATTTTGCTGTAGGCGCCGAACATCGAAAGGAATGCAAAGCAGCAGATCGTACCGATCACAATCGGGACAACCATGTCTGCCGCCGGAATCCCGCAGCAGAGCAGGGACAGCAGATAATTCGTAATCAGCGAAGCCGTCACAAGAATAAAGCCGTCTGCAACTGCAAGCAGCATTTTCCGGTGCGAAAAGGAGCTTACATATTTTTTGAACTTTGATTTCATATCCAATGAACCTCTTATCCTTCATTCCGCCGGTACGTTCAGTTCCGAACAAGCGCACCGGTCACACAGACAGAAAGTATCCGTACCGGAACGCCTTCGGGATACGGAGGCGCTCCGATACGAACGACTGATACACGTTCAGTTTGCCGCAGCCTCTGCTGCAGAGGAACGGACGATCTGCTCCAGCTCCTCCTGCTTTTTCAGGATGTCCATAGCAAGGGCGAGCTGGCAGCGGGTACGCACGAGATTATGCTCCGGATAATTGATCTTGAAATATTTATCTCCTGTGATATAGTCGTCAAGGAACCGCGAGGCAAGCTCCACGGTCACGGAAAATGCGGCAAGCACAAGGCTGTCAAGCTCCGGCTGTGTCAGGCCGTTTGCGACCTCACCGATGAAGCCTTTGCAGAATGCGCTGAACTTTTCCGTATCAAAGCTGACCTTCTGCAGGTCAGGCTCGTCCTCAGCCGCGGTGTTTGCGATAAAGCGCACGGCATCACCGAAATCGTACATGGCCATGCCCGGCATGACGGTATCCAGATCAATGACGACGAGCGGCATTTTCGTTTCACGGTCAAAGAGGACATTGTTGGATTTTGTGTCGTTATGCGTCACGCGCACCGGAAATTCGCCGGCCGCATAGCGCACGGAAAGCGCGCCTGCCTTCTCCCGCACGGAAGCGATCTGCGAAAGCTCGGCCTGTACGCCGGATACTCTGCCGCAGGGATCCGCTTCGGCATGTGCAAAAAGGGTATCGAGCCGCTTTTTGGTGTTGTGAAAATCAGGGATTGTCTCGAACAGCTGTGCACCGTCAAAATCTGCAAGCTGATTCTGGAATCTGCCGAATGCACGGCCTGTCGCCTCAATCACGGCAGGATCGTCACAGGTGTTAAACGTGACAGAATCGACCCAGTTCATAACACGCCAGAAGCAGTCATCCGCATCGAACACGTAGTTTTTTCCGTCCGCGGTATGATGAAAGTGCAGCGTGCGCGCATTCGGGAATTTCTCCCGGATATACGAAGTCACCAGGTCGATATTGTGCATGATCTGAACGGGGTTGCTGAATACGACGGTATTGATCCGCTGGAACACATACGACTTGCTGCTGCCGCTCTCATCGCGGTAGGTCACACGGTAAGTCGCATTGATGTTGCCGTTGGTGATTGCGTCGTATGCGGAGAGCGTGCCCGGAAGCCGGAACGCTGCTCCGATCTTGCTGATTGTTTCAAACATATACTTTTTCTCCACTGATTATAATCGGGGGGGCCATGGCAGGCATCGGACTTTTGGGGGAACCGGAGCGCCGACTCCGGCAGATGCAGCGGAACATCATGCCTGCAAAACGCTTTTTCCTAAAGATATTCTTAATAATTAGTATACCACGAATGCAGGGCGTTGTCAAGCGATTTTTCACTCTGGTAGATTTTTCATACATAATTACGCGGTTTCCGTTCGTTTTTCATACTATATCCGCAAAAATGAAACCGCAATTTCTGAGGAATCGGCGTTTTCCGGCCCGTTTATATCCGTCACACGGCAAAACGGCCCGCGGCTCCGCAGCGGAATAAGCAGTGCTTTTCCGGCAAAGTCCGGGGACCGTTCTCACTTTTTTCATGCATCAGTCAGAGAAGCACACCGTTGCGGCGGAGCAGTTCCCGCGCCGTATCGACGGAATCGACGCCCGATTTATTCTTGATCGGGGCAAATTCCCGGAAGCGGTCAACCTCATATGCAAGGCAGTCGGACTGCAGCTTGACCATATCCAGTGCAAGCGTCTCATATTTATAGGCATTCGGCTTTTCCGGCGAAATCACCGCACCGGTTTTATCCATATAGTTCAATTTTTTAAACGCACGGTGCAGCGGAAGCGGAACCTGCAGCGTCTCATCGAGCTTGTCTACCCGGAACAGGTAGTTCAGGATGACGCCGTAATTATACGAGAGCTTGCCGTCCGGCTCACGGCGGGTGCGCATTTCCTCTGTCATTTCGTAGTATTCGACGATGGACGGGCGGCCGTCCTCAAGGCAGAGCACGCCGACCTTTTCCTCCGGCGCAGCCTTTGCGACGACCTTTGCACCGGATGTCATGCCGGATTCGATCACCGCACCGACAAAGCAGGGGTCTGCAATGCGCTGCAGCACATTGTCCATTGCAAAGACGTTCAGCCACTCAATGCCTTTCTCCCGGAGCACGCTGCGCATTCCGGCCTTTTCCATCGAGGCATACCAGCCGCCGTTTCCGTTCGGTGCTGTCGCAATGCGGTCGGGTGCGGCAAGCAGCAGTCTGCCCTCGGTATCCGTTGCGGGAAGCTGTTCCTGCTGATAGAACCATACAAAATTCCGGTCATAGCCGAAATAATCGTGCGCCTCGAAAAACGCGCGGGTATCTCCGTAATTGTCGATGCTCGTCATGATAAAAAGCGGCACCGGAACTCCCGCGGCCTGTGCAACATCCAGCAGATTCCGGATCAGGCACTCGAAAATATAAAGCTCGTGCGTGAGGCCGACATTGAATGTGCCCTTCGGTTTATCGAAGCCGAGGCGTGTGCCCTGTCCGCCCGCGAGCATCACGGCACCGACCTTGCCGGCGCGGATGGCTTCCAGACCCGCCGCTGTAAAGCGTTCGCGGTTCTGTGCGATCTCCGCAAGTGTTGTGGCATAGAGCGGTGCAAAGCATCCGCGGGTTCCGCCGGCGTTTTCCGCTTCCAGCACAGAAAAATCCAGCTCTGCGATCTGTTCCGCAAGTGCGGCCTGTGCTTCCGGCGCAAGCGCGTTCAAATGATCTATCAAATGCGTCTGATTGCACGCTGAAAGCCGTGCGATTGCCTTTTGCAGCATAACAATGTTCTCCCCTTTGCTTCGGATATCATGCCTTTTTATATCCTGTCTGTATTTTCCAAGCAGGATATTTATATAGTATTATAACACGGCGTTAATGAAATGTCAATGAAACTATTGCCATTTTGGCGAATGAATTTTCTGTTTTTTGCGCTTTCGGTAACATATATCAGCAATTTTCTGCCAATAATTTGGTATACGAAATACTATTTGAGGGCGGCTCACATGCAAAATGCGCCGGCTTTTGAATTGTACAACCTGCATCGCTCAAAGGGCTGCCGCTCTTTGCATCCCGCCATAACCATAACACAGGGCTCCCGCCCTGTGAACCCGGATGCGCAGAAAGCTATGCGGCGACTTCGTCGGCGCTGCGGTGAGCGACGAGGGCACTGACTGTGATGTCAGCGCCTTTTGTGTATACCTTGACCCCTCCGTCTGCTCCGCAGACACCTCCCCTTTCAGGGGAGGCAGAAATGCACCCGCATCGCTCGAATCTGACTGACGTCAGCTTCTATGCGCTGCGGGTGTCGCGGATTACTCCGCAATCCGCTTGGGGGAGCCCTCTCTTACAGGGCTCCCCCCTTCCAAAAACGATCCGCTGGATCGTTTTTGAAATTCCCCCTTGCGGTGCGCCTGACGATAGGGGAGTTTCGCTCTCTGCGGAGAGCGACTTAGGGCTCTGCCCTAAGAACCTGCGAGCTTTTTGAAAAAAGCTCGACCAAAAACTTTAATTTGGGGCGAGGTCGCGCTCTCGTAGCGAGCTTTAGTATTGGGAGAGGTTGCGTCACAGAAGCCGCGAACAGCGGCGTGAATTTCACTTATTGGGGGAGTTCCGCTAACGCCCTCCGAAGGGAATTGGAAGCGGGCACTGCCCGCAGCCGCGAACAGCGGCGTGAATTTTACTTATTGGCGGAGTTCCGCTAACGCCCTCCGAAGGAATATGGAAGCGGGCACTGCCCGCAGCCGCGAACAGCGGCGTGAATTTCACTTATTTGGCGAGCTCCGCTGCCGACCTCCGAAGGGAAATGGCTGTCGGCACTGCCGACCCGCCCGCCTTGACAGATGCGGGGATACATGATATAATAAACATACATGATTAACCCGCTGCCGGATATGGCAGAAACGGGCCTTTGAAAGGAGCAATCTGATATGGCAGATGAAGAAATCCGGCAGGATATTCCGGAAGAAGATGACGATGTCGTGATTCTGGAGGACGAGGACGGCAATGCCGTAACCTTCCGCTTTCTGGAGCTTGTTACAGTCGATGAAAAACCCTACGCTGTCCTGCTTCCGCTGGACGAGGGCGACGAGGATATGGGCGTCGTAATCGTCGAGGTTGTCGATCTCGGCATGGAATCCGAACACTATGACGCCGTGCTCGATGATGACCTCAATGACCGCATCTTTGCACAGTTCCGCAGCGAATTCAGTGACAAATACGACTTTGAATAACTGAGAAAAACGGGAAGGGGGTGCCGCGTGAAAACTCGTAGCAGATTTTCTGCAGCGACAGACGCCGTCCGGCAGATCGGTATGCGGTTCGCGCAGGATCATCTTTCTGCATACGCAGCACAGGCAACATTCTATATGATGCTGGCCGTATTCCCGTTTACAATGCTGATCTGCATGGGAAGCCGGATGCTGCCCTTTCTGAAGGAAGAAACCCTGACAAAGCTCGTGCGGCTCCTTGTTCCGCCTTCCTATCAGCCGCTCGGTATCCGGTTGGTCAATGACTATTATAATGAGAACATCGGCTCCGCAAAATTCATCCTGATTATCTTTCTGATCTGGACGGCATCGCGGTTAATCCAGTCTCTGATGAACGGATTCAACACCTCCTGCGGCATCAAGGAAAGCAGAAGCCAGATGTTCCTGCGCCTGATCGGCTGCGTGTATACTGTCGCGCTCTGTATTTTTCTCATTGCGCTGATTATTATGTATGCGCTGGGCAGCACGCTGATTGCCTTTGTTGTATCGCATCTGCCCGACTGGCTGCTGCTGGAGCTGATCCTGCGCCTGACGCGCAATCTGGCAACACCCATTCTGCTGCTGCTGATTTTCTGGCTCTCCTATGTCATACTGCCGAGCCGGAAAACCAGAATGCGTGAAGAATTCCCCGGCGCGCTTTTCACAACAATCATCTGGCGCGGCGCCGCATCGCTTTACGGCCTGTCGCTGGAGCACTCGCTGGATCGCTACGACACGATCTACGGCAGTCTGTCCGGTGTCGTCATGATTCTGGTCTGGCTGTATGCATGTATGTATGTCTGGTTTGCGGGAATGGAACTGAACTGCTTCCTGCGCACCTGTCGCGAAGAAGGTCGCTTTTCCAAGCTGCATGTGCCGGTTCCGCATCTGTTCCGCCGCCGGAAGAAGGAGTAAAGGTATCGCTGCGCGATGATCTATGATGAGGGCTCTGCCCGCAAACTCACAGCGAAACGGGCGAGAGACCACATTATAAATCCGTCGGAGATACCTCTTGATCGACAAACAAAGGCGCTGATTTCAAATCAGCGCCTTTTCTCATGTTCTGATGCAGCGTTCCTGCACCTGTATCTTTTGCATATCTGCTTCCGGCCGGCCATATATTGCAGCGGGGGGGATTTCCGATGAAAGCAAAATCCGCACCGCTCGGAGATGTGTTCGCAACACAGGGCATTCTGGTTGTTTTGCTGTGTATTCTGCTGTTCTGGATGCACCTGCAGTTTCCTGCACTGTGCGGCGATCTGCTCGCAGGCTGGTATAACGCATCCGACCGAAGCCCGGCGATTCCGGCAAATGCAGCAGAATGCCTCTCAGCAATTCAGACATGGTTCAGTTCCGTCTGGCCGGGCTGACGCTCGCTGTCGATTTTACGGCACCGGCGCTGCTCGCACTGACGGCGCTTCTGCTGCCGCAGGAAGTGCTGCTGCGGACACTCGCGGCCTGTCTGCTGCATGAAAATGCGCATTTTCTGGCACTCGCGCTGACCGGTCAGAATCCGGAACTGCTGCGGATCTCTGCGGCAGGAATGCGGCTGGAGCTGCGGGCAGCTGCAATCTGTCCGCTTCACAGCAGCATCCTGATTCTTGCTGCGGGACCTGCCGCGAATTTTCTTGCTGCTGCGCTGTTTCATGCGGTCGGGCATCCGGAGAGCGCTGCCGCAAACCTTGCACTCGCGCTGTTCAATCTGCTGCCGTACCGCAGCACGGACGGCGGCTCTTTGCTGTATCTGCTGCTGGAGCACCGTTTTCTCGAATTTGCACCGGAACGGCCGCGGCAGATTCTCCGCACGGTTTCTCTTCTGACAACAGCCGCGGCGGCCGGCATTCTGTTCCGCGCAGGCATCCGCAATCCGTCCCTCTGGGGCATGCTGATCTTTCTGCTGCTCTCCGTTTTCTCCGAACCGTGACATATGTGATACATATAATTTCAGCCCCGGAGCAATATCCGGGGCTGACGTTTCAGCTGTCCAGGCTGTCTATAAATTTTTTGATGACCACACCGCACTCAGCAGGCCTCTGCTCATAGATCGCATGATCCCCGCCCAGCAAAACGACCTCGCAGTTTCCCATTTTTTCTGCATAGGGATACAGGATCTCCTGACGCATTTCTTCCGTTTTTTCTATCTGCTCCTGCATTTTTTCTTCGGAAATCCCGTCAATATCCGTTGTATGCATACGGTTCTTTTCCTTCAGCGCATTGAACCATTCCAGATAATCTCTGAATTCTTCCTTTGTCCGGAACCCCCAGCTTGCACAGAGATAGAGCTTCGGAATATCATTGGTGACAATCCCGTTGAAAGCATCCTTCGCATTCTTCGCCAGCAGACAGCTTTCAGATACAGGTGCGATGGATTCTTCCGTCAACAGTTCAAGCGCATCACAAAGCTGCTGTTCTTCCTCCGAATAATTATCCGGCAAAAGATAACAGTTATGCCGCAGCACATATCGGCTGAAGCCGAGCTTTGCCAAAAATGCCAGTACATGATCGCCGAAACCGACCGTACCGCCCGGTTCATCATCAAAAGCATTTTCACTGAGCTGACTGCCGTCCACAAATACGACCGCCTCAATCTCGTCGGGATAGCTGCTCGACCAGACATTTGCATAAGCACCGCCGATCGAATGCGGCATCAGAATATACGGTGCTTCGATCCCGGCATTTTTCAATGCCTTGCGGTAATCCTCAACGATAAATGCAGCCGTCATCTCTTGATCGGTATCATCGCTCAGGCCGTAGCCCGCACGGTCAATGAACACGACCCGGTCATCTGCTTCCAGCGCCGCGGTCATCTGCCTTTCCGTCACAGAATAATCACTCATGCCAAGCCCTGCAAGCGAAACAATCGTGTGACGGCCGTTTTCATTCCCGAATGCAGCGACATTCAGCGAATGGTCTCCGACCGAAACAGCATGACAGTATCCCTTCTCCCGCAGCAGTTCAAGCTCTTTGGCAGATCGCAGCCGATGTATGATATACGTAATCAGTGTGAACAGAAAAACGAGCGAAAGCAGAATCAGGAACACTTTCGCTGCAATCCTTCCGATTTTTCCTGTTTTCACAATCATCACCTCCGGATGCTATTCCCGCAGCTTCAAACCGCGGGTAAACTGCACAGGCTTTCCGGTCTCCGCGCCGTGCAGATATGCCTCCAGAATCCCGCGTGTGCGGCTGCCGGATTCATCGGTCAGGAACAGCAGCCCGTATGCTGCATCCGAAAACAGCTGCGGGCGGTCCGCAAGCCAGAGCGGCACCGCATTGAACAGCTCCGCATAATCCGGACGCTCTGTGCAGCGTGTACAGTCCGTATAGACCGCAGCACCGGTACGGTCAATCAGCTGATGCCTGCATTTTCCGCAGCCGACCTGCGCACTGACCGGACAGTTCCGCGTCAGCATCAGCGGCAGTCTGCCATAGACCATTTTGCCGAGCGGCAGGCTCTGCACCGGCAGATCGGACACCTCCGGAGAGCAAAGTGCATCCGCCAGCCCCATGCGCCGGTACTGCGCCGCGGCAAAGGAATTGGCAATATGAAGTCCGAGAGACCCGTGCAGCGTCATGCCGAGCTCTCTGCCTGCCTGCACATCTGCCGCGTGCTGACAGGCAATATGCGTGATCCCCTGCTTTTTCGCGGATTTCAGCATTTCCAGAACCTTCTGCTCATCGCAGACAAACCGCGGCGGAACAACCATGCAGCGTTCCGCCGGAACCGGCTCTCGGCCGTTGAAATAATCCTGCACCAGATGCAGCGGCAGCAGCAGATATGCGATTTCATCTGAAAAATCTGCAAGCACCGCGGTCTGTTCGATGCTGCGCACCTGCACACGGAACGAGAACGGCTCGGCACCGGCCTGCTGTTCGGGCAGCATGAGCGGCGCCTGCAATGTGATTGTTTCCGTATGCGAACGGATCCGCGCTTCGTCCATCGCCGCGACCGCCGCTCTGCGCAGTGCGTTCAGCGATGACGCCGGCAGCATCAGCTGTTCACCGATCTCCGCAGTCACATTCCCCGCCGAATACACCGTATCTCCGAGCTTTTCAAACTGCTTTTGCAGCTGCGGGAGCTCCGCCGGACGATTCTGCGCCGTCTGCGGGATATCACCGGTCACAGACACGCTGCGTCCCTGCGCATCGGAAACTGTCAGAACGGCAGGCTCCCCTGCCCGCAGAATAAAATGTGCATCCAGCGCCGCACATTTCCGCGGCTTCTGATATTTTTCGCGCAGCTGCTGCAGCACATCCTGCGCGGCCGTCACATCCTCTTTCTGCCGTGTGCCGAACATATCCTTCCGGCGACCCGTATAGTACCCGTCTGTGAAGCCGCTCCGCGAAAATACCGCACGAAGCTCCCGCAGATCGGGCTGCTGACCGGAAAGCACCGCTCTGCACGCCGTCACGGCTGCCGCAACATATTCCGGCCGCTTCATCCTGCCTTCGATCTTGAACGAATGTACACCAAGCTCCGCCATTTCCGGCAGATACTGCACAAGTGACTGATCCTTCAGCGAGAGCGCACAGGCCGCGCGCTGCGCCGGATCCGCTGTAAACGGCAGACGGCAGGGCTGCGCACAGCATCCGCGGTTTGCACTCCGACCGCCCATTGCAGCGGACATCCAGCACTGACCGGAAACAGACATGCAGTGCGCACCGTGCACAAAGGCCTCCACCTCTATCCCGCAGCGTTCGGCTTCTTTACATACCACGCCAAGCTGCTCTGATGAAAGCTCTCTCGCCGTCACAACACGGCAGAAGCCCGCCTGCTTTGCAAAACGCACGCCGGCGGGCGAATGAATCGTCATTTGTGTAGATGCATGAAGCCGCAGCTCAGGCACGCGCTGCGCAATATACGCAGCAGCGCCAAGATCCTGCACGATGCAGCCGTCCGCACCGATCTCGGCTGCTGTTTCCAGAAGCCCGTCCAGCGCGGAAAACTCCGCATCAAAAATCAATGTATTGACAGCAAGATACAGCTTTGCGCCGTAAAGATGACAGCGTTCCGCTGCCTCACGCAGGCTGTCTCTGCTGAAATTTTCCGCATGTGCACGCGCAGAAAACCGTTCAGCGCCGAGATAAACCGCATCCGCACCGCAGCGGAGTGCAGCCGTCAGTGCTTCCGGACTTCCGGCGGGCGCCAGCAGCTCAACCGGACGGCTCATGCCTCCGGCTGGGTCAGGGAAAGCTGTTCCTCAGAAGCGTCCTCTGCCGGAGCTGCCTGTTCGGTCTCTGCCGCAGCCTCCTGCTTCTTCGGCTTTTTCGCAGTACGCTCATCGGTCTGAATGCTGTCTCTGAGCGACTTCAGCTTGTTCAGATTCTCAAGCTGCTCGATTTTTGCTTTCAGGACGTCGATTTCGCGCAGCGCGGCATCACGTTCCAGCCGTGCCTTGCCGGCCTCATCCACATATTCCTTGACCTGCGAACGGATAACCTCCACGCTGTTATTGGCCTTGGTCAGCTCATCCATTGTGGAGAGCGCAACCATCATCACAGCAGAATGCGCGGAGACACGCGGGTTATTTTCCGTAATATCCGAGATGCGCTTTTCCAGATTCTTTGCCAGCTGATACACGTAGCTCGGGGCATCCTCTGTCTGCAGCAGATATTCCTTTCCGCAGAGCACAACCTTCACACGGTTCATCATAATACTTGTTCTTCCTTTCTTTTCTCACTCAAAATACCGCATCAGCGCTACGACTCTGCCGAGCACGGATGCCTCGTCCACATAAATCGGCTCCATTTTGTCATTTTCCGGCTGCAGCCGATAGCCGCCGTTCTCTTTATAAAACCGCTTGACCGTTGCCTCATCGCCGTTCACCAGAACGACGGCAATCTCTCCGTTTTCCACGGTTTCGCACTGTTCCACAATCACAATATCGCCGTCGAGGATGCCCGCATTGATCATGCTTTCGCCGCGGATTTTCAGCGCAAACAGATCGCCGCCGAAGTGCCGGTCCGGCATATAGCTGATATAATCCTCGATATTTTCGATCGCTGTGATCGGCTGACCGGCCGTTACCGTACCGACCAGCGGCACGCTTTTGGCGCTGCTGCCGTGCAGCTTGATCGCACGGTTCTGCTTATCCATTTTGTCCAGCAGTCCGGCATCGACAAGCAGGTTGATATACCGGTGCACGGTCGAAGTGGAGCCGATGTCCAGCGCCGTACAGATTTCGCGCACCGTCGGCGCGTAACCCTCCCCGATCCGTTCACGGATATAGCGATAAATCGCCCTCGCTCTTTCGTTCAGCATGATAGTTCATCCTCCTTTCATCATTTCGGCTGCTTACTGCCGCTTCCGAAGCTGATCCGCGATCTGCTTCGAGAGCTTGTTGACATCGCCGCAGCCCAGCGTGATAATGAGGTCGCCCGGCTGTGCGATGCGGCAGACAGCATTGCAGACATCGTCAAAGTTCTGATATTTCCGTGCATCGGTTTCCGTAACCGTTTCGTCCTGCGGGAACCAGATGCAGTCCGGAATCTTTTCCGCCAGCATTCTCGTATAAATGCCGAGCGTATTTTCCTCTCTGCCGCCCATAATATCCGTCAGCGCAACAACATCTGCGATGGAGAGCGCCGAAGCAAAATCATCGAGCAGCCGTTCCGTGCGCGTATAGGTAAACGGCTGATGCACGGCAATCACACGCTTGTAGGGCATCGCCTTGGCCGCCCGGAGCGTTGCTTCAATCTCAGCCGGATGGTGACCGTAGTCATCCGCAACCGTGATGCCGCCGCACTGTGCGTGAATATCGAACCGGCGCTTGGCACCGTGGAATTCCCGCAGTCCTGCCTGACACTGCGCAAAGTTCAGGCCGACCAGATGTGCCGCTGCGATTGCGGCCAGTGCATTCAGCACATTGTGCTCGCCGGGGATGGTCAGCACGGCCGTGCCGAGGCATTCGCCGTTATGCCAGACCTGAAACTCCGTCGTCTGCGCTTCGGTGTGCACGATGTCCGAAGCACGCCATTCACAGTCCGCACCCTTGCCGAAGCGGATCAGCTCCTTGCCGGTGACCGCTGCAACCGCATCGCAGGAATTGGCGTCATCTCCGTTGTAAAGTACATATCTGCTCGATTTCTGTGCAAACTTCGTAAAGGAAGCCTTCAGGTTCTCCATCGTCTTGAAATATTCCATGTGATCTGCGTCAATGTTCAGAATCACGGCAATATCCGGCGAAAGATGCAGGAAGGTATCCACATATTCGCAGGCCTCGCAGACAAATACGTCACTGCTGCCGGCTCTGCCGCTGCCTCCGATCGCAGGCAGCTTGCCGCCGATCACCGCAGAAAGATCAATCCCCGCGGTAAACAGGATCTGCGCCAGCATGGAGGATGTTGTTGTTTTGCCGTGCGTACCTGCAATGCAGACTGCTTCGCTGTACCATTCGGACACAATGCCCAGCAGCTCGCTGCGTTCCATCATCGCAACACCGCTCTGCTCGGCTGCCGCACGCTCCGGATTCGTCTTTGCGATTGCCGCCGAATAGACGACCAGATCTGCGCCCTCAATATTCTCCGCACGCTGACCGAGCTGCACCGGAATTCCGAGTGCACGCACCGCCGCGAGGGTATCGGTTTCATTGTTGTCAGAACCGCTCAGCCGGTATCCCTTTGCATGAAGCACCTGTGCCAGCGGGTACATGCCGCTGCCGCCGATGCCGATCATATGGATATGCTGTTTGCCGTCCAGAATAGCGTTCATGAATCATTATCCTTTCATCACTTGGATTGCCTGCATGTATACATGCAATGCATATATTAGCAAAATAATGTATATTTCTTGCTTTATACATAAAAATTGCCGCAAATATACATTATATCTCGCATATTGACATAAAACATTCACAAAATCAACACATTTGCGTGATATGATATAGCCATCACGGCGTAAATTCTCCTGCACGCCCCTGCTCCGCAGGGTTCTGCAATGCGCCGGTGTTTCCGAGCACCGTTGTTTCGACAACACTCCTACACTGAAAGGAAGGAACATTCCCATGGAAATTACTGATCTGAAAATTCGCAAAATGATGACTGACGGGCGGCTTCGCGCGATCGTCTCCATTACGCTGGACCAGATGCTCGCTGTCCACGATATCAAGGTCGTGCAGGGTGAAACGCGGCTCTTTGTTGCGATGCCGAGCCGTAAAGACGAGGGCGGCATTTTCCGCGACATCGTGCATCCGATCTCCGCACAGGCAAGACAGTATCTGGAAAATCAGATCCTGGAAGCCTATCAGCAGCAGCTTGCTCTGGCTGAGGCTGAATCTGCTGATGCGGAAGCGGCTGAACCTTCTGCTGAGGCTCCGGCTGCTGAAACAACAGAACCCGCCGCAGAGTGATCTGCAATCTGAACACACTCAACAGAATCCGTTTACAATCCGGTGCGTATTCCGCACCGGATTGTTTTTTATTTCTGCTGCAGCAAAAATGCCGTCTTGAGCAATGCGATCTGCGTTTTGGCATCCCGGATCTCATTGCGCATGACACGCGCAACCGCTTCCGAAAGCGGGAGCTTCACAACATCGAGGAACTCATCCGCATCGAGATGCTGCCCCTGATTCAGTTTGATGTTGCGCGCAAGATACATATAAATAACCTCTTTGTCATAAGCCGGTGTCGGATACAGGCAGCCGAGGGATTCCAGTGCATCCGCGGACGCACCGACCTCCTCTCCGAGCTCCCGCACCGCGCAGGTCAGCGGATCCTCGCCGTATTCGAGCTTGCCCGCAGGCACTTCGAGCGTTTCCGCAGCATGGGGATAGCGGAACTGCCGCACCATCAGCACATCGCCGTCGCCGGTCAGCGGTACCACGCAGGCACCGCCCGGATGATGCACGACCTCCCGCAGCGCATGGGTGCCGTTTTCCAGCAGCACCGTATCCCGCGTGACCCGCAGGATTCTCCCGTCATAGATTTCTTCCGACGAAAGCGGCTCCTCCCGGAGATGCAGCGCCGGATTCTGTTCAGATGTCATCTTCATTTGCCTCCTCCGGCGCAGATTCGTATTCCGGATCATATTCCGGTTCGGAGTCGTATGCAGACTCCGGTTCATATTCCGCTTCCGGCTCATATTCCGGCTCCGTTTCATACCGTCTGCGGCGCTCCGCTGTCTGCCGCGGATGCTTCACCGCTGCATGTGCCGCATAAAGCGCCTGCTCGTAGATTTCGTTCATGCCGTTGTAATCATAGCAATACTTCCGTGCAGCCTGCTTCGGACGGACACCGCGTTCGCGGATCATCATCCAGAGCAGATAGAGCGCCAGCGCACCGATGCCGCACAGCGAAACACTTGCACCGGTCCGGAGTCCCGGTGTCTCGTAGCGGAACGTGATCTGATTGCTGCCCGCTTCGCAGCGCACTGCCATAAAGCCGTAGCTGACACGCTCCACCGGAACGGTCTGCCCGTTCACCTCAGCCGTCCAGCCGTCCTCGAACGGAATACTGAAGAACACCAGCTTCGGCTGCTCCAGCGTGATCGAAGCATTGAAGCCGTAGGAATCATACGTGAATTTCTCGCAGGTCTGTGCTGCACGCTCCTTGCAGTAATCCACATAATAGGAATCCTTGATGCCCGCCTTGCTGGATGCAGGCAGCTCCTCAATGATGTCCTTATATGCAGCAATCTGCTCCTTGGAGAGCACAAGTGCCTGCAGCAGATTCTTCTGCTTGGTCACAGAGCCGAGCGGATCCATGTCCGGCTCAGAAATATAGTAATCATATGCAAGTCCCATCGGAATATAGCAATCGTTTTCATAAATATAGAACCCGTTGTCTTTTTTCAGATAGGTAAAGCCCGGCATGTCCTTCAGCTCATAGGTATAGCCGTCAGTTTTTTCGCCGTCGGCCTTGTCCAGATAATACCGGACATTGAACAGCGCCCGCAGCGGATAATTCTTCGGATCCGGACGGGATGCAACGTCACGCTGCAGACCGATCGTGCTGTAGAATTCCATCAGCGAGGGCGGCACGATGCTGTGGAAGCAGCGCATGTTGGAATAGCCCCAGAACATCGGGTAATTGTCATAATCCTTTGAAATATCGACGCGCCAGAACTGCTCGTCCGTATCCGAAGCCGAAATCTCCGGACCGCCGGTCAGCGCAGCATTGACAAACGCAGTCGGATAGCTGCCGAGCCCGATGCCGAAATACACCATGCCGAATGCCGTGCACAGGCAGGAGAACGCCGTCATAAGGATCGCCATACGGTAGAAGCCGCTGCCGCGCTTGCGCATCATCAGCACCATCATGCCGAGATAGAGCAGCACTGCCGTCAGGCCGAGCATCAGCCAGAAATACCACGAATACTTTGCAAAATCAAACCAGACAATCTTTCCCTCGTCATCCTTGCGCGGGAGCAGGGAGATCAGGCCGAAGCCGCCGAGCATCAGCGCGCAGATCTTGAAGCTGCCGCGCCAGCGGATCTGCGGGTTATCGAGTGCATAGGCCGTCATCATGGCCATAATCAGAATCGGCATATAGAACCAGCGCGCATAATACGAGCTGTTCAGCATATAGAACGCGGAATTGAGAATCGGAATGAACGCACAAACCGTGCAGACCGCAACGAGTCTTGTCGCCCAGTGCTTCCGCTTCTGCGCCATAAAGGCCATGACGCCCGCCATCGAGAACATCGGCAGATATCCGCCGATCGACGACCATTTGCCGAAATCCGTGCGGAACAGATTCGGTCTTGCAGGCAGATCAGGCGGCATAAAGAAGCTCTCGATGATATGCCAGATTCTTGTGCGGTCGCTGTAGGCGACCATGTCGAGACCCCACATTTTGGTGGAAACACGGTAATTGCCCAGGACGGCCAATGCCGCCGGAAGCAGCATAAAGCAGGCGATCATGGTACCGATCACGGCCTCCAGCGCAAGCCCGAAGAATTTGCGCACATCCGCACGGAAATCCTTTGCCGGACACCGCAGGATAAAATACAGTACGGCAAACACGGCCTGTCCGGTAAAGAAATAATAATTCAGGATTCCCATAAACGCAACCGTCAGCGTAAAGACGCCGCGGCGGTTCTCGTTGACACGCTGCTCCATTGCAATCAGCAGCAGCGGGAAAAACGCGGTCACATCCTGAAAATGATTGAAGAAAATGTTATACAGCTGGAATCCGGAGAACGAATACAGCAGCGCGCCAATGACAGAAGCCTGCCTGCTGCGCACAAAGCGCCGGATATAGGCATAGGCTGTCAGCGCGGCAAAGGCATGCTTCAACGCCAGCAGATACGGCATCAGATACAGCGTCCATTCCTGCGGGAACGGCACCGTCAGCCAGAAGAACGGGCTGCCGAGCAGATAGAACGAGTACGACCCGATAAAGTTTGAGCCGAGGTCGGTCATCCAGTCCCAGCCGAACGAGCCGCTGCGCACCATCTCATGCGCATGATAGTAAAACGGCAGCTGCTGCGAATTGAAATCGCCGTAATAGATCAGATAGCCCTTTGTAAAAATTATGATCGGCAGGATCACCAGCAGCAGCATGACAAAGCTGAGCAGAAACACCGCCAGATACGGTTCCCGCCTTTCGGAAAGAGGCCGGCGGGCAAGTCTCCGGTTTGATCGTCTCATTTCTTTCACCCTCGGTTATGGCTATGAATATATGTTTCTTTTATTATATCACAAAGCCCTGAAAAAGTAAAGCACATTTGTGCAGTTTCAGCAGGAAAAACCAGTCTTTTTTGCACCTTCACAGCCGGAACAGCCGCTTTGTATTTTCAAGGAGCTGCTCCGTCAGTGCGGCTTCGTCTGTTTTCATGTATTTTGCAAGCTCTGCCGCAACATATTTCACATTCTGCGGCACATTGACATTGCCGAGCCCTTTGACATTTTTCGGTGTCAGATAGGGCGCATCCGTTTCAATCATGACGCGATCGGCCGGAATCAGCTTCACGGCCTCGCGGAGCGCGCCGCCCCGGCGGTCATCACAGATCCAGCCCGTGATGCCGATGTAAAAGCCCATGTCAAGGTAGGTTTTCAAGGTCTGCGCATCCCCGGTGAAGCAGTGCACCACCGATCTTCGGCACTGCTCCGGATGCTGCTTCATCCGCGCAATAAAATCCTTGGAAGCTGCGCGCTCATGCAGAAAGAGCGGCTTTTCCAGCTCCTCTGCAAGGCGGATATGCCGGTCAAAGCAGCGCAGCTGGTTTTCTCTGGTCGAAAACATCCGGTCATAGTCCAGTCCGCACTCGCCGACCGCAACAACATTTGCATTGCTGCTGACGATCTCGCGGATTCGGTCAAAGTCCGCAGGGCGTGCGCCGTCCGCGCTGTGCGGATGGATGCCGCAGGTACCCCACACCTCCGGATGCTGCTGCACAAATGCCTGCACCTTCTCATTTTCCTTCATGTCAGAGCCGGTCAGGATGCAGGCCACGCCTGCCTCCGCCGCATCCGAAATGATGCGCTCCGGGTCGCGGAACTGCCTGCAGAACAGGTTCAGTCCGATGTCTATGTATTTCATCATATCAAGCGTCATTTTCCTCTGCGGAACCCCCGCCGAGCAATATCCGCAGCTGCCGCTCCTTTTCCTCCATCAGCTCGTCAAACCGTGCAAGATAGTCATAAGGATACTTGCATTCAGTCAGCCGCTCGATGCCGCGCTTTCCGCCGAGCACCTTTGTAGATGCCCCCGCACCGATGCCGAGAATCGTCTGCGAATCGTCCATCATCATCACATTATAGGCGCTCTCAAAGCCCGGCTTTGCATAGCCGACGTTTTCGAGGTTCGCAGCCATGTTCTTCTGCCGGTAGAGATAGTACGGCCGGTAGCCCGCTGCGGTCAGCGTCCGGTATGCATAATCAACCATTTCGCTGACGGCCTCCGCATCCGGCATCGCAAGGCTCTGATAGAAGTCCGCAGCCTTTTTCAGCGAAAGGCAGTGCACCGTGATGCTCTCCGGACCGAGCGCAGCCGCACGGTCGATGCTCTCGCGGAAGCCCTGTACCGTATCGGCAGGCAGTCCCGCAATAAAATCCATATTGATATTGTCAAAGCCGATTTCCCGCGCCAGCAGGAATTTATCGACGGCATCCTGCGCAGTGTGCGGACGTCCCGCCGCTTTCAGCACCTCGTCCTGAAAGCTCTGCGGATTGACCGAGATGCGCGTCACGCCGAACTGCCGCATTACGCGCAGATTCTCCCGCGTGATCGTATCCGGTCTGCCCGCTTCAACGGTATACTCCCGGAGCGGCTGCCCGACAGCGAAATTGCGTTCCAGCCAGTCCAGCGGCTGATACAGGTCGATCGAGGTCGGTGTGCCGCCGCCGATGTAAATGCTGTCCGCGGTCAGGCCGAAGTCCGCAGCAATCCTGCCGACCAGATCAATCTCCTGCGCGATACATTTGTAGTATTCCGGAATCAGCTTGCCCATCTGCGCAACGGAATTGCTGACAAACGAGCAGTATTTGCAGCGCGTCGGGCAGAACGGAACCGACATGTAAATGCCGACGCCGTTTTTCGGTGCGGCATCCAGAATCGGCTGCTGCACCGCGAGAATATCTGCGGCAAGCTGCGTTTTCTCCTCCGTCACATGCCAGATGTTCCGGAAGTCGTCCATCGCCTGCGCAAGGCTGCCGGTACGCTCCGTAAATTTCCGCAGCAGATTCACCGGCCGGATGCCCGTCAGCATCCCCCATTGCGGCCGGAGTCCGGTCAGCGCACACAGCATCGGATACAGCAGCCCGGAGATTTCGCGGTCAAGAATGTTGTTCGGGATACCGGCCGGGAGCTGCTTTTCACCGCTGCGGCTTTCCGTTCCGAGCCGCACGCCGCAGATCAGCCGTACCGTATCTTCCGAGGACAGCAGCACCGCAGAAAAATATTCGCCCTCCGCAGGCGGATTCGGCTCCGTCGAAAAGGCAAATTTCTCTGCCGGCCGGAACAGCTTGAGCAGCGCCTCCATTTCATATGTGCGGCCGTGCCCGTATGTATGAATCACCAAGGCGATACGCCCTCCGTTCTTTCAGATATGCTGACCGTCATCCGCTCCGCGGCCTCTCACTTCCGCGGGATCAGATAAGGCCCGAAGGTACGCTCATGTTCAAGCGTCGTATTGCCGTAATGGCCGCAGTACACGGTGCAGTCACCCTCCAGCGCACCGAGCCGCGCAAGCGACTTCCGCATATCGCGGATATTGCCGCCCTGAAAATCCACGCGGCCGACGCCGTCCCGGAACAGCGTATCGCCGGAAAAGAGGATGTCCCCGTGCCGGAAGCAGCAGCTTCCCGGCGAGTGCCCCGGCGTATGCAGCACCGTAAAGGTCAGCTCCTCCGAGAATTTCAGTTCCTCGTTATCGGAAAACGTGCGGATCTGTTCTTCTTTCGGCTGGCGATAATATGCGCCGTAGCCGAGCTGCACCGCAAGCGAATACTCCGAGGACAGCACCATTGCGCGGTCCAGCGGATGCACATACAGCGGGATCTGCAGCGCCTCAATGAGATCGGCAGCGGCGCCGAAGTGGTCAAAATGGGCATGGGTCAGCAGAATCGCAAGCGGCTTCAGCTCCTGTGCCCGGATCTGTTCCAGAATATGCGGTGCCTCTGCACCGGGGTCAATGATGACCGCATTTTTTTCGCTGTCGGAAACCAGAAAGCAGTTCGCTTCCAGATCACCGACCGGCATAGTTTGAATATTCAGCATTGTTTTCCTCCGAATCAAGCGCCCGCACCATGAACACGTCCGCAATTCCGCCGGTATGGTACGGTTCTGTTTCCGTAAAGCCGGCTTTCCGGTACAGTGCGCACGCTTTTGTACTGGTTGACAGGGAGTCGAGATACATCTGTCTGAACCCGGCCTGCCCAGCATAGTCCAGTGCCGTTTCCAGCAGCAGCCGTCCATAGCCCCTGCCGTGATATGCCGCAAGCAGATACAGCGATTTCAGCTCGCAGCGCTGCGCATCCAGCGCGCGGACGGCGACCGTGCCAATCACGTTCTCCCCGTCAAACATGCACCAGAAGGCTGTAAATTCCTCCGCGATATGCAGATAAAAGCGATGCCTGCCGGAAATTTCGAGCACCCGGCCGGATTCCGGCAGACACGCCGCCAGAAACCGGAGCAGCCGCGGCTCGTATTCCTTCCGGTACGGCACCGGCACAAAAGACTGCACCATGCTGTCGTCCTCCCCTGCGCTGCCCATGCCGATCGGCTTAATACGCGGCACGGTCAGCGGAGAGCACATCGCGGACGGTACGCAGACGGTTCAGCAGCGTATCCAGCTGCTCCAGCGAGCTGACCGCAACCGTCGCATTCAGCATTGCATTGCCGTCCTTCAGCATATGGAAATTGAAATTCGATACCGGCAGATGCGCCTCACCGATCACCTGCGTGATATCATTGAGCAGATTCAGCCGGTTCAGGCAGAGCACCTCAATATTCGCCTTCATCTCGGCGGCGGGCGCATCGGACGCCCAGTGCGCAGCGACCCATCTGCTCATTTCCGCAGGATCGTTTTTCTGCAGCGCCTCCTGATATTTCCGGCACTGCTGCTTGTGAATCGTGATGCCGTGTCCCATTGTCGTGAACCCGACAATCTTCTCGCCCTGCAGCGGCGAGCAGCACCGCGCCAGCTTGACCTCCAGATTGTCGATGCCGTCAATGATGACACCGCTGCCGCCGCGCTTCGGCTTCCGCAGCTCCGCGATCTGTTCACCGGGCTGCTGCGGCTCGGCCGGTGCAAAGCGCTTCAGATAATATTCCCGGATGCGCGGCATCAGCTTGGTCAGAGACAGTCCGCCGTAACCGACTGCCGCATAGAAATCGTCGAGCGTTTCGCAGTTCGGCTGCCGCAGATCCTCCCGGATGATGCATTCCAGCTGCTCCTGCGTGAGCGCAATCCGCATTCGTCTGCATTCGTGCTCGATGCTTGCCTTTCCGGCGACAATGTTCTCCGGTCTGCGCTCCCGCTTGAACCACGAGCGTATCTTGGAGCGTGCCTCGTTCGTCTTGACGATATCGAGCCAGTTCCGGTTCGGCCCCTTATTCGGATCCTTGCTCGTCAGAATCTCGCAGATCTCGCCGGTATTCAGCTGATAGGACAGCTGCACGATCTTGCCGTCCACCTTGGCGCCGACCGTTTTATGTCCGATCTGCGTGTGAATATGATATGCAAAATCAATAACCGTCGAGCCGACCGGCAGCGAAACCGAATCGCCCTTCGGCGTCATGACGACAACGTCCTCCGGCGCAATATCGTTCTTGATGGTTGCAACCAGCTCCTCAGGATCGTCGCTCGCCTGCTGGATTTCCAGCACCTGCCGGATCCACGCAATCCGGGAATCCATGACGGTCTTGCCCTGAATGCGCTCCTTGTATTTCCAGTGCGCCGCAACGCCGTATTCCGCATTTGCGTGCATTTCCCATGTACGGATCTGCACCTCGAACGGAATGCCCTCCTTGCCGAGCACGGAGGTGTGCAGCGACTGATAGCCGTTCGGCTTCGGGTTCGCAATATAGTCCTTGAAGCGGTTCGGAATCGGCCGGAACATGTCGTGAATCAGACCGAGCACGCTGTAGCACTCGTTGTCCGTCGTCACGATCACGCGCACCGCATATTTATCGTAGATCTCATCAATGGATTTGTGATGAATATAGACCTTTTTATAGATGCCGTAAATGCTCTTGACTCTGCCGTCAATCTGCGGCGGCGTCACAAAATCCTGCGAGCGGAAGCGCTCTGCAATCCGCTGCTTGATGCTTTCGATAAAGGCCTCGCGCTCTTCCTTTTTGTTATCGAGCAGGCTTTCGATCTCGGCATAGGCAAAGGGATCCAGATAGTAGAACGAAAGATCCTCCAGCTCCTCCTGCACGGACGTAATGCCGAGACGGTGCGCGATCGGCGCATAGACATTCATCGTTTCAAAGGCGGTATTCTGCTGCTTGTGCACAGGACGGAACTGCAGCGTCCGCATATTGTGCAGGCGGTCGGCCAGCTTGATAATCATGACGCGGATATCCTGCGACATGGCCAGCAGAATTTTCATGACATTTTCCGCCTGCTGCTGCTCCTTGGTAAAGGTCGGCACCTTGGCGAGCTTTGTCACGCCGTCCACAAGCATCGCAACGTCATGCCCGAATCGCTTCTGCACATCTTCGCGTGTTGCGGCGGTATCCTCCACCACATCGTGCAGAAGGGCTGCGCAGAGCGTATCCGTATCCATGCCGAGCTCCAGCAGGATATATGCAACCGCAACCGGATGGATAATGTACGGCTCGCCGGATGAGCGCACCTGTCCCTCATGACACTGTGCAGCATATTCATATGCCGCAATCAGCTTGCTGATATCATATTGCCGGTCATCGGTCAGAATCTTGGCAATAATCATATCAATGGTATATGTCTCATTATGAAATTCCGGCATAGAATCATCTCCTTTCTGTCCTGCAGCGTGCCGCCGGACGGCGGCAGCGTGCGGTATCAGTGTACGGCAGCCTTGCTTCCCGAAGCAAGTGCCAGAATCCGCCGGTAGGCTGCGGATTCGTTCAGCTCCCGTTTCTGTGTCACGGGCAGCTTTGAGAGCGTCTCTGTCACTGCGTCGTAGCAGAGCAGACCCAGCTCACTGAAAATATCCGCGATCATGCGGGCGCGGCAGCGGTTCATGCCCTTTTCCTGCAGCGCGGTGCAGATCTGCGTAACGGTCATCGGTGCACGCTGCACCAGCTGATACACCGCGACCAGATCGTTCCGGTGCGGACACATTCTCTGATAGTATCCCGGATTCGGGAGCTGTTCGCCGCGGACATAAGCATCATATGCAGTCTGTGCGGCGATGGCCTGCTCCTGCGCCTTTTCGGAAATGCGCCAGTCCTCGGCACGCAGCGTCAGAGACGGTTTTCCCTGATATTCCTTCACATCGGCAGCAATCAGAAAATCCAGTGTTTCGCCGGGACGGATCCCGGTTTCCTCCGGCTTCATCCGGAAGATCAGCACCTCACAGGAGGCATTCTCCTTGCGCAGCCGCAGCTTGGTATGCGCGCCGCCGGAGAGCGGCAGCAGTTCGGAAACAGTCATGCCCGGCAGCACAAACAGCGGCTTCGGGTTGCCCGCACCGAACGGCTCCAGAATCTGCAGACCGCTGACGTTTTCCGGCGTCAGCGCCTGCGGTTCCAGCGCACGCTCCGCATGAACGGTCATCACCGGCATGACCGGATTATGTTCCGCGGCATAATTCTGAATTGCGCGGATAAAATGATCCTTTTCATCCTCCGGCACGGTAAAGCCGCCCGCGCCGGGGTGTCCGCCGTACCGCAGCAGATGCTTTTCACAGGTCTTCAGGCATTCAAATACCGAAAAATCCCCGAAGCTGCGTGCAGAACCGCGATAGCCGTCCTCCTCGCGCGACATCAGGAAGCAGGGCTTCCCGAAGCGCTCCTGCAATCTTGCAGCAACAATGCCGATGACGCCGTGATGCCAGTTTTCGCCGGCAAACACAAGCACACGTTCCGAGAGCGTGTTCGGATCTCTCCGAATCATATCCAGAATTTCATCCGTAATCTCCTGCTCCGTCGCACGGCGGTCGTTGTTCAGCGCATGAATCTGCGCCGCAAGCAGCTGTGCTTCGTCGGGATCATCCGTCAGGAACAGCTTTGCCGCAATCGACGCGGAAGCAAATCTGCCGGCCGCATTGATCCGCGGGATCAGCTGAAAGGCCGCCGTCTGCGCACTGACAGCCGTTCCCTCCTCAATACCGCAGACGGCCATCAGCGAGAGCAGTCCCATGCGTTCGGTATTGGCAAGCAGCTGCAGTCCGCGCTGCACGATAAACCGGTTTTCACCGTCCAGCGGCATGACGTCTGCAATCGTCGCCAGTGCGGCCAGATCACCGAACTGTTCCAGTGCCGGCTCCCAGTCTCCGCCGTCAAGCGCCGCAATCAGCTTCAGCACAACAACCGCGCCGCAGATTGTTTTATACGGCGAGGGACAGTCCGGGCGGAACGGATCAACGACGGCCACCGCTTCCGGGATTACATCGCCCGGACGGTGATGGTCGGTAATCACAAGCTCCATGCCGAGCTCCCGGATCAGCTTTGCCTCCTCCACGGCCGAAATGCCGTTGTCAACGGTCACGATCAGCGAAACGCCCTGATCCTTCAGCGTCCGCAGCTGCTCGGCGCGCATGCCGTAGCCTTCCTTGCGCGTGGGGATATACCACATGACATCCGCACCGGCACAGGTAAGCCAGTCTGTCAGCATGACGGTTGATGTTACGCCGTCACAGTCATAGTCGCCGTAAACGCAGATGCGTTCGCCGCTGTCCACCGCTGCAAGTATGCGTTCCGCAGCCTTTTCCATATCGGCCAGTAAGAGCGGATCGGAAAGGCCGGAAACATTCAGCAGATCTCCCGCAGTCTCCAGCGACTCTACGCCGCGTGAGACCAGCACCTCCGCACAAAGCTGCGTAATGCCGCCCTGCTGCCGGAGCACTGCTGCCTTTTTCGCATCCGGATTTCCGATTTCCCATCGTTTGAGCAAGCTCTGCCACCTCCGCTGTGTCATCATTTGACAGATTCAATCGTCTGATCTCTCAATATATTAGTATATCATTTTTAAGGAAAAAAAGCAAGTACCGGAACACGTTTTCAGCATTGCTGCGCGGCGGATTGTTCCTGCACCGCTGAACAAAAACGCCCGCGCAGCCAATAACTGCACGGACGTCTTTTACATCAGATCACTTTTTCTTCTTCTTTTTGCTGTTGTCATTGGATTCTTCTGCAGGTGTCTCTGCGGGAGCATCCTCTGTCTTTTCCTCCGTCTTGGGATCATCGCCGCCTGCTGCCTCGGTCTCGCCCTCTGCAGCAACCGGATTACGCTTGAGATTCTCTTCCTTGATGGCCTCGATGAAGGCATAGGTCAGATAACCGACGAACAGCAGTGCTTCCAGTCCGACCGCCGGAATAATTGCCTTTTTGATGCCGGTCATAACAGTTGTCGGCACATCGGAGGTTGCAGGGACAAGAATGTTATAGGCATTTGCCAGCGAGACATGCTGATAGTAATCATCGGCGGTATCGTTCACGGTCTGCACCAGATCCTTGACCTTCTGATCCACACGCTCAAGATCTGCTTCGATCTTCTTGACCTTGTCGGTGCTGCCGACAGTTGTCTTGCGCAGGGTCGTCAGGCGCTCTTTGTAGTAGTCAATCTGCTGCTTGGTCTCCGAAACGCTGTTCTGTGCGGAGATCTTGCGGTTGACGAGCTTATCGTATTCTTCGGATGCAATGGTGGACTCGGTATTTGCAACGCTGTCGCTGAAGATGATAACCTGATCCTTTTCATAGCTGTCGAATGCATTGTTGACAGCTGTCAGCGTTTCCTCATCGGTTTTCAGCTGACGCTCCAGATTCTCGATCCGGAATTCGTAGTAAGCCTGCAGGCGGTCCTTATCCTTGGTGATGTTGTTGAGGTTCAGATACGAAGAAATCAGATCCAGATCCAGATCCTTGATCGCACTGATGTTGGATTTCAGATCGGCAAAGGTCAGGCCGGTAACAGAAGAACGGAAGCGCGTGGTATCATCGGTGGCAAGGCTTGAAACATAGCGGTTCAGGGAGTTCAGAGAGGTTCTGAACATATCCACTGCTTCTGCATAGTCATACTCGGTGTAATCCATCGAGCTCAGCACATTGCCGAGTGCTTCGTTATAGCCGTACTGCTCGAAGAAGTAATCGCGGTAGCGGTCAAGAATGGCATTCAGCAGCTGCACGGCCTGTCCGCGGGTGATCTTTGCATCCTTGTAGTCGAAGGTCAGCTGATACTGCGTGGAATACCATGTTGTTTCCAGCATTGCATTGGCTGCGGCAAGCTGACCGTTTGTCGCCGTCTCGTAAATATTCTTATATGCGGTGATGCGGTTTACGGCATCCTCAGGGATAATGCCCTCCACCTCGATATCACGGCGGACCGTTTCGAGCATTTCAAGCTCCATGTTGCAGTCCTTCAGGGCACGCTCCAGCACGCTCGGATTTTTGATGTCATAGGGCTTGAAGTCGGAGCCGTCCGGGTTTTTGCCTTTTTCAATATTTTTATGCGTAAAGCTGACCAGCGCCATCACGGGAGAAGCCGATGTTGTATTGAAGAAAATACTTGCACCGCCGATCAGTCCGCCGATGATAACAGCCGTCATAAACCACACAAGGAAGTACTTTTTCAGCTTTTTAACAATCGCGGAAAGTGAGATGACCACTTCATCTCCGTGCTTTTCTTCGCCCTTCACAATCAGATTAACATTTTGCGTATTCTGATCCGCCATTTGGAAGCCTCCGTTTCATTTTACATCATGCCCGAAAAGTGAGCATGTACGAAAAACAGTATATCATATTTTTCAGGAGTATGCAAGAAAAAAGCATCCCACGCCCGAAATTTCTACCTTTTGCACAAATCCCTGCAAGGCATCGCATGATTATCCGCCGATTTTCGGATTCCCCCCGCATACAGCAGCGTTTCCGCGGAAAAACGCCGTACATTTTTTGGCGCTTTTTCTGCATTTCGCTTGACATCAGAGCCAAATTATGGTATGATATACTAAATAAGAATTCGCTGTACCCGAGGCATCCTGTCCGGTGCAGTGCAGACGGAACAAAAAGATATAAACAACATCATTACAGATGCAGGGAGGCTATGCAATGTTTATCAAGGATGAAGCCAAACATCAGGAACTGAAGGCAAAAGGACACGAAGTGGAACTTCTGCTTCAGAGCACCGATCATTCCGAACAGGACAAGCAGCAGAAACTGATGGAATACCTCAATCTGCTGAATGCAGAGCGTGCAGCCGATCTCGGCGTCATCTTCACCGAACGGATGCTCGAACGTGTAGGCTCTGCCTTTGAAGCCCATCCGACTGCCGATCTGGCCGTCGATCAGCTTTATACCTGTCTGCTGCTGCAGCAGTTTCATTCGATGCTGTTTGATACATGGCGCGCACATCCGGCAATCGAAAACTGCCGCAACGCCCTGACCATGCTTGAGGCAGAGGGCAGATGGTCTGACTGTCTGCGCTACTGTCAGGATACGGCCAACACCTATGCGGAATCACACTTCTGGCCGGAAGCGCTGGATTATGCCATGCACGCGCACAAGAGCGCCCGTGAGCTGCTGAAGCAGGATATCCGGGTGCTTGAAAACGGCGAGCTGATTGACATGGAGGACAGCGCCTTCTCGATCATCACCTGCGCGCTGCACACCGCAGAGGGCATGACCCCGGAGCTGACCCTCATGCTGCAGAACGATCTCGGTTCAGAGCATTTTTCGACGGTGCTTGCCGAGGTGCAGGATGCGAAGGAATCCGAGCCGGAATCCGATCCGGTCGAGCTGACACCGGAATATCTGGCGATCCGCTTTGAGCTGGAGGAGAAAATTGACGACGCGCTGGAGCATGAGCGCGGTTATTACGATTACTGCAAGGAATACTGGATGGCAAAGCGCATGATTCTGCGCAGCGATTACGGCATCCGCTGGAAATCCCCTGCCGCACTGAATCCGAACGAGGAATTCCACTGAGCAGGAAAGACTGAATCTGCCGCTGTTGTCTGCGGCTTCGGAGCGGCGGCGTTCTCTCCGGCACCGCAGGTTTCCTCAGCGCAATCGCAATATTGTTCTGCTTTTTTGTGGGAAGTGCTTGACAAATAAAAATATTTATGCTATAATGCACCCATAAACCGTTGATGCGGAGAGAAACAGTGAGATCTGTACCCCACAGAGAGCCCGGGATGCTGAGATCCGGACGGAATTCAACTCGCTGAATGGCCCGCGGAGGGCACAGTGAAAGCTGTGACGGAAAGGCACCCGTCAGTTGCCGGGGATATAGGTAGGTAACGTATCCTGCAAAGTGCACCGCGTTCCGGGGAAGGAACGGGTGAATCAAGGTGGCACCGCGAGCACCGCTCGTCCTTGACTGTTCAGAAGCGTCAGGGACGGGCGTTTTTTATTTGTCTGCTCTGACATCCCCCAGCAGTATTATAAAAAAGGAGTGTTCACAATGGCAACCAAAGAAATCCCGTACAAGATCTACCTCGAAGAAGACGAAATGCCGAAAGCATGGTACAATCTCCGTGCCGACATGAAGGTCAAGCCCGCACCGCTGCTCAATCCGCAGACGCATGAGCCTGCAACGCTCGAAATGCTCTCTCAGGTGTTCTGCCGTGAACTGGCAGAGCAGGAACTGAATGTCACAGATGCATACATCGAGATCCCGGAAGAGATCCGCGATTTCTATAAAATGTTCCGTCCTTCCCCGCTGGTACGTGCTTACTGCCTCGAAAAGAAGCTCGGCACACCGGCAAAGATCTACTATAAGTTCGAGGGCAACAACACCTCCGGCAGCCACAAGCTGAATTCTGCAATCGCACAGGCCTACTATGCAAAAAAACAGGGTCTGAAGGGCGTCACAACAGAAACCGGCGCCGGCCAGTGGGGCACTGCCCTTTCCATGGCCTGTTCTTACTTTGACCTCGACTGCAAGGTCTACATGGTCAAGGTCAGCTATGAGCAGAAACCGTTCCGCCGTGAGGTCATGCGTACCTACGGTGCAGAAGTCACACCGTCCCCGTCTGAAACAACCGAGATCGGCAGAAAGATTCTCGCTGAGCATCCCGGCACCGGCGGAAGCCTCGGCTGTGCAGTCTCCGAAGCAACCGAGGCTGCAATAACACATGAAGGCTACCGTTATGTGCTCGGCTCCGTGCTCAATCAGGTGCTGCTGCATCAGACCGTCATCGGTCTGGAAACACAGACTGCACTCAAGAAGTACGGCATCAAGCCGGATATCATCATCGGCTGTGCAGGCGGCGGCTCCAACCTCGGCGGCCTGATCTCCCCGTTCGTCGGTGAGCAGCTCCGCGGAGAAGCCAATTATGAGTTTATCGCTGTCGAGCCGGCATCCTGCCCGTCGCTGACACGCGGTATTTATGCATATGACTACTGCGACACCGGCCGCATCTGCCCGCTCGCAAAAATGTACACTCTCGGCGCGGACTATATTCCGGCACCGAACCATGCAGGCGGCCTGCGCTATCACGGCATGAACAGCACACTCTCTGAGCTGCACGAGCAGGGCATCCTGAAGGCTGTTTCCTATAAGCAGACCGAGGTCTTTGAAGCTGCTGAGCAGTTCGCCCGCATCGAAGGCATCCTGCCTGCTCCGGAAAGCTCCCATGCCATCAAGGCCGCAATCGAAGAAGCGCTCCGCTGCAAGGAGACCGGCGAGGAAAAGACCATCGTGTTCGGCCTGACCGGCACCGGCTACTTCGACCTTGCAGGCTATGCAAAGTTCAATGACGGCGATCTCCAGAACTATGTTCCGACCGATGCTGAGCTTGCAGAATCCTTTGCAAAGCTGCCGAAAATGGACTGATTATGCTGACGCACACCGGCACGCAGACCATTGAAACAGAACGGCTGATCCTGCGCAGATTTGCGTATTCCGATGACGAGGCCATGCTGAAATACTGGGTCGCGGACGAAAAAATCCAGACGATGTATTCCGAACCGGTCTATTCCGGCAAGGAAGCCGTCAAGGGACTGCTCGACAAATATATCGGCTCCTACGAGCGCGAGGATTATTACCGCTGGGCAGTCATTGAAAAGCAGTGCGGCGAATGCATCGGCCAGATTGCGTATTTCCTCGTTGACAACAAGAATCATTTTGCCGAGATCGAATACTGCATCGGGTCTGATTTCCAGTGCCGCGGCTATGCGACTGAGGCGACGAAAGCGGTCATCGCATTCGGTTTTGACACGATGAATCTGCATAAGGTGCAGATCTGCACCAAGACGATCAACAAGCCGTCCAAGCGCGTGATCGAAAAATGCGGCTTTACCTATGAGGGAACGCTGCGCGATTACTTCTGCATGAACGGCGAATACGTCGGCAGACTGTATTTCTCGATTCTGCGAAGCGAATACGAAGCCGGTCTTGCCGGACGATAACAACAAGCGGGCAGTACGGGCGCAGACCTGTACTGCCCGGTGCTTTCGGGAGGTGAAGCGCATGAGCGCAAGCGCTGAGCTGCAAGACCTACCGGCGATCCTGCGGCTGCAGTATCTAGCTTATCAGCGTGAGGCTGCGCTGTTCGGCAGTCAGGATATACCGCCGCTGAAACATTCAGGAAATATCATATGAAAAAAGATCTTCTGCTCCAGATCATGGCAGGGCTTGCCGCGGTCATACTCGGAATTGCTGCGATGGTGTACGGCATCCGCTTCCTGCAGGATGAGACAAAGGGCAATATCCCGACCTGCATCATTCTGATTCTTTGCTGTATGGCAGCAGTGCTTGTCTGCCTGCTGATCCGGAAGCACAACATGAAAAAATATAAGAAGTAAGCAGCCGGCAGACGGAGGTGAGACGATGCTGCGAATCCCGAATATTCCGCTCCCGCTTGATTATACGGAAGCGATGCTGCGTGAACAGGCCGCAAAGGCACTGCATATCCGCCCGCAGGAAATTATATCGCTGACACTCGTGCGGCGGGCAGTCGATGCCCGGAAGCAGGTGCAGTTCATTGCAACGGCAGATGTGCAGCTCAAAAACGAAGCGGCCGTGCGGAAGCGTCTGCCGAAGAACACGAATATTCAGCAGGTACAGCCCTTCTGTATGCCGAAATACAGGCCGGTGCAGATGCCGCAGCGTCCGGTCGTGATCGGCGCCGGCCCCGCGGGGCTTTTCGCCGCATGGATTCTTGCGCAGGCCGGTGCGCGGCCGGTTCTGCTGGAGCGCGGCAAGCCGGTCGCGGAACGGCAGAAGGCTGTGCAGCAATACTATGCGACCGGTACGCTCGATCCAGAATGCAATGTGCAGTTCGGTGAGGGCGGTGCGGGAACCTTCTCGGACGGCAAGCTCAATACCGGCACAAAGGATCCGCGCATCCGGCAGGTGCTGCAGACCTTTGCAGACTGCGGCGCGCCGGAGGAAATCCTCTGGCAGGCCAAGCCGCATATCGGCACGGACAAGCTCGCGGAATGCATTCCGAATCTCCGGAAGCGCATCGAGCAGGCCGGCGGAACCGTACTGTTCGGCGCAAAGTGCACTGGCATCACGGTTTCTGACGGCAGGCTCATCTCGGTACAATATATGCAGAACCGGACAGCGCAGGAGCTGCGCACGGACTTTGCGATTCTGGCCGTCGGACACAGCGCCCGCGATGTATTCGGGATGCTCAGCGCCGCAGGTCTGCCGATGGCGCAGAAGCCGTTTTCGCTCGGCGTCCGCATTGAGCACCGTCAGGCAGATATCGACCGTTTCTGCTACGGAAAAGCTGCCGGACATCCGGCACTCGGCGCGGCCAGCTACAAGGTCGCAGCGCATACCGCAGACGGCCGCGGCGTCTATTCGTTCTGCATGTGCCCCGGCGGTATTGTGCAGGCGGCAGCCTCTGAACCGGAAAGCGTCGTCACAAACGGCATGAGCTGCTTTGCCCGGAACGAACGGAATGCAAACAGCGCGCTGCTCGTCGGGGTGAATCCTTCGGATTTCGGCTCGGATGATGTGCTCGCAGGCGTCGAGCTGCAGCGCAGAATCGAACGTGCTGCGTATCAGGCAGGCGGCTGTACCGGCAAAGCGCCGGTCACGCTGCTCGGAGATTTTCTCAGGGGACAGCAGTCCGCGTCCTTCGGGGACGTTGCGCCGAGCTATCCGCTGGGGACGGTCTTTGCAAAACCGGAATGCTGTCTGCCGGAATTTGTCTGCGCATCGCTCCGCGCAGGCATCCCGATGCTCGAACGGCAGCTGCACGGTTTTCTGCAGCCGGATGCCGTTCTGACTGCGCCGGAAACGCGCAGCTCCTCGCCGGTGCGGATTCTGCGGAACCCTGAAACGCTCGAAGCGCAGACGGTCAGGGGGCTGTATCCCTGCGGCGAGGGCGCCGGCTATGCAGGCGGCATCGTTTCCGCTGCCGTTGACGGCATCCGCTGCGCCGAGGCGGTATTAAAGGTATCGCTGCACGATCATGCATTCTGATTTTTCGAGATAAATACAAACAGACCGGCGCCCAGTGCGGCCGGTCTGTTTGTTTCATATTGCTTTGTAAATCAATCGGAAAGAACCATTATTCAACGATGCGAATGACCCCGTCAACTGTGCACAATGGGTAAATAGGGTAATTCATAATTCGGGTGCCTCCCCAACGAAGCCCTGCTATCCGCGTTTCCAGTTTGAATTCTTCACCGGCCGTCGCATCCTCGGGAATATCAACATAAAACGTAAGCATCGTTCCATCAGCAGTAAAATTATAATCATCAGGGAGTGCATTAAAACCAAATTCCCAGTAAGGACATGACGCCAGATATTCATCTTCCACGCCATAGATCTCATTACGTAAGGATAAACCTTCATCGTCCACACAATGAAACCCATAGTCTGAAGAATTAGATTCCATGCCATAGAGCCAATCACAACCGGTAAAAGCGGAATCAACAGTAATATCATGATGCCTCCCATATGATTTTTCAAAAGACAATCTTGCATCCGGAATTATATTTAAGTGGGCGACGCCGATCCCCGGATTATTCTTTATACATACATGCACCGGCACATTCTTATCACCGGCATGCGCCGTCGTATTTTTCAAATAAATTGCCGTTTTATCTCCGATTTCGGAAAGATTGCTATAATTGAACTGTGCCATTTCTGTGTAATACGGATTACCCCAACCTGCTGAATAAAGTACCGCGTAATAATAACCCTCAAAGTCTTTTGCACCACCCTGGATTTTTGTAGCCGGGGTTGCAGCAGCAGGAACCGGCACATCATCGCCGACCAGAATATCCAGTCCGTATAATATACAATTCGGTTCTGATTTATCACCGTTTTCGTCTATACGAATAATATCGCTTTGACTATGTTCACCGAGTTTTATTGTATATCTTCCGCACTGCTCCGGAGCTTTGAAATAATAGCTTCTTAGAACACTGTTATCCGCAGCAACCATATTTTTTCCATCACGCCCAGTTAATAACACCCTTGTCTCTGGATTTGGACGAGGTTCATCATCATCTGGAATAAATTGACCTTTATACGCGTCACCGTCCTTACTGTCGAACATCTGCAATGCAAGATTCCCCCAATAAACACCCAAACGGTACCTATAGATGCCCGGGTCGTTCTTAATTGTCAAGTCAACGCGCAATTCTTCACCTGGCTGTGCCCGGTACACATTGTATGCAAGTCCGTTCTCGCTGGCTGATATCCAATCGGTCTTGTCTCCCGGAATCAGGTTATATGTCAGCACGCCGTGATCCGACGGCTTCTGTTTCGCGGTTGTTGCTGCTGTTGTCGTAGTCTGACTAACTGTGGTGACTGTCGTCCGCTTTGCCGCAGAATGCACAGCTGCTTCTGTTGAGGTCTGCTTCTGTGTTCCGCTCTGCACCGCAGAAGTCACGGTTTTAGCATTTGATTTGGTATTCTGTGCAGTCGTTGCCGTATCAGCAATCTGCGTTCCGATGACGGTCACGGTCGTGGCGGGAACAGTTTCCGCCTCGGAAACCGGAATCTCCTCGTTGATTGCCGAAAGCAGTTCATCCTGCTGCTTACTTCCGGAGAGCAGATGCGCGCCGAGCCCGATATTCAGCACAAGCAATACCGCAGCGACTGCCGAACCCGTTATCATTCCGCGCTTGGTCATCCGGATTCCCTTTTTGCGTGTTTCGTCTGTTTGCTCCATCGTGATATCCTCCTGAACGGCAGGAATCTGCCGGAAACGGAGATGCTGCATCAGATCCGTGATATTCTGTTCTGATGCACCGTCCATGATCTCAAAAAAATCTTCCTGTTTCACAGCAATTCCTCCTTTTCCAAAAATGATTTCAGTTTCTTTCTGGTGCGCAGAAGCGACATATTCACGCGCCCGACGGAACATCCTGTGCCCGCTGCTATCTCCTTCGCCGAGAGGCAAAGCCAGTACCGGCTCAGAAAAACCCTGCGCGCAGACGGGGAAACCGTCATCAGGAACCGCTGCATCGCATCCCGCAGCGCAATTCTGTCAAGCACCCGTTCCGGATGCTCCGCCAGCTGCATGCAGTCCCCCAGTTCATCAATCGCAACGGTCAGCTGACCGCCGCCCCGCCGTTTGGCACCTGCATATGTCAGACGATCCCGTGCCGCATTCCGGACTACGGTCACAAGAAACGCACCGAGAGATTCCGGTTCGGCAGGCGGAATCGCATTCCAAAGACGCATGAGCGCATCATTGAAGCACTCCTCCGCATCTTCGCGGTTTCCGAGCATGTTGTATGCAATGGTCATGCACAGAGATTCATACTGCTGCTTGGTTTCCTGCAAAGCGCGTTCATCGCGCTGCAGATACATGCGGATGATTTCAGCATCATTCACGCTGCCTCACCTCCTTCTCTGTCAGTAATGACGAAAATCGCCGGAGAAATATCACGCAAAAAAAGATTTTTTTCAGTCTTTCGGTTAAGGAAAAGGCGCTGATCTCACAATCAGCGCCTCAGCTTTATCCATTATGCATCACGGTATTCGGTCAGTCTGCGGCGGGTCTCCTCCTCACCGAGCACATGGCTGATCTCCCAGAGATCCGGCGCGTTCTGTCTGCCGGTTACGGCAACGCGCATCAGATTCGTCACATCGACGATGCTGCCCGGATACAGCTCCGGATTCTTCTTGTACTTCTTCGGCTGGACGGCAAAGCCGAGATCGTCGGTCAGCTGCCGCACCTTGGCAAACCATTCCTCCTGCGTATCCGCAAAATCCAGCGTATCCAGATACCGCGTCAGAATCTCGCGCTTATAGTCCGCCGTGATGTTCTCCGGACAGCCGTCCTCGCGGACAAATGTCTCCGGGTCGTAGAACGACAGGAACTTTGCAGCGTCCTTCCAGTTGCCGTAGTCCTTGCGCGGCTTGTCGCCGCCTCTGCCGACATTGATTGCAGCCGTATAGAAATCCGCTTTGGCCTTCATGCGCGATGCAAGTGCCGCATCGTAGGTCTCCGCCCATGCAAGCAGTCCGTTATAAACATCCTCTGCCGGCCGGCGGGAAAGATATTCCTTGGAAATATTGTCGAGCTTTTCCAGATCGAACAGTGCGCCGGAGGTGCTCATCTTTTCCAGCGAGAATGTGAATGCGCGGGAATCCGCATCCGGATTGGCCATATGCCACTCCTCGAAGTTGCTGTTCAGCACCGTCAGCAGATACTGCATGACCGCTTCCTGCGGGAATCCGGCCTCGCGGTAATAGCTGAGTGCCAGCTCCGGATCCTTTCGCTTGGAGAGCTTCCGCTTGGAGGTGCCGTCCATTTTCATGAGCGTTGCCGTGTGGCAGTAGACCGGCCGTTCCCAGCCTAAGATATCGAACAGCTGCACATGAATCGGCAGTGTTGCAAGCCAGCTTTCATCCCGGATGACATGTGTCGTCCGCATGAAGTGGTCGTCGCAGACATGCGCAAAATGATAGGTCGGGATGCCGTCGGATTTCAGCAGCACAAAGTCGGTGTAGTTCTCCTGCACCTTGACCTCGCCGCGGATGCCGTCCTTCACAGGTACCATATTGGCCGGGTCGCCCTCAGAGCGGAACCGCAGCACCCATTCGGTGCCCTTTTCGAGCTCCGCCTTGATGTCCTCGATCGGTCTGTCGCGCCAGACGGCATATTTGCCGTAATAGCCGTAATTTTCCTTGGCGGCCTCCTGTGCATCGTGCATGGCCTTGAGGTCATCCTCGGTGCAGAAGCAGGGATATGCAAGGCCGCGCAGCACCAGCGATTTGGCAACGGTCTGATAGAGCTCCTTGCGCTGCCGCTGCCGGTACGGGCCGTAAGCACCGGTTTCGCCGTCTACGGTTGCGCCCTCGTCAAAATGCACGCCGTAAAAATTCATGGCGTCGATGACCGCTTCCACGGCGCCCTCGACCTCACGCTTCTGGTCGGTGTCCTCAATGCGGAGATAGAACACGCCGCCGGTCTGATGAGCCAGACGCTCACCGATCGCATTATAGAGATTGCCGAGATGCACAAAGCCGGTCGGGCTCGGTGCGATTCTTGTCACGACTGCCCCTTCCGGCAGATCGCGGGGCGGATATTTTGCCTCATAATCCGCAATGGTCTTTGTGATATCTGAAAACAGCAGTTCTGCAAGTGCTGCATGATCCATTTTTCTTTCTCTCCTTTTCAAGATTGGAATTGCGGCCGGTGCTTAAAAATGGCCGCCGCCGCCGCCGTGGGAATGTCCGCCGGAGGACGAATGTGAGTGACCGCCGCCGCCGCCACCGCCGCCGGAATCGGAGCTGATCCGCGTTTTGGAGGTGTACGTGCGGATAAACATATCATCCCGCTGATAGAAATTCGTTTCACGGTTGCTGATATAATTGGATGCAGCCAGCGACTTTTTGAACTTGTAGCTGCTGCGGATCGCAAAGAACGCAATCATAGCCGCAATGCCGCCGATCAGCACCGAAATGGCGACCGCCGCCGGAATATTGGCCCGGTAGGAAAGCGGCAGCGATTCGCTGTGCACGAGCGTTCCGCCCTCATTGTAATAATAGAGACCGGTATCATCATCCTTCGTATAGCCGTGATTGGGCATACCCTTCAGATAGTAATATTCCAGCTGTGAGCAGAATTCCCTGACAGCACCGCCGTTATCACCGTTCCGCAGCGGTGTTTTCAGCCGGTCAACGATCGAATCAACCCGGTTGTTTTCGTCGGCATTATAATAGTAAAGCTGCCCGGTGCCGGATGTGGAAATATAGATATAGCGCACATCCGGTGCAAGATTGATCAGCAGCAGGGCGCCGTCGGTATCTGTCCCCGCTTCCGGGTTGAACAGCTCATCATAGCGGTCATCTGCCCAGACCATGCAGTCATACTCGGTCATGCCGCTGCCGCTTCCGTTCAGAATATACGCAGCAACGTACATATCAATGTTGTCGCTGGTCTGGCGGATCAGCTGGTTCAGTTCTTCGGCTTCCTCTTCGGAGATCAGACCGTCCTCGTCATAGAGCCTGCAGTTCGGGATGCAGTCCTCATACTGCCGCGCAGCCGAAGCAGGCAGCACCAGCAGCATCATGCAGCAGACCGCTGCAAGCAGGGCAGCGATTCTCTTAGAACACATTTGCGAACACCCCCACTCCAAACACCAGCAGCGCTGTCAGAATGCCGATCAGCGCACATGCAAACGCGAGCTTTCCTTTGCTCAGCGGCGGCGTTCCGGCAAACTTGGATGTCTGACCGTTCAGCGCAAATTCGTAGGTCTTGCCGCCGTACTGATAGGTCATGAACCAGACCGGCAGCAGCATATATTCCCACTTGGTGCCCATCACGCGGATATCTGAGCGTGTGACGGAAACCGTCGAATAGTTCTTCATGGAGCTGCGCAGGAGCTGATCGCTCGCCTGAACGGCACGCTGCTGGATCCGCGGGAACATCTTTTGCATATCCATATCATATTTCTCAGCAAAAAAGCCGCTGAGATACTGCATGGCAAACGGCTTGACCGCATTGTAATCAAACGGCTCGATCGCTTCCATCAGGTCATCGTCAATATGGCTTGCACCGTCCGCGGGGAGTCCGCGCAGCACGACCTTGGCCTTTCGTGCAACTGCAAATTCCCGCGTTTCTGTATAATGATAATCGCCGGATGTCCATGAACGGATCATTTTTCCAAGGGCATCCATCTCCGCATTGACGTCCACATCCGTCACCCAGAAGGGAACGTAAAGACCGACAATCTTCTCCTGCTGACCGGCCGAGAGAAAATCCTTCGGCAGAAACCAGCGCTTTTTGCAGAACGCTTCAAACTGACTGAGCGCCTGCGCACGGTCAATCTGGAACGGCAGCACATAGGCCGGCCGGAAATCTCCGGAGACCCGTCCCTTCAGAATAACCGGATTGTGGCAGTAATAGCAGAAGGTCGCTGCAGTATTGGCGTCGGCCATGATGGTCGCGCCGCAGCTGTCGCAGGTATAGACAGATGTATTCTCCGCAAACTCGGCATCCGCACTGACTTCTTCGGGCGGACGCTGCGCCTGATGCTGTTCCTGCGCTGCAGCAATCTCCTTCATTTCCGCTTCCGTAAACTTGCTCAGGCAGTAATCGCAGACGAATTTCTGCTCCGCGGCCGAGAACTTGATATCCGCGCAACAATTCGGACATTTATATGCAAGGGATTCCTGATCCATAGATCCCGCTCACTCCTTTCAGATATATCACATCTTCCAAACACTGCTTTTTATCACAGTTATATCTATTATACCATAGAACAAAAAAAAACGCAATGGGCAACCTGAAATATAGCGCAGATAATCCCGGAGCGCTAACGGCATCCGCTCTGCGCCCATTTGCGCACAGACAGACAAAAGCCGTATCCGGCTGCGTTCGGATACGGCTCCATTGAATTGCGGCAAACACACGGCCTTCGGATTTGCATTCCTCCAAAACAAATCCGCCGCTGTCACCACCAGAATGCGAAAGGCCAGTCCGGGACAGATTCTTCTCCCTGATACCGTTCCGGCTCCTGGAAATGCTCAGGCGCTTGCTCCGCAAACGGTGCCGGAGCCTCCTCCAACTCCGGTTCCGTTTCCGCAGGCACTGCCGGCTCTGTCTGCGGTGCGGTTTCGGGCGCAGGCGCAGACGTTGTCTCCGGTTCTGCAGCTGCAGACTCCGGACGCGCAAACAACGGTGTATAATCCTTCGTCAGATCAGCTGCTGCAAGCATACTGCGAATCACCGTCTCGGCATTATCAAGCGTCTTTTTATCAAACTTTCTTTCTCTGACGATTTTGTCACACATTTTTGATTTGATCTCTTTCAGCAGGGCGGTGTAATCCGCCATGGATGCAGAGCGGAAAATCGAGCTCTTGACATCGTAATACTGAATGGAGTCCTCGTCCAGATCATGCGACAGGAGCGCCGGTGCCGGCAGATTCACGGCAATCGTTTTCTGCTGCGGATCCACCGTATATAGGATTGCTTCCGGGTCAATGCCCATGCTGACCGTTCCGTCAAATGTCAGAATCACCGACGAGGTCGTGAACGGCACCTTTTTGCCGAACATCTCCTGATGAGACTCAAAGCTGTCAGAATCAGTATAACAGTAACTCACTGTCAGCAGCGGCTCTGCCGGCTTCAGCAGCGTCCGGATGGCTTCGGCATCCGGCGGCTCAGGCTCCGCAACAACCGGCTCGACCGTTTCCGGAATCTCAATCTCCGGCATCGGTTCTGCAACGGTTGCAGGCTCTTCCGGTGCGGAATCTGCCTGCGATGTGCCCTTGACCAGCAGCGCATCGCCCTGAACGGCAATTTTCATCAACAGCGCTCCGCCGACTGCACAGCCCACGATCAGACTGCAAAGAGAATACAGCACAATCCGGGCCGCTTCACTTTTTTGTTCCTTGCGCATCATCGTATCCTTTCACGCTGAGGGTTCGCCTCGTTTTTCTCAGTATATCACAGTTTGCTGCTCCCGTCAAGACATGTCGCCGGATTGTGATAAAACTGCAACAAACCGGGGCAAATGCATTACAAAAGGATGACAAGGCAGCAAAAAACTCCATGTACCGCGGAGCCGCGCTGTCCTTTTTGAAAATAGCTCTTGACATTTCCGGCCGGATATGCTATAATAATACGGTACGAAATGGGCTCGTAGCTCAGCTGGGAGAGCGCCGCGTTCGCAACGCGGAGGTCGAGGGTTCGATCCCCTTCGGGTCCATCTGCGGGAAACCCCGCGAAGAGAACAGCGTTCCTGCATCTGCGGGGACGCTGTTGTGTTTTATACGGAAAGGAGTATGCCCGATGCAGAGTATCATTCAGCAAAAGCTGCACGAGATTGAACAGCAGGCGGATGTCGCAGTTCTGTACGCTGTGGAATCCGGCAGCCGGGCGTGGGGATTTGCCTCGCCGGACAGCGATTATGATGTCCGCTTTGTTTATGTGCGCCGCCGCGACGATTATCTCCGGCTGGAAAAGACCAGCGATGTCCTTGAATGGCAGCTGGATGAAACGCTGGATATCAGCGGATGGGATCTGAAAAAGGCGCTGCAGCTGATGTACAAATCCAATCCGACGATTTTTGAGTGGGATCGCTCCCCGGTCGTTTACCGCTCGACGCCGTTCTGGCAGCAGATCCGGCAGAACTTCGCGCCGTATTTTTCGGTCAAATCAGGCCTGTATCACTATCTCAGCATGGCCAGTTCCAATTACAGAACCTATCTGCAGGAGGACACGGTGCGGCTGAAAAAATATTTTTACGTGCTCCGCCCGGTACTGGCTGCACAGTGGATCGCAGAGCGCCGCTGCCCGCCGCCGATTCTGTTTGATATTCTGGCGGAATCGGTTCTGCCGGCAGAGCTCAGACAGATTGTTGCCGAGCTGAAAACTCAGAAAATGCAAACCCCTGAAATCGGGCGCGGACCGCGCATCCCGGAACTCAATGCCTATTTTGACCGGGTTATTCCGGAGCTGATGACTGCCGCAGAGGCGGAGGACATGCACAGCACGCCCGGCTGGGAACCGCTCAACCGGATGTTTCTGGATGGTATCCGCTTTTTTGAGAATGAGGCATCCGCACTATAACAGCAAAACGGCTTCCGCATATTGCATCTGCAAAGTATGCGGAAGCCGTTATTTTGTATCATGCTGTTTCCGGTGCAGGTGCCTGACCGTCATCTGCCGCAAGCCGTGTCACGCTGCAGAGCTCAATCCGGTGATGATGTACCTCCTGCACCTCGATGTGCAGACCGTTGCTCTCAAATGCCGTAACCGTATCATTTTCCGGTATCAGCCCAAGCACACCGATCACAAATCCGCTGAAGGTTTCATATTCATCGGCCGGCAGCGAAACGCCCAGTGCATTGCAGACATCCGTCAGCGGAATCAGTCCCGGCACAGACCATGTCTGCGGACCGGTCTGCATCAGTACCGGCTCATCGTCAGAACCGAAATGCCCGACCAGCGCTTCCAGCAGATCGTTGATGGTCAGAATGCCGCTCATGCCGCCATATTCGTCCACCACAACTGCAAAATGTGCCGCGCCCTTCTTCTTCATCGCGGCAAACAGCTTGTCGGCCTTCATGGTTCCGGGTACAAAATAGACATCCCGCACAGCATCCCGCCGGATCGCCTCCGGATCCCGCCGGTCAGTCCGGAAATAGTCACGCACATACAGAACGCCGGTCACACGGTCGATGCTTTCCTGACAGACCGGATAATACGCATGATGTGAGCTCTGAATCGTCTCCTCCCATACATCGGGCGTATCCTCCTCCCAAAGCACGGTCACATCCGTCCGGTGCGTGCAGATCTGCTCTGCTGTCAGGTCATTGAATGCAAAGACATTCTTGATGATGCGGTTCTCGTCCGCATCAATGGTGCCCTTCTCTGCGCCCGCATCCGACATCATCATGATTTCTTCCTCGGTCACAGTGTCCTCCTCCTTGTCCGGGTCAATGCCGAACAGCCGGAGCACAGCGTTTGTCGAAATATTCAGAAGCCAGACCAGCGGCGCAAAGACCGTCTGTACAAACCGAATCATGCCCGCCATGTTCAGCGCCAGCTTCTCTGCATATTTCATGCCGACGCGCTTCGGAACCAATTCACCGAACACCAGCGTCAGATAAGAAAGCAGCAGCGTAATCACCACAACCGATACAGGCCGCAGAACCGATTCCGAGATTGAAATTCCGGTCTTCAGAATCAGCGCTGTCAGACGGTCTGCAAAGTTATCCGCCGCAAATGCCGCGCCGATAAAGCCGGACAGCGTAATCGCAACCTGAATGGTCGCAAGAAACCGCGCCGGCTGTGATGTCAGCTTCTTCAGCGTGACAGCCTTTCTGTTTCCGCCCGCAGCCATTTTCTCCAGCTTGGTATCGTTCACAGAGATCGTTGCGATCTCCGCACAGGCAAACACTGCATTCAGCGCAATCAGAACAATCTGCAGTACAAGCTGCCAAATCATATTGCTCCTCCGTTATCATCTCATCAGATTTCCGCAGCAGTTCCGGTAGATTCCGAAGCAGCCGCTTTATGCTATTATAGCATACTATTCTGCAAAAAGCAAGCTATGTACAGGAAGCATCCTGATACGGCGTACCGGCAGATGTTCCTCCGAGCCGTGTCTGAGTATTTCTCACCGTCCGCGGAATGTTGACAACCGCGTATTGTTATGGTATAATGAAAGACAGTTTCCGGATGATTACCCTGAAAATCCGGTGCTTTCGTTTACATCATCAACCAGAACAGGAGGATATTTTTATGAGTTCAAACGTCAGACCCGAAACGATGGAACGCATCACCACAGAGGCACTCGCACAGGCTTTTATCGACGAACAGATCAAGGAGCTCCGCGCTCAGATCGGAGACAAAAAGGTTCTGCTGGCACTGTCCGGCGGTGTTGACAGCTCAGTCGTTGCAGCGCTGCTCATCAAAGCAGTCGGACAGCAGCTCGTCTGCGTCCATGTCAATCACGGTCTCCTCCGCAAGGGCGAACCGGAACAGGTCGTCGAGGTATTCCGCAACCAGATGAACGCCAATCTCGTTTACGTTGATGCAGTTGACCGCTTCCTTGACAAACTCGCAAATGTTGCCGAGCCGGAGAAAAAGCGCAAGATCATCGGCGCAGAGTTCATCCGCGTATTCGAGGAAGAAGCACGCAAGCTCGACGGCATTGAGTTCCTTGCACAGGGCACAATCTATCCCGATATTCTCGAAAGTGACGGCGTCAAGGCACATCATAATGTCGGCGGTCTGCCGGAGGATATGCAGTTTGAACTGGTCGAGCCGGTCAAGCTCCTGTTCAAGGATGAGGTTCGCGTCGTCGGCAAGACACTCGGTCTGCCGGACAACATGGTCTACCGTCAGCCGTTTCCGGGTCCCGGCCTCGGCGTGCGCTGCCTCGGCGCCATCACACGCGACCGTCTCGAAGCAGTCCGCGAGAGTGATGCCATCCTGCGTGAGGAATTCGCAAAGAACGGGCTCGAAGGCAAGGTCTGGCAGTATTTCACCGCTGTTCCGGATTTCCGTTCCGTCGGCGTCAAAGACGGCAAGCGTACTTTCGCTTATCCGGTCATCATCCGCGCGGTCAACACCAAGGATGCCATGACTGCAACCGTCGAAAATGTTCCGTTTGAACTGCTGCAGCATATCACTGCACGCATCACCGCTGAGGTCGAGAATGTCAACCGCGTCCTCTTTGACCTTACACCGAAGCCCAGTGCGACGATTGAGTGGGAATAATAAATAAGACCTCAGAAACGGCGTAGATACGCCATTCCTGAAGTCTCAAAATCTCAGTGATAACAATTTGATAACAGGGAGCTAAGCGGAATTATTCTGCGGTTCAAGTGGCTTACAGGTTACGCCACTCTTTCGCAGGTTCATGCTTTCCGCAGTCATCGGTCGTTTTCGGCCAGCCCAGCTTCCATTCTGTATATTCGGCCTTGCTGATCTTACCGTCAGCAAGGTCTTTTTTTCGTCTCTGCCACTCAGAAAGGAGGTCAGTCATCAGGATAGAGCCGAAAACAATGCCCTTTCTTCTGTTGCCGTCCTCGTCCTCGCAGTCTTCAATGCTGATCGGGTAATGCTCGTCAAGCTCAAAGAGCATCATCATAACGCCTTCCGCTCCGAGTATCTCATCATCAGCAAGGAAACGGGGGTTCACGTCCAGAGCTTCGGCAAGCTGTTCAACAAGTGCCTGTTTAGGTGTGCGTGTGCCTGATTCATATTGTGCGATGCGGACATCGGCAGACTTCTCGTCAAAGCCGACAGCCATACCGAGCTGTTTCTGCGTCATTCCTCTGAAATCACGAATGCGGTGTATCTTATCTCCGATAATGCTCATGGTGGCTCACTCCTTATAATACAAGTTCTGTATGCAAGCTCATTATAACATATTTGTTTAGGATAGTCAATAGATACTAAACAAAAAAATTTAGAAAAATTTCGATTTAGGGGTTGACAAAAGCAAAAATGTTTAGTATAATAAGACTAAGCAAAAATGTTTAGATAGAGAATTTTGCTTATCGGATACGCAAATGCGCCCGATACCACACAGAACAATGTTTTAAGAAAGGGTTGACTACTATGTCAGAAAAATTTATCCGTGCAGAGGAACTCGCAGAGATCATGGAGATCTCCGTTCCGTATGCATACAAGATCATCAAGCAGCTCAATGAGGAGCTTGACGCAAAGGGCTACATCACCATCACAGGCAGAGTGAACCGTGAGTATTTCAACGAGAGAGTGTACTCGGCTGAACGCCCGGTGAAAGCACCTGAAAAGAAAGAGGGTGAGGACTGATGTCTGTATACAAGGACAAAAACGGCACTTGGTATGTTATGACACGCTGTGATGACTGGCAGGGGCAGCGCAAGCAGAAATGCAAGCGTGGCTTCAAGACAAAGCGTGAGGCTCAGGATTGGGAGCGCAGATTTCTTCTCCAGCAGGGCGGCGACCTTGATATGCTGTTCAAGGACTTCTACAAGCTGTATGAGCAGGACATGAAATCCCGTTTGAAGCAGAACACCTGGGAGCATAAGGCTTGTGTCATCAAGTCGAAGATACTGCCCTATTTCGGGGAGAAGTCCATGAAGGACATTCAGGCAAGAGATGTGCTGACATGGCAGAACGAGCTACTTCGCCACCGTGACAAGAACGGCAAACCCTATTCGGAGACCTACCTGAAGAACCTGCATAATCAGCTCTCTTGTATCTTCAACCACGCTGTCCGCTACTATGACCTGAGTACCAATCCCGCAGCCAAGGCAGGAAGCATCGGCGTGAAGAATGCCAAGGAGATGAACTTCTGGACGAAGGACGAGTATATGCAGTTCTCCGAGGTCATGATGGATAAGCCGATCTCGTTCTATGCCTTTGAGATGCTTTACTGGTGCGGTATCCGTCTCGGTGAGCTACTGGCTCTTACGACTGCGGACTTCGATTTCAAGAACAGAAAGCTCCGCATCAACAAGTCCTACCAGCGTATCAAGGGACAGGACGTCATCACAGAGCCCAAGACCAAGAAAAGCAACCGCACCATTGAAATGCCCGATTTTCTTTGTGAGGAGATGCAGGAGTATTTCAGTATGCTGTACGACCAGAAGCCCGACGAGCGGATTTTCCCCATATCCAAGAGCTATCTGCACCATGAGATGGACAGGGGCGTGAAAGCGACAGGCTTGAAGCGTATCCGCATTCACGATTTGCGTCACAGCCACGTTTCGCTCCTGATCGAACTAGGCTTCTCTGCTGTTGCTATCGCTGACCGTGTGGGACATGAGAGCATCGAGATCACTTACCGCTATGCACACCTGTTTCCGTCCAAACAGAAGGAAATGGCGAATAGGCTCGGTGAGCTGAAGAAGGGAGGTGATTTCAATGTCAGCAAAGAACCTTGACAGTAAGGGACGTTTCAGAGCGAGAACCATCGGCTTCCGTGTCTCGCCCGAAGAAGACAAGCTGATCAACTCGGCGGTATCTCTCTCAGGACTGACCAAGCAGGACTATATCGTAAAGCGGCTGCTGTGCCGTGATGTGGTCGTGCAGGGCAATCCGAGAGTGTACAAAGCTCTGAAAAATCAGCTTGCAGAAGTCCTCAGCGAGCTGAAAAGAATACAGAAAGGCTCTGCTGCGGACGATGAGCTGCTGTCCACGATACAGCTTATCACAGCAACTCTGAATGGTCTGAAAGGAGATAGAGAATGACCGAAGAAAGAGAAATGACCGCCCCTATGACCTCTGTTGGCGCAGAGGTCGGGCAGTCACCAAATGTTACTACTGATATTATATCAGATTACGGGGAGAATTTCAACCCCACAGCCGAGGAAATTTTCCTCGCACAGCAGGAGTATGAACAGGAAATGCAGGCACAGGCGAAAGCGGAGCGTGAAGCTGCTCCAGACTTTATGCAGACCGTTTCCATGCCTGAACTTTACGAGATGGTCTATCCTGGCAAACCGCCTATTATCGACCACTTTCTCTACCCAGGCACTTACCTGTTCGTAGGAGCACCAAAAGTCGGCAAGAGCTTCATGATGGCACAGATCGCCTATCACGTCAGCTCGGGTACGCCGATGTGGAACTATTCTGTTCGCAAGGGGACGGTGCTGTACCTCGCTCTCGAAGACGATTACCGCAGATTGCAGGAGCGTCTGTATCGAATGTTCGGAACGGAAACAACGCCTGATCTTTTCTTTTCAGTTGCTTCCAAGTCGCTGAACGAAGGTCTGCTCGATCAGCTAGGTACGTTCCTGAACGAACACCCCGAAACCTCGGTTGTCATCATCGACACCTTACAGAAAGTCCGTGAAGCCGAGGGCGACACTTACAGCTATGCTCGTGATTATGACATTATCGCAGGACTGAAAGCCTTTGCTGACAGGACAGGTATCTGCCTGATACTCGTTCACCACACCCGAAAGCAGAAGTCTGATGACAGCTTTGACCGTATCTCTGGCACGAACGGTCTGCTCGGTGCAGCGGACGGAGCTTTTATCATGTATAAGAATAAGCGTTCCGACGGCGATGCCACGATTGAGGTATCTGGCAGAGATCAGCCGGACAAGAAGTTCATGCTCTCCCGAAACAAAGAAACGCTGTGTTGGGAACTGAGCGGAGAGAAATCTCCCGAATACACGGAGCCGCCCGAACCTGTGCTCGAAGCGATAGGCGGATTCATCAATGCGGATAATCCGACTTGGGAGGGTACGGCTACCGAGCTGATCGAAAAGCTGGAGCTTGACATCAAGCCGAATGCTCTGTCGCTGAAACTGAATGTCAATGCTGGAAAGCTGTACAATTTGTACTTCGTGCAGTACAACAATTCCAGAAGTCACAAGGGCAGGAAGATAACACTCCGCTATGACGAGGATCACCCTATCATAGTTGAACCTGAATCGGATACCGATGATGCTGCCGAGGACGAGTTTCAGTATCAACCTGTTGATGGCGATCCGAAAGCAACGGTTTGTTATGTCAGAGGTGATAGTGGAAACAAGTCTTTCCATGATATGACTGATGCAGAAAAGGAAAACTTTCTCGCTACAAGTTATTGAGCGTGACGATGTGTGACGGTCGTGACGATGTTTGTGAGGTCTCTAAAAGACCGTCACCATCGACACGCATCGTCACGGGGGCAGTCAGGGACATTTTTGTTCATGTTGAAAGAATCAAAATCAGCATAGGCTATTACTCATTTTTGAGTAAAACTCCTGAGCTGATTTTCAAAAAATGTAATGCGGATTTCTGAAAAAGTGTGCCCACATTTTCGGCTGCTCCGTCAGCCGTTTCAGCCTCGCAGAGCGCAATAGATACTTTTGATAGGCGGTCTTCGACTGTCGAAAGTATCTTTGCGTTACTCTTGCCAAGAGTAACAGAAGCCAATTCGGCTCCTGCCGAATTGTTCGGTGCTTCGCACCGATCGCCTGCTGTGCAGGCTCATCCATTTTGTCAGCCGCTCCTGCGGCGTACATCATCTTATTTTTCACAAGGAGAGTGATCTTATAGAACAAAGAACTTTGAGCGGCTGTTTCGGTCGTGGAGACCTCAATCATAACAACCGTTCTATCATAACTGAAAATGTCCACGAGGACAGGATCCGAGATGACATTATCATCTGTCAGCGCTCATTGAAACAGCTCTATCATGAGCTGTTCGATGAAGCACTTGAAGAGTATAACAATAAGCAGACAAGACGTGATCGGAAGATCACAAATTATCAGGAGCATATCCGTCACAGCCGACAAGAAAAAGAATTCCATGAAGCAATATTCCAGGTCGGCAACCGTGAGGACACCGGACTGGATTCTGATATGTGCAAAGAAGCGGCTGCGGTGCTGGAAGAATATGCCCGTAGCTTTGAGGAGAGAAATCCCCATCTGAAACTGTTCAATGCCGTGATCCACATGGACGAAAGCACACCGCACCTGCACCTTGATTTCGTTCCGCTGTGCGACGAGAAAAGAAAGAACGGAATGCGTGTCCGCAACTCTCTGACCGGAGCTTTACGGCAGCAGGGACTTGCAGGCGAAGGCATCTCCAATACGATCACAATGGCGTGGCTCGAACAAGAGAAAGAACACATCGGGCAGCTTATGCTCGAACATGGTATCGAATGGGTAAAGCTCGGCACGCACGAAAAGCACAAGAGTGTTTCCAAATACAAGGCTGACAAGCTCCGTGAGGAGATCGAAGCTGCCGACAAACTGTTGGATATAAAAAAGTCGGAACTCAGCTCAGTTGAAGATCAGATCAGGACAGCAGAAAGTACACTTGCTGATACAAAGCAGGATATATCTGAAAGCGAGAAAAAACTATCCTCGGTAACGGCGGAAACTGAAAAGGCTGATGCCGATCTTTCAAAGAAAGTCGAGCAGATTAACAGAGCTCTGAAATATCTGCCTGACCTACAGAAGAATGAGAAAGCGGAACACGAATATCTTGTTGCTGTATCCGAACTCCGTGAGCTACTGAAAAGCGGAATGTCTATACTCAAAAACAAGGATTCTATCATATATTGGATAGATACTTTGGAAAGCCTTACGAAAAAGGCTATGGGCAAACAGTACAAAGCTGACCGCACCATTTATGATCTGCGTCAGCATGGCGAAGAAGTGACTGTTGAGCGTGATGATGCTTGTGAAAAGCTGAAAGCAGTCCGCTCGGAGAGAACACAGCTTTCTTCTGAGCTGCAATCGGTCAGGTCTGAGAACAGGGAGTACAGCGAGATATATGCTATGCTTGAAAGAATAGCTCCCGCAATTCTCAGGCAGGCAAAAGAGATGTTACGAGAACAGCATCAACTAGAGCAGGCTCAGCAGTTAGCATACCAGCAACCAAAAAAGAAAAAGTCTTGGGACTTGGAATAAGGAGGACTACAATATGATTATCAGAAGCAAGGAAAAGATCAACGTCAATGGCAAGAACAAGCCCGTATGGGTTCTTGATACCGACGCACTCACCGTTACCCACAACACACCCGATGCCGAGCCGAGCTTGACAGAGTTCAGCTCCGATCACATCAAATATCACCTGTACTATTCGGCTGAGTACCGTCCCGCAAGGCTGAAAAAGCTCGTCAATGACGGCACGATTCTCAGCTACCTAATCGACCTTGACCGTGCTGTGGCAGAAGCCGTAGAACGTCAGGTCGAGAAGATGCTTGCAAACGATCAGGAGTATCTCAGAGCTGTGGCAGTCGGTGATCTTGCAAAGGCGAGAGGTCTGGAGAACATGGATCGCCTGTGTGCCAGAGAGCCTGTGTACGCAGCTATGGTGTATGTGTGATGCCATGATCTCCCCATAAACAACAAGCCGAAGGATTCTGCGTGAGTCCTTCGGCTTTATTTTGTCAGCTCGGCTGTGATCTTCCCCAGCACTGCAAATTGCTCCTGCGTGAGCTGCCTGCCCGTCTGAGCGTTTTTGATACGATAGGCATCGACCAGGGCTTTGACAGTCTCGGTCTGCGCTTCGGTCAGTCCGTGAGTAGAGAGTGTCCCCTGATGCTTCATACCGCAGAGGGTGTCCATTGAAACATTGAAGATACTGGCAATAGAGCGAAGTGTCTCAAATGGCGGTGTCATGGTATTAGCTTCATATTTGCTGACAGTGCCCTCGGTAACATCGAGCATTTCTCCGAGCTTCTTCTGCGTTATTTTCCGTTCCTTGCGTAATGATCTTATCAAAGCACCGAGATCATACACTTGCCTCACCTCCAAGTTTCTTGTTTGGAATATTATACCCGATTATACTTGCTAAATACGATAGAATATGCTATAATATATTCCATACACGGAAGTTTTGGCGTGAAAAGTTTCAGTAGCTGCAAGTTTTCGGAGGTGTAATATGGCAGGTAACAGTAATCTACATATGTCGAAGGCAGGAAAAAACGATGAATTTTACACGCAGCTATCCACAATAGAGGAAGAACTGCGTCATTATAGGAAATATTTCAAAGGAAAGACGGTACTCTGTAACTGTGATGATCCCTACGAGAGCAATTTCTTTAAGTATTTTGCTTTGAACTTCAATGCTCTCGGACTAAAAAAGCTGATAACCACTTGTTATGCAACTTCTCCTATCACATATACTCAGCTATCTTTGTTTGCTGATGAGGAGATCACTTATCTGGCAGGAGAGGGAAAGAAACCATACAAGATAGAGATAACTGAGGTCACCGATGCAAACGGTGATGCAACAGTTGATCTGAGCGATGTGGAATATCTTCTGAGAAATAAGAAAAACGCTCTTACGCTTCTTAATGAGGACGGTGATTTCCGTTCCAAAGAATGTATCGCCTTGCTTACAGAGTGTGATATAGTGGTAACGAATCCGCCTTTTTCTTTGATGAAGGAGTACATCCCTTTGCTCGCTGAGAGTGGAAAGCAATTTCTTGTCCTCGGCAATATGAATCATATCACTTTCAAGGAAATATTTCATTATTTCAGAGAGAACAAAATGTGGCTCGGATATAATGCAGGGCATTTCTGGTTCAAAGTACCTGATTACTACGAAGCCAAGAACACTGATTACAAACAGGACGAGGACGGTCAGAAATGGCGCAGGCTTGGAAATATTTGTTGGTTCACGAATATGGATATAGATATTCGTCATCAACCGCTTGACCTTTACAAGCACTATAGTCCCGAAGCATATCCTACATATGATACTTATGATGCGATTCATGTCGAAACTGTTGCTGAGATTCCCTGCGACACTGATAAGATCATGGGTGTGCCTATAACCTATCTTGCATCGCACTGTGAGGAACAATTTGAGATTCTTGGTAAATTTGATGGTGGCAGTGTGACGAATGACCTTGATCTTGCTAAACCCGTAATAAACGGAAAAGCCAAATACAAGAGAATAGCTATCAGAAAAAGAAAGAATGGTGATACATAATGAAAATTGAACGTATTCAGATTTCCGTATCAGAGCTGTGTCAAGGCTATGAAGAGCGAGGAACAGACGGAATAGAGGGCATTGTAGCATACGGCGGACTTCTCGATGTCAGACCACCGTATCAGCGTGAATATGTTTACGCTCCGAAAGAGCGTGATGAGGTTATTCGCACCGTCAAGAAAGGCTTTCCGTTGAATACGATGTACTGGGCAAAGACAGATGACGGGCGTTACGAGCTGATGGACGGACAGCAGAGGACGATCTCTATCTGCCGTTACGCTGCCGAAAGCGAGCGCACCTTTGCGGTAGATGAAAAATACTACTTCAACTTAGAGAAAGACCTGCAAAAGCAGATAGATGATTATGTTCTTGATATTTATGTATGCGATGGTACTCCCTCGGAGGTACATGAGTGGTTCAAGGTCATAAATATAGCAGGTAAACCGCTGACAGCTCAGGAGCTTCGCAATACCGCCTATACAGGCACTTGGCTTTCAGATGCGAAACTGCATTTTTCAAAGCCTACCTGTGCCGCCTACAATATGGCGAAGAACTATGTGTCGGGTTCTCCTATCAGGCAGGAATACCTCGAAACTGCTATCAGGTGGATTGCTGCCCGTGATGGTTTTGATACGATAGAAGAATATATGGCGCTTCATCAGCACGATGATAATGCCAACCAGATATGGATATATTTCAAGCGTGTGATCGAATGGGTAGAAACGATATTCCCAGTATATCGCAAAGAAATGAAAGGCATAGAGTGGGGTCTGCTCTATAACACATACAAAGATGCAGAACTTGATCCCGATGCTCTCGAAGCTGCTATAACAAGGCTTATGGCTGATGATGACGTCGGCAACAAAAAAGGGATATATACATATGTCCTTGACGGTGACGAGCGTAACCTCAGCATCAGAGCCTTTTCTGATACCCAGAAGCGTGAAGCCTATGAGCGTCAGAAAGGTATCTGTCCTATTTGTGGAGAACACTATTATTTTTCACAGATGCACGGAGATCATATCAAGCCCTGGCACGCAGACGGCAAGACCGTTCCGGAGAATTTGCAGATGCTGTGCAGGGATTGTAATTTGAAGAAGTCGGGGCAGGAATAATAGAATATATAGCTGAATTCCCTTGAAATAGTATGGCTATTGTGGTATAATGTAGATATACTGAATAACCGTGTTGTTTCAGGGGATTTATTTTAAAGGAAGGAACGCTAAGATTTAGTGATATTTGCACAGTTAGTTGCGATAAATATTGTTTTTTATTTGGAGGAGATTATATGAAAAGGATATTTGAAAGCGGATATTTTGAAGAATACGCAGTTCGTGATCTTAATTCTGCTCGAAAAGAAATAATTACGGAGTCTTATCAGTATGCCGAAAGAAAACCCACAGTGTTTATTTCGCATAAACATGATGATCTATCAGATCTAAAAGGGGTAATAGGTTTTTTAGAGAAAGAATATAGGGTAAAAGTATATATAGATAGTAGGGATCCTTCTATGCCTAAAATAACATCAGCAAAAACAGGAGAAAATATCAAAAGCAGAATAAAAGAATGTCAAAAGTTTATTCTTCTCGCAACAAATGGCGCTATCGAATCAAAGTGGTGTAATTGGGAATTGGGATTTGGAGATGCAAATAAATATCCTGATAATATTGCCTTATTCCCTATAAAGCCCCCCAATGCAGGCGATTCACAATATAAAGGATCTGAATATATGGATTTATACCCGTTTATAGCATATTATGGGGGAACTGAAAAATATAGAGATGGCACTTCTATAAATAAAGGATATTATGTATGCACTAAAAAAGAGGGTTACAATTATATAATTCCCCTTACTAAATGGCTCACAAGATAAAAGGAGGTTCATTATGTCTCGTAAAGTATTCTTTAGTTTTCATTATCAGAATGATATCAGTAGATCAATGGTCGTCAGAAACAGTTGGGTAACACAAGGAAGGGAAGCTGCTGGCTTTACAGACAAAGCAGAATTTGAAAAGCTCAAAAGAACAGGTGATTCTGCTGTTAAAAGGTGGATCGATTCACAATTATATGGCACGTCAGTTACCGTCGTACTTATTGGACGTGAAACACTAAATCGCCATTTTGTTAAATATGAAATATGTGAAAGCATTAATAGAGGAAATGCGGTCATTGGTGTATTCGTCCATAACGTGAAGGATATGGTAACTAAAAGCACTTCACTTAAAGGAAACGCACACACAATAATTGGCTCAAGAGATGGACGTTCCATTTATTTTGATGAGATTTGCGATGGATTATATGACTACATCGCTCAAGATGGGTATAACAATCTCGGAAGTTGGATTGAAGCAGCCGCCCAAAAGCATAATAAATAACGCAGGAGGTTATTATGGCAGTTACAAAAGAAGAACTTATACGAGAGTATACCAGGGCTATTCAGGAAGGTAATGCTGCTATATTTGCCGGAGCAGGATTATCAAGACCATCAGGTTTTGTGGATTGGAAAGGGTTGCTCAAACCGCTTGCAGATAGCATTAATCTTGATGTTAACAAAGAGCATGATTTATTGTCTGTGGCTCAGTATTATCGGAATCAAAGAGGTACTCGTACAAGTATAAATCAAGCTATCATGAATGCTTTTTCTAAGGATGTTACAATTAATGAAAATGTGCGAATCGTTACACGTCTTCCTATATTCACATACTGGACCACAAATTATGATGAGATAGTTGAAAATGGAATTAAAGCAGCAAATCGTAATCCCGATGTTAAATCAGAACCTGAGCAGCTTTCAGTTATAAAACCAGATCGAGATGCAATTGTTTATAAAATGCATGGAGATGTAAATAATCCTGCTAAAGCAGTTTTGACGAAAGAAGATTATGATCTCTATGAAAATCATCGTCCTTTATTCAGAACAGCTTTACAAGGGGATTTGGTATCAAAAGTCTTTTTGTTTATTGGTTTTAGCTTTGAAGATCCAAATATTGATTATATTCTCAGCCAAATTCGTTCGTTGTTGGGAGAAAATATTTCTACTCACTACTGTTTCTTCAAAAGAGTCCAGCAATCAGATTATACTGATCTGGAAGAGTATGGATATAATAAAGCTAAACAGGATTTACAAGAAGAAAACCTTCGGAATTATGGTATTCAAACTGTTTTTGTCGATGAATATGATGAAATAACTGAAATTCTTCGTGACCTTGAAAAAAACTATAAGATGAAGAAGGTATTTATATCTGGAAGCGCTGATGCATTTTCTGATCCCTGGAGTAAAGAAACGGCTGAAGAATTAGCAGGAAAACTCGCGGGTGTATTAGTTCGCAATGATTGTCGTATCACTTCTGGATTTGGACTTGGAATCGGCTCTGCAGTCATTAACGGAGCGTTGGATGTGATTTACACTGAGAAATATAGACATATTGATGAGCATCTGTGCCTTCGCCCATTTCCTCAAAATATTATTGATCCAACTGAACGTGCTGAAAAGTGGAAAAAGTATAGAGAAGAAATGTTAGCGGAAACAGGAGTATCTATCTTTATGTTTGGAAACAAAAAAGATGCAGAAACTGGAAGCATAATTGAAGCTAATGGATGTCTGCAAGAATTTGAAATTGCAAAAGCAAAAGGGAATATTATCATTCCAATTGGTTCTACCGGGTACGCAGCTAAGACAATTTTAGAGAACGTAAAAAAAGATATGGCTAACTATGATTATTTGTCAAAATACACTGATATATTAGAAACAGAAACTGATATAGACAAATTAATACGATGCGTGATAGAGATAATACAAAATAACCTATACTAAGGAGTGAGTTCGATGGGCAGAAAGATATTCGTCTCTTACAAGTATAAAGACAGCGATGTAAAAGAATTGTCGGGAGTCACCTCGCCAACTTGGCCATGTGACTATGTGAACTATATCAAAGACACTATTTTGGATGATGATGATATCTATAAAGGCGAGAATAGCGATGAAGATATCTCTTCTTGGGATGAAGATGATATATGGGATCATCTAAAAGACAAGATTTATGATAGTACGATTACGATAGTCCTAATTTCGCCTAATATGAAAGAGCCAGGAAAATGGCAGAAATCGCAGTGGATTCCTTGGGAAATATCATATTCTCTCAAGGAAACTACAAGAAACGACAGAACAAGTCATAATAACGCTATACTTGCAGTGATTCTCCCAAATAAAAATGGTTCTTACGATTATTATGACAAAGATGACTTATTTCCAATTTTAAAAGATAATATTGACAATGGCTATATCTATGTCGTAACATGGGAGGATTTTAAGAAGTATCCTAACGCAGACATCAGCCAGGCGTTTGACTATAGAGACCAAACACCGTCATACAAAATAGAAAAGTCACTTTAGTTTAATCCACCTCTTGACAACCGCCCCAATCTGCGCTATAATACCAAATAAGGAGCAAGCCACTGGGCACACATTCTCCTATAAGTCGCTGGTTTTTGTTATCATGGCGCTAATAAAATGATAACGGGGCATCAGTGGGCATTATGATACAGAGTAAAATGTATACCTGAGATACCACAACGCAAATCGCCTAAGCAAAATTGTTTAGTTTGGTGCGAAATCTGGGGAGTGGGAGTGATCTGACAAAGCTGAATAATTGCGTATTTGCGTGACTTTCCGTTTTAGAAGCACGCAAATGGCAACACTTTGGCAACAGATCATATTTATACAAAGAATAAGAGCGAACCGGTTTTGCACCGGTTCGCTCTTATTATGATCTTACCACAGTTATAGATAAAACAAAAAGCCCATGCACAAGGCATGGGCTTTATTGGCTCCCCCAACTGGACTTGAACCAGTGACACCCTGATTAACAGTCAGGTGCTCTACCGACTGAGCTATGGAGGAATATGTTGCAGTGCCGGCATCGATCTATTTTCCCGGGCCGTCTCCAGCCAAGTATTTTCGACGCGAATGAGCTTAACTTCCGTGTTCGGAATGGGAACGGGTGGATCCTCATTGCCATTAACACCGGCTCTGCGTATATATTTCAAAGGCAAAAGCCTCTTGAAATCGTTTATGACCCGTACGGGAATCGAACCCATGATTACGCCGTGAGAGGGCGTCGTCTTAGCCTCTTGACCAACGGGCCATTGGATGCACCATCAGGGACTCGAACCCGGGACCCACTGATTAAGAGTCAGTTGCTCTACCATCTGAGCTAATGGTGCATTTGCATTATCTATTATACCATAGATTTCTGCATTTGTCAATACCCAATACCCTGAAAACTGAAAGCAAGTGAAACCGCTGTTTGAATCAAGCGAAGGAAAAGCCCTCGACCGATTAGTATGCGCTGGCTGAACACGTCACCGTGCTTACACCTTGCACCTATC
>JAFRTG010000013.1 GCA_017427265.1 Oscillospiraceae bacterium | reverse complement strand
CTCTTGAATTTATACATGGTATCCTCCAAAGTGCAAGCTTTTTCCTCGTTTTCTGCCTTTTTCCTTGCACTTCTATTATACCATGTTTTGTCATTTTTTGTCGATAATTCGCGCTTTTTATTTGGCTTGAGGAAAGACTAGTTAAAGTACAATATAAAAAGCAGAGCGGCACTTACTCTGCTTTTTGCATATCTTCTATTATCGAATTTGATTCTGCCTATTGTGTGGGGTTACTTAATGGCTATTTGACATTTCCTTTGTACAGACGGAAAAATCCAACAGTGCCGCGGAAAAGCTGCAAAACATGATCTCCAATAAAATAGATGTTATCCGAAACGGCAGCAGCATGGAAATCGACATAGAAGATGCCGTTCCGGGCGATGTCGTCAAACTGGCATCCGGTGATATGCTCCCCGGCGATGTGCGTTTTATTGAGACAAAAGACCTCTTTATTGATCAATCGCAGCTGACCGGAGAAAGCAATCCGATCGAGAAATTTGCCGGTCCCGATCCAGTTGGCGATGACATTACAGAGCTTGACAATATCGGCTTCATGGGCAGCAATATCATCTCCGGAAGTGCAAAAGCGGTCATTCTGACAACCGGAAACCGCACCTATCTTGGCAGTATGGCGAAAAGCCTGAATACTTATCAGGATAAGAGCAGCTTTGAACGCAATATCAATTCGATCAGCAGTCTGCTTATCAAGTTCATGGTTGTCATGGTGCCGATCATCTTCATTGCAAACTTCATCACAAAGGGCAGTTGGCTCGATTCGCTGATGTTCGGCATCACGATTGCAGTCGGTCTGATGCCGGAAATGCTGCCGGTTATCATGACCTCGTCGCTTGCAAAGGGCGCTGTCAACATGTCGAAGAAGCAGACAATCGTCAAGCGTCTCGGTTCGATTCAGACCTTCGGTGAAATGGATATTCTCTGCACCGACAAAACCGGTACGCTGACACAGGATGAATTTGTGCTGGAAAAGTATATGGATGTGCTCGGGCGTGAGGACAAGCGCGTGCTGCGTCATGCATTCCTGAACAGCTACTTCCAGACCGGACTGAAAAACCTTATGGATGTTGCGATCATCAACCGCGGCGAAAAAGAGGAGCTTTCCTATCTGAAAGAGACCTATGTGCGTGAGGATGAGATCCCGTTTGATTTCAGCCGCCGCCGCATGAGCGTTGTGCTGCGCGATAAAAACGGCAAGCGGCAGCTTGTGACAAAGGGTGCTGTCGAGGAAATCCTCTCGATCTGCAGCCATATCGAAATTGACGGCGAAGTCAAAGCAATCACGCCGGAACTGATCGAAAACGCACAGAAGATCGCAACAGAAAACAATCTCGAAGGCATCCGTGTGATTGCCGTTGCACAGAAAAACAATATCCACGATATCGAGCATTTCGGCGTGGATGATGAAAGCGATATGGTTCTGATTGGTTTTGTCGGCTTCCTCGATCCGCCGAAGCCCTCTGCAGAATCGGCAGTCAAGGCATTGCAGAAGAACGGTGTTCGCACGGTCGTCCTGACAGGCGATACCGAGGGCGTTGCGATCAACATCTGCGGACGGCTCGGCATTCCGACGGAATATACGTTGACCGGTTCACAGGTCGAGGCGATGACCGATGAAGAACTGCTTGCCGCCTGCGAAAAATGTCATATCTACTCGAAACTGTCGCCGTATCAGAAACAGCGCGTGGTCAAGGCGTTCCAGACCAACGGGCATACGGTTGGCTATATGGGCGACGGCATCAACGACAGCCTGCCGCTGAAACAGGCTGATGTCGGCATTTCCGTTGATACCGCGGTCGATATTGCAAAGGAAGTTGCGGATATCATCCTGCTGGAAAAAGACCTCAATATGCTGGATGAAGGTGTCATTGAAGGCCGCCGCACCTTTGCGAATATGTCGAAGTATCTGAAAATGTCGGTCAGCGGCAACTTCGGCAATATGTTCTCTGTGCTGATTGCAAGCATCTTCCTGCCGTTCCTCCCGCTGCTGCCGATCCACATTCTTGTGCAGAATATCCTCAATGATTTCGCGCAGCTCGGTATGCCGTTTGATCATGTAGAAGATGAGAGTATCCGTCTGCCGAAGAAGTGGAACATTCCTGGCATCAAAAAGTTTATGGTGATTTTCGGATTGCTCAGCACCGTGCTTGATGTACTTTGCTTCCTCGTTCTTTGGTTTATTTACCGCTTCAATAACGAGTCGCTGGCAGGCTTCTTCCAGAACGGCTGGTTTATGTTCGGCGTCATTTCGCAGACGGTGGTAATTCATACGATCCGCACACCGAAAGTACCGTTTATCAAAGAGCGTGCATCGGTTCAGCTCAGTATTTCAACCCTGCTTGTTGTCATTGCAACGCTGCTGATCGGATTTACAGGAATAGCAACGCTGTTTGATCTGCCGGTCATGGTGCCGTCTTATATGATTTGGCTTGCAGGTCTGATGGTCGTCTATACAATCCTTGCGCAGATTCTGAAGCGTATTTATATGAAGCTGAATCATGAGTGGGTATAATTGGAACAGGTTATCTGCTATTTGCGCCCGGCCATGCCGGGCGCTTTGCTTTTCAGACGAACCAACGCCTCAGAAAACATTTGCACAGGAAACAGTGTTCTGTTCTGGTGCGCAGGAGCTCGCCGGGAGAGGGGACATCGGATAGAGAATATGAGAAACCGCCGTCTGATTTGAAGTCAAGCGGCGGTTTATATATGTATTTCGTATTTACTATGGTTACCAAAACCAATATTTTTTCTTCGTAAATATGTAAATGAGAGAAAGCAGAAAAATCACGCCAATGCCACCCAGAACCCACACAATATTGATCTTTCTGCGGTTCATATTTTTAGTGGAGAGCAAATACTGCCCGATACTGCTAACTTTGAACGTGTTATCAGACAATGAGTTTAATGCTTGATACACACCGTCCCTCGGACTGACAAGGTAGAAATACTTGTACTTCTTTGGTGCATTTTTCAGTGCAATGCTGATGGTGCCAGGAAGGTTTTCCTCTCCCAAAGTCACAAGCATGCCGCTATCCATATCAGCCAGTTCAAGTTTTGTGTTAATTTCGTTGTTCGCATTGAAGATATCCTGCCCGCGGATAGAAAGCGTGTATTCTTCCAGATCGACGGTCAGTGATTTATCGGTTCCGTAAAGTGCTTTTAACACTTCGGAGGAGATGCAACTCAGATTCTTTACGATAATTTCACGCTCGTTGGTCTCGCGGATTTGTTTTGCAAGGCTGTCAGATTTTTGTGAATCAGAAGCATCGTCCGACTCTTCTGGATTCTGAATCAGGGCTGCTTCCTTGTCCGTGCTGACAATTACGTTCACGAGGATTGTATCGTCCTCATTGGATACAATCACAGATGTGCTTCCGGTTGCAACAGCAGTCAGAATTCCGCCTTCGCTGACTTGTACAACAGAATCGTCATCTGATTTGAATTTTAGTTCCTGTGGGGCTTCTGCAGGCTGTACTGCTGCCTCCAAATCCAATTGTTCACCTGGTTTGAGAACGATAAATTTGCTCACAACTTCGATCGATTCAGTTTTGACGTTAACAGTCAACGGATAATAGACACTGTAATTATCGCAGGAAACATAGATCTGGCAAGTTCCTTTTCCTACAGCTGTCAGCTTGCCGCCAGCACTGACTGTGGCTACACGGGTGTTGGAGGATGAATAGCTTACATCATGATTTGTAGCGCTTGACGGACTGACAGTAGCAGAAAGATTCTGCGTTTCCTCTACGTACATCTTAGTTTTAAATTCAGCAAGTTCTATGCTTTCTACAGGAATGTACACTGTTTCGGGAATGCTGAAAGCCGAATCATAGGGATAATCTGTTACCAGCGGCTCAACGGCTGCAACCGGAAGATCGGGGCTCGGTGCATCGGTTTGATCTGGTTTCTCTCCTGTTTCAGCAACAGATGGATTTGCAGATGATTCGGGAGGCAATTGCTCAGCTTCCTCAGCACTTATATGGAATGGCATTGCGCAGAATGCAAGAGCAGAAAGCGCAATACAAATCGTTTTCTTCATAAATCATTCCCTCGTTAGTAATCCCAACGATTCAAGCAAATAATCGAAATAGGTAAGCTCATCATAAATGATTCTTGCTTCGACTGACATGCCGTTGGAGATGTTTACTTTGTTGCCCTTACTGCTGATCAGATAGGGTGTTTCAATTTCGATTTTTGATTTAAAAAAGCTCTGTTCACCGTTCTGACTTGTTGAAATATCATTATCAACAGAGAGCAGCCTACCTTTCAGATTGCCGTAAGTATTCTGTGCAAGTCCGACGACTTCGATATTGACATTATCGCCCAAAGAAACCCTTGGTCTGTCATTCACGTTGAGGTAAGCCGTCACAATATATTGATCATTTTCGTTTGCGATGCTTCCGATAGCACCAGCTGCCTGAACGACCATACCCTCTTTATATTCATTGATCATATGAACAATGCCGGAGGTGTTTGCAAGAACTTGATATTCTGATTGCCCGTTCGCAATTGCATTGTTCTGAACCTTTAGCTTTTCGATCTCAGTTTCATACTGTGTGATGCTTTCATCTATGGATTTCAGCGTAGAATAATAGATTTCTGAGATCTTTGCATTGTTTTTATCAAGCTCAGCTTTGATCTGCGCATCTGAGTAACCATAGGCTTTATAGGTACTGGTATCTATATCGTTTTGCTTGATCTGGCTCATATAGGCTTCATATTGATTATAATACTGTCTGTCATTCGCTTTTGTAATGTCGAAGAGGTTCTCCCCGTCCATAATGGACTGCTCCAGCTTTTTCAGCTGGCTGACATTTTCGCTGTAAACGTTAATCTGTCCACTGATTTGTTCTTCCTGCAAATCGAGTTCTGTGCTTTCAACTGTAAAAAGCACATCACCTTCATCAACAAAGCTTCCTTCAGAAATATTCATCCTGCTAATTTTGCCGGTAAACGGAGACATGATAAAGTTTTTGTTTGTGCTTTCCACAATACCCTGGCTTTTAACTACATAGGTTTTCGGCGTTTTCAGACTCCATATCAAAACCAGAATCAGAAGAATTGCGGTGATTGACACAATCATATAGCCAAACGGCGGAAGCTCCTTTTCATAGAGCAGACGGCTGTCTTTTAAGTCTACAATGTTTTTGATTGTCTTTTTAGTCATCGGATTTCTTCTCCACGAAAATATCAGCTATGATGGTGTCGTCTTGCTTATCAACGAAAATAGTGTAGTTTTCATTGGCAAGTTCAATCCCTTTTTCAAAAGCATCAACATTTATCTTATCGTAACCAAATTTTATTTTTTCCTCTGGACCAGTATATCTGACATAAGCACAATTCCTTACGCGGATAACAGACTCCATTGTATAAGGTGATTCAATTTTATAAATAAAAGTGTTTACCTGCCTCATTAAATAGATTCTGATAACGGGTTCTCCGGATTCACCAGTTTGATATACAGTTTTTTGGATTAACGGACCAATTGGGATTGCACCTTTTGATTTAATGAAGTTTTCCATCTGCGTAATTTCTCTATCAATATTGGTTTCTTCATTCAGTTTAATCTCAAAAATCAAAACGTTTGATAATTTCAAAGTTTTGTTGTATGCCAGTTCAATTTTATTCATGGACAACATCCTCCCTAAGTTTATTCATAATATTTAAGATTGCTGCTTTGCCTGTCGGTGAATCTCTGAAAATTTTATCAATCCCAATGTATTTTTTTAGATTGCATAGAACATATTCAGGACTGTGATTGTCCATAAATCTGTCCAAGTAATTATTCATTATTTTTGATCCTGCACCTGTACAATTACTTTTAATTTCTTCAAATTTAGAAAACATCTCCGCTTTAATCTTTTCGTTATGCCCAATAATAGCATAAAGAAAAACTAAACGGTAAAATGACCATAAAGCGTTATTCAGCGGAGTAGTAAAATCATTGCCAAATGCATAATTGTCTATCAGAATCGGTTTTATAGAAACCCAGTGCTTCTTATTAAAAAAATCTGTGCCTGATACAAACAAATCTAAGGAAAGAAACTCAATACTATTTACAGTAACAGTATCGTTTGAAAGATGACCGCTAAGGTCATTTACATATTCTGTATAAATCGGAGAATTCCAAGAGCTATATAAACATAATTGCTTCGCAAGTAATGTTTGTACTTCAAAACTCGCTGTATTATCAATTCGATAGATGCTGCCAACAATCAAGTCATTGTTTATGAGCCGAATATCCCGTAGGGTCAAGAAAAAGAACAAAAGAGAAACCGAAAAAAAATACCTTCTGAAAATAAATAAAACAAAATAAACGCAGGCAACAAATAATCTTTCTAAATTCAAAACATTTTTTTCATACCGAATAATTTCAGTTCTAATTTCATTGTATCCTTTAGAACTATCGCACAACAGATTACGAGGGTAAAACGTATTGAAAAATACAGTAATATCCAGACTGAGTGTAACAGATTTCTTCGGATAATTAAACACTATAAACGGGAAAAAAACAACTATCGTGTTTTCTAAGTGATGTATTTTGTTATATACTATCTTTATGATGGAGACCATATCAAAATATATGGCAATAACAAAGACAAATGATATGATTGAAGAAATCAGCGATCTGATTAATTCATTAAGCGATTGGGTGAAAAAAGTAGAAAAATCCAAGAAGCCACACATGTATGTAATGTATGCAATGATAAACAAGATATACCATTTATCTTTCATGATTATTCCTTTCATGCCATGAGAGATTCGAGTCTCATATATGAATATGAGACCCGAATCTTTGTGAAATCTGATGTCAAATATTAGCAAAAAACTTTTCTAGTTCCCATGATGTAGACCGCAGCAACACAGGAAGCGGCTGCAACAATACCTGCAATTATTCCGCCAACGATCGAAGCAATCTTAACGACCTTCCATCCAATATGAGCACAGAGCCATGAATAGCTATAGGCACACCATCCCTTTACAACAGAAAGTGTAATTCCACACTGTGCAAGAATCGGTCCTTTGTAATTTGCAATTGCTCTCTGAACGCCTCCGACAACGTTGTCTCTGAACAGCGCTCCTGACCAGCTTCCACCATCAACATATGTCATTTCTTCTTCGTCAACTACAGCGAAACTCTTGGGCATTACTAATGCGCCATCATAAGTCATTTCCATTTTCTTTCCTTTCTGATACGTTTTCGTATCTGTTAATAATAATAAGATTGTGCTGAATGATATGTTGCAGACCATATCATGATATGTGAACGCTTTTTCTGCACAAAGCGTACTCACCGTTATTGAGAGCTATTCTGATTTTTAAGATGATTTCGAAAAATCACCACTTGATCATAAGACCAGTTGTCATAGTCGGAATCAACGGGCTGTAAATTAAAAATGCACCGTTATGGTTGCCGCACAGAAGTAGGTAGCCCTCAGCCACAGCCAAGATTATCTGTAATGCTTTATTGGGGATAAGATTTTTAATCGTTGCTATAGTAACTCCAGTGCCACCCGCTATGGCTATATCAGTGCATTCTTGCGCGGTGAGATCTAAACGGAATCCCCACCACTCATGTTGAATTGATAGTCCACCGTCGACATAGGTCATTTCTTCCTCGTCAACTGTTGCGAAATTCTTGGGCATTACTAATGCGCCATCATAAGGCATTTCCATTTTCTTTCCTTTCTGATACGTTTTCGTATCTATTAATAAATAATAACATTGTGCTGAATGATATGTTGCAGACCATATCAATACATGTGAACGCAAGAAAAGGCTGGTTACCAGTTAATTACAGGAACCCATGCAACAGGAGTGTTTCCAACTGTGTAAACGTGCAATGTCATTCCATTATGTTTTGACGCAAGAGCATAATACGCAGTAAGCGCTGCATATGCAGTACCAGTGGCAACTCCTGCAATAATTCCACCTCCTGGAATCGGGCCACACAAAGCTAATACTGCTGCACTTGCAGCAACGCCGTAATTGGCTAAATCACCACAAACAGAAGCCGGGATAAATACTTGATAGTGTTCGCCTCCGTTTGTATATGTCATTTCTTCTTCGTCAACAACAACGAAGTTCTTGGGCATTACCAATGTGCCATTATAAGTCATTTCCATTTTTAGTCCTTTCCGATACATTTTTGTATCCATGTAAAAAATAAAATGAGTATGTGTTGAAATGATATGTTGCAGACCATATCATGATATGTGAACGCTTTTTCTGCACAAAGCGTATTCACCGTTAAGTATAAACCAAAGTGTCGTCGTCATCTTCAATGACTTCTGCAACATGCTCAGACTGCGGTGATGGTTCTTCTTCTTTGATAATAAAATTGCCTTGCTGCATCTCCCAGAGCCGCTTGTACCTGCCGCCCTTTTCGAGCAGTTCTTCATGGGTGCCCTGTTCGACAATTTCACCTTTATCCAGAACCAGAATCTGATCACAGTTTTTGACCGTAGCAAGACGGTGCGCGATGATCAGCATAGATTTGTTCCGAAATTTGTTGTAAATCATATCGAAAATGATGTTTTCTGTCGCAAAATCCAGATTGCTCGTTGATTCATCAAGAATATAGAAATTGCTTTTTTTCAGGAACGCCCTTGCCAACGCAATGCGTTGCTTCTCGCCGCCACTCAATCCGTTTCCGGCTTCCTGCAGATAGGTGTAATACTGCATCGGTAGCTTCTTAATAAATTCATGTGCATCTGCTTCTTTTGCAGCCTGCTTCACTTCTTCGAGCGTTGAATTCATTTTGGATACGCGGATGTTGTCATAAATACTTTTGGAAAACAGCTCTATCGTCTGCGGCACATAAGAGATTGTTTTGCGGAGAGATTCATTATCCACTTCGTTTAGATCCATGCCGTCAACCAGAATTTCGCCGCTTTCCGGTTCGTAGTATTTCAGCAGCAATTTTGCAATCGTGGATTTTCCGCTGCCGCTTTCGCCGACAAGCGCAACCTTTTTTCCCTTTGGAATCGTAAACGAGATATTGTTCAGGACAGGTTTTCTGTTGCCATAGCGAAATGTGACATTGTTAATCTCGATATCACCGTCGAAGGATTCCAGTTCTGTGTAGTTGCCATCGCTCTGCTCTGTTTCAGAATCCATAATTTCGGTCAGACGCTTCATAGAAATATTCGCTTCCTGAATCTGCAGCTGTAAACCGACCAGTCTGCCGACAGGATCCATGAAATAGCCAGCCATTGTGGTGAATGCCATCAAAGAGCCTAGAGTAAGCTTTCCGTCAATGACCTGCCTGATGCCAAAATACATAATGATTAGATTGCCGGCTGTCGAGATCAGGTTAGAAATGGAGCCTTGTACATTGGAAAGCATGCTTTCCTTGACTCCAATTCGTAATGACTTGATATATTCCTTTTCGATATTTTCCAGTTCAGTCTCCTCATTTGCATTGCCTTTGATCGTTTCAACAGCGCGGAGACCTTCGATAATCTGAGAATTCAGCACAGAGGATTGCTGCATCTGTTCTTCATTGATCTTCTTATATGGATGCTTGAAAATAAAAACAAGCAGAATACTGCAAATCGTCAGGCAAAGAATGATGCCGAACAGCGGAAGATTCATATTGAACAAAATAATGCCCGTGATGATCGCCATGGCGACATCCATGATTAGTGTCAGTGCTATGTTCGTGAAAATATCTTTGATTGTGAAGGCATCGCTGAATCGTGTGATAATATCGCCTGTTTTTCTCGATGCAAAGAACTTCATCGGAAGCTTGTAAATATGTTCAAAGTAGCCAAGCAGTAGTGGAATATCAATTTTCTGCGAGAGATAAATCATCATCCATTGGCGGACAAATCCGATGACAGTCTGTACAACTGCGAGAAGTCCAAATACAATTACGACAAGCAGCAGCGGATTTTTCAGTTTGTATGGCAGAATTTCGTCCATCAAAATCTTATTGAAGAGTGAGGAAACAATGCCAAGTATAGTCAAAATAACAGATGCAATAATGGAATAGGCAAACAGTTTCTTATGAGGAAGAAGCAATTTCAGAAACCGGTTGAAGATCTTGCCTTTTTCGTTTTTTCCCGAAACAAACCGTGCATCCGGTTTCAGCAAAAGCAAAGTTCCGGTAAATGTTTCGTAGAATTCATCCAGTGTGATTTTCATCAGATCCTTTGCAGGGTCTCCGATAATCACATAATCCTTTTTTTTCTGCCGAATTTTCTTAAAGACAACTACAAAATGTGTCAAGCCTTCTTTGGTAATAACGTTTGCAATGCACGGCAAAGTAAAATCAGTCAGGAAATTTTCACGGTCAACACGAATCGCCCGAGAGACAAACCCGAGTGCATCTGCACACTGGGACAGACCTATCAGGTTCGTTCCTTTCAGATCCGTTCCCATCATATCACGAAGCTGCGTTATTGTAGTTTCTTTTTTGTAGTGCAGGCATACCATCGCAAGACATGCAGCCGCACAATCAGTTGCGTCATGTTGTTTTATATAAGTATATCTCATTAATATTTCTCTTTCTGAAAATCAAATGTAAAATGTGAAATTGATAAAAAACAAAAAATCAGTTATAAAATAATTAACTGGTTCTACTCACTTTTTGTACTTTGTTTTCGCTCCTTCAATTACAATGAGTAAAAAAAGGCATAAATATTATTGTCAGAAATAATTATAGCATATTGTAGTCCATTTGTCAAGGCGGCAAATTATTTCCATAATATTTTCATTATGGTTTTAATGTTTTTCAATCGTTTTACTTAGTAAATTCTGCAACAATCTATCCCCGTTTTGCATTCAGCTCATCATAAAGCGTTTCCTTTTCTTTTTTGAGCTGACGAATTACAGGTGCAGGCCGCTGACTATGTCATATGCAACGTATCCTGAAACATCAGCAGGAACGCATTACATGGAAACTTTGAACTTTATCATGTCTATCCGGCGGCGCATGAACCGGCTGAAAGAGAAATTGCAGGCAGCACAGCAGTCTGTCCGGATGCTGGAAACTGAGAAAGAGTCACTATATGTAAAAATCTGCTGAACACCAACAAAACAAATATGACCGAAATACTGAAAGATGTCAGCACCTACCTTGAGGACATGACCGAGCATAACAAAGAGGGGCTTTCTCATTTCCTGTTCTATACCAATGACGGTTCTGACCTGAATTCCTGGAAACAAGGAACGCTTGCTCCTGTTTTCGGTACGGAAGAAATCATACCGGTCGATAAATCCAACCATATTGCTTCCGATGAGGAGCTTTGCAGCTGGGCAAAGCACGACTATGAAAGCAAGAACGGTGTGACCGGAACAAACGCATCACTGCTTGTAAAAGAAGACGGCACCTACGAGATCACGATCACCGATAAAGAAAGTAAGGTGCTGGATACCTACACCATCGATCCAAAGACAGGTGTCGGCGTAGATGCCGAGAACGCCGAAGTGAATCTTCCGCAGACAGGAAACAATTCGGCTGCTGGTATGCTTGCGGTAATGGGCGCATTGGCAATGATCGGCTTCGGCTTCTGCTCTTAGTCAAGCGCTCCGGGATTATCCGGCGCAAGGAAAACGCTGAGTAAGCGATCAGAACGCAATCTCAGTTGTACATGAAAAACGGCACTCCCTTGCCTTATATCGGTAAGGGGGTGCCTGAATTTTTCATGATTGATCTTGTATGTTATAAATCATTCTTCTTTTGCTTCTTATAAATGCAGACAGCCGCAGCCAATCCGCCTGCAAGCAACAAGACTGCGGTTGCTTTTTTTCGCTTCACTGACGGATCATATACTGTAATTTTAGTCCCGTGGTCATAGGTATCATGGATTTCTTCCCATGACGGCATTGCATTTCGCAGCTTTTCCCATTCCGGCATTTCCTGTTCGGGATGCGCCTGCCGCAGTGCTTTAAAAGCCGCATCCAACCATTCCATTTCAGTGGCTGCATTTCTGCAATGGTCGGTCGCAGCCAATTCTCCGAGCTTTGTCTGACTTATGATATACATGATCGCTTTCAGAACAGCCAGCTTCGGCTTGCTTCTGAAATAATCCGCATCCCCCTTTGGACGGATTTTTATTCCGCAGGCATCAATCAGACTGTAGGCTTCCTCGGCGGCTTTCATCATGGCGGAGACATCTTTTCCGTCAGCATTCCGCAGGTTACAGCCATAATGATAGCTGAGGTAAACGATCGGAAGGATAAAAGCAGTGTGACAGTACAGCCAGCCTTCCATATCATCTTCAAACGCCAGCTTATAGCCGGAATTCCCGAACGTACGATGCAGCAGGCTTTGTTCATCTGCATTCAGTGCACGGTGCAGTCCGCCGATTGTCATAGCGCTGCTGCCGACGTGCAGGCAGGTTACACGATCCGTACTGCGCACACCGGCTGTTCCCTGAAAACCAAACAGTACAGTTTTCGGAGATTCTGATAACGCCAGTATTTCGCGCTCCATATCAGCAGCTTCAGGATTATTGCCGACCAGAATAACAATCGGAGCATGCCGGCTTTGTGATGCCGTCCCGAAATTCTCTTAAAAAATCCGTCATAATAAAAACCTCCGTATTTTATGATTTTTCGATTCACATGACCGCGTGTTATGTGATCTGAACATATCATAGCATTTCTGGACGGACAAGAATAGAGGAAAAATGGAATACGTGCATTATTCCAAAAATTCGTTTTCTTCATCACGGAAAGCAGGCAAGTTCTCTTGACAGATTTTTTCGGTAAAATGCATTCCCTTTATGCCACTCGGTGAGGACAGTGCCAATGATGCTCTGCTGACATTAAAAGCCTCTACCAAACGCATTACAGAAAATGACATGAAGCTGAGAGCAGCCACAGGATCGAAAAAATCCTGTGGCTGCTCTTATGTAAAATCGCTGGTAAATTTCGTAAAACGCAAATGCTGATTCATCGGGCTGTCATCTGGATGCACCTGAATGCTTTGGGCGGATTATGTCAGCCGGAACAGTGCATCTGTTTCTGGATTGTACAGAACGAATTTAGCGCTTGTCTGGATATATAGCAGATTACTGTATACGGAAAGGTTCGGAGGACTGCTGATATATGACTGATCAAAGGACAGGATCTTCTGCGTTTCACCTGTATTCAGATCGAGCTGCATGATATCCGTTTGCAGCGGTTCTTCACTGAACGGGTCTGTCAGCATATAATAGAGCTTGTCGTTTATGACCGGAAGATTCAGTTCAAAACCGGCGGCATGCAAATCTGCGCCCAGAATGACGGATTTTTCACCGGTATCCGGTTCGAATGCACAGTAGTTTCCATCCTGATCAAAATAGAAGATCCTGTCGCCGTAAGCTCTCACGAAAAGATGCTGCGGCTCCATGTTGGGGCTGTATCCGGGCAGCGTGAAATCTGTCTGTGCTTCATCAGAACCCGGCAGTGCAATGCGATGTATCTGATTTCCGGTATCGGGAGCCATGTAATACCCGGCAGAGGAATCATCATCGGGATCATCGGATTTGCATTCGATAAATTCCGTGTTGGACGGCAAACCGGATTTGATTTCCAGAATATTTCCGTCTGAATCTGTCCAGATATACGCACAGGAATCCATGCCGGAATATGTGCCTCTGCATGGGAAAAGAATGTAATCCCCAATCCGGCTGATATGAGAAATGAAATGTGCATCGCCTGTCAGCCCGGCATCTGCAAGCCGCAGGAACGGTGTCAGGCCGCCGCTGCTGTCAATCAGATTTACAACGCCGTCTTTCATGATAAACAGCCGGTCACCTGAGCTGATAATCCTTCCCATCTCATAGTCTTCTGCCAGACCTGTTTTTGCCGGAAACGACGTCATAATATTATTGTAACGCGGGAAGCATCCGGCAGGAAAATAGAAATATGTGTCATCATACCAGAGGATTTGGCTGCCGCTCTTCGGAATATGCAGCGAACCCTGACCGCCGAGGAAATTGATTCCGGTAAAGCCCGGATCCAGTTCGCAATACAGCGATTCGTCCACATGAAGCGTTTCTGTTTCGCCCGTGTCTCCGTCTGTCGTGCCGTCTGCTCGGAACAGTTGTGTGCTTCCGGATCTGAGATCATAGACTGCATACTGTGACTCATAAAGTGCAAGGATGACATAGTTTTCATCCGCATCGGCAAGAAAAACGCCTTCACTGCCGAAATCGGAAGCACGGATAAGCTCCTGCTGATTCTCCCAGGAAGTGTCCGTGCCGTAAAGCACTGCACCGCTTTCTTTCTGTTCCGTTTTGACGACAAAATCCTGCTGCCCGTTTGAAAAGGCATACTTGATCCACTGCGCATCAGATTCGCTGAAACACTGTAGATTGCTGACTTCATGCGGCTCATTGAGATCAAGCACGCTGTATTCCAGCGTAGGGTGATCATCAGGGCCGGTGTTGAGCAGAATATAGAGTTTGTCACCGTGCTGCGCCATATACCGCACATAATTCATGGCACCGGAAAAGCGGGTGTATGCTTTCTCAGAACCGTCTGTTCCGATGCGGGTAATCACGATACCTTCGCCGTCACTGTTCCAGGATTCGGCAAAAATGCTGCCGTCCTCAGCGTTCGCAATATAACCGTAACGGTTGTTTCCGGTCAGAAGATTCACCGTGCCGTCTGTGTGACAGACTGCCTGAATGCAGCAGAAATCAGTTGACTGATTACCAGCTATCTGAATCAGCACGGCGTCATCTGTCATTTTGTAAACGCTGATACAGTTATTATCAAAGCCAAAAGAGGAAACGGACAATCCATACGGCAGCATATCATCAGTCAGCGTAAAGAACGGTGCTTCTGAGATCGTGCCGTCTGTTGCGACAGGATAAAGGCTGTGTTCCTTTGCATAATAAAACCGATTGCCGTCATAGAACAGTTTACTCAGGAACTGCGTCGTTTTCGCCGGCATGGAGTGATATTTCGTCAATTCACTGTCAGTGCGTTCTGCATAGCAGACGCCGCCGTCGAAATAGAATCGGGTATCATCATACATGAAGCTTTGAGAACCGAGCACATGGATTTCACCCTGTCCGCCGAGAAAATTCGGTTCTCCCTGCGGAATCTCTTCTATTCTTTCAGTAAGACTGTCAGAATTGCTTTCCGATACAGATGCATCCACCATGCCGATCTGTTGCTGATCTTTCAACTTCAGGATCATCCATCCGCCGCAGATAAATACGGCACAGGCAGCGACAGCGGCAAGCCCTTTCATGATACGGTGTGTGTGCGTAATTGTGTTCGTTTTCAATGTATGATCCTTTCCCGGTGCTGCATTGCTGCGGGAGAATGTGGTCTGCTTCGTAACGCCTGCGGCATCGCACTTTTGCTTGCGGGATTCACAATGCTGAGCCGATTCAGGTCTTGTTTCCATGATATAATCCTGCGAGACAAGGTTCAGCGCCTCGATCAGATCTTCCGTCTTCATAAGAATCCCTCCTCTTCCAAATAATTCCGGAGTTTGGTGCGGGTCCGCATCAGTGTGACAGTTACCTTTGATTTTGTCAGGTGCAGATTCTTGGCAATCTCTTCAACGGAACAGAAATACCAGTAGCGCTGCATAAATATTGCGCGGTGATCGGGCTTCAATGTGCCGAGAAATGCATTCAGCGACTCGCCGAGCGCCTTTCTGTCAATCTGCTCATCAACAGAATCATTGCCTGCACATTCATTCAGCTCATCAAACGCGACAGCCGCTTCTCCTCCTCCGCGTTTCTTTGCACGGGCAGCGGTGAAGCGGGAACAGGCGATCCGACGCGTGAGTACTGTGATGTACCCATAGAAATTATCTGGTCTGTTCGGCGGGATCCGTTCCCAAAGACGGATCAGGACATCGTTGACGCATTCTTCAGCATCCTGTGCATTGCCGAGAATATTGTTGGCGATCGTATAACAGTAACCGCCGAACTGACGGTATGTTTCCGCGGAAGCCTGTTCATCGCGGTTAAAATAAAGCTGGATCAGTTCTTTGTGATTCAAGCGGATTATCCTCCTCTCCGGACATTTTCAAAAGCACTTTCACTATATACGACTGAAACTGTGCGCTGCCGATTACATTTTCCAAAAAATAATTTCGCCCCCGATTATATCATATTCCAGCGAAAAAAGCAATGGACATTGAAAAAGAATATGTTGCTACGTATCCTGAAACCGACTGCGGGCACAGGCTGTTCTTTTAGCTGAGCCATTTTATAGATAAATTGAAGCAGGAGTATGCTCTTGTATCCTGAACATACTCCTGACTTCTTTTCGTATTGTGCTTAAGCGCCTTTTTATCCTGCAATTACAAATCTGTAATTCTGCACCATTCCATTTTGAAACATGCTATAATGCAATTGTAAACAACCGGTGAGCCAATCGGTAATCCGAAAACATTTAAATGAAAAAGGAGTAATTACTATGAAAAAGAATATGATCGCACTTGCAGCACTGAGCACTCTGCTCTGCACAGCACTGACCGGATGCAGCATTAACGTAACGGATGATACCGTATCGCAGGCAGCGAATATCGCAGCCTCCGTCCTCGACAGCGCAGACATTTCTGTCAATGATCAGAATGTTGACGTTTCCGTTGATTCCAACGGTGACATCAATGTCAACATTACACAGGCGCCTGCAGCAGAAACTCAGACCACTGCTCCGGCTGTTGCAACCGAGGCACCGGCAGTTCAGACGACCGAATCTACTCCGGCAGGCCTTAGCGAAGCAGAGATGAAGAATATCTCCAAGCAGCTGATTACGGAGTATATGGACCTTTATGACGGTCTGGGCGCTGGCTGTGTAGAAATCGATGAGACGCAGCTCAGTGAAGTCAGAGCTCAGTGGCCGTATCTGATGGTTCTTGATCCGAAGCTGCAGAGCGTTGCGGATGTTGAACAGGTCCTTTCAAAAACGCTGATTCATGAGGCGTATACAGAAATGCACGCAATGGTTTTAGAGGGCGAGATGCCGCTCTTCCTTCCCATCAATGACAATCTTTATGTCCGGCAGGCCGGCAGAGGCGGCGCATATTCAGATACCTGGAACTGGGACGATCTCCAGTTTTCAAATGTAACCACAGAAGGCTTTACCGTTACCGGAACGTATACGCACATGGGTGCTGCTACGATGACGCAGTCCTTCAACATTCTCAATACGCCGGAAGGCTACCGTATCTCCTGGGTCGGTGGTATCATCTACGAGTAATCTTCTGCTGTTGAGCGGTAATACATTATAAACAGAGCAGAATAGTTGATGCCTGTTAAACGCGGATGAAGAGTCCTATGGGGCTGAAGGCAGGATGCGTTCCGGCTTTATTCCTGCACAGACTAAATTGGCATTTGCTGAAGCAAAGAACTAAGAATAATTGTAGCCGGAGAAGAATGGCAGAAAGGTCTACTGATGGTACTGCGAAGAAAAGAGGCATGGGCTGTAACAGCAGCTGCGTTACTGATGAATTGCCTTCTCTGCAGCTGCAGAGAAATACAGGCAATAGGTCAGATTCCATTGAACACACCCGATGTGGACATGGATCACTGAGGAGAAAGATAGTCTTGACATGTATCATGCAATTATCGAAAAACTAGCAGCAGAATACTTTGAATCCGGTCGTTTCGAAAAGGAAATCGATTCCGCCTGCAGATTGATTGAACCTTATCTGGAAAAAGATCCGACAGCATTCTTCTCCCTGGAGGAGTCCCAGATGGGCTGTCAGGAACTGAAGGCATTTTGTATGGATCGGACTTCAAGTGTCCGAAAGCAACTGAACGATTCTATTTGATTTTTATGCGGGGTATATGCTATAACGCTTAAGTTGTTGGCATTGTCAACGCGGCACCCCTTCATTTTTACCATTTATCCCGAAGCAGAAAATCGACAATATTGACGATTTCAATACCGTTGTCATTGCCGGATGCAAGCGGATCGCGGCAGACCACATATTTGTGGTAGTGATCACGCAGCTCCATCAGATTTGCAGTTTCTCGGTCTGAATTGTCGGGCAATCGGTCGCAGACTTGCACATAGATACGCTCCTCGCGCCGCACACCAACAAAATCAATCGCTTTCGTCTGATTTTTGCCGATAAACACCTCATATCCGCGGCGCTTTAATTCCAGATAGACTACATTTTCCAGCATTGCGGAAAGCATTTTGCTGTCGTAGCCCATCTGACTGTAACGCAGCGAAATATCTGAAAGGTAATATTTCTCCTGTGTTTTTAGTATTTCTTTGCCTTGCAGGTCGTACCGTTTGCAGGGATAGATGATGAATGCCTCGCCGAGCCATTTCAGATAGTTGTATATTGTTTCGACGGACAATGTGCGTTTCTCGTTCTTGAGATATTTGACAATTGTATTCGCCGAGAAGGTCATGCCGACATTTTCGATGATATACCGCACAACGCGGTCAAATAATTCCTTGTTGCGGATGCGGTGACGCTTGGAGATATCGCGTGTGATAACGGAAGCGTAGATGCCGTCCACGATCTGATATGCCGTGTGCGTATCAAACTGACTGATGCCGATCACCGGAAATCCGCCGTATTGCAGGTACTCGTCAAAGGATGCGGCATCGGCTGCGATTCTCTGAGAAAGAATACGAACGGAGCCCCGCGGGGCTCCGTTTCAGACTGTCGATAAACCTGTGATGAGCCAAAATTAAAGTTTTTTGGTCGAACTTTTGTATTGACGAGCCGGTGTTGTGCATAAAAACCGTGAAGAGTCCACTCCCTCATTTTTATCTCCCATTGAATTTTTTGCGGAATATGGTATAATAAAGCCACAGCACACGGCGGGCAGAATCCGCCGCGGAAACTGCGGAAACAAGTGCCTGCTTTCCGGGCACACAGGGACAAAGTGAGGGGCATCATGAAACAGATTGAATGGGGCCACGAAGTCATTGAAGCGGAGGTGCAGACGCGCATCCGGAAGAAGCTGCTTCGGAAGTTCTGGCTGAAGGTCGGGGCGGTGACGCTGATTGCACTGATCCTTGCAATCAGGCTGTTCGGCGGCGAGCTTGCACAAAAGCTGCTGCACTGGCCGTGGAACTTCGGCATGGATCCGAACTGCTTATACCGTCCGCATTATGCCGAGCCGGTCAACACAGGACCCAATGAACGTCTGCTGGAGATTATGTATGAGGCCGCGGACGATGTCGAGGACTCGTTCAAATTCGATACCGATATTCTGAAATGCAACACCGCAGATCAGGTCTTTCAGATCACCTGCGCGACGGCAGACGAGCTGAAAAGCCGTTATCCGGAGCTGTTCTGGATTTCCGGCGTGGAGCCGGTTCTGACGATGTCAGAGGACGGAACGGAGATTTGCCGGACAACCACGGTGAATTTTCAGCGCGTGAAGGAATTTGCGCATATGCCTGCAAAGAAGATGTACCGTGAACTGAAACAGGAGGCAAAGCGGCTTCTGGACGGTGCGCCGAAGCACGGTAGTGATTTTGACAAGGCACTGTATGTCCATGATCAGCTTGTGCAGCTGATCACCTATGATGTGCCGGGCAGCGAGTCGCAGGAATATCAGCTCTGCCACACGGTTTACGGTGCGCTGGCGGAGCACTCCGCGGTGTGCATGGGCTATTCCGTGACGTATCAGTATCTGATGCGGGAGCTTGGCGTGAAGTGCGTTTACGCGCACGGCGATATCAAGGTTTCCGCCGCAGAGCTTCTGCTTTCAAAGCTGACTATGAAGGACAACGGTCATGCGTGGAACTGGATTGAGCTGGATGGAGAGTCCTATTGGGTGGACGTGACCTGGGACGATCCGCTGGACGAAAACTGGCAGGAGATCGGCGGCGCGGTAAGTCATGAGTACTGCTTTGTCGATGATGATAAGATTTTTGAAAGCCGCTCTCCGGATGATGCCTGCAAGGAACTGCCGGCGTGTCGGAGCATGAAGCTGAACAAGCAGCTGATGGAAGCCGACAGTCAGGTGGCTGCACAGTAACAGAAAGGTTTGCCGATGGGACAGAATGATCTGAAACGGGCGTGAAACGGACGCTTGCAATATCTTCGATCAGCTTGCTCTTGAGTGTACAAATCGCAGATACCACTTTATCTACAAACTGAAGCACCGCCGTCTGATTGGAAGTCAGGCGGCGGTGCTTGTATATTCACGTTCCGTTCCAGGCTCTTACTGCGGCATGGCGATTTCAACGCTGCCGCTCCCGGTATTATTTTCGCAAATAAAGCGGAGCTTTCCGGAACATTTCTCACAGTTCACAGCATACCAACCGGAAGCCCCCTGCTGTGCATCCGTTAGGCGTGTCTCCTTGGGGGCGCACAGCTGATACTGATACGAGAACGGTTCCCCGCTTTCCACATAAAGCAGAATCTGCGGAAATGCCGTATCGCCGATCTGATTCTGCACATAGCATACAAACTGAAACGTGCCATCTTGAACGGTATGTCTGTCATAACCGGAGATTTCATGCTGTTCATCCAACATTCCAGTGATGCCCTCTGCACTGCATTTGCTCACGCGCAGCGTCTCCGCATCTTCTGTCGCAGAAACCGAAACCACAGAGAGAAACATTAACAGCAGGACACTGAGTACCGCGGCGGATATCCAGAAAACCGCAAAAGGCGGCAGCATTGTTCTGCGCTTCTGACCGGCAGTTACACCCGCCGCGAGCCGGGCGGAGATGACTTTTTCATATCCTGCACGGTAAATACAGGTTGCAGCAGCAGACAGCACACCAATTCCGGCAGCAGCTGCTACAATCATAACGCTGATATTCATATACATCACCTTTCAGATTCCGAAAAACTCTTTGAAAATATAGTAGTAGCTTCTTGTTACGTCGATCTTTGCTCCACTTTTCATCGTAACAATAAATTTCTGCGTAAATGCAGGCTTTATGCTCTGAATATGATTCACTGAGAGAATCACAGAATTGCTGACTCGGATAAACACATTCGGATCAAGCATGACAGCCAGTGCTTTCAGACGCTCATTGATCTTGAAGGCACCGCTGTCCGTATATGCAATCACATCATGTGCAAAGCTTTCAATATGGGAAATATCAGCGGTGTTCAATCGGTAGATTTCCTCATCTCTTTTTCCGATCAGATAGTTTGCCGAAGCATTGCGCTCTATCAGGATCAGATCTGCCTGTTCATTTATCTCAATTCCCTTTGCGCTCAGTTCATCTGCGATTTCTCGATACTTTTCTTCGGAAACTTTCAGCTTTATTTTCAATCAATCACTTCCGTTTCTACGCCATCTTGAGTGGTTTTTATTATACCATTTATCGCCGGTTCTGTCAATGAAAACCATGTGCGGAATCCTGCAAGTTATTCCGTTCAGCCTGCAAGCTGTTCCGGAGTCATTGTGTTTACCAATGATTCGCCGTATAATAGAGCTGTAAATTTTTTTAGGAGGCGGTTCTATGGAACAGACAATCCAGATTCAAAATGTAAGCAAACATTATGGCAGCAAACAAATCCTGAAGCATATTTCTTTTGAAGCGAAAAAAGGAAGAATTACGGCTTTCCTCGGACCGAACGGCGCTGGGAAAAGTACAACGCTCCGCATTTTGCTCGGATTGGATTCGGCGTCCGAGGGTACCGTCCTGATTGAAGGAAAGCCCTATGCAGAGTGGGAGAATCCGCTGAAGAAGGTCGGCGCCTGCTTCGATGGTATCGGTGCACCGAATGATCGAACGGTGCGGCAGCATTTGCACATCATCGCTGTCAGCAACGGAATTCCGAAATCCCGCATTCCAGAGGTAACAGAGAACACCGGCATTGCACACAAAACGATGTCCAAGATCGGCAGCCTTTCGCTCGGAGAAGGTCAGCGTCTTGGGATTGCTGCTGCGCTGCTCGGCGATCCGCAGTTCCTGATCCTCGATGAACCGACAAACGGTCTGGATCCCGGCGGTATCCGCTGGTTCCGAAACTTTATCCGGAAGCAGGCTGAGAACGGCAAAACGGTTCTGCTCTCCTCACACATGCTCTCTGAGGTCGAAACCATTACGGATGATGTTGTTATCATCAATCACGGTGAAATCGCAGCACAGGGTACACTGAACAGCGTCATGGATAAGCTGCCTTCCCTAGAGGATCTGTTCTTCAGCCTGACGGAAGGGGACAATGTATCATGGTAACCGGTTTCTGGCAGAAGCTGCATAGCGAGCTCATTAAGATCCGCAGCACAACGGTCTGGATGGTTGTTGCAATTCTTGTAACCGCTGCACAGGGATTTCTCGCATTTGTCTCCGCAAAGCAGAATCTCGCCGTCGGGCTGGATGCAACACCGGAAACCTGTCCGGATCTGATTGAGGCAATGCCGCCGCTCGCTTTTATGGGTTTCGATGTCATTTTGTTCAGCACGATTCCGCTGATTGTTCTTGGCGCCGTAATTGGAGCTGCAGAATATAAGCAGCACTGTTTGCGTACGACCTTGCTCTCGCTCGGAAAAAAGGAGCATGTGTTCTTTTCCAAGACGCTGGCGCTGACACTGCATGCACTGATTCTTGCAGCTGTCTCCGTCATTCTGACAATTACGGTTACGCACCAGACCTTCGGCGTACAAGGCCTTCGTCCTCTGATCTTTAATGCAGAGGTCTGGCGTTATATTGTGCTTAGCATCACCGCATTGACGCTTTTGACAGTGCTGGCCTATGTCATGGCCTTTTTATGCCGGAACGCGGTCTTTCCGCTGCTGTTCCTGATTATTCAGGCATATAATGTCGGAGATTTGCTCGCTGAGAAGTTTTCCTTCTGCCGTCTGCTGCCTGTTTCACTGGCAAACAGACTGATTGCGAGCTCTGAATCCATGCTGACCGCTCATCCTGCACAGAACATTCTGGTTCTGTTGCTCTGGGTGGCCGTGATGGGAATTGCAGCATATCTGCTCTTCCGAAGACGTGATTTACGTGGAGAATACTGATGCACAGATTTTGTATAAAAAGTGAATGCCTCAAATTTGCATATAACCGTTGGTTGCTGCTCTGCACAGCCGGTGTTTTGATTTTTATACCTGCAATGGTACTAACGCTTGATTCATTTGCAGGAGAAGCCGGCGATCTGCTTTACAGAAGTAAAATGATGCAGGGCTTCTATCTCGGACAGATTGGATATTGTGTACTTGCGGCGCTGTATTTCGGGCAGGAATACCTGAGTTCCACCCTGCGGACAGATTTTCTCTGCGTTCCGAAGCGATTCCGGTTCTTTACCGCAAAGCTCACCTGCATTCTTATCTGGACAGTGATACTGCTGTTTGCAGTCAGCCTGATTTCCGTTCTGACGCTGCACTTTGCATACGGCACCGAATCCGTTACAGCACTGATCCGCTGCATGATTCCGGCATATCTTTCCACGCTGGAACTCACGCTGCTCACTGCCGCAATCGTGATTCTGACGCGCTCGCAGATTGTATCCATCGCAATTCTGATTTCCATGATTCTGGGCCTTGGCAGTCTGCTGCTGCAATATAGTAGTATGATGCGGTATTTGCCGGTGCTCGCTTCCATGAATAGCTTTATGATTATGGAGATGCCCGCATATCTTCCGGTTGAGCAGGGTATCGCTTTGCAGGGCCTCTGGTGTGCCGTACTGCTCCTGATTGCAGGCGTTGTTTTCTGGAAACGGTATGTCAGATAATAAAGCAGGTGCACGCGAAAAACGTGCACCTGCTTTTTGTTTATGCAAGAGTTGTTCTTTAAAAGTATTTTGTCGCCTGCAAAGCGAATTCTGATGTGCTTTGGCACATAAATCGTATCGGCATTGACCGTCGTTGGGCAGGCGATGCTTCGCTGAATTTGACTATGTTTAAGTTGATTCCCCGTGCCCGGCATCCAGCACGATGACCGGTGTCTGATCCGCGGCCGTCATACGGGCGGCGGGCTGATCCTGCTGCGTATGCAGCATCCATGCATGAAGCCCTGCCACGCTGACCGTCAGCAGAAAAAACAGAAACGCACTTTTTCGGACAATTCGCTTTGTCACTGCATCCATATCATCACCTCTGAGATTTGTTAGTAGAGATGTATGCGGCAGCCTTTCGGAATATGCCGGCCTATGTCCGGCATTCGACAAAAAACGACGAATTCCCGCAGATGCGCAAAAATCTGCACATCGGATTGTTGACATAAATCTCGTAATATGATATAATTATAATCTACAATTCAGTGCCAAAAACAGGAAAGGAGCATAATGATGCAGCATACTGCGCACATTCGTCCGGCGGACGGCATGGAACAGAGGGTATCGGATCATTGCTGTGAAACAGCTGAAATTGCAGCAAAATATGCCGCAAAGATATTGCTTTCAAAAACGGCAGAGCTTTCTGCACGCCTGCATGATATCGGAAAGCTGACTGCTGACTTTGACGCCTATATTCATCAGCAAACGGATTTCCGGCGTGGCGAGCTCGATCACAGCTTTGCCGGCGCAAAATATATCGAGGCTGCCGGAGAACTGACGGATGACAAAAATCTGAAAAAAACAGCATCCCTGATCGGCCGTGTCATATTGTCGCATCACGGACTTCACGACTGGGCGGACGATGATGCAAAAGACATTTATCATATCCGGATTGCAAAGGAAAAATACTATTCGGAAATCGTGCAGAATCTTCAGGAAACGCCGTTTCTGCCGGATATCCGTACTGCGCTTGCGGCTGCGGCTGCGGAGGTCACCGCGCTCCGAAAAAAACTGCGGCAGCTTTCTGAATTGAACGCTGACGATAAACGAAAGAAAGAATCCTTCGCTTTTTATCTCGGAATGCTGGAACGTCTGCTGCAGTCTGTTCTGATTGACGCAGACCGCACGAATACCGCTGATTTTATGTCCGGAACGAAAACGGAAGCGGAATTTGATACTGCCCGGCTCTGGCAGGACATGCATCAGCGGATGCAGCAGAAGCTGGATTCTTTCGCGGGCAGAACAGATGCAATTTCTCTGCAGCGAAAAAGCATTTCAGACCGGTGCGCTGCGTTTGCGGCACACGATGTGCAGATTTGCAGACTGATTGTGCCCACGGGCGGCGGCAAAACACTTTCCTCGCTGCGTTTTGCGATTGAGTACGCAGGAAAGCATTCAGCCGAAAAGATCATTTACGTTGCGCCGTTCATGTCCATTCTGGAGCAGAACAGCGATGTGATCCGTGAAATCGCAGGAGAAACCGCGTTTCTGGAGCATCATTCCAATATGCTTGCCGAGGTATCCGAGGATGACGGCCTTCTGCATGAATATGAGCTCCGGACAGAAAAATGGGATTCTCCGGTCATTGCGACGACGATGGTGCAGTTCCTGAATGCGCTTTTTTCCGGGAAAACAGGCGCTGTCCGGCGGATGCATCGGCTTTCCCGTGCGGTCATCATCATTGACGAGGTGCAGTCTGTGCCGCTGAAATGCGTGTACATGTTTAATCTGGCCATAAATTTTCTGTCGCGGGTCTGTGGCAGCACGGTTGTCCTCTGCTCGGCGACGCAGCCGCCGTTCGATCTGCTCGGCAGCTTTCCGCTGCTGCTGGATGAGAACAGCAGCATGACAGGGGATACGGCGGCGGATTTTGAAACTTTCCACCGCACAAAGCTGATCTATCAGCAGAAAAAAGGGGATTATTCCTATGATGAGGCTGCGGCCTTCTGCAGGGAACAGTTCTCCGCAAACGGCAGTCTGCTGGTAGTCGTCAATACGAAGGCCTCGGCGAAGGCGCTGTATCAGCGTCTGCAGGATACAGCCGGTGCAGCGGTTTATCATCTCAGCACAAATATGTGCCCGCAGCACCGCCGTGAAAAAATCAGCGAGATGAAGCAGGCGCTTGCCGCACAGGAACCTGTGATCTGTGTTACAACACAGCTGATTGAGGCCGGTGTGGATATTTCATTCGGATGCGTGGTGCGTTCGATGGCGGGCATGGACAATGCAGCGCAGGCAGCGGGGCGCTGCAACCGGAACGGCGAGTATCACAGGGAATGTCCGGTGTATATTCTGAAGCTCTATGAGGAACAGCTCGGCAGCCTTGCGGAAATCAAGGAGGCGCAGAACATCTCGGCGGAAATGCTCAATATGCCGGCGGATACGGATTTTCTCAGTGTGCCGCTGATGTCGGATTATTTCCGCAAGCTGTACCGGAATGCGCAGAACCGCAATTTCAGGGATGTGCTGCGGTATCCGCTGAATAATACAGCGGATCAGGATCTGCTCAATCTGCTGTCACTGAACCGGCACCGCATTTCAGATACCAGAAATCCACATTTGAAATTCTGCGGGCAGGCCTTCAAAACGGCGGGTTCGCTTTTTGAGGTGATTGATTCCCGCACGACCAATGTGATTGTGCCGTACAATGCCGAGGCAGAAACGCTGATTGCGGCACTCGGCAGCGAGCAGAATCCCGGTGAGACCGTCAGGCTGCTGCGTCAGGCGCAGAAATTTGCTGTCAGCATCTATGCGGGAACCGAGCACAGGCTTGCGGACGAACGTGCACTGTATGATCTGCCGTGCGGAAAGACCGTCGTGAAGCTGCTTGACAAACGATTTTATCACGCCGATTTCGGCATCACGCTGGAAGGCGGCGAGCACGAAATACTGATTCTGTAATACAATACACGAAAGGAGTGATCCGATATGGACAAACCGAAGCACCGCAACACGGTCGAGTTTCAGGTCAGCGGAAAATATGCGCTGTTCACCGATGTGCTGACCCGCACGGGCGGCGAACGCTGCACCTATATGATTCCGACCTACGAAGCGCTCAAGGGCATCCTGCACAGCGTATACTGGAAGCCCACATTGATGTGGTTCATAGACGAAGTGCGCGTGATGAACCCGATCCGGACGGTGCGCAAGGGCATCCGGCCGATCAAATACGGCGGCGGAAACGATCTCGCGTACTATACCTATCTGGAGGATGTCTGCTATCAGGTGCGCGCGCATTTTGAGTGGAATCCGAACCGCCCGGAGCTGGAATGCGACCGCAATGAGCACAAGCACCACAATATTGCAAAGCGCATGATCGAGCGCGGCGGCAGGCGGGACATTTTCCTCGGCACGCGGGAGTGTCAGGGCTATGTCGAGCCGTGTTCGTTCGGCGCGGGTGAGAGCGCATATGACGGCACGGGCGAGATTCCGTACAGTCTGATGCTGCACGGCTTTACCTATGCGGACGAAGCCGAAAACGACGATGACAGGGGACTTATGACCGTGCGCTTCTGGCAGCCGGTCATGAAAAACGGCATCATCGAATTTCTGCCGCCGAAGGACTGCACGGTCAAGCGGCATATCAAGGAAATGGAAATCAAGCCGTTCGGTCAGGCGCACGGAAACTTCTCCGGACTGGATGAGCCGGAGCTTGACCTGCTGGGAGGTGATGACCTTTGAGCTGGACGCAGGAGCTTTATCAGGTTTATGAGCAGCAGTGCGGTCAGGAGCACAATGACGGCACGGTGCTGCTGCCGGTTTCGCATTCAACGGCGAATGCGCAGATTGAGGTGACGCTGAAACAGGACGGCAGCTTTGAATCGGCGCGGGCACTGAGCAAGGAGGAAGGGCTGAATACGATCATTCCCGTGACGGAGGATTCCGGCGGACGGACAAGCGGTGTCTGTGCAATGCCGCTTGCCGATAAACTCATTTATCTCTGCGGCGATTATCATGCATATACCGGCAAAAACAATCTGCCGCATTACGGCGCATATCTGGAACAGCTCGGACGATGGCATGACAGCCCGTATACGCATCCTTCGGTGGATGCAGTGTATGCGTATATCTCGCAGGGGACGCTGATGAAAGACCTGATCGACAGCCATGTGCTGACACCGGACGAAAGCACCGGAAAGCTGGCTGAAAAGGTCATGCTTGCGGGCATTGCGCAGGCGGATGCGTTTGTTCGCTTCCGGGTATGGGGCGGCGAGACGCCGGAAACATGGCTGGACAAATCGCTGTATCGCTGCTTCACTGCATGGAACGGCAGCGAAAGCGACGAAAACGGTCTGTGTTATGCAACCGGTGAAACAGCCCCGCTTACCTATAAGCATCCGTCGAAAATCCGCAACACCGGCGACAAGGCAAAGCTGATTTCCGCCAATGATGAAAGCGGTTTTACCTATCGCGGCAGATTTCAGGATAAAAACGAAGCAATCGCTGTGAGCTATGATTTCTCGCAGAAGATGCACAATGCACTGCGCTGGCTGATTCAGCGGCAGGGCATCAGCGTGCAGGAATCCGGCAAGCGAAAGGAATCCATGCAGTTTGATACACTGCAGCTGATCGTGTGGACAAGCAGCTTTGCCGATCCGCCGGAGATGATGCAGGCCGCATATGCGCCGGATGATGACGATGATGACGAGCGCTTTGATGAAACCGTCACGCCGGATACCGAACCGCTTTACCGCGATTTTCTGCGCAAGCGGATTTTCGGCACAAAGGATTTTGATATACAGTCAAAGGTCATGCTCATGGGCGTGGATGCGGCAACGACCGGACGGCTTTCCATTGCCATTTACGAGGAGCTGGAGCATTCCCGCCTGCTGGAGCAGCTTGTCCGGTGGCACGCTGAAACGGCTGCCCTGCGGTTTTATGCAAAGCGGAAAATCTCCTGCCCGAATTCGTTTGCGGTCAGGGAAATTATCAGTTGTGCATACGGCATGGAGAACGGCAAGGGCTTTCTGGAAGCAAAGCCGGAGATCATCAAGGACAATGTGCTGCGTCTGCTCCCGTGCATAACGCAGGGGCGGCATCTGCCGGCGGATATCGTGCGGAATCTGGTGAAAAAGGCATCGAATCCGCTTGCGTATGAGCACAGCTACAATCACCGCACTGTTCTGGAAACCGCCTGCGGCATGATCCGCAAGCAGAATATTGACCGAAAGGAAGGGATTATTTCTATGGCTTTTGATCCGAATGAAACCGACCGCAGCTATCTGTTCGGCTGCCTGCTTGCCATTGCAGATGCGGCGGAGCGCGCAACATACGACGAAAACGATCTGAAAGCGCGTGTCACCAATGCAAAGCGCTACTGGAGCATGTTTGCCAACCGACCGTCATCAACATGGGCAAAAATCGAAAACCAGCTTCGCGTTTATATGAATAAGCTCGGCGGAAAGAGCATCTTTTATGAGAAGATGCTGAATGAAGTGATGTCAAAATTCAAGCTCAATGATTTTTCGGACAACAGTCCGCTTTCTCCGGCATATCTGCTCGGTTATCATCATTTCAATGCTGAAATCTACAAGAAGTCGGAAAACGACAGAAAAAATGAGGAGGAATAAACTATGCTTGACCGTAAAATTGATTTCTCGGTGATCGTCACCGCAACGAACGCAAACCCCAACGGCGACCCGCTCAACGGCAACCGCCCCCGTGAAGCCTTCGACGGCTGCGGCGAGATTTCGGATGTGTGCATCAAGCGCAAGATCAGAAACCGCCTGCAGGATATGGGCGAGAAAATCTTTGTGCAGTCCGATGACCGCTGCGATGACGGCTGCGATTCCCTGCACGCGAGGGCAAGTCAGAATGCAGCGCTCAAGGCGATTATGAACGGCAAGAACACCAACCGCGAGGAATTTGCAAAGGCGGCCTGTGCGGAATGGATTGACGTGCGCAGCTTCGGGCAGGTGTTTGCATTCAAGGGCGATCCGGTTTCCGTCGGCGTGCGCGGACCGGTCAGCGTGCAGCAGGCGGTCAGCGTGTCGCCGGTTGACATCATCAGTATGCAGATCACCAAGAGCGTCAACGGCGAGAGCGACAAAGCGGGAAAAGCCTCCGATACAATGGGCATGAAGCACCGCGTTTCCTTCGGGCTGTATGTCATTCACGGCAGCATCAACTGCCAGCTTGCCGAAAAGACCGGCTTCTCCGCAGAGGATGCCGCCAAGATCAGGGAGGCGCTCTGCACGCTGTTTGAGAACGACGCATCCTCGGCAAGACCGGAGGGCAGCATGGAGGTCTGCCGCGTGTACTGGTGGGAGCATGACTGCAAGACACCGAAGGTCAGCTCGGCTAAGGTGCACCGTGCGCTGAACATCAGGCTGAAGGACGGTGTTTCGTCGCCGCGCAGCTTTGATGACTATGAAGTCACGATTGCTGAGATCGACGGCGTGAAGCCGGAGATCATTGACCTGATGTGATGTTCCGCGAGGACGAATACCTGATGCTCTCCGGGCTGCAGCATTTTGCGTTCTGCCGCCGGCAGTGGGCGCTGATTCATATTGAACAGCAATGGGCGGAAAATTTCCGCACGGCCGACGGCAGACTCATGCATGAGCACGCACATGACAGCGATTTCCGGGAAAAGCGCGGCGATGTGACGATAACACGCGCCATGCAGGTTTCGTCTGCGGAGCTTGGCATCAGCGGGGAATGTGACATTGTGGAATTCCGCAGAGCCGCAGACGGCATTCAGATCAACGGGCTGGACGGCACCTATCAGGTGATTCCGGTGGAATATAAACGCGGAAAGCCGAAGGAAAATGACTGCGATGCCGTGCAGCTCTGCGCGCAGGCGCTCTGTCTTGAGGAGATGTTCTGCTGTGAGATTCCGCAGGCATATCTGTATTACGGAGAGACGCGCAGACGGCTGGCGGTTCCGCTGGATGCGGCACTCCGGCAGCGCACAAGGGATATGATCGCGGAAATGCATACCCTGTTCCGGCGTCAGCATACGCCGAAGGTGAAACGAACAAGAGCCTGCAATGCCTGCTCTCTGAAGGATATCTGTCTGCCTGTGCTGGAAAGCAGGCGCAGCGCGGCGGACTATCTCGCAGAAGCACTGAGAGACGATGATCCATGAAAAAACTGCTCAACACACTCTACATCACAACACCGGACAGATACCTTTCGCTGGACGGCGAAAACGTCGTCATTTCTGCGGACAGAAAGGAAATTGCGCGGGTTCCGCTGCATAATCTGGAACGCATTATGGCGTTTGGCTGTTCCGGTGCAAGCCCTGCACTGATGGGCAAATGCGTATCCGAATCGCGGGAGCTGGTGTTCATGTCCCGCAACGGCAAATTTCTGGCGCGGGCCGAGGGCGAAGTCAACGGAAATGTGCTTTTGCGGCGGACGCAGTACCGCATTGCCGATGCGCCGGAGAAAAGCCTCGGCATTGCGCGGAACATGATCGCGGCAAAGCTCTATAACAGCAAATGGACGCTTGAACGCACCGTGCGCGATCACGGAATGCGGATTGATGCAGAGCTGTTCAAATCGAAATCTGCATATCTGCAGGAAGCGATTGAGAAGGCGATCCATGCCGCGGACGCCGATGCACTGCGCGGCATCGAAGGAGAAGCAGCAAGCGTTTATTTCTCTGTCTTTGACGACATGATTCTGCAGCAGAAGGAGGATTTCCGTTTTACCGGACGGAACCGCCGTCCGCCGCTTGACCGTGTCAATGCGCTGCTTTCGTTTGCGTATGCGCTCTGCACAGGCATGTGTACGTCTGCACTGGAGGCCGTCGGGCTTGACCCTTATGTCGGATTTCTGCATACGGACAGACCGGGCAGAAGGTCGCTGGCGCTTGATCTGGTTGAGGAATTCCGCGCACAGATGTGTGACAGATTTGTTCTGACGCTCATCAATAAAAAAATCGCGGAAGCAAAGCATTTTGATGTGCGCGAGGACGGCGCGGTTCTGCTGAACGAGGACGGCCGGCGGGCGTTTATCGGGGCATGGCAGAAGCGCAAGGACGATGAGCTGCGCCATCCGTTTCTCGATGAAAAGGTGCAGTGGGGAATGCTGCCATATGTGCAGGCGCTGCTGCTTGCGCGGTATCTGCGCGGCGATCTGGACGCATATCCGCCGTTTTTATGGAAATAGCCTATGTTTATACTGATTACCTACGACGTCAGTACCGAAGATGCCGCGGGCAGAAAACGGCTGCGGCGAATTGCAAAAATCTGCGTCAATTACGGAATCCGCGTGCAGAATTCCGTATTTGAATGTGAGGCAGATGCGGCGCAGTGGCGTATGCTGAAAGCCAAGCTGCTCGGAGAGATCGACAGCAGCAAGGATTCTCTGCGCTTTTATTTTCTGAATGACAGTCAGCGCGCGAAGGCTGAGCATCACGGTGCCAAGGAGACGCTCAAAATGGATGAGCCGCTGATCCTGTAGTGCGAACCGTAAGCGCACAGAAAAAGCATGGGGGATTCGCACCGCGTTTTGCGAAGGAATCCTCAGTCGGACCGGTGTTTCCGCCGGAATAGAAACCGGAAATTTGTCAGATATGCTGACTGCGTTCGCTGAAAGCGTTCTCAGTTCCGGCATATTTGCTGTCGCTCCCCACACGGGGAGCGTGGATTGAAATGCGTCATTGTGAGAACGTAATCGCCGGGCGGAATGTCGCTCCCCACACGGGGAGCGTGGATTGAAATGGTGTTCCAGTCAGGTCGCTGTATGCTCCGGAAGTCGTCGCTCCCCACACGGGGAGCGTGGATTGAAATTATGCAGACTAGCAAATTTTGCGTGGCAGACACGCAGTCGCTCCCCACACGGGGAGCGTGGATTGAAATAGGTCGGAAAGCGACGGCTGGCGGCGGTCTATTTGTCGCTCCCCACACGGGGAGCGTGGATTGAAATTTCCTGCGTCATTCCGTAAGCGACGCGCAGGCGTTTGTCGCTCCCCACACGGGGAGCGTGGATTGAAATACCCTGATCGCCAGCCCGTCGTCGTCCACGGTCAGGTCGCTCCCCACACGGGGAGCGTGGATTGAAATAAAGGCATTGAAGAAAAGGCGGAACAAAATGCAGCCGGTCGCTCCCCACACGGGGAGCGTGGATTGAAATAGTTTATCAGGAGTGATAGCAATGGATATGCAGGCAGTCGCTCCCCACACGGGGAGCGTGGATTGAAATAAAAGCGCTTTATTATCCGGCTGCCCCAGCTCGTTGTCGCTCCCCACACGGGGAGCGTGGATTGAAATGGTACAAATATTTATGCAAGCGACGTGGTGCAGCAGGTCGCTCCCCACACGGGGAGCGTGGATTGAAATAAGCTCTTTTTTGTTTTTTGCCGAAATTTCCGCGCGTCGCTCCCCACACGGGGAGCGTGGATTGAAATCTCGACATACTCAAAGTCCGCTATGAAGTTGTGCGTGTCG
>JAFRTG010000012.1 GCA_017427265.1 Oscillospiraceae bacterium | reverse complement strand
ATCATTTATCATCTTGATAAAGCAAAGTGTGAGAAGGATAAGCATCTCCAAAGAAAGCCTCAGAACAGAGAAGATATGCCATTAGTTGGTATTTTTTCGCAGCGTGGAAAAGATAGACCTAATCGTATCGGTATGACTTCCGTCAAAGTGGTTTCTGTTTCAGAGGATGCACTTGTTGTTAAAGGACTTGATGCTGTGGATGGTACCCCAGTGTTAGATATCAAGCCATATTATCCTGTTTATGATAAGAAAGATGCAGTTGTTCCAGAATGGGTTAATCGATTGATGGAGCATTATTTCTAATAGATAAATTCTGTTATGAAGTACCCTCTTGTCAATTCGCAAAATAGCTAAAAATAGGTACAAATATTTGTAACGGTTAAGGAACGAATCAAAAGCAGCTGTCGGGAGTCCGAAAACAGATTCCGGCTTTAGCCACTCTGTTATTCGTGGATTGGTTACCGACAGGCTAATGACTACGCCGTGAAGCTCTGAGATCTGATTTCGCGGATCACTTTTGTGCCGTCACAGAATTTCCTCAGATAGCTGAATGAGCCTTTTGTCCGAACTCCTCACAACTGCCTTTGATCTTTTTTCTTCTGTTGCTTAAATTGTCAATTTATTCTGTCATTCATCATACCCCAGATAAAACAGGCAAGTTCTCTTGCTATGGCTGTTTTTGCAATGTTGGGATTTCGTTTCAATGCAAGCTTCATATATTTTCTTCTCAGCCTTTCATTGGCTTTATCTGCATAAGCAATGACTTCCGGAGAATTACCTTGCTGCCGCTGCTTTATTGTCTTCGACTTCTTTCCGGCAACTCCTCTGCTGTAACAATTCGCTGCTTCAACAAGCAATCGGCGAAGATGTGAATTGCCGGCTTTAGTGATACCCGTTCTGTTTTGATTTTCTCCGCTTGAATGCTCACCCGGTACAAGTCCGAGAAACGCTGTAAATTGCTGTGCCGTCGGAAAACGCTTGAAATCGCCTATCTCGACAAGAAACGATAATGCAGAATGAGTCTTTATTCCACGGAAGCATTGCAGCTTCTTTGTATTCTCGGCGTAATTTTCCTGTGCTGCGAATTCCTCGATACGCTTGTCAAAGCGCTCGATCTTATCACTGAGCTGCGACAGCGTTACAAGATACTCGGCGAGAGTTTCGTTAAGAACGGGATCACCGAGGTCAAGCTCATGCAGCCATTTGATATGACGCTGAGTCCAGTTGCTTTTCCCGTCAAAGCGTTTATCGTGGCGAGTGCAGAGAGCAATTATCTGCTGTTTGGTCTGTTTGAGCATCATCTTGGCGTCATCACGCATACGGATATACTCTTTCACAGCGTTATCCTCATCGCTCGGGACAAAGACTTTGCTGTAAGTTCCGTAAGCAAGACACTTAGCAATCTTGCGAGCATCACGCTTGTCGGTCTTGATCTCGTTCGCAGTAGAAGGCATAGTTGTCGGAGCAAGAATAATGCACTCATATCCTTTCTCTCTCAACTGATGATAAAGAGAGTATCCCAAACAGCCAGCCTCATAGCCGCAGACGAAAGTAACGTCAGAGTTTTGAAGCTCTGTCAAGCGTTTGAGATATTTGTCAAGTTCCTTGATGTCAGGTTTGATAGTTGTCTCGGCAAAAATCTTATCGTTTTCAATGGTGTAAGCACAAATTGTGTAATTTGTGGTATGGACATCCAACCCGATATATGTTATACTATTCATGGTGACTCCTCCTTGTATGTGGTATATTTGCTGGTTGGGCTTTGTACACCTTTATTTTAGCAGAGTAATCCACGTTTTGCAAGAGGGGTCACTTCATATTATCTGATTTATTATAATTGCGTCCATGGAAACAGTCTGACTTATCAATCTCTCAGGACGCCGCCGAATGCTTTAGATCAACGGCTGTCGGCACTGCCGACAAATGAGAGTATAGAAAACTAACGGCGCGGAAGGAGACCGATCATGAACCGCCAGATTATCACCGATCCAAAAACAGGAGAGAAAATCTGCCGCTGCTTCAAGCGCTGCGGCGGATGTCAGCTTGCGGAGCCATATGCCGAACAGATCAGGCGCAAACAGGAAAAAGCAGAGCGCATGCTCTCGAAATTTGCAAAAGTTCGCCCGATCATCGCAATGGATGAGCCCTATTATTACCGCTGCAAGGTGCAGAATGTTTACGGCAGGGGCAGAGGCGGTGAAATCATCTCCGGCATCTTTCAGTCCACGGGACAGAAAATGGTTTCCGTCGATGACTGCATGCTGGAAGACCGCCGCGCCGCACCGATTATCCGGACGCTCAAACAGCTCATGCGCGACTTCCGAATCCAGCCCTATGATCTCCGGACGGGCAGCGGTCTGCTGCGTCATACGCTGATCCGCACCTCCGCTTCGACCGGCGAGATCATGCTCGTGCTCGTCACCGCGGCGCCGATGCTGCCTGCAAAAAAGAATCTGATCGCGGCGCTGCAAAAGGCGCATCCCGAGCTGACGACAATCGTGCAGAATATCTGTCCGGACGGACTCCCGCTGACACTCGGCGACCGCAGCATCGTGCTCGCAGGCAAGGGCTATATCGAGGATGTACTCTGCGGCTGCCGGTTCCGGATTTCGCCTGCATCGTTTTATCAGGTGAATCCCGTGCAGACCGAAAAGCTCTATGCCTATGCGGTCGAAGCGGCGGAGATTCACGCGGGCGTCACGGTCATTGACGCCTACTGCGGCACCGGCACAATCGGCATGATCTGTGCAAAGCAGGGCGCAGAGGTCATCGGCGTGGAGGTGAACCGTTCCGCCTGCAAGGACGCCGCTGAGAATGCCAGACGCAATCAGCTTGCGAATATCCGCTTCTGCAATGAAGATGCCGGAAAGTTCATGCAGCGCATGGCAAAGGAAGGCGGCAGCTGCGATGTTCTGCTGATGGACCCGCCGCGTGCCGGCGCATCGACAGCCTTTCTGCGTGCAGCCGCAGCGCTCCTGCCGGAACGGATCGTCTATGTTTCCTGCAAGATCGAAACGCTCGAGCGCGACTTAAAGCAGCTCGTGCAGTCGGGTTACCGCGTCACGGATATTCAGCCGGTCGATATGTTCCCGCATACAACCGGCATCGAAACTGTCTGCGTCCTGCACCGGAAATCCGGTTCGCAGCGCAGATAAAAAGGAGCTGCAAAATGGATATTGATGTATACAAGCAGTATTTTTCAGCGGAGGGATGCTTTTCCGGTGTGAAGCGGCGCGGCGTCGCTGTCATGCTGACATCGTCCTCCGGCGGCGGCGAGATCCGCTATACGCTGACGGCAACATTTTTCCCCTTTGAAAATCCGGAGGATTTCCGCATCACCTATGATGCAGCATTCTCAAAAGTATTATACGAAGGAAAGGGCAGACGCTCCAGAAAACGTGAGCAGAGTATGCTCGAAACACTGCGCGGACAGGCGGATATCCTCGCGGCGGAGCAGCATGCAGAAATCTTCTGGGACAAGCCGCTGAACGAAGCACAGTACGGGTAATCAGAACAGGAGGGACAATATGGATCAGGAACAGGCATGGGCATATGCAGATCAGGCTGACGCGCTGCTCCGCAAAGAAACGGAAATACCGGCAGTGCATTTTGAACTGACAGACAGCGAGCCCGATCTTTTTACAAGCAAGATCGGGGGCATCCCGTATCTGCCGCATGATGCACAGATTCCGCTTGACAGCAGCGGCAGACAGATGAAGCTGCTTGCGCAGTTTGACTGCAAGCTGCTCGCAGATTTGCCGGATTATCCGCATGAGGGGATGCTGCAATTCTGGCTCACGGTACAGTATCCGTGGCAGGAATGGCATGT
>JAFRTG010000001.1 GCA_017427265.1 Oscillospiraceae bacterium | reverse complement strand
TGATCGGCTCCGGCCCCATCGTCATCGGACAGGCGGCCGAATTCGACTATGCCGGGACACAGGCCTGCCTCGCGCTGAAAGAGGAGGGCTACACCGTCGTTCTCGTCAACTCCAACCCCGCGACGATCATGACAGATCCGGATGTTGCCGATGTTACCTACATCGAGCCGCTGAACTGTGCGCGTCTGACCGAGATCATCAAGAAGGAGCGCCCGGATGCATTGCTGCCGAACCTCGGCGGTCAGTCCGGTCTGAACCTCTGTTCTGAGCTCGATAAGGCCGGCGTGCTGAAAGAGTACGGCGTCAAGGTCATCGGTGTTCAGGTCGATGCCATCGAGCGCGGCGAGGACAGAATCGAGTTCAAGGAAACCATGGAATCCATCGGCGTCGAAATGGCACGCAGTGAGGTTGCATATTCCGTGGACGAGGCAGTGAAGATTGCGGATCAGCTCGGTTATCCGGTCGTTCTCCGTCCGGCATATACCATGGGCGGCGCCGGCGGCGGCATGGTCTACAACGTCGAAGAACTGAAGGTCGTCTGCGCAAGAGGCCTGCAGGCTTCTCTCGTCGGTCAGGTGCTCGTTGAGGAGTGCGTCACCGGCTGGGAAGAGCTGGAGCTCGAAGTCGTCCGTGATGCCAAGGGCAACATGATTACCGTCTGCTTTATTGAGAACATCGACCCCATGGGCGTGCACACAGGTGATTCCTTCTGCTCCGCCCCGATGCTGACCATCTCCGAGGACGTTCAGAAGCGTCTGCAGGAGCAGGCATACCGCATCGTGGACAAGGTGCAGGTTATCGGCGGCTGCAACTGCCAGTTCGCGCACGACCCGGTTTCTGACAGAATCATCGTCATTGAGATTAACCCGCGCACCTCCCGTTCCTCCGCACTGGCCTCCAAGGCGACCGGCTTCCCGATCGCACTGGTCTCCGCAATGCTCGCAACCGGCATGACGTTGGACGAGATGGAGTGCGGCAAGTACGGTACACTGGACAAATATGTCCCGTCCGGCGATTATGTCGTCATCAAGTTCGCACGCTGGGCCTTTGAAAAATTCAAGGGCGCCGAGGACAAGCTCGGTACACAGATGCGTGCCGTCGGTGAGGTCATGAGCATCGGCAAGACCTATAAGGAAGCCTTCCAGAAGGCAATCCGTTCTCTGGAAACCGGCAGATACGGCCTCGGATTTGCAAATGATTTCAATGAGAAATCCAAGGACGAGCTGCTCTCCATGCTCATTTACCCGACCAGCAACCGCCAGTTCATCATGTATGAGGCACTGCGCAAGGGTGCAACGGTCGATGAGCTTTATAATCTGACCAAGATCAAGAAGTGGTTCATCGAGCAGATGCTCGAACTCGTCGAGGAAGAAAATACCCTCATTGCAAACAAGGGCAAGGTTCCGGCTCCGGGCGTGCTGCGTCAGGCAAAGCTCGACGGCTTCTCTGACCGCTACCTCAGCAAGATTCTTGCGGTCTCCGAAACGGATATCCGCAATGCCCGCTATGAGGCCGGCATCCGCGAGGGCTGGGAAGGCGTCCATGTCTCCGGCACCGCTGACAACGCATATTTTTACTCCTCCTATCATATTGAAAAGGATGAGAGCCCCTGCAACGACGACCGTCCGAAGATCATGATTCTCGGCGGCGGCCCGAACAGAATCGGTCAGGGCATCGAGTTCGACTACTGCTGTGTCCATGCAGCACTCGCCCTGAAGGATCTCGGCTTCGAGACCATCATCGTCAACTGCAACCCGGAGACCGTTTCCACGGACTACGACACCTCCGATAAGCTCTACTTCGAGCCGCTGACGCTTGAGGATGTTCTCCAGATCTACGAGAAGGAAAAGCCGGTCGGCGTCATCGCACAGTTCGGCGGCCAGACCCCGCTGAACCTCGCTGCCGACCTGAAAAAGAACGGCGTCAGAATCCTCGGCACCTCTCCGGAAACGATCGACCTCGCAGAGGACAGAGATCATTTCCGCGCCATGATGGAAAAGCTCGGCATCCCGATGCCGGAATCCGGCATGGCCGTCACCGTGGACGATGCGCTTGAAATTGCAAACCGCATCGGTTATCCGGTCATGGTTCGTCCGTCCTACGTGCTCGGCGGCCGCGGCATGGAAGTTGTTCACGATGACAAGATGATGCGCGTCTACATGGAAGCTGCTGTCGGCGTCACACCGGACAGACCGATCCTGATTGACCGCTTCCTGCACCATGCAACCGAATGTGAGGCAGATGCCATCTCCGACGGCAAGGAATGCTTCGTTCCGGCTGTCATGGAGCACATCGAGCTTGCGGGTATTCACTCCGGCGACTCCGCCTGCGTGCTCCCGTCGCTCAACCTCAGCGAAAAGCATGTTGCGACCATCAAGGAATATACAAAGAAAATCGCTGTGGAAATGGGCGTTTCCGGCCTGATGAACATGCAGTATGCGATCGAGGACGATACCGTTTATGTTCTGGAAGCAAACCCGCGTGCATCGAGAACGGTTCCGCTGGTTTCCAAGGTCTGCGCCATCAACATGGTGCGCATCGCAACCCAGATCATGACCTCGGAGCTGACCGGCAAGCCTTCTCCGGTTCCGTCGCTGCGTGACAAGAAAATCCCGCATCACGGCGTCAAGGAAGCTGTCTTCCCGTTCAACATGTTCCAGGAGGTTGACCCCGTCCTCGGACCGGAAATGCGTTCCACCGGTGAAGTGCTCGGCATTTCCCCGAACTTCGGCGAGGCCTACTTCAAGGCACAGGAGGCAACCCAGACTAAGCTGCCGACCGAGGGCACCGTTCTGCTCTCCGTCTGCGATATGGATAAGCCAGAGCTGCTCCCGATTGCAAAGAAGTTCAACGATCTCGGATTCACAATCCTTGCAACCGGAAAGACCTACGATATGATCGCAGAGGCAGGTATCCCGGCTGAAAAGATCAAGAAGCTCTATGAGGGCAGACCGAACATCACCGATGCGATGACCAACGGCAAGATTGACCTGATTATCAACACGCCGGCCGGTGCGGACAGCCTCCACGATGACAGCTACATCCGCAAGGCTGCGATCAAATACCGCATCCCCTATATCACCACAATGGCCGCTGCATCCGCAACGGCAGAGGGCATTGCCGCAATCAAATCGCAGGGCGGTGCGCTGAGCGTGAAGTCGCTGCAGGAATTCCACAGCGAGATCATCGAATAATCCGGCAGAAGTCTCTGCCGCAGGCAAATCTGAAACAGCAAGGGAGCAGCGCATTCATACACTGCTCCCTCTCTGGATTTTATACCGATGTACGAGGAGGATCATATGGAACAGGAATACAGAGAAAAAATGTCACAACAGCATTACGATGCTGAACAACAGAGACTCTCTTATCTGAAAGGTACCCGCCGTACCGAGGTCGCAGATGCCCTTGCAGAAGCAAGAAGCCACGGTGACCTTTCCGAAAACGCTGAATACGACGAGGCAAGAAACGAACAGGCCCGTCTGGAAGACGAGATCAAAAAACTCGAATATACACTGGAACATGCGGAGATCATCTCGACGGTTTCTTCCGATACCGTCAGCACCGGATGCGGCGTCATTCTGAGCAGAGCCGAATTCAACGGCCAGCCCCAGAAGATCGAAACGCTCCAGATCGTCGGCCGCTCCGAGGCAGACTACGAGCAGCACAAGATCTCCGATGACTCCCCGATCGGCAAGGCCGTGCTCGGCAAGCATGTCGGCGATACCTTCATCGTGGAAGCGCCGGTCGGCATCATGACCTTTACCGTTCTGGAAATCTCCAGCACAGGTGTATTCGCGAACCATCCGGAGGGCTGATTATGAGCGAACAGAATCTCAGCGAACAGAATGTGCAGCAGACCCCGGAGGACATTGACGCGCTGCGTCAGGTCCGTCTGGATAAGCTGACTGAAATGCAGGAAAACGGCTGCGACCCGTTTGTCATCACCAAGTTTGATGTCACCGCAAGCACCGCAGACTGCCGCGCCATGTATGCAGAGGCAGAGGCAAAGCTGCCGGCCGATCTCGATGAGGAGGCAAAAAAGGCCGCCTATGAGGAGCTGAATGCACAGTTCACCGTCACCATCGCCGGCCGTATTATGAGCTGGCGCAAAATGGGCAAGGCCAACTTCCTCGATCTGCGCGACAGAACCGGCAGACTGCAGGTCTATGTCCGTATGAACGACATCGGCGAGGAGGCCTTCGCTGCCTTCCGCAAGTGGGACATCGGCGACCTGATGGGCGTAACCGGTACGCTGTTCCGCACCAGAACCGGCGAGCTCTCTGTCCACGCAACGCAGGTGACGCTGCTCTCCAAGTCCCTGAAGCCGCTGCCCGAAAAGTTCCACGGTCTGACCGACCGCGATGCAAGATACCGTCAGCGCTACGTCGATCTCATCATGAATGAGGACGTCCGCGATACCTTTATCAAGCGCAGCAAGATCATTGCAGCAATCCGCACATGGCTCGATGCACAGGGCTTCCTTGAGGTCGAGACCCCGATGCTCGTTTCCAACGCGGGCGGCGCCGCTGCAAGACCGTTCGAGACGCACTATAATGCGCTCAATGAGGATGTCAAGCTGCGTATTTCCCTCGAGCTGTACCTCAAGCGCCTGATCGTCGGCGGCCTTGAAAAGGTCTACGAAATCGGCAGAGTGTTCCGCAATGAGGGCGTCGATACCAAGCACAACCCGGAATTCACGCTCATGGAGCTCTATCAGGCCTACACCGATTACTACGGCATGATGGATCTGACCGAGAACATGTTCCGTCACATCGCACAGACCGTCTGCGGCACGACCTGCATCCCGTTCGGCACCGATGAGAACGGCGAGGATATCATGATCGACCTCGGCAAGCCGTTCCGCCGCCTGACCATGATCGACGCGGTCAAGGAATACACCGGCGTGGACTTCGATCAGATTCCCGATACCGCCGCTGCAAAGAAAATTGCAGATGAAAAGGGCGTGCACTACGAGAACCGCCACGAAAAGGGCGATATCCTGAACCTGTTCTTCGATGAGTTTGTCGAGGAAAAGCTGATTCAGCCGACCTTCATCATGGATCACCCGGTCGAGATTTCCCCGCTGACCAAGCGCAAGCCGGATAAGCCGGATTACGTGGAGCGCTTCGAGCTCTACATCACCGCGCGCGAAATGTGCAATGCTTACTCCGAGCTGAATGACCCGATCGACCAGCGCAAGCGATTCGAGGCGCAGGAAGCTCTGATCGCACAGGGCGACGAGGAAGCAAACCGCATCGACGAGGACTTCATGAACGCACTGGAAATCGGTATGCCCCCGACAGGCGGCATCGGCTTCGGCATTGACCGTCTGGTCATGCTGATGACGAACAGCCAGTCCATCCGTGACGTTCTGCTCTTCCCGACGATGAAATCTCTCGACTGATTTTGTTGACACCATACAGACAAATGCCTCTGCACGCGCAGGGGCATTCGTTTTGTTTCTGAGAAATCCGCAAAAAAACAATCGCATTTTCGCCAAAAAAGCTCTTGACAATTTGGCGGAAATGCTGTATAATGTTTCATTGTGAACAGTTCAAAGCAAAACAATCATACACCACAGAAAAGGAGCTGAAATTTGCCTTGGATTGCAAAACCATGCTGGCGCTCCGGATGCTGAATGTTCAGATCCGCAGACGGATCGACACCTCACAGATCAAGCAGGAGCTCGACCATCTGACCGGCCCGAACAGCTGGGTGCTCGGCTATCTCTCCTCCCATGAGGGTGAGGACGTCTGTCAGCGCGATCTCGAAAAAGACCTCTGCATCTGCCGTTCTGCGGTTTCCAAAACGGTAGTCGCACTGGAAAAACAAGGCCTGATCGAACGCGGGCGCGTCGCAGGAGACGACCGGCTCAAGCGGCTTATCCTCACAGAACGCGGTCAGCAGTACACCGAGCGGATCCGCGAGGACAACCGCGAGATGGAACAGCAGCTCATCAGCGGCTTCTCGGACGAGGAGCTCGAAATGCTGCACGGCTTTCTGGAGCGAATGCGCCGGAATCTTACATAATACCGAAAGGAGTCATCATTCCGCATGTTTCTAACGATCAAACGCTGTCTGCGGGAATACAAATGGCCGACAATCATCACCATTCTGTTCATGGCCGGTGAAGCAGTCATCGAAGCAATCATCCCGTTCATTACAGCCCGGCTCGTCACGCGAATCGAAAACGATGCCGTTGATATGTCCTCCCTGCTGCGGGACGGACTGATTCTGCTCATTCTAACGCTGGTTTCGCTGTTCTTCGGCGGCTCGGCGGGCTTCACCAGCGCAAAGGCTGCATCGGGTCTTGCGAAAAATGTCCGCCATGATATTTTTGCGCGGATTCAGACCTTTGCATTCAGCAACATTGACAAGTTCTCGACGCCGTCGCTCGTCACCCGCCTGACCACCGATATCAACAATCTGCAGATGGCCTATATGATGGTCATCCGGATTCTTGTCCGCGCACCGCTGATGCTCATTTTCTCCATCACAATGGCGTTTATCATGGGCGGAAAGCTCGCGCTGAATTTTGTTGTCGTCATCCCGGTCATGCTGTTCGGGCTGCTGATGATCGGCAAATATGCCATGCCGGCCTTCCGCAGAGTGTTCAAAAAGTATGACCGCCTGAACGAATCCATCGAGGAAAACGTCCGCGGTATGCGCGTGGTCAAGGGCTTCTCCCGTGAGGAATATGAGAAGAAGAAATTCCACACGGCTGCTGACGATATCCGCGCCGACTTCACCAAGGCAGAACGCATCGTCGTGCTCAATGCCCCGATTATGCAGCTTTGCCTCTACTTCAATATGGCGTTCATCCTGCTGTTCGGCTCCAAGCTGATTATCACCGGAACCGGAAACGGCATCAATGTCGGTGAGATGTCCAGTATGCTCACCTACGGCTTCCAGATTCTGATGCAGCTGATGATGCTTTCCGTGATCTACGTCATGCTGACGATGTCCGCAGAATCCGTCAAGCGTATCTCCGAGGTGCTCTCGGAGGTGCCGGATATTCACAATCCGGACTGCGCCTGCACGGAAGTCCGCGACGGCAGCATCGTCTTTGAGAATGTCAGCTTCAAGTATTCGCAGAAGACCAGACGCAGTGCGCTCTCCGACATCAGCCTCACCATTCCGTCCGGCGCAACCGTCGGCATCATCGGCGGTACCGGCTCCAGCAAATCGACACTGGTGCAGCTGATTCCGCGGCTCTATGATGTCACGGAGGGCAAGGTCATGGTCGGCGGCATCGACGTCCGCGAATACGATCTGCGCACCCTGCGCGACAGCGTTGCCATGGTGCTGCAGAAGAATGTCCTGTTCTCCGGCACGATCAAGGAAAACCTGCGCTGGGGCGATGCGGAGGCATCCGACGCAGAGCTGATCGAAGCCTGCAAGCTCGCGCAGGCACACGATTTCGTCAGCGCCTTCCCGGACGGTTATGATACTATGATCGAGCAGGGCGGTTCCAATGTCTCCGGCGGCCAGAAGCAGCGCCTCTGCATCGCCAGAGCCCTGCTGAAAAAGCCGAAAATCCTGATTCTTGACGACTCCACCAGCGCCGTCGATACCAAAACCGATGCGCTGATCCGCAAGGGCTTCCGGGAATTCATTCCGGACACCACCAAGATCATCATTGCACAGCGAATCGCTTCCGTGCAGGACGCGGACATCATCCTTGTCATGGACAACGGTCAGATTGCCGCAGCCGGTACGCATGATGAGCTGCTCCGCACAAGCGATATTTACCGCGAGGTATATGAGCAGCAGACGAACGGAGGTGACAGCGATGCCGCGTAATACAAAAGGCTACGGCGCTCCGAGAAAGCCCGGCGAGGCGTTCAAATCCCTGTCACGCATCGTAAAGATGCTCCGTGAATCGTTCCCGAAGCTGCTGCCGCTCACACTGGTCTGCATTCTGTTTTCTTCCGCAGCATCGTCAATTCCGGCGGTGTTCATGCAGAAGGTCATCGCAGATATCGAAACCTATGCCCCCACGGGGAACTGGGAAGCCGCAAAGGCAGTCATCTTCCCAAAGGTCGGCGTTCTGATCGCACTTTATGTCATCGCACTGATTTCCATGACCACATGGCAGCAAATTGTCGCTGTCATGACACACAGCTATCTGCACAAGATGCGCTGTGCACTGTTCGACAAAATGCAGAATCTGCCGATCCGCTATTTCGATACCCACCAGCACGGCGATATCATGAGCCACTATACGAACGATATCGACACCATCCGGCAGATGATCTCGCAGGCACTGCCCGCACTGGTACAGGCCGGCTCGATCGTCGTATTCGTATTCTGCATCATGCTGTATTACAGCTTCTGGCTGACGCTCGTTGTCGTTGCCGGCATCGCACTGATGACCTTCATCTCCAAGACGCTCGGCGGCGGCTCTGCAAAATACTTCATCCGCCAGCAGGCAGCCGTCGGCAAGACCGAGGGCTATGTGCAGGAAATGATGACCGGTCAGAAGGTCGTGCAGGTGTTCTGCCATGAAGCACAGAACCAGGAGGACTTCGACGCAATCAACGAGCAGCTCTATGAGGACAGCTACCGCGCACATGCCTATGCAAATGCGCTGGCGCCGATCATTCTCAACCTCGGCAATCTGCTCTATGTTCTGCTTGCCATCGTCGGCGGTGCGCTGTATCTTGCCGGCGCAAAGAATATTTCCTTTTCCGGCAAGCCGTTCCAGGTCTCCATTCTGGTGCCGTTCCTCAATATGGCCAAGCAGTTCACCGGCAATCTCAATCAGGTCACACAGCAGCTCAATGCGATTGTCATGGCTGTTGCAGGCGCAGAGCGCGTCTTTGCCCTGATGGACGAGGAGCCGGAAGCTGACAACGGCTATGTCACAATGGTCAATGTCCGTGAGAATCCGGACGGCAGCATCTCGGAAAGCAGCGAGATTACGCACAAATGGGCATGGAAGCATCCGCATTCCGCAGACGGCTCCATCACCTATACGCCGCTGCAGGGTGATGTCACGCTCGACAGCGTCGATTTCGCCTATGAGGAGGGCAAGCCCGTTCTGCAGGACGTGACCGTCTTTGCAAAGCCCGGCCAGAAGGTCGCATTTGTCGGCGCGACCGGTGCAGGCAAGACCACGATCACAAACCTCATCAACCGCTTCTACGACATCGCAGACGGCAAGATCCGTTACGACGGCATCAACATCAACAAGATCAAGAAGTCCGATCTCCGCCGTTCGCTCGGCATTGTGCTGCAGGAGACCAATCTCTTCACCGGCACGGTCATGGACAATATCCGCTACGGCAGACTGGATGCTTCCGATGAGGACTGCATCGCCGCTGCAAAGCTCGCAGGTGCGGATGATTTCATCACGCGGCTGCCGGAAGGCTATGCAACCATGCTCAGCGGAAACGGCGCCAATCTCTCGCAGGGACAGCGTCAGCTGCTTGCAATCGCACGCGCAGCCGTCGCAGACCCGCCTGTCATGATTCTCGATGAAGCGACTTCCTCGATCGACACGCGCACAGAGGCCATCGTGCAGCGCGGCATGGACGCCCTCATGAAGGGACGGACGGTCTTTGTCATCGCGCACAGACTTTCAACGGTGCGCAATTCCGATGTCATCATGGTGCTCGATCACGGAAAGATCATCGAGCGCGGCAGCCACGAGGCACTGCTCGAAAAGAAGGGCACCTATTATCAGCTCTATACCGGTGCGTTTGAGCTGGATTAACGGAGGACAGAATATGCTGGAAAAACTGCTGCTGTTTGTGATGAATATGAAGCTGCTGCCGAAGCCGCTGAAAAACCTCTGGAAAAACCACGAACACGCCATCCGCTACATCTACTACGGCGGGCTGACGACGGTTCTTTCGATGATTACCAAATTCGTCGGAAAATGGCTGTTTTTACTCGCCGGATTGTCCGTCGATACGCAAAAGCTGCCGAATTCGATCAACACGGCAGTTTCGTGGACCATCTGTGCGACATTTGCCTTTGTGGTCAACAAAAAATATGTGTTTTACAGCGAATCCACAGAGAAATCCGATGTACTGCGTGAGGCTGCAACCTTTTTCAGTGCACGCGGCTTTACATTCTTTCTGGAATGGGGTCTCATGCTGATGCCGACGATCTTCGGCTGGAATTACAATCTCATGGTGCTTCTGTCGCAGTTCATTATTTTCGCGCTGAATTATATATTCAGTAGACTGCTCGTATTCCGCAAAAAGAAGGACCCGCAGGCGCAGACCGAACAAACAACGGAATAAAAAAGAGCACGGCTCATATGCCGGATGCCCATACAGAAATTTTGCCCCGGAGCGGTTTGATACGCTTCGGGGCGATGTTTTTGTTTGGCCGGGCGCTATCCCCTGTCCCCTTTGGCTGTCACCCCCCGTTCCGCTTTTGCAGTCTGTTCTCTTTTTTCGGGCATAATCTACTTGACTTTTTCCCCGATATCGTCTATAATAAAGGACAAAGAAAAGGAGGGATCGTATGGTCTATCAGGCGACTCAGGTCATTTATGACGCGATGAAAGAACACAATCTTGAATGCGGCATGGAAGCACGCGACGAGTTCAGTGCTGTGCACATCGGCATCAACACTGAGAGTACATCCTTTGAAGCACGCTTCATCTCCCGTTCAGATGAAAACGATGTCGCACTGCGCATCTTTAATCTGCTGAAGTTCCCGCCGGAACGCACGGAAAGTATGCTGCTTGCTGTCAACGAGTGCAACTTCAAGTACCGTTTCCTGCGGTTCGTTGTCGATACAAAAAATAACGCTGTCGATGCGTGTTACGATTTCACGGGTCACTCCGGCAATATCGGGGAAACCGCCTATGAGCTGCTGATGCGCAGCGCCTCGATCATTGACAACTGCTACCCGGTTCTCATGCACGAGATTTCCGGCTGACACGAAAGGAGGAGCTTCAGATGTTTGCTTCCACACAGGAAATTGCCGATCGCTTTACGGAGGAAGAAATCGTCTTCCGCGTTCTGGAATCGGAAGAAAGCAGCCGCATCTGCGCAGATGCGATTGTCGATTATGCTTCTTTTTCCGTTCATTTTATTTCGGCCGACGATGAAAGCGACGTTTCCGTCCGCGTACCGCATTTCGTCCGCTTCAAGGAGAAAGAGATGCGCTCCGTTCTGCATGTGGCCAATGCAATGAACAACAAATACCGCTTCTTCAAGTTTTCCGTCAACAGACAGTCGGAGGCCGTCACCATCGAATATGACTTCCCGGAGCAGGAGTCGAATATCGGTGAGTGTGCCGTGGAGATCTTCCGCCGTATCCTGATGGTCGCTGAGGAAAGCTATCCGGAATTCATGCGTGCGATCTGGAAGGAAACCCACGATGAACCCGATTTCGGACACATCGTGTTCCATGATATTGAAGTATAACGAAAAAGGGGCGCTGATGCTTGAAATCAGCGCCCCTGCTTTTTACGTCATCCAGCAGATCGGATCTTCCCCTGTCCGCTACTCCTGCTCCGAGCGGCCGGCCGCAGTGCAGAAGCACATGGTCAGAATGCCCGCAGTCCCGCCGACTGCACAGCCAATCACAAATCCGAGCATGATGCGTCCCCCCTTCCGTTTTCAGCTTCAGTATGCCCAATTTACGGTGAAATATGCCGGAACCGGAAAAAAATTGCAGACAGGCTGTAACCTGCTGCCCCAAAAATGGTTCTTATATATAGAATCGCCCTGCAGGTCTTGCTTTTTGGGCTGTTCTGTGTTATAATAGAAAATAGTTGTGTTCCAGCGGGCGATCTGCCGGAACCGGGGCGGCTTTCCGCCCACTATCATTTCAGGAGGCACTTATGGATAGTAACAAACGGTACGACTCCGATGCGGAGTTGAATCCGAACGAACTGACGCCTCAGGCTGATACAGACCTGAGTGAGTCCCTGCCGGAACCGGCAGCAGAGTCTGTGCAGACAGATTCTCCGACGGAATCTGCTGCGGATACACCGGCAGAAGATACAGCAGAAAACAAGGACACCGCACCGGCGGAAGCATCCGCAGAACCTGCATCGGATACTGAAACGGCAGACGGCACTGCAGCCGAGGCCGGCGAATCCGGTACGGCTGCCGCGGAGGAAAAAAAGTTCACGCTCGGAACAATGGTCAGCGATATCGGCAAATGGCTCCAGCGCTATGACCTGCCGAACATGCTGCTCTCCCGCCTGATTGCGATTTACTTCCTGCTGGGCGGCATCTTTGTCATCTATATCAAGAAAAAGTTCTATGCGAATCCGGTCAGCGACTGGCAGAACTTTATCGGACATGTCTCCGGCAAGGGCTTCCTGATCTGCGCAGCGATTCTGGTTTTGGCACTGTTCACGATCATGTCCTCCGTTTACTACATCATGCCGAAGCGGGCGAAAATCAGCGATCAGACTGCCGCAATCGGCGCAATCCTGTTCTTTGATATTACCGTGCTCTATAAGATGCACAACTTCCATCTGACGGCTGCCGTCTCGATCGTCTCACTGGTTTTCATCCTCTACGAGCTCGGCAAGCTGCCGGCGATGGATTCCTATAAACGGGTATCGTGGAAAACGAGCGGTATCATCGCGCTGCTCCTGACCTGCTGCATGACCTTCTTCATCGCATACCTGACGATCATCCGGCACAAGATCTTCGGAACTGCCTGCCATGACTTCGGCCTGTTCGTACAGATGTACTACAATCTGGCAAACCGGCTCTCGGCGATGACAACCTGCGAGCGCTCGATCCCGATCTCGCACTTCAAGATTCACGCATCGTATTTCTACTATGTGCTCATGCCGTTCTACAAGCTGATCCCGAAGCCGGAAACACTGCTGACCGCGCAGGGCATCTTTGCAATGGGCGGCGCAATCCCGACCTTCCTGATCTGCAAGCGCCGGAACTTCAAGGGGCTCTCCCTGCTGTTCATCACGCTGACCTATATATTCTCGGTCTGCTTTGTCGGCCCCTGCTTCTACGACTTCCATGAAAACGCATTCCTGCCCACGCTGCTGATGTGGCTGTTCTGGGCGATCGACACCGACAAGCGCTTCATGACATGGCTCATGGCGCTCATGGTCTGCATTGTCAAGGAGGATGCCCCGCTCTATATCGTCTGCATCGGCATGTTCCTGTTCTTTGACCGCAAGGGCAAGAGCGCATCCAGCCGCATCGACGGTCTGCTGCTGACCGTGCTCAGCGGCGGCTACATGCTGTTTATCACGAACTGGCTCACCAGAAACGGCGACGGCCAGATGATGACCTCGGTCCGCTTCGGCCCGATGATGATCAATCAGGAAGCGGGTCTGACAGAGGTCATCAAGAACGTGCTGCTTGACCCGGCCTTCTTCTTCAGCAAGCTGATGCACGAGGATACGCTGATCTTCTTCCTGGAGGTCATGATTCCGCTGCTCTTCCTGCCGTTTATGACAAAGAAAATCCACCGCTTCCTGCTCATGATTCCGTTTGCAATCATGAACATGGCGATCGGCGCGGGCTACGGCTATGCGGCAAACATTGATTTCCACTATATCTTCGGACCCGGCGCCCTGCTGCTCTATATGACCATCCTCAACATGGACGACCTCGGCGACGAGAAGAAGCAGAAGCTCGCCATCATGACCGGTTCTGCTTCGATCATGTTCTTCTTCGGCATGATCTCCAACCAGGTCGGCATGAGAGAAAGCTATCACAATGCACGGGAAATCTTCGATGCTGAACACGACCTGCTGCAGAAGATTCCGGAGGATGCCGTGATCTGCGCAGACTCCTTCCTGATTCCGCACTGCGCAAACCGCGACTATGTCTATCTGTTCGACGGTGAGGACATCGACAAGGAAAACAATGCGTTCATCGAGGCATACCGCTACGACTTCATCATCATTCGTCCGAACTACGATGTCGGCCAGCTCGGTTCTGATATTCTGGAGGAAGCCGGCTGGAAGGTCTGGGATCGCTACGAGGAACGTGTCCTGATCTACCAGAATCCGAATTACCCTGTGGCCAAGCCGGATGTCTATGCCCCGAAAAGCTGATCCGTATTTTATCTCCGGCTGAATACAATCCCGATATTGATGAGAAAGGCGCTGATGCAACATCAGCGCCTTTTTTGCAAGCAGCATGCATTCTGCTTGCATTTCCGCGGAAGGTATGCTATAATCATGTATAAGCAAACCACACAAAAAAACGCCGGAGGTGCTGAATGGAATTCAAAATCAAACATATCTCAGCTTATTTCTCAGTTGCTTTTGTACTCCCTTGGATCGTGTTCCTGATCGTACTCGGTTTTTATCTGTTCTTCGGGATCACAGTGCAGAACGATACCGCAGCAATCATCATGATCGGCGTCATCCTGTTCTGCGCAGCTGCCGAACTGCTGACGGTCATTCTGTATATTATAAACCTCATCTGCGGTGCCAAAATCATTGTTGAAAGCGATCACCTCGACATCCGGATGCCGCTGCGCCGCAGAAAAATCCACTTCTATGATATCGAGGAAGTCCGGTATTCGCACACGGAAACAACCGAATCCCTCCCCTATCACAGCTCGCAGCACCATCATTCGCTCGGCGGAAAATATGCACATTATTTCTACAACAAACGGCGGCACTATCAGGTTTGCCGCGCAATCCTTGACATCTGGCTGACCTCCGGCAAGTGCATCACCCTGAGCGATGCGGCAACCGGATATGCTCAAAAACGGAAACGCGCAATGGTCGATCCCTCCGTCAATCCGGATGCGGATGTCCGGCTGTATCAGGCCTATCAGTGTTACTGTTCTGCAGTCGATCAGTATGCGGTTTCGCACAAGTTTCAGATTCCGCGCTGAAAGAGGCAGCTGCCGCGTATTTTTCCGCATGACTCTTGACAAACCGGTGCTGTTGTGATACAATAATACGGTGAGCAGACTGTGCAGCCGCGGCAACGCTTTCAGTTGACGAGGAAAGTCCGGGCATCACAGAGCAGGGTAACTGCTAACGGCAGCCGGGGGTGACCCTAGGGCCAGTGCAACAGAAATGAGACTGCCCGTTCGCGGGCGATGGTGGAAAGGCGGGGTAAGAGCCCACCAGAGGATACGAGAGTATCCTGCTGTGTAAACCCTACCCGATGCAACGCTGATTGGTGCGGATGATCGTAACGTCTGCTCGGCGGATCATCCCGCAAAGGCGGCTTCAGCCTTCCGGCGACGGAAGGTGTAGATAAATGGCTGCACACGTTTATTTTCTGTCGAAAATAAACTGGACAGAACCCGGCTTACAGGTCTGGTCACATCCGGAATGCCGATGCGCGCAAACGCATCGGTTTTTCAATTCGATTCTGAAAGGACCGCATCCGATGATGAAAAAGAATCCGATCGTCCCGCTGGTTATGATGTTTTCCGTCATACTGGCGATTATTGTGCTGGCTGCAATCACGCACAGAAACGGAAGCCTGACCGATACAGCCGAATCCTCAGAGTCCTCGCTCCCCGCTTTTTCGGAGATCATTGTGCCGTCCTCCATGCCGGCCAATATCTCGATCAGCGTACCCGCAGGCTTCACGGAAACTTCTTCCGAGCACTACGACAAATACTACATCAAGGATGACGCATCTATCATCATCACCGGCGAGGAACTGCTCTACGGGCAGGACGATGTCAATGTCTATACGGACAATGTGCTCGCACAGTACCGGAAAACGGCTGACCGGTTCATGCTTCTTTCCGACGAAAAAATCAAAATTTCCTCGCAGTCTGCGCGTCTGCTGGAATTTTCCTATGCAATCATTGCGCCGGACAAGGAGCAGGAGCTCCGCTGCCTGACCGCAGTCGTCACCAAGGATAATTACGCCTATCTCTTCACCTGCAAGAGTCATGCGGATACGTTCTCAATCTACAGCAACCACTTCCGCAAAATGCTCGAAAGCATTGAGATTCTCGAACGCGAAAAGACCGATCCCTTTGCAGATCAGACACAGCCTTCCGAGCCTGTTCAGTCCGGCACGCAGACTGCACCTGCGGCATAATCCGCATCTGCCGGACAGCCCCGAACAGATGCTCCTGCATTACATACTGTCAAATTGCACAAATGTACAATGTCAAAACATACGAACCTGACAATTTTTCAATTTTAGTGCAAAAGGGATTTGACAAATCTGCAATTTGTGGTTATAATATAAGAGGTATCCGTGTGCCCTTTCAGCAAACGGATACCCGATTTCACAAAAAAAGATAGCATCGCAGCTGCCTGAATGCACAGGCATCCCGACAGTCTCGGAAAGGGGTCCTAATATATGTCTAAAACAATAGCAGTCACGTCCGGAAAGGGCGGAACAGGAAAGTCATCCATCTGTGCAGGCATCGGCTATACCCTCGCAAAGCAGGGCAGCCGGACACTGATTATCGAGCTGGACTTCGGCCTCCGCTGCATTGATATCATCTTCGGCATGACCGGCCAGATCAAGCATGACGTCAGCGATGTCATCTCCGGAAAGGTCTCTGCACTCGATGCCGTCGCGCGCGTGCCGATGGCAAGCAATCTGTTTGTGCTCTGTGCCCCGAAGAACCCCTTCCTGCAGGTTACGGTTCAGCAGATCGTCGATATCTGCCAGTCCGTCCGCAAATACTACGATTACATTATTATTGATACCGGCGCCGGCATCAATAACCATGTTTTTGACATCGTCGAGCAGGCAAACCTGATCCTCGTTGTCACCACCCCGGATCCGATCTGCGTGCGTGATGCGCAGATGATGTCCGATGAATTCTATGCCCGCGGCAACCGCCGTCAGCGCCTCATCATCAACAAGGTGAGCAAAAAGGCCATCGGCGCAGAGCTCGTCCGTGACCTTGATGAAATCATCGACAGCATCGGCGTGCAGCTGATCGGCGTCATTCCCGAGGATTACCAGCTGGTGATTGCCACAGGCAAGGGCGAACCGATCCCTTCCACGGCACCGAGCCTTGCCGCCTTCGACGCAATCTCCAAGCGTCTGCGCGGCGAAAATGCTCCGCTGACTGTCAAAATCGGTTAAACAGCCGACACGAAACCCTGATGTTTCAGGGCGCACCGCGAGACAATTACGCGAGAAATGACCCAAGGATATTTTCTTCACAGAAAGGATGAACCATACAATGACAATTGCTCTGATTGCCCACGATGCGAAAAAGGAATTGATGATCCAGTTCTGCACAGCTTACTACGCTGTGCTGAGCCGCCATGTACTGTGTGCGACAGGCACAACCGGAAAACAGGTTGCAGAAGCAACCGGGCTCCCGATTAAGCGCTTCCTCAGCGGCGCACAGGGCGGCGGACAGGAAATTTCCGCTCGCATCTCGTGTGACGAAATTGACGTGCTTCTCTTCTTCCGGGATCCGATCAACCCGAAGGCCAGTGAGCCCAACGACATGAATCTGCTCCGCCTGTGCGATGTGCATAACGTACCGGTCGCCACCAACATTGCAACCGCAGAAGCACTGATTCTGGCTCTGGAGCGCGGCGACCTCGACTGGCGCGAGATCGGTAACCCCGTCATGTAATGACTGATTGCCCCTTCCTCACCGAAAGGGGCAATTCCTATGTGCTGTTACCGGCAAACGGAGGTGTGATATGAGCCTCGAAAAAGCGATCCGTTCCGGCAAGGAACACCGCAGACCCTATCGCGGGAGCAAGGCCGTCGATCCGATGTGCTGCAATCACGGCGGATGTGAATACTGCCTGAAAAGCCGCACCTACCGTACACAAAAGGAACTCGAAAAAATCCGCGCCTCCCTCCGGGACGCGGAGCAGGAACCCATTCCCTGAAAGGAAGATATCATGGCAAACTATCTGAAACGACCGAACGGAACCGAAGACGTCACCCCGGAACGGATCCACAAGTGGCACACCGTTGAGCGCGTGACCAGAGAGGTCGCGGAGAGCTTCGGCTTCTCTGAGATCCGGATCCCGACCTTTGAACAGACGGAGCTGTTCCAGCGCTCCGTCGGCGAAACCACCGACGTCGTGCAGAAGGAAATGTATTCCGTCATTGCACGCGAGACCCAGTTCACGCTCCGTCCGGAGGGCACCGCAGGTACCATCCGTGCCATGCTGCAGAACGGTATGCTCGCAGAGGCGCTTCCGCAGAAGGTGTTTTATCAGCTCTCCTGCTTCCGCCACGAGCGCCCGCAGGCCGGCAGACTCCGCGAATTCCACCAGTTCGGCGTTGAAATGGCCGGCGCTGCTTCGCCCTATGCGGATGCAGAGGTCATTCTGCTTGCAAAGACTGCACTCGAACGCCTGCAGCTGAAAAATATCGTGCTGAACCTCAACAGCATCGGCTGCCCGACCTGCCGCGCGGCATATCAGAAGGCGCTGAAGGCCTACTTCGAGCCGCACCGCGAGGAGCTCTGCGAAACCTGTCAGGAGCGCCTTGTCCGCAATCCGATGCGTCTGCTTGACTGCAAATCGCCGGAGGATCAGGCCATTGCAAAGGATGCGCCTGTCATTCTCGATTACCTCTGCGACGACTGCCGCGCACACTTCGATGCGGTCAAGTCGGCACTCACTTCAATGGGTGTTGAATATGTCATCAATCCGAAGATCGTCCGCGGTCTGGATTACTATACCAAAACGGTTTTTGAGTTCATCACAACCGATATCGGCGCGCAGGGTACGGTCTGTGCCGGCGGCCGCTATGACGGCCTGATCGAACAGCTCGGCGGCCAGAGCATCCCGGCACTCGGCTTCGGCATGGGTCTGGAACGACTGATTCTGACAATGGAGCAGCAGGGATGCAGCTTCATGGAGGCTCGCTCCTGCGATGTTTATCTTGCGCCGATGGACGATGCCGCAAGACCGGTCGCCCTGCAGTACGCAAATGCACTGCGCGACATGGGCGTCCGTGCGGAATTCGACCTGCTCGACCGCTCCTTCAAGGCGCAGATGAAATATGCCAACAAGCTCGGCACAAAATATCTCGTCGTGCTCGGCTCCAATGAGCTCGAACAGGGCAACGGTCAGATCAAGAATATGGAAACCGGAAAGCAGTTCCCGATCCGTCTGGATTCCGCAGCACATTTCACGGAGGATTATTCCGGCATTTCCCTTGCGGAAATGTTTGATCCGGAAGCAAAATAAATACAATCCCCGTCAGACAGCGCATCTGATGCGCAGGAGAGAACAAAATGAAAGAGATCATGCGCCAGATTTCCGAATTTCTGCGCAGCAGCTTTCTGATTCTGCTGGTGCTCGCCTCGGCGGCGCTCGGTATTTACCGGCTTGTCAAGCTGCAGATCGTCGCGGCAGAAGAGGAAAATCAGCAGCATATCGTGCAGTCGGTCTATACGCAGGTCATTCCGGCCACGCGCGGTGAGATCGTGGACTGCACCGGCGAGCCGATCGTCTCCAACAAGATCGGCTATAACCTCATCATCGAAAAGGCCTATTTCCCCGCCGACAACAAAGAGGGAAATGCCGTCATCTACCGGACGGTGCAGCTTCTGAAGGAAGCCGGCTACGAGTGGAACGATACGATGCCGGTCACCAAAACGGAACCGTATTTCTTCTCCGTTGACCGTGACCGCGATATTGAGGAAATGAAAAAGAATCTGCGGCTCAACAAATATGCGACTGCGCCGAACTGCATCGACAAGCTCTATGACGACTACGAAATCGGCGCGGAGTATTCCGAAAAGGATCGCCGCATCATCGCGGGCATCCGCTATGAGATGCTGCTGCGCAGCTTCTCCATGTCCAATGTGTTCTATTTCGCAAACGATATCGACCTCAAAACCGTCACGCGCATCAAGGAGCTGCGTGTCACGCTGAGCGGCGTCAACATTGTTGAGGAAGCAATCCGCACGGTCGAAAACGGTACCGTCATCCCGCATGAGATCGGCTATGTCGGCCCGATCTATTCGCAGGATGAGTTCAATGCACTCAAAGAAAACGGCCACGAGGATTATGCACTCTCCGATGCGGTCGGCAAGACAGGTCTGGAGCTCGCCTGCGAAGCGGAGCTGCGCGGCATCAACGGAAAAAAGGAGATCACCGTCACAAACGGTGATGTCTCCTCTGTTGTGATTTCGCAGGAACCCGTCGGCGGCGAGACCATTCAGCTGACTGTCAATGCCAAATTGCAGCAGAGCCTGCAAAAACGGCTCGACGAGCACTGCAAAATGCTCCGGGATACGGATGCGGAATGCAAAAATGCCTACTGCGGTGCCGCGGTTGTGCTGGATACAAAGGACAACGGCGTGCTCGGCATGGCGACCCTGCCGACCTACGATCTCGGTGATCTTCTCGAAAGCTATAAAAATGTTGCGGAACAGGACAATTTCCCGCTCATCAACCGCGCCACGGACGGCCTTTACCGTCCCGGCTCGACCTTCAAGACCATTACCGCGACGGCCGGCCTCGATTCCGGCAAGATCAACGGCAGCACGACCTTCCACTGCTCGCACGATTTCCTGTTCTACGGGCATACGTTCCACTGCACGGGCAATCATCAGGACATTGCCGTTTCCAACGCGCTGACAGTCTCCTGCAACATCTTTTTCTATGAGCTGAGCGCAAGACTCGGTCTTGATACGCTGCTCGATTACGAGCGGATGTACGGCCTCGGCGCACCGCTCGGACTGGAATCCGGCGACAGCGGCGGCTATCTCGCCTGCCCGGAAACCTTTGAAAAGCTCGGCCTGCAGTGGTATATCGGCGAGCTGACACAGGCCGCGATCGGTCAGTCTGAGGTACAGGTCACGCCGCTGCAGATGGCGACCGTCGCCTCGACCATTGCAAATGAAGGTGTGCGCTATCGTCCGCACCTCATCAGCTCCTACTGGAACAACACCATGACCGAACAGCTTTCTGTTAAGGAGCCGGAAATCGCTGCGACAGTCGCACAGAACAACGCAAAGGATGTTTACTCCTATATCGAAAAAGGCATGATCGGCGCCGCACAGACGCCGATGCTGCCGGAATACGATCTGAACAATCTCGGTTTTGATGTTGCGCTCAAAACCGGTACGCCGCAGTCTCCGCGCGGCACGGATACCTTCGTCATCGGTTATGCGCCTGCCGCAGAGCCGGAGATCGCGTTCTGTGCCATGATCGAGGGCGGAAAATATGCAAAATATCTTGTGAAAGGGATTCTGGAGGACTACGCGCAATGCTATCCGGAATCGCGGATCGGCCGGGCTATGCGCGGCAGAGCCAATGTACAGGTACAGCCATGAATATTCAGATTTTCGGGAAAAGCAAGTGCTTTGATACCAAAAAGGCAGAGCGCTTCTTCAAGGAACGGCACATCAAATTTCAGTCCGTCGATCTGCCTGCAAAGGGCATGAGCAAGCGCGAGCTTGAAAGCGTGATCCGCGGTGTCGGCGGCATTGAAAACCTCATCGACGAAAAGCACCCGGACGCCGCGCTTGTCAAGTATCTGCTGCCGGATGCACAGTTTGAAAAGCTGCTCGAAGAACCCGCGCTGCTCCGCACCCCGATCGTCCGGAACGGCCAGAAGGCAACCGTCGGCGAGGCCTCTGCTGTCTGGAAGCAGTGGATTGCCGAGGAGGGCTAAGGCTCCGGTATTGCTGCTCGATGACGGAGCATGACGCTCCGCCGCAGACTTTCTCAAAGGGAACGTGATTCTTTGAAATCCCGCAATGTATATGAAAAAGGCGCTGATTGCTGAAATCGGCGCCTTTTTGTTATTTCATGCGATTATGACTGCTTCCCGGAAAATCCCCAATCCGACACGCTCCTGCTGCCGACCCTCTTGCATTCCTGCACAATCCGTGCTATAATAGAAATGATTTAATCTTGTACCGTGACGACAATCCACATTTCGCCCTGCGAATCCATTCCGGAGTCCGGCAGCTTTTCCACCGAGAACAGCGCGAAGAATTCCCGCAGATCGTCTGCTATCCTTGCAAGCCTGCTGCCGGCTTCACCGGGGGAAGGAACATTGAACTTATAATTGGACGCCACTTCCTGCGGCGCAGACACCGTTTGAGGTTCACCGTTCTGCAAACTGCCGAACGCGCAGCATCCGGCCACGGCACATAACAAAACAAACAGTTTTTTCATGATGCATTCCTCGCTTTCTGTTTTGATCGGGCTTTCGCCTCTGTCTATGTTATACCATAAATCATATGCTGAAAGCGAGAAAATATCCGTTCAAACCGTTCACAATTTTATCTGATTCTGCTGCAGTATGCAGCAATATGCTGAAACCGCGCACAATCATGCTGAAAATCTGCTCGAAGGAGGCGCAATGACATGAAGATGGAGCAGGCAAACACAATCACGCTGAACACGCTGCAGGAACTCCTTAACCCTGCGCTCAAAAAGGCGGAATATCTGCCGACGCTGTTCCCGCCCGCACTGCGCGAAACGGACAGCACGCATCTGCTTGATTTTATATACGAACAGGACACCGCGCTCCGCAATGCACGCACCTCATTTCTCAACGGCAATGTTGTCCGGTATCCGGCCAAGCAAACCTGCAGCCGGGCGCATCAGAACGAGCTGAATCTGATCGGAAGCTATCTGCGCAGCCCGGAGACTGCCGGCGACTGGACGCAGTTTCTGCAGACGCAGTTCCCGTTCTTCCATGCAGAAGCACTCGAAGCGCTGATTCCGGAGGATGCATCGCGCTATCCGAAGCAGTTTGCTGCAGAGCTGCAGCAAACATCTGACCCGTACCGGAAGCTGCTGCTCATGATTCTCTGGGCGGTTTTCGGAGAGCGCATCACAACGGTTGCCGGGATCTATACGCAGGCGGAAGCAAAATCCGGCAAACCCGATGAATTCTTATTCCGCGGCAGCGTCATGATGGAGGGCTGGACGGAAATCGACTATTTCCGCAGCATGACCGCGCATCCGGAACAGATTCAGCAGCTGGACATGGCCTTTCACATGGGCACCTCATGGCTTTCGGACGGCGAGCGCATGAACATGATGATCAATATGCTGGAAAGCGGAACCGTCATGCGGATTCTGATCGACGATGAGGATATGGCATGGACGCTCTCCACGCATATCAACAACAAGAACCGCTTTTCATTGCCGTTCAGCCTGAATCTGCAATACTGGCAGGAGTTTGAGCGCAGACACGGCGGCGCGGTCGAGGTGCGGCTTTCTCCGGTGCCGATTCTGCGTAATTACACACGTTTTACCGGCAGGACGCCGGATGCTTCCGGAATGCGCGTTGTGTTTTATACCTACGGCAATTTCTACTTCGGACAGTATTATTCGATTTTTCCGGAGACGGACTCGCCGGAATACGAGCTGTTCCGGATTGAATTTGAATACCTCTGGGAAAAAAGCAAACCGATCAACGAAAACAAAGAACCGCATACGCATTGATTCGGAACCCGCAGGCAGTACGCCGGCGAACCGCCAGTGCCCTTTTATCCGTCGCTGACGCAATGCTGACGGAAACAGCGTGATTTCTGCGCAAATATTGTGATTTGCTGCATTTGACCGTTCCGCATCTGACCGGCGGACATCAAATATCCGTTCAACGGCAGCAAATTATTGCTAAAATTTTATTATCTATTGCATTTTTTTGCGTAATATGTTATAATATAAGCAATAAAGGAGGATTTCCGTATGAAAAAAACGATTTCGGTTCTGCTTGCGTCCGGCGTTCTCCTCACGCTCGGCGGATGCCGGAACAAAAAGCCGGCGGATTCCCCTGCACAGTACGCCGAACCGGAATACAGCCTCGAAATTGTTGAGGCGACCGGCAAACCCGCAACGTGGGCAGTCGCTTCCATTCCGGCCGAAACAACGCAGACCACCGCTGCAGCAACCGTTCTGACATCTGACTCCGCTGCATCGCAGACAGAAGAAAACAGGACTGCGGCAACCTCCGGCACCGCGAAATCCAAGAAGAATAAAAAGAAAAAGAACACCGTCACCACTGCGGATTATCTCAGCGGTACAGACCTCACAACAAGCACCGAGACCGTCACCGTTGAAGCAACAATCGACCGGGACGGCGTCTATACGACAAAGGACGACGTTGCACTCTATATCTATACATACGGCGAGCTGCCCCGGAATTTCATCACCAAAAAGGAAGCGCAAAAGCTCGGCTGGGAAGGCGGCTCCCTTGAGCCGTATGCGCCCGGCTGCTGCATCGGCGGATCGTATTTCGGAAACTATGAAGGCTCGCTTCCGGAGAAAAAAGGCCGTGAATATACTGAATGCGATATCGACACACTCGGAAAGGATTCCCGCGGCGCAAAGCGCATCGTGTTTTCCAATGACGGTCTGATCTACTATACCGGCGACCATTACAAAACCTTTGAATTATTATATGGGGAGGAATAAGGCATGACTGTAAACATCGACTGTTCGGCAATCACGGAAGAAAACGATTTTCACCGTGTGTTCTCATCTCAGCTGCATTTGCCCGGCTTTTACGGCAAAAATCTGGATGCGCTGCATGACTGCCTGACCTCGCTGCCGCAGAAAACTGTCATCAATCTTCTGCATATGCAAAGCCTGATCGACAACCTCGGTCCTTACGGCAGAGCAGCCATCAATGCAATCGCCCATGCGGAGCGCGAAAACCCGGAACGGCTGAAGGTCAACATGCTCTGATGCCTTTGCAGCCTGAATGCCGCCTGTAACAGAAAGGAGTTTCACATGAAGTACCTCGAAAGAAACTATTCTGACATCCTGTCCATCGACCAGACCGGCATCTCTTTCGCTGACGGATTCTGTATCCGGTTTGAGGAATGCATCAACAATCAGTACAGCAGTCCGACCTGCGTTGCGGAACGGGATATTACTGCAAATCCGCCCTATTTCAGCTTTTTTACCTCAGGGAAGCCGACACATATCGTCTTTACCGCGCTGGCTGCGCTCCAGCAGTTCACCCGGCTGCAAATGCAGCTGAACAATCTTGGCTTTACCTCGCTCGATTTAAGCTGAGTCAGCGGTATCGCTGCGCGATGATTTATAATGGGCTTTCAGCCCAAACCTGACCAAAGGGACAGTGTCCCTTTGGAATCCCGTTATTCAATGAAAAATAGGCGCCGACTGATTTGTCAGCGCCTATTTTTCATTGAATAACGGGAACTGGATGTGCAATTCCCTGCAAATATTTGAGGCGGAGCCGCATTACAAATCCTCGCGGAACAATTCCCGCATTATCTCTGGGTAGCCTCAAATTCCTTGCCGAGATTCTTCAGAATCTTGGCGACGAACTGATCGACCTCCTGATCGGTCAGCGCATGGTCGTCCGAACGGAACCACAGCGAGAATGCAAGCGACTGCTTGCCTGCTTCAATCTGCTTGCCCTTATAGACATCGAACAGACGCACCTGATTCAGCGACTTGCAGGAGCGCTTCATGCAGGCTTCCAGATCGGCGCAGATGACCTTTTCGCTGACCAGCAGCGCAATGTCACGCTGCACAACCGGGAACTTCGGCAGCATCTCAAAGGTGACCGGCTTGCAGAGATACGGACGCAGAGCTGTCAGATCGAGCTCTGCCAGCAGCACAGCGTGCTCCGGCACCTCAGCGTCTGTCAGGTCATGTGCAAGCATACCGATCCAGCCGATCTCCTGACCGTCCAGCGAGACAACCGCGCTCATGCCCGGATGCAGGAACGGATACTTCTCCGGATTTTCCGGCTTTTTGTAGGTGAAGCTCAGACGGAATGCCGCTGCAAGTGCCTCCAGAACGGCCTTGCCGTCAAAGAAGCTCAGCTTGCCGCCGTCGAACAAGCCGATGGAAAGCGCCTCGCGCTCCTCCGGCTCCTCGGACGGGTGCTCCTCTGCGGAATGATAGGTCTTTGCGATCTCGAACAGGCCGCCCTCGTCATTGCCGCGGCGGACATTGCGGATCACGGCGTTCAGCATAGACGGTGCCAGCATTGTGCGCATGATCGACAGATCCTCAGAAATCGGGTTCAGAATGCGGATGGCCTGCCGCAGCGGTGCATCCTGCGGGATACGCAGCAGGTCGAGATCCTTCGGCGAATAGAACGAATAGTGAATCGCCTCGCAGAGTCCCTGTGCAGCGAGCGTCCGCTTCAGCTTGAGCAGACTGTTCTGCGCAGCATTTCTGCCGCCGTTCGTCACGGAAGCAGCTGCAAGGAAGGTCGGCGTGATATGCTGATAGCCGTACATGCGGATCAGCTCCTCCGCGATATCCGGCGCATTTTCGATGTCCTCGCGGTAGGGCGGAACCTGCACGCTGAGCGCATCGCCGCTGATCTGCGGTGCGAAATCGAGATTCGTGAGGATGCGGATGATCTCGTCATCCGGCACCGTGATGCCGAGCAGCGCATTGATCTTTGCGATCGAGACCGTCAGCGGACGGGTTGCCGTCGGATCGGCGGATACCGACTCGGCAAAGCCGGATTCCGTCACGGAACCGCAGCCGAGCTCGTCAATCAGGTGCAGCGCACGCTTCAGACCGAGCTGCGTCGCATATTCATCCACGCCCTTTTCAAAGCGCTGGGAGCTGTCGGAATGCTGTCCGAGCGCACGGGAGGTCTTGCGGACATTGTCGCGCATGAACTTGGCCGATTCAAAGACCACATCTGCAGTGTCGTCCTTGATCTCGGAATTGAGGCCGCCCATGATACCCGCCAGCGCGACCGGCTTTTTGCCGTCACAGATGACGAGATTGTTCGGATTCAGCTTGAATTCCTTTTCATCGAGCGTCACGATTGTCTCATCCTGCTTTGCTCTGCGGACAACAATCTGCTTTTCCTCCAGCTGACGCAGGTCAAATGCGTGCATCGGCTGACCGATTTCCTTCAGCACATAGTTTGTGATATCGACAATGTTCGAGATGGAGCGGATGCCGACCAGTGCCAGACGGCGGCGCATCCATGCCGGAGACTGCGCGATCTTCACATTGCGGACATAGTGTGCCTGATAGCGCGGGCAAAGATCGGTGTCCTCAACCGTGACCTTGAAGCCGTCCAGCTTCGTGCCGTCGGTTTTATAGTCCAGAGCGGGCATTTTCAGCGGCTTGCCCAGTGCGGCAGCGACCTCTCTTGCAATGCCGAGCACGCTCATGCAGTCCGGGCGGTTTGCCGTGATCGAAATATCATACATCCAGTCATCGAGTCCGACAAGCGGCTTAATGTCTGCACCGACCGGAGCATCCTCCGGCAGCACGAGCAGACCGCAGTATTCCGCACCCGGATACAGGTCGTCGTTCAGACCGATCTCGATACCGGAGCAGAGCATACCCTGCGATTCAAAGCCCTTGAGCTTGCCCTTCTTGATCCTCATGGTGCCTTCGATCGTCACATGATCCTTTGCAGTTGCATAGACCTGTGCACCGACCAGTGCAGCCGGATATTTGCCGCCCGCCTTCACATTATCGGCGCCGCAGCAGATCTGGAATTTACCGTGTTCGCCGCAGTCCACCTGACAGACATGCAGATGCGTATCCGGAATCGGCTCGCACTGCTCGACAAGGCCGACCACAACGCCGGAAACCTCCGCGCCGAGCTCGGTCAGGGTCTCGACCTCAAATCCGCAGTCAAAGAGCTTCGTTTCCAGCTCCTGCGGCGTGACGTCAATATCAACATATTCCTTTAACCAACTTAATGGAACGATCATCGTTATTAGTTCCTTTCATTTAATATGAAATGCAGATGCCAGATTGCAGCCGTCCTGCGCAGGACGGAATCTCACTCACTCGCGGAACTGAGAGAGCACACGGACATCCGACTCAAACAGCATCTTGATGTTCGGAATGCCGTATTTCAGCATGGCGATACGCTCGATGCCCATGCCGAATGCAAATCCGGTATACACATCCGGATCCACGCCGCAGTTTTCGAGCACCTTCCAGTTGACCATGCCGGCACCGAGCACCTCGATCCAGCCGGTGTCCTTGCACAGACGGCAGCCCTTGCCGCCGCACTCAAAGCAGCTGACATCGACCTCGACGGACGGCTCCGTGAACGGGAAGTAGGACGGGCGCAGTCTTGTTCTGACGCCTTCGCCGAATACATTGCGTGCGAACTCATCGAGCATACCCTGCAGGTCGCAGAGCGTGATGCCCTTGTCCACGACCAGTCCCTCCATCTGGGAGAACATCGGGGAATGCGTTGCATCGTCGTCGGAACGGAACACTTTGCCCGGCGAAAGAATCTTGATCGGCGGCTTGGTATTCTCCATGACGCGGATCTGTCCTGCGGAGGTCTGCGTGCGCAGCAGCAGCTCCGGCGAAACATAGAATGTATCCTGCATATCGCGCGCCGGATGATCCTTCGGGGTATTCAGCGCGGTAAAGTTATAGTAATCGTTCTCGATTTCCGGGCCCTCAAAAATCGTAAAGCCCATGCCGGCAAAGATTTCGATGAGCTCGTTTGCGATCAGCGTGTTCGGATGCAGCGCGCCGCTGCGGACAGCCGGTGCCGGCATCGTCACATCAATCTGCTCGGCAGCATTTTTCTCAGCGAGTTCAGCCGCCTTGAGGCGGGAATCCTGCGCCGTAAAGAAATCAAGCGCCCATGTTTTCAGCTCGTTGACGATCTTGCCGAATGCGGGACGCTCCTCCGGCGAAAGATCGCGCATATTCTTCATCAGCGCAGAAATCTTTCCGGATTTATTATCCAGATACTGTTTCCGGAGCTGATACATCTCTTTGGAATCGGTAATGGCAGCGGCGGCGGATTCGATTTCTTCCCGCATCGCTTTGATTTGCTTCTCCATTGACGATACCTTCCTCTCCTTGATTTTTTCGGAAAACTCCACATTATAGTATACCGCAAATCAGCAGGATTGTCAAGTCTTTCACAAGCAAGGGAGTGGCACATCGGGGATTTTAATAAAAGAGGTATCCGCTGCGCGGATGCTATTCAGAAATGGGGACCTCTATCGCAGGTCCTCAAGCCCGCCGAGCTCCTGAACGCAGGAGAATGCCGCTTTCTGCGGAGAGCGACAAGGGTGCTGCCCTTGACCTGCGAGCTTTTTGAAAAAAGCTCGGCCAAAAAATGCATTTTTGCGCGCCGGAAGCGCTCGAAAACACCGCGAACAAGCCACTGCCACAAGCAAAACAGACGGCCGTTCCGCACAGAAACAGCCGCCTGTCAGTTCAGACCATATGCGAGATAAAGATTTCCAGTCCGATGCCGATCAGCAGAATCCCGCCGAGCACCGTCGCCTTGCCGGCCAGCTTCATGCCGGCTTTTTTGCCGAGCTGAACACCGACCATACAGATCACAAATGTCACCGCTGCGATCATCAGCGCAGCCGCAGCCGCCAGCCCGATTGAATAGTCCGCAATCGTGAAGCCGACAGACAGCGCGTCGATCGAGGTTGCAATGCCCTGCAGAATCAGCCCGCCGAACCCGACGCTGCTTTCCTCCGCCGCATCGTCCTCAGGCTTCTTGCGGATGCCTTCAATGACCATCTTGCCGCCGATGCCTGCCAGCAGGATCAGGGCAATCCATGGGATCAGCTTTTCAAATGCGATAAAATGCTTGGCAATCGTATGGATGCACACCCAGCCGATCATCGGCATGGCGCCCTGAAATGCAGCAAATACGCCGGCAATCCCCGCTGCCCGCGAGTGCTTCATCTGCGGCTCGTGCAGACCGTTCGCCAGCGAAACCGTAAAAGCGTCCATCGCCAGCCCGACACCGAGCAGAAGATTGTTCAAAATAAAAACAAGTGTCATATAAAAAGCCTTCCGATAAATGATTTCAGATACTCCGCTATTATAGCATTTCCGGCATCAAAAGTCAATAGAAACAAAGAAGCCTTCTCATCACGGTGAGAAGGCTTCTTTGTTTACGGGTAAATTCGAGAGGGCGATTGATTTATCGTGTAAGGGCGGGCGGGGGATAAATCAATTTATGGAGGAAAGGATGGATGCCGTAGCTTTTGCTCGCCTTGGTTATATTATAGCAGATTTGTATAAATCCGTCAAGAGGGAAAAGTGCATTTCGTTAAAAATCGGCAATGTGTCTAAGAAATGCTGATTTTCATTGTATAAAATGCTAGAGACTATACTGCGAGTAATTGAAAAAATGCTTAAACAAGGCCTTTTTTATACGCAGAATCATATTTTCAGCGGGCTTTTTTTGACCCTGTTGTTCAACCTTCACAGACGCGCAGAGCGGCAGCCTTGCGATCTCTGTTTTTCCCCTGCTGCAGAGCAGCGTTCCGACCTGTGCCCCCTTCTCTATCGGCGCAGTCAGGAACGGCGGCAGCAGCACGGTCATGTCGCATTCCGGCGGAACGCCGCGCCACGCAGTCAGCTGCAGCGGCTCCGGCAGATAGACCTGCACCGCCTGTACGGTTCCGCCCTCGACCGGCAGCTCCGGCAGCCGCGGCACCGGAACCGCATACGGCTCTGCAAGCGGAAAGGCATAGTCATACAGCGCACGGTGATCGTTCCAGTCATTGCGGTCAGAGAGCGTCACGCAGATCAGCGTCCGGCCGTCCCGTCTGCAGGCACTGACCAGACAGCGCCCCGCCGCATCGGTGAAGCCGGTCTTGACGCCGATGACCGTCTCGTCCATTGCCAGCAGCTTGTTGGTATTCGTCAGCGTCCGCGCATAGGGCGGATTCCCGAAGCAGACCGTCATGCGCTGCTGCTTACAGATCGCCGCAAAATCGTCGTTCTGCAGCGCTTCCCTCGCAAGCAGCGCCATATCGGATGCAGAGGCGCCGTGTCCGTCGGCATCCAGTCCGGAGGGCGAGGCGAAACAGCTGTGCGTCATGCCGATTGCCTCTGCCCTGCGGTTCATCAGATCAAGAAAATCCGGAATACTCCCCGACACCGCGACCGCTGCCGCGTTGGCGGCGTCATTGCCGGAGGGCAGCAGCATTCCGGCACAGAGTACACGCTTGGTCACGGTGTCACCTTCCTGCAGCCCCATCGAGGAGCCCTCCACGCGGATCGCATCGCTGTCAACCCTGAACGGCGTATCCAGATCGCCGCTTTCGAGCGTCAGCAGCGTTGTCATGATCTTGGTGGTACTTGCCATCGGACGCTTTTCGTCGGCGTGCATCCCGCATATGATCTGCCCGGACTGCGCATCCGTCAGCACATAGGCGCCTGCCGACGTTTCCGGCAGCGCTGCAAAGACCGTCAGGCGCGGCAGCATCCCGGCGGCCGATACTGCTGCCGCCAGTCCGGCAGCCAGCCGCAGCAATCGCTTCATCTGCATTCCCCCCATCGTGTTCTGTCTGATCTTATGCAGAAAGCAGCTGTTTCAGAACAGCAAAAACCCTGCACAGTCAGGTTGTGCAGGGCTTTTGCATGAAGGAATGGAGGAAGTTATATGTAAAATGAAATAGGCGGAGGGGGTGGATTTTCATATCGGGCACGGGCGCAGGCTGTGCCGTTTTTTGTCATATAGGCAGGAGATCATGTCAGCCCCGGTTCTCCTGCCCGGCATCAGCCCGCAGCCACGCACGGCAGCAGCGGCTATATAACAGCGGCAATCGTATTTTCTTTCCTGGACGGATTCCCTACCCCGATATGATGCATCCATAATACTACGGTATAATCATACCGCTGCTGCTCAGTCTGCCGCAGGAACGTCTGCTGCCTGCGCAGCGGGCGCTTGGTTGGTCTGTGTACCGGCCGCCTCTGTAATGTCAAGCAGGAGCGAAGAATCGCTACCGCTGACCTTCGGCACGGCGCCGTCCCATTTTTCGAGCATTTTGTTCTGGAGCACAAGACCGGTCAGAGAATCGTTAATCAGCTGGTTTGCATCGGCCTGCGCCTTTGCTTTTGCAAGGATCGCTTCCGCGTCTGCTTCTGCTGCAATGACCTTCTTGCGGGCTTCTGCTTCTGCCACAACAATGGCCTGCTCCTTTTCCGTTTTGGTTTTCAGCAGATTCTGCTCTGCGACCTGCTTCTGCTCGATCGCGGCGTTGAATTCTGACGAGAAATCAAAGTTGACAATGTTGAATTTTTCGATCTGGATACCGTACTCACCGACCTTGGTGCCGAGCATGTCTTTCATCTGCTCACCGACGGCGGTACGCTCCGTAATCAGCTGCTCCGCGGTATATTTCGCGGTCACGGCCTTGACGCTCTCCTGTACGGCCGGCGTCAGGACAACCGCTTCATAATCGCGGCCGATATTCTGATAAATGCTTGCGGAATCCGCCGAACGGATGCGGTAGTTGACCGCGATCACACTGCTGACGGTCTGCAAATCCTTGGAGACTGCCGGCGCATCGCCCTCGTACACCTGGATCTGATTGCTGATATTGACAACATTCTGCACAAACGGCGCCTTGAGGTGGAAGCCCTCGCTGAGCGTATTCATGCTGACCTTGCCGAGCGTTACCACAACACCGGTATGACCGGCAGGAACCGTGGCCGCTGCCGTCGAAAAGGTGATGATTACAGCAAGCGCTGCAACGGATGCACCGACAATCTTGCCGACGCGCCCCTTCTTTTTGGCTGTGTAGGTTTCTGTGATATTGTTGTTCATAAATCATACATCTCCTTACCGGGAGGCACCGCTCTGCGGTGTTCCTCACCCGATGGCATTATCATACCATAACAGTTTCAAATTCGCAAACCGCGAGAAAATGCCGTTCAGAATCAATTTTAAAAATTTCCGGCATTTTCTCCGGATATCTCTTTTTTTCTCACTTTTTCACGGCAGGTCACGAAACGGATTTTTTATGAAAATTCGTCTGAAAATCACGCTTTTACGTTCGTTTTATGCAAGATGCGTCTGAGATGCATTCTGCGCACAGCGTCAAAAAATTTTTTGACATGATTTTCTATGGATCTGCGTAATTTTCGGAAAATCCGGCTGCCGCTTCAAAAAATTTTTTCGCAAAAGGGCTTGACAAATCTGTGCTAACTGTGTATACTGTGTATAAACAGTTGACAAGGAGGTGCAGCCATGACAATCTTCATCGACAATAAAAGCGGCGTCCCGATCTACGATCAGATCTATACACAGATCAAAGGCCAGATCATCAGCGGGGCGCTGCAGGAAAACGATCCTCTGCCTTCAATCCGGAATCTGGCAAAGGATCTGCGCATCAGCGTGGTGACGACCAAGCGTGCCTATGACGAACTGGAACATGAAGGCTTTGTCTACACCGTGCCGGCGAAGGGCTGCTTCGTCGCGCCGAAAAACACCGAACTGCTCCGCGAAGAACACCTCAAACAGATTGAGGCGCATCTTGCGGAGATCCGGCAGCTTGCAGCATCCTGCGGGCTCAGCCGGGATGAAATCATCCAGATGTTTGATTTGCTTGACAGCGAATGAGCCGCTGCACTGCGGCTCCTGAAAGGAGTATCATTATGAATGCGATTGAAATAAAAGGACTGAAAAAGGTTTATGACAGCTACTCGCTCGGCCCCGTCGATCTGACGCTGCCGCAGGGCTGCATCATGGGACTGATCGGTGAAAACGGCGCCGGCAAGAGCACCTCCATCAAGGCGATGCTCGGCATGATTTCCTCGGAGGGCAGCATCCGGCTGCTCGGAAAGGACATCCGTTCCGAGGCCGCATCCGTCAAGCAGGATATCGGCGTCGTGCCGGATGAAATCGGCCTGCCGGAAATGCTGAACGTGAAGCAGGTCGAAAAGATCATGAAGGATACCTTCACCAACTGGGACAGCGCCCAGTTCGCCGACTATATCAAACGGTTCGATCTGCCGGAAAAGAAGGCGTTCAAGACCTTCTCCAAGGGCATGAAAATGAAGCTCGGCATTGCGATTGCGCTCTCCCATCACGCAAAGCTGCTGATTCTCGATGAGCCGACCAGCGGTCTTGACCCGCTCGTGCGCGACGAGATCGTCGGCATCCTCAATGACTTCACCCGCGACGAAAACCACTCGATTCTGATCTCCTCGCACATCGTCAGCGACCTCGAAAAGATCTGCGACTACATTGCATTCCTGCACAAGGGCAGACTGATGCTCTGCGAGGAAAAGGACCGTCTGCTTGAACAGTACGGCATTCTGCACACGACAAAAGACGTGCTCGAAGGTCTTGCAGAGGACGCCGTCATCGGCAAGCGCATCAGCGAATACGGCGCGGAGGCCATCGTCCGCCGCGACAGAGTACCGGCATCCTTCGATACACAGCCGGTCACCATTGAAGAATTGTTTGTCATCATGGCAAAGGAGGCATAATTATGAAAGGTCTGCTGAAAAAAGAATGGCTTGTGCTGACACATAAGCCGATGACGCTGCTGGTTCCGGTGCTGCTTTTCATCACCATGAGCATCGCTGCCAAAACCTTCGTCACACTGCTGTATCTGCCGGTATACGCCGGTATTCTGCCGGTCACGCTGCTGACAACGGACGAAAACAGCCGCTGGGACCGCTTCGCGCTCGGTATGCCCTACAACCGCAAAAGCATCGTTTCTGCGAAATATCTGATGAGCCTGCTGCTCATCGCCTGCGGCTGCGTCCTGACAACAGTCACCATCCTGTTTCTGATGAAGAGCATCACCCCGGAACAGCTGCTCCTGATTGCTGCGGCCGTCTCGGCAGGAAGTATGCTGCTCGCTTCCGTGCTGCTTCCGCTGAACCTGCAGTTCGGCACTGCAAAGGCACGGATTGCGCTCGGTGTTCTGCTCGCCGTCATCACCTGCATTTCTTCGGCCGCAATCACGCATTCCTCGAATACGGAAAGCAATCCCGGCTTCAATCTGTTTGAAAAGATCGCTGCATGGAATATCAGCACACCGCTGCTCGCGCTGCTGCTGCTCGCAGGCGCTCTGATTCTGACTGCCGTATCGTGGGCACTCTCTGTCTGCATCTATCGCCGCAAGCAGTTCTGAGCATCTGAATCCGGGGAAAAGGAGGGATTCGCATGAAAGCACTGCTTCGCAAAGAATTTTATCTGCTCGGCGGCAGAAAGCCGATTGTCATTCTATTGCTCATCACAGCCGTTTTTGCACTGCTGCCGCTCTATGTCTTTATGGGATACAGCTTTCTTCTCGTGATACTGCTGCTGACGATTCCGTCGATTCTGCACAACAAATCATTTGCCTGCCGCTGGAATCAGTATGCAGACACGCTTCCCCTGACCCGTGCGCAGCTCATTGATGCAAGATATCTGACTGTATATTTCCTGATTCTTGGCGGAATGCTCATAATACTGCTGCTGAGTCTGCTGAACGGGCTGCTGTATGAACCGGAATTCGCTGCCCGCTTCCGGCCTGCGATCCTGATATTCGGCGCCGGCATCTGCAGCTATGCTGCACTTGCGCTGCCGTTCTCATGTATTTCGGAACGTCTGAACAACCGAATTCCTGCAATCATCGGTTCGGTCATACTCACCGTTGTGTTTATGGTTGTCGTCCCACGGTTACTGATTTTCCTGATAGACGACATGCCTGACCCGGCGCACCGTTTCTCCGCGCTGTACGTCTGGCTGCTCCTGACCGCTGCAATCAGTACGGTTTCATGGCTGATAACCCGCTGCATCTGCGCATACAAATCTCAGAAAAGAAGGTGATGCTATGAAAGCACTGCTGCGCAAAGAGTTTTATCTGCTCGGCGGATACAAATATCTGCTGACGATGTTCATCGCGCCCTTCGCACTGCTTCTCTGGATGAAATTCATCCATTGTGAAGCAGAAATCTTCTGCCCGATCATATCCATTGTCATCGGATTTCCGCTCGGGCTGCTGCCGGACATTACAGACCGTCTGGAAGCACAGTCCCGCTGGCGCACCTACGCCAAAGCACTCCCCTACTCCCGCGCAGACAAAGTAAACGCAAAATATGTATTTTCACTGCTTGCCGCTCTGACCGGTTCTGTCCTCACATTCCTGCCTATGCTGCTGCTGCACTGCTCTGCATACCGGGTCACGACCGGTGCTTCGATTACGCTGGTCACCGTGCTGAACACTTCTGCATTTCTGTATCCGCTGATCTTCCGGCGGATCCGCCGCGGCAGCGGATTCCTGTATCATCTGATTGCTGCGCTGCTCGGCATTGTGTACTTTCTGCCGCAGTGTAGTCTGCTTGTCGCGTTCTGCACGGCTTCTGCACAAAGCAGCATAAAAGCGCCCCCGCAGCTGCTCATGTACATGCCGTACATCGCGGTGCCGGTCTCGCTGGTGATCTATCTGCTCTCATGGCGGCTCACCTGCAGAATCTACGGATGCAGATTTCCGGCCGCGCCGCAGAATCCGCGTACCGGCAAAGATTCCGATGAGGATGCGATAGCCGTCATGCAAATGATGTTCTGGAACTGAAAACGAACAAAAGCAAAAGACTCACCGCGCAAAACGGTGAGTCTCTTGCTTTTTCAGGAGAATGCCATGGAGATCAGCAGAATCAGTTGCGGATTGCCGCAAAGAATTCGTCTGCTGTCATACTATAGAGCTTCATCATCTTTTTATAAGAATGTGTGAATTTCAGCGACGTATTGTTCAAGCCGTTTCCGTAGGTGTTCGCAAGCTGAGAGGTCCAGCGGCCGTCAGAAAATCTGACATACACATAATCCGTTGTCTTATGTGCTGCATCCTGCTTCGGACCGTACATCTTATAATTATTGACATCATAGATCATCAGTCTTGCATCCCATCCGTTCCAGCATGCATTATTTTTGTCAGCTGCATCGTTCTTATACTCCATACCGAAGCACACCACTGCATGACCCGGTGTACCCGGCGCAACACCCTGCGGTCTGATGTCCATAACAGCTGCATCTGCGCCGTAAGTAATATACTCAGTATAGAGCAGCGTTTCCTTGTCGAATGTGGCATTGACCGAGTAATCATAAGAGGAATTGTTCTGGGAATTTGCCCAGACTGTCGTAACATAAGATATAGTATTGTTCGGGATATAACCGTATTGCAGAACATCACTGATCTTGTTGAAGCCCGGCGCATAATCTGATACAGAAAGATATCCGGATGATGTCAGTGCACTGACGATTGCCATACCGCTGCAGATACCGTTAAACGTCTGACCGTAATAGCCGTTTGCATACGGGCGGTGGCTATTGTTGAAGTAATAGTTTTTGTTCTTACCCCATTCATAAGAAGTGTTCGCTTTCTGCCATTCATAGTCCTTGTATCGTTCAGAAGCCAGTGCAGGCGCGTCACTTGTCTTGCGGTACGTCCAGTGATTATCGCGGGCAAGCGATGCCATAGTGCTGTTGTTCGTTTTGCCCCATAAGTTGAAGGACGGCATTTTCCCGGTATAAAGACTCGAATGCATGTAGCCGACCGCCTGCGAGCCCAACGAAACATTGTCATTCTTGCAGACAAAATAATCCATGGCATTGCAGCCGTAGAAGGCACGTTCACCAACAGAAGACAGATTGTCACATGTCAGAACAGTGTTCAGCTTCGAGCAGTCCATGAATGCACCCTCACCGATGCTTGTGACATTGGAAAGATTGATCTTTCTTATGTTTTGGACATTCTGAAAAGCGTAATTGCCGATTTTTGTCACGGTGGAAGGCATTCTGAATGTCCACTCGTAATCGGAACTTATCGCAGAGCAGCAATTTGCGAAAGCGGAATTGGGAATTTCCGTGATCGTCGATCCGGTCAGATCGATAAAGTTCAGCTTGCTGCAGCCGGAAAAGGCATTGGCACCCAGATATGTCAGCTTCGGCGCATATACAAAATTGATATTTTTGCAGTTCTTGAAAGCCATGCCTGCAATTTCTGTCACATTGTTCAAAAATTCCGTTGACTGCAGCTTTTCACAGTTCATAAATGCAGAGCCGCCGATGATTCTCAAGGCATAGTCACCGTATCCCGGTCTTACTTGGGCAAAGTCAATACTTGTCAGATTTCTGCAGTTGGAAAATGCGTAGGTTGAAAGCTCTGTCACGGTTTTCGGAACCTTGACCGTATTGATGTTATTCTGTTGGTTGAACGCATTGAGTCCAATGCTGACAACCTGATAGCTGACGCCCCGGCACCACACTGTTTCAGGAATCGTCAGATTGATACCGGACTGATGCGTACAGCATGCTGTCAGAGTCGCAGTTTTCGCGGCGCGATCCTTAATCGCAAAATAGAGTGTATACGAATGATCGCTGCTCTCATAGGAGAATTCACGGAATCCGAGTCCGGAAAGAAAATCGGCTGCCGAAGCAACAATCGGTTCGGCGCGGAATTCTTTCAGAACAGGGCTTGTGCTGACCGGCGTACAGAGTGCGGTGACAGCAAATACGATTGCAAGACTGCGTTTTAATCTGTTGTTCATAGTATTTCTTTCCTTATTATGATATTTATTTCAGCAATTCAATAGTGTGCACATCTACAAATCAACTGATTACGAGCATCATTATACAATGATCTTGCGGCGAAAGTCAACAGGATTTCGGTAAGATGTATTTTCAGAACGGTAAGTTGCGCAATCAGGACAGTAAGCTGTATTTTTCAGCGGGTAAAGTGCATGGTTTCACCGTTTTTACGGTTTCTGTCTGAAATGTCAAGCGGGCGGATTTTCCCTTGCTGCGATTTGTCGCAATCGACAAAACCGGACGGGTATCTTGCATTTTCCGTGTGATTCTGGTATAATATAATCTGTATAAGTCTTTCAATTCCAACATACCAAAAAGGAGGATTCCGCCTTGGATTCTTCATACAATATGATCGCAGCGCTTGCTGATTTGCGCGGTGTTTCCGGCAGGGAATCTGCGGTCGGACAGGCTGCTGCTGATTTTCTGCGCCCGTTTGCACCGGATGCAGAATACCGCGATGGCTCCGTCACCGCACATATCGGGCAGGATGCCGGCAAGCCGACACTGCTGCTCTGCGCACATCTCGATCAGGTCGGGTTTCTGGTCACGGATATCACGGAGGACGGCTTTCTGCGCATCGGCGCTGTCGGCGGCATCGACCGGCGTCTGCTGCTCGGTCAGCCGGTAATTGCCGAGGGCAGCGTGCGTATGGCAGGCGTGATCTCGATTCTGCCGCCGCATCTGCTGCAGGGTGAGCAGGCTGTGCCTGATGACGCACAGCTCTGCGTCGATCTCGGCGTTTCCTCGGCAGAAGCACTCAAGGATAAAATTTCGCGCGGCGATGCCGTATATTACGGTACATCCTGCAAGCCGCTGCTCAACAACAAAATGACCGGCTCTGCGCTGGACGACCGCTGCTGCGTCGCTGCCGTCATCATGGCCGCCGAACAGATCAGCAAAACAGAAAACCTCCCCTGCAATGTGACCGTTGTCCTCAGCGGTCAGGAGGAGCGCAGCGGACGCGGGGCAAAGCAGGCAGCCTTCCGGGAGCATCCGGACTGCGCCATCGCAGTGGACGTCACCTTCGGCATGGCGCACGGCGAGGATCCGCATGAATGCTGCGAGCTCGGAAAAGGCCCGGCAATCGGCATTTCATCTGTACTGTCACCGGCAATCTCCGCAGAACTGGAATCGACTGCAAAGGATCAGAATATTCCGTATCAGCTGGAAATCATGCCCGGCACGACCGGCACCGATGCCGATTCTCTGGCACTGGCACCCGGCGGCTGTGCCGCTGCGACCGTTTCGGTTCCGCTGCGGTATATGCATACGCCGGTCGAGGTCATTGACATTTCCGATGTGGAACAGACTGCCGCGCTGCTCGCGGCATTTGCAGGGAGGTTCGGCAGAGCATGAACGAAAACAGACTCTATCAGCTCTGCGGTCTCTGCGGCACTTCCGGCAGGGAACATGCAGTCCGCAGCGCGATTCCCAAAGAACTTGCAAAGCTGCAGCTGCCGGAGGGCGCTGTCCGCACAGATCGCCTCGGCAATATTCTTGTACACAAAAAAGGTGCGGCTGCCCCGCAGCGTAAGGTGCTCTTTACGGCGCACATGGACGAGGTCGCGCTGATGGTCACCTATATCAACCCGGACGGCTCGCTCGGCTTTGATGCGGTCGGCGGCATCAGTGCCGCTGCGGTCATCGGACGGCAGGTCACTGTCGGTCCGGGTCAGATCAACGGTGTGATCGGCTGCAAGCCGGTCCATCTGCTCAGCAAGGACGCCCGCAAAAAGCCGGCTGAAATGAGCAGCCTGTTCTGCGATATCGGCACAGACTCCGCTGAGGAGACCATGCAGCATATCCGGCCGGGCGATATCATCTATTTCTGCGGCGAACCGCACGATCTCGGAGACGGCTCGCTCGCGTCCAAGGCGATTGACGACCGCTTCGGCTGCGAAATCCTGCTGGAACTGCTCGAAAAAGAGCTTCCCTATGATACTGATTTTGCATTTCTCGTGCAGGAGGAGGTCGGACTGCGCGGCGCGGGTGTCGCGGCGCAGAGCATTCAGCCGGAGATTGCTGTGATCTTTGAGGCGACAACGGCCGCCGATCTGCCCGGCTCCGAGGGCGCCGACCGCGTCTGCGAACTCGGAAAGGGTGCGGTCATCTCATTTATCGACGGCAGAACTATCTACGACAAGGCGCTCTATGATCTGGCTGCCCGCATCTGCGATGCAAACGGCATTCCGTGGCAGACCAAAACGAAAATTGCAGGCGGAAACGACGCCGGTGCAATCCAGAACGCCGGATCCGGCGTCCGGGTGCTCGCTGTCAGCGTGCCCTGCCGGTATCTGCACGCGCCGCTCTCTGTCATCCGCAAACCGGATGCGGAGGCTTGCAGCAGACTCGCGGAAGCACTTCTTTCTGCGCTTCAGGAGGCGGAATTATGATTACGGAGCTGCGCCGTCAGACGGAAATTGACCGCAAATCGCTCGCGGTCTGCCATTACGGGCGGAAGATTCTCTGCAACATGGTCGCCTACGGCACCAAGTACAGCTTCTGCCGCTTCTTCCGGCTGAAATCGCACGACAAAACCGCATGGCTCATGCTGCAGAACAGTACGCTGCTCATCAGCTCGCAGGCGGATTTTTCCGCGGATGCGGAGGCCGCTGCGGAGCTATCGCTCTTTGTGGAAATGCATCAGCCGTTCCGCGTGGAGGGTGCGCAGTCGCTGCTCAGCGGCCTGCAGATCAAAGGCTATCAGCAGCTGCACCGCTCCGTGTTCCGGCTCGAACCGGGCGGCATTTCGCCGGTGTTCAATCCGGACGAGGTCAACCGCGCCCCGAAGCTCGACGATGTCTATGAGATTCTGCAGGAGGGCTTCCCGAATCTGATTGCACACGATATCTGGCTGACGGACACCTCGCATATGGTGCGGCGCGGTCTGCGGCAGTGCTATACATATTATAATGTCACCGCGGCAACGGCGATTTACGATTATGGCGATCAGGTGCTGATCGGGCAGGTCGCAACCAAGGTCGCGGCACGCGGCAAGGGCTATGCCAGAGACTTTCTGCACTGGATCGCAAACGATCTGGAGGCACGCGGAAAGAACGGCATTCTCTATGCGCTCGATATCCGCAAGAGCTTTTACGAGGAGATCGGCTTTACGCTGATCGAATCCGAATTTGTCTGGGAACGGCTCCATGCCGCGGAACCGGACGGCGGAAAGGGTATTCTGTAACGCGCGTAAACCGCGCTTTTGCTCGATATTTCACATGCGTCGGAACCGCGCATGAGATTGCAAGGGGAAAACATGAATTCTGTATTTTCATTTGATGACCGGCTGCTCGCGGCGGCAAAGGCTGCCGAGGAAGCCGCAAGACCGCAGTTCGAGGAGATCGACCGGATCTCTCAGCACGGCAGCGCCAAGGTGCTGCGTGCATTTCAGTCGCAGCAGGTTTCTGCGGCCTGCTTTGCCGGTGCAAACGGCTACGGCTATGACGATGTCGGCAGAGACAAGCTGGACAAGGTCTGGGCAGAGGTGTTCCACACGGAGGATGCGCTCGTCAGACATCATTTTGTATCCGGCACACATGCGCTCTCGACGGCGCTGTTCGGCGTTCTGCGCACCGGCGACAAAATGGTTTCCGTGACCGGCGCGCCGTATGACACGCTTGAAGAGGTCATCGGCATCCGCGGCAGGGGCAACGGCTCCCTCGCCGATTATGGCATCACCTACGGTCAGTGCGACCTCAAAGCAGACGGCACGCCGGATTACGACGCAATCCCGGACGCTGTCAGAGGCGCAAGGGTCGTGTATCTGCAGCGCTCCCGCGGCTATTCGCTGCGCCCGGCGCTGACGGTTGCGGATATCCGCAGAATCGTTGATATTACAAGAAAAGCAAATCCGGACGCCGTTGTTATGGTCGATAACTGCTACGGCGAATTCGTCGATTACGAGGAGCCCTCCGATGCAGGCGCTGACCTGATGATCGGTTCGCTCATCAAGAATCCCGGCGGCGGCATCGCGGAAACCGGCGGCTATATCGCCGGAAAGGCCGCGCTCGTCGAGCAGTGCGCCTACCGCCTGACCTGCGTCGGCATGGGCAGAGAGGTCGGCTGTTCGCTCAATCAGTGCCGCTCCATGTATCTCGGACTGTTCTTTGCGCCGGAGGTCGTTGCCAATGCGCGCAAGACCGGCGCGTTTGCCGCAGAGCTCTTCCGCGGACTCGGCTTTTCCTGTCTGCCGGAGCCGGGGAAAACTGCCGGTGATATCATCACCGTTCTGCAGCTGCGCTCCCCTGCCGCAATGGAAGCCTTCTGCGCCGGCATTCAGGCCGGTTCTCCGGTTGATTCCTATGTCACGCCGGAAGCATGGGATATGCCCGGCTATGAGAGCAAGGTCATTATGGCAGCGGGCACCTTTACCGGCGGCGCTTCGATCGAGCTTTCTGCCGACGGCCCGATGCGCGAGCCCTATGCAGTCTATCTGCAGGGCGGCATCACCTACGGCAGCGGCAAGCTCGGAATCCTGACAGCAGCACAAAACATGCTCAGCCGCGGGCTGATTGCATTCTCATAATTACATAACGGGAAAGGATGTTCAAAATGGCAGACAAGGATCGCACAAGCGAACTCTCTATGGAAGAATATTTCAATGAAGGACTCGCAGATCAGACAGAGCCGAACAACCCCTTTGAAATCACTGAGCAGGAAACAACCAGACACCGCCGCAAGGCAAACCGTTCATCCGGTGAAAAGCGCGGCTCCCGGCTGAAAAAGCTCCTGATTCTGCTCCTGATTATTGCCGTTCTGGTGCTCGCGCTGGTCATTTTCCTGTTGATCCGTCAGCGCCGCAACGACGGTCAGCGCTATGCCAAAAAGCTGGCCGGCAAGATCGGTTCCTCGCTGCAGGCCGCTGAAAAGGAAGCCAAAGTCAATCTCAACAGCGAATCTGCCTATCCGACACTGAATCACCTGTTTGCTTCCTATCAGGCCATTACGGAAAGCAGCAGAAGCTGCCGCATTCAGGGCGTCAAGCTGCCGCAGTGGGCAATCTTCTGCAACACCAGCGCGGATGATCTCAGCAATGTCACATACTATAACTATAAGGTGCTTGAGAAAAATGTGTTCGGCACCGAACGCAAGTCCTATCTCGACCCGAACCTCATTCAGCCGAATTCGACAACGGATGCCGTGGAAGAGGCCATCGGCCTGATTCCTTATAAAATCCAGTATCTGCAGGGAAAAACCGAGCTGCGTGAATACCGCTACTGCTATGAGGACAAGGAGAGCGGCGATGTTGCTGCCTATGTCATCACCGCAGTCTGGGACGAATCCGGTCAGCTGAGCACAATCTCCGACAGCCGCAAGAATTATATCGGCACGCTGCTCGCAAGCCCGGAGACCTGAAACCTGCATATAAATGCAGACACAGCGCGCTTCTTTTCGTCAGCATCGACGAAATTTCTAACAAAAAAGCTACAATTTGGCAGCAATTCGGTGCAATACACAGAAAATCATTGACAGAAGGCCGGATTCCTGATAAAATGTAATTTGGATATTCAGCAAAATCCCCTGCGCTGAGCGTACACCGGTACGCCTGACGGCTGCGCAGGGACGGAAGGAGTTCATGCAATGAGCGATCTCAACCTCTGCTACGGCTGTATGGAGCCGCTTGGCAGTGAAACCGTTTGTGTGCATTGCGGATATGATCAGAATACCACTTCACTGGCAAACTATCTCAAGCCCGGCACGCTGCTCCGTGAGCGGTTTCTGGTCGGAAAGGTACTGGAAGCCAACGGAGAAGGCGTCACCTATATCGGCTATGACACCTCCGTGGACTGCAAAATCCTGATCCGGGAGTATTTCCCGGAGCGTCTCTGCAGCCGCGTTCCGAACAGCGGTGCCGTGAATGTCAAATACGATCATCTCGCACAGTATAAAGCACTGATGGCGGAGTACACTGAGCTGAACAAGGCGCTTGCACGCCTGCGCAACCTCAGCCACCTCAACCCCGCTCTGGATATGTTTGCGGAAAACAACACCACCTATGCTGTCTGCGAATATCTCGAAGGCGGCACCCTGCTGGAATACCTCAAGGAAAATGCAGGAGAACTGAGCTGGAGTATTGTCCGCAGAATTTTCCCGCCGCTCTTCACGACCCTGAGCCTGCTCCATAATGCAGGTGTCCTGCACAGAGGCCTCAGCCCGGAAACGATCTTTGTCACCGACAAGGGCGAGCTCAAGCTGCTGGGCTTCAGCATCTCGGCGGTCCGCACGAATGATACCGAGCTCGACGCCGAGCTCTTTGACGGCTATGCAGCACCGGAGCAGTACTACGCTGACCGGCAGCAGGGCACCTGGACGGATGTTTACGGCATCTGCGCCGTGCTTTACCGCATCCTGACAGGCTGCCGGGCAACCGATGCCATTTCCCGGCAGGATTATGATATTCTCGTTCCGCCGGCTGAGCTGAATCCGCAGATTCCGGAGAATGTTTCGGAAGGAATTATGCAGGGTCTGAAGCTCGACAGCAATGCCCGTGTCCGCACGATTACCGATCTGGTTACGCTGCTGTTCGAGGAAGAAGCACCGGATCAGACCGAAGAAGCCGAAGCACCTGCCGGCATCCCCAGCAAGGAAGCTACGGCCGTCTTTCAGACGCACCGCGAACGCACAGGCAGTCAGCAGCAGACACAGCATCCGCAGCATCCGCAGCATTCGCAGCAGCACAGCGGCGCACAGCATCACCGTGAGCCGAATGCCGCAGCCCGCGTCGCTGCAGCCAAGGCAGCCGCAGGTGCATCCGGCGGTGCAAGACGTCCGAACGGCAGCCGTCCCGCAGGCAGCGGAACCCGCTCCGGCGCGAACGGAAACCGTCCCGGTTCAGGCAGCAGCCGCCCCGGCACCAGACGTCCCGCCGGCACCGGCCCGAACGGTCAGCGCCGTCCCGCTGCAGACCACAGAACCGCAAACGGCAGCCGCCCGAACCGCAGTGCGGCACAGCAGCGGCAGAATCCGCAGAACCGCCGCCGTCCTGAACAGTACCGCCGTCCGGCGCCCAAACGCGCTGCCGAAGAGGTCACCGTTCTTGAGCGGATGCGCGCACCGATCATCATTGCGATTCTCTTTATTGCCATCATTTCCATTGTCATTGCAGCACTCGTCAAGGTGCTGAATATGCAAAAGAAGAATAGTACACTGGAAGAATCGGAAGAAAGCACGCTCTCGTCTGCCGTCCGTCCTTCTGTTGAAAATGAAAATTCCAATATCCACTACGATTTTGAAGTCCCCGATCTCATCGGCAAGAACTATCAGATCAAGCGGAACGAGATGGCCGGCTGGCTGGAGCTCGAACCGGAATTTGAATTCAACGACAGTGTTCTCAAGGACTACATTTTCTGGCAGGAATTCGAGGAAGGCACTGATTTCGTCAGCGGTACGTCCATGAAGGTCAAGGTCAGCCTCGGCTCGTCCATCATCACGATTCCGAGCTTCAAGAATATGCGTCTGCAGTCCTACTGCAAAAAGCTCGAAGAAATGGGTCTTTCCAAGGCCATCGACGGCGGCGGCAACAACAATATGGCGCCCACCGGACAGCAGCCCGTCAACGGCACAACGCCGAACCAGACGCCCAATGCCATCACCACAACGACCTCGAAAAACGGCAAGGTGCAGAATGTCATCTACAAGGCCATCGTGAACTATAACTTCAACAACGGCTATGTCTGCGCGGTCGAACCGGATGTCGGTACGCCGCTTGACGCACTCGATAACTACGATATCATCGTGTACTATGCCTACAACCCGGTCTACAATACGATCTCGAACGGCAGCACAGGCACGACGAACCGTACAACGCCCAACAAGAACAAGACAACCACAACCAAGACTACGACAACCAAGACTGTTCAGACGGATACGGCAAATTCGACCGAACGTCAGCCGCAGCAGCCGCAGCAGACTGCAGCGCCGCCGGTTGCAACGGAACCGCCGCAGCAGCAACAGCCGCCGGTATCGCAGCAGCCGCCGGTTCAGAATCCGGATCCGCCGGTGAACCCGGATCCGCCTGTCAACCCGAATCCGTCTGATAACGGCGGCGGGGAACAGCCGGTGCTCGGATAGCCATCCGACTGCCCGGCGGATTACAAACCGATACACGCCAAGCCGCAGCAATTCTGAATGCTGCGGCTTTGCTTTCAATGAGGGACACCATATGAACAAAATCCCTGAAAACAATCTGACTGCGCATTCGCGTTATGACGATCCCGGCTGCTTCATGCTGCTCTGGAAGTATTTTGCGATATTTACGGTTCTGCTCTGCGTCAGTATATTTCTGCTTGCATGGGCTGCCGAAGCGGATCCGAAGGATGTGTTGCTGCCCCTTGTGCACTTTCAGTCCGCCTGCGCGGCTTTCATCGGCCTCTCGCATCTGGCCGCGTTTCTCCAAAATAAGCATCCGGCCATCATCATTGCAGCAAATCCGCAGGGCATCACAATCACGCGCAGGAAAATGTTCCGGCCGCCCAGCACGGAGCTCCTGCCGCTCAGTGAGATCACTTACATCGCGGCAATCGGTGATGAGCTCAATATTCTCACCGGCAGACAGGTACACAAGTTCCCGCATATCTGGGACGCAGGGGCATTTGCCGCAGCTGCAGTTCCCTATCTGCGCGGATTCGGTGCGAACATCGACAAAACAGCCCGCGAAAAAGCCGCGGAAACCACCGCACTGACCGAACGCTGGAAGCAGCGGCAGACTGCCCGCAAGGCCGGTCTGCTTCCGCCGGAGCACAAAGAATCTGAGATTCCGATGCCGCCTCCGCAGCTCCCGCAGACAACAGACGAAACAGGTGCTCCGATTCTGCCGCAGCAGCTGACTGCCGAACAGGCCGATGGCGTGTTCATCCCGGCAGAACAGAAGCATGCGGATGCAGAGCATCAGCAAATGCAGCAATAAAAGCAGCCCGAATGCGGTTTTTCAGCCGTATCCGGGCTGCTTCTGCGTATATTTTTCCCGCTCCGGTGCATCATAATCCCAAACAGCAAAGGAGTGGTTGGCGTGAAAGAATACGAAAGCCTGATCCGGCTCCGCAGGCCGCCGAGCATCGCCGCATGGAGCAGCATCGCCGGAAAAAAGGAAGGCAGCGGCCCCATGGGTCAGTATTTTGACATGATCGAGCAGGACGGTCATTTCGGGAAACAGACATGGGAACAGGCAGAAAGTGAGCTGCAGAACCGTACCCTGCAGCTGATGCTGGAAAAAGCCGGCTGCAAAGAAACTGATATCAGCTGCATTTTTGCGGGGGATCTCATCAATCAGTGCACAAGCTCCACCTATGCGCTCCGGCATCTCGATATTCCGTATCTCGGCATATTCGGCGCCTGTGCAACCTTCGCAGAGGGGCTGATGCTCGCTGCGGTCATGCAGAGCGGCATGGAGCTGCCGCGCTGTGCCGTGCTGACCTCCTCGCACTTTTCCAGTGCAGAGCGGCAGTTCCGGTTTCCGCTCTCCTACGGCGGACAGCGCACACCGAATGCACAGTGGACCTGTACCGCAGCCGGGGCGGCACTGCTCGTCCCGACCGGCGAGCCGCCCTATATCCGCGGGGTCTGTGCGGGACGCATCCGCGACTGCGGCCTCACGGACGCAAGCAATATGGGCGCGGCCATGGCGCCTGCCGCTGCCGATACGATCGCAAGATATCTTTCTGCGACCAGAACACGGCCTTCCGATTATGATGCAATCATCACGGGCGATCTCGGTTATGTCGGCAGCAAGCTGCTCATGCAGCTGACCGCGCAGAACGGCTACGATCTGCGGAGCGTGCACCGCGACTGCGGCGTCATGATGTTTGACAGAGCCGCACAGGATACCCATGCGGGCGGCTCCGGCTGCGGATGCTCCGCGTCAATCATCTGCGGATACTTTCTGCCGCGCATCCGGCGCGGCGAATTCCGGAACATTCTCTATGCCGCAACCGGCGCGCTGCTCTCCCCGATGCTCTGTCAGCAGGGCGAGAGCATCCCCGGCATCTGCCATGCGGTACACCTCTCATCTGAGTGCGGAAAGGAGCAGCAATTATGACGTATCTGTGGGCTTTTTTGATTGGCGGACTGCTTTGTGTGATCGGGCAGCTTTTGATTGACAATACCAAGCTGACGCCTGCGCGCATTCTCGTCGGCTATGTGGTCGCCGGGGTCATCCTCGGCGCGCTCGGCGTTTATCCGCATCTGGTCCGGCTTGCGGGCGCGGGTGCTTCGGTGCCGCTCAGCGGCTTCGGCAATCTGCTCGCGGAGGGCATCCGGAAGGACGTCGAGGCGCACGGTCTGCTCGGCGTTCTGACCGGCGGACTCTCCTCTGCCGCGGGCGGAATCACAGCGGCCATGCTGTTCGGACTGGCCGCTGCATCGGTGTTCCGTGCAAAGGAAAAATAAGCCGTACAGCCCTGTATCCGAAGCTACAAAATGTCATATTTTGCTGCAAAAATCCGATCTGTACAGACAACTGCCACTGAAATAAACATGCAAAATGCTTAAATATGAACAAAGTGAAAAATAACAGCGGACCCCCTTGCAATCTGTCCGGATATATGTTAAAATGGAAATGTCTGGGAAATCAGACGGATGCCTGTACTTTATAGGAGGAAAATATGAAATACGGCTATTTTGATCTCAAAAACAAAGAATATGTGATCACACGACCGGATACACCGTCTGCATGGTCTAATTATCTCGGAGATCCGGAATACGGGGCGATTATTACGAACAACGCCGCAGGCTACAGCTTTGTCAAAAGCGGCGCAAACGGCAGAATCGGCAGATTCCGCTTCAATTCGATGATGGCGCTCCCCGGCCGCTACATCTACCTGACCGATCAGGAATCCGGAGATTTCTGGTCCGCCTCGTGGCAGCCGGTCGGAAAGCCGCTGGATCAGTACAAGTCGGAATGCCGCCACGGAACGGCTTACACGGTTCTGACTTCGGAATATTCCGGGATCCGGACGGAAACCACATACTTTGTTCCGGCAGCGTATGAGGTCTGGCAGTGCAAGATCACCAATACGGACAGCCGGCCGCGCAAACTTTCAGTCACGGGTTTTATCGAGTTTACAAACGACAGCAATTATCAGCAGGATCAGGTCAATCTGCAGTATACACTGTTCATTTCACGGACGAGCTTCGAGGGCGGCAACCGTATCATTCAGCATATCAATGAGAACAGCGGCAGAGATGAAACCGGTTCCAACCATCTGGAACGCTTCTTCGGTCTGGTCGGCGCACCGGTCAATTCCGCGAACGGCGATCTTTCGTCGTTTATCGGACCGTACCGCACCTATTCCAATCCGATCGCAGTTGAAAAGGGCGTCTGCGACGGCACCATGAACTACAACAGCAATGCCTGCGGCGCACTGCAGTCTGACATTGTGCTGCAGCCCGGCGAAACCAGAGTGCTGACCTATGTGTTCGGCATGAAGAATTCCGCGGAGGCTGCCGAGATTCTCAAGCACTATGAAAAGGACGGCACCGCAGATCAGGAAATCGAAAATCTTCGCAGCTACTGGCATGAGCAGCTCTCGCACTTCGAGGTCGAGACGCCTTCGGACGAGTTCAACAACATGATTAACGTCTGGAACGCCTATCAGTGCTTCATCACCTCGATCTGGAGCCGCGCAGCCTCGCTTATTTACTGCGGCGAGCGCAACGGCTACGGCTACCGCGATACCGTGCAGGATATTCAGGGCATCATTCACCTGAATCCGGAAATGGCGCTCGAAAAGATCCGCTTCATGCTGTCTGCACAGGTTGACAACGGCGGCGGTCTCCCGCTCGTCAAGTTCAATCACAATGCAGGTCATGAAAATACGCCGGACGATGCGGAATATGTCAAGGAGACCGGACATCCCTCCTACCGCGCAGACGACGCGCTCTGGCTGTTCCCGACCATCATCAAGTATATCGGCGAGAGCGGCAATCAGGCGTTCCTCGATGAGGTAATCGTCTACGCAAACGGCGGCGAGGATACCGTCTACGGCCATCTGAAGCGTGCCATTCAGTTCTCGATGGAACGGCTCGGCGCACATCATATGCCGGCAGGTCTCCATGCGGACTGGAATGACTGTCTGCGGTTGGGCGCAAAGGGCGAATCGACCTTCGTAGCCTTCCAGCTCTACTATGCATTCCGCGAAATGGAAGCAATGGCAGAGTACAAGAAGGATACCGAATACCTCGCATATCTGAAGGACGCAAAGGCTGCACTTTCCAAAGCACTCAGCGATTGCTGGGACGACGACCGCTTCATCCGCGGCATCCGCGAGGACGGCACGATCGTCGGCGCAAAGAAGGATCCGGAAGCGAATATGTGGCTGAACCCGCAGAGCTGGTCGGTCATTTCGCGGTTTGCTTCTCCGGAGCAGGCAGAGACTGCGATGGAAAGTGTCCACCGCATCCTCAATACGCCCTACGGCGCAAAGCTGCTTGAGCCGCCTTATATCGACCACTATTTCAGCGGCGCACTGATGCATATTTTCAATCCGGATACCAAGGAAAACGGCGGTATCTTCTCGCAGTCCCAGGGCTGGCTGATTCTTGCGGAATCGCTGCTCGGTCACGGCGACAGAGCGTTTGAATACTTCATGGAGAGCTCTCCTGCCGCGATGAACGATAAAGCCGAGATCCGCGTCATGGAGCCGTATGTCCACGGACAGTTCACGGAGAGCAAGCGCTCGCCGTTTGCAGGACGCTCGCATGTACACTGGCTGACCGGCACCGCCTCAACCGTCATGGTCGGCTGTGTGGAGGGTATCTGCGGTATGCGCACAGAGCTCGAAGGCCTGCGCATTGATCCTTCGATCCCCGCTGCATGGGACGGACTCAGGATTCACAAGCTGTTCCGCGGCAAAAAGCTGAACATCGAAATCAAAAACCCGAATCATCTGCAGTGCGGCGTCAAGGCGATGACCGTCAACGGCAAGACGATCGAAGGCAACTTCCTGCCCGCAGATCAGCTGGAAGCCGTCAACGAAATTGTCATCACACTGGCATAAAAAGCCGGCTCAGAATCATCCGCATAACAAACAGCGCATCCCTTCCGGGATGCGCTGTTTTTGGTGTCCTCCGTTTTGAGTGTTGTTCTTCGCGCTAAGAATTCCGGTTTCTGCTTCCGGATATCGCCTCCCCTCTGCTGCGTGGATTGACGAAATGCAAGCCCGTATTCAAGCATTCCGTTCTGCAGCACGATTCTATGGAATCGTCTCCCGTTTGTATGATTATATAGCAATCAAGTACAGATTGTCAATATATTTTCAGCAAGCTGTTATTTCAGGGCAGTAAGCTGCATTTTTCAGAGGGTAAGTTGCATTGACGCCGGTTTCAATTTATGCTATGATATATATGTTCCGGACATATACAGAACAGGTACGGTCATCTCAGCGGAGCGTTTCAGTTGATTTATACGCAGCAATATGATATAAGCAAACCAATTTCACACTGAGTACCACCGAGTCACACTGAGTCACACAAAAAATCCGATTCCATGGGGCTTTTTAATGGTAGAAAGCTCAAAAACAGCGAAACAGCGCTGTTCTGAAAATTCAAGCATTTTGAAGATTTTTGGTAGAAACTTGGTAGAAATCCAACGATAAAAAAGTTGGTAGAAACTTGGTAGAAGCCGAAAACAACCTTAAAACGGTAGAAAGCCTGTTGACAAGCAAAACTGAATAATGGACAATAGCGGACGGTGTTTCATAACAGAAGCGCTGTCCGCTATTTTTATGCCTAAAAATTGAATATTGCACATCGCTTCTCACTGAGCCTGTATGAAAACAGGTCGCTGAGGAGCTTTTTTTATTTCAGATGAACTATGTCAAGGAGGTCTTTCTATGCCGAACCCTACTGAAATCAGTCTGCTCAATTACAACTTTGAAGCCAAAGCCTGTAATGAACTGCTGACGGCTATGCTCAACCATTCAGACTTTGACTACGTTACGGTCGATGAGCTTCGCCGTTACAGTGAGCTTTCGCAGTTCACCTTTGATGAACTTCGTACCGCTGTGTATGAACTTTGCAAGAGAGGTTTCCTCCTTGTAGTACAGAAGCCGTATGGTCATGTCTATGCGGTCAACAAGCTGCGAATATCCAATATGGAATTTGTGTACGGAGCGTAAGCAGAGGTGAGAGAAATGGACAAGAAAACAAAAGCAAAAAAGACAATACCGGATACGATTTGTCGTGTACATAGGTCAGGCGGTTATGCCGTTCTGAGCAATTGCTTCGTGCGGTCAACCAATATAGGCTGCGATTCGATAGGTCTGCTCGGCAAGATCAATGATCTACCGCCTACATGGAATTTCACGATTGCCGGACTTGTGGCTATCTGTGAGGACGGTGAAACAGCGATCAAGTCCCAGCTTGCTGAACTGGAACAGTGGGGATATGTCAAAAAGACCTTGCTGATGCCAAACGAATCCCCTACGGGCAGGATCAGTTATCTCTATGACTTCTATGAATACTCTGAACTGGACGATTCTATCCCGAAGTATGACATTGAAATGGAGACATTTACAGCAGATAACGCTACCCTGAACCGTGTGAAGAAGGACAGCAATTTCACTATTATCAGTGCAAAGCTCCTCAGAACCAATAAGATCAGAAACAAACTGATCGGCTTTATGCTGAAAGTTCTTTCTCTGCCGAATAGCTGGAATTTCTCTATGTCAGGACTGAAAGCTATCTGCAAAGAGGGCAAGACTGCCGTGCATAACGCTGTGAACAAGCTCATTGATAAGGGCTACCTTGTTCGCACTAAGCTCCTGTCTAACGAGAGCGTAAACAATCATTTTGAATATGTTTACAGCTTTTTCGATGTTCCTGTCAGCAAGGAAGAAGCAGACGAACTTGAAGCTGAGACCAGACGGAAGGCTATCACTATTCGTGAGGGCGGCAAGGCGAAGGCTGCCGTTTCTTCTTCGGGTGAAAAACAGAAGGTGGAAAACCCGTATCTGGACACTCCGCCTGCTGAAACTCCGCTGTCTGAAAATCAGGGACAATATAATAACAACAATACAAAACAGAAAAATCAATTACTGTGTGATAAATCCTCTATCATTCCTTCGGCGGCAAAGCCAACTTTCAACATTCCGAGTGTTGAAAAATCTGCTGAGAGAGTGACTGACGGATATAACGCAGAAGCAGTTGAATATTACACGGAAGTTGTAAGGGATAACATCGAATACGGGGAGCTTGGTTACTGGTTGACTGAGGACGGTCATGACGGCTACAAGGAAGCAGACAATATCGTCGGCTTTATCGTTGACGAAATATGCTCCACTGCACCATACACAACACTCAGAGGTCAGGCGTTCCCCAGAGCTGTGATACAGTCAAAGCTGCTGCAAGCTGACCTCAACATTGTGGAGACTGTTCTCCTGAAAATGGCACAAGTAGATAATATCAAAGACTTCCGCAGATATTTCATCAGTTCCCTCTACAATGAGGTTCTGACATATCATTTCAACGAAGGCTGCGAAAACCGATGGGCTGTTCAGGCTGTGGCAAGAGATTTCGGCTATGCTGTCTGACCGGGAAAGGAGGTGGTTCTATGGCTGCAAAGAAGAATGTGGCGGTAACTCCTGCATTTACAGGCAGGAATGTATCGCTGTCTGAGATCTCTCAGGCAAGCGGTATCGGCATTGCTACGCTGAAAAAGGGGCTTATTGCCGGAGCTGTTGACTTCGGTTATGCGATCCCCTGCGGTAAAGGCGATCAGCATCGCTATTACTGCCCTGACAGGCTTGTGTATCTCAAGACCGGATATTTCAATCCGAATCCTGAGAAGCAGGACACAGACTCCGAAGCTGCTTGAAAGTCTGTAAACGACCTATTTTACCGCTTTCACAGCGAATTTGAAGCGATCGTCATGGATATGCTCGGTGACAGGATAGACAAAAAGACACTTGATACCGTGTTTTCTTCTTTTGACGAGCTTCAGGAGGAATATCACAACAGGCTCTATGAGCTTTTACGGAAAGAGGTGAAAAATCATGGCTAAGACAATTACCACACAGTATGGCGAGTTTCTGAACTACGATAATCTTGTGAGAATCGGTGTTGTCACGAATTGGGAAGATGCAGAGCCGGACGAGAACGGCATTGTTACGCCCGATTATGAGATGGTCGGCACTGACACCAGCGGCAATCAGATCCCGATGGGCAACTACAAGACACCCGAAGCAGCAGAAGCCGCCCTCGCAGACCTCCACAACTGGCTGTCTGCTGAAGCGTATGCCGTTTATGAGGTCAAGTCTGGCGGTGATGCGTAATGCCGTCCGACTACGAAAGCGGTGCAAAGAAAACCATTGACATTTCGATCAAGGCGGAAAAAATGACCGCCGATGTGCTGAAATCGGCATTGCAGGAGTTTTTGTCGGGCAAGGCAGAGAAAAAAGGACGAATGACCTTCAAGCAGTTGCAGGAGAAGTCCCCGTCAAAGCTCGACAGCATTGAGGTTTCAGACCGGAATATCGGGGATTTCCTGAAAACCGCACGAAAATACGATGTGGATTTTGCTCTGAAAAGAGATAAAAGCACCTCGCCGCCTACCTATCATGTTTTCTTCTCTGCTGCAAGGACAGAGGATTTCAAGAGGGCATTTTCGGAGTATGTCGGCAAGGGACAGGGCAAGACACAGAAGCGTGGTGAGTTCACCCGTGAGCAGATGCAGCAGCAGGCTCAGAAGCTCAGGAACAAACCTCGCAAACAGAAACAGAGAGAGAAAACAAGGGAGAACAGACGGTGATCTATAACCACTTCCAGCCTGCACCCGTTCCACGGGCAAGGGGCGATGATATTTTTACGGCAGTCTTTTTTGCCGATACCAACAGAAAGGAAAGGTCTGCGAATTGCAGATCGACACGAGAAAACTCAAAAAGCTGATCATCAAGGCTGTTCCCTATGTCGCTTTCTCTTATGTGGGCAACCTGATTGGCTTTGCGTACCGCACGGCGGAGGGTGACGGTTTTCAGGAGAAAATTCTTCCCTTCATGAGCAATCTCGGTGCGGCATTTGCAAGAATCTTTCCCAGTTTACACCCGTTTGATCTTCTTTTCGGCTTGGGTTTAGCGGGTGTAATGAGGTTAGTCCTCTATGTCAAGTCGAAAAACAAGAAGAAATTTCGCCAGGGTGAGGAATACGGCTCTGCCGTATGGGGCGGTGAAAAGGATATTGAGCCGTATATGGACTTATCCTGCCCCGAAAACAATGTCATTCTCACAAGGACGGAATCCCTGACTATGGGCAAGCCCTCTGCACCGAAATTTGCCCGTAACAAGAACATTCTTGTGATCGGCGGTTCAGGCTCCGGTAAGACACGATTTTTCGTAAAGCCGAACCTGATGCAGATGCACTCCTCCTATGTGGTGACCGACCCGAAGGGTACGGTGCTTGTGGAATGCGGAAGAATGCTCCAAAGGGGCCGCCCGAAACGAGTTGACGGAAAAGTTGTGTACCGCAGGGACGATAAGGGAAACTATCTCAAAGACAAAAATGGCAAATATATCCCTGTCTATGAGCCTTACAAGATCAAGGTGTTCAACACGATCGACTTTGCGAAAAGTATGCACTACAATCCGTTTGCTTACAT
>JAFRTG010000011.1 GCA_017427265.1 Oscillospiraceae bacterium | reverse complement strand
CTCTTGAATTTATACATGGTATCCTCCAAAGTGCAAGCTTTTTCCTCGTTTTCTGCCTTTTTCCTTGCACTTCTATTATACCATGTTTTGTCATTTTTTGTCGATAATTCGCGCTTTTTATTTGGCTTGAGGAAAGACTAATATAACCAGTTCTGCGACGATATCAATCGACATTCTTGTACTAATGCATTAGTTTCAAAGTCGTAATTCAAGTAATTTCAGTGTTATATTACTTAGCTAAACAGCTTTTAAATTGTTGTTTTTGACCCCAATTACGACCCCAATCAGCGTTCTCACAGTGCGTAAGCTGATGAACAGTCACAATTGAAAAACAAAGCAGATACGAGCTTATCGAACCTATACTCATACGATTGAGAATATGTTAAAATGGCAAATCATGTCCTCATAACCCGAAGGTCGGTGGTTCAAATCCGCCCTCCGCAACCATATTAGCACCCTAATTTTGATACAAAGTTAGGGTGCATTTTCATGCCATTAAAATGTAGATATTGCGTTGTTTTCGAGGATATAAGAAAACAATTGGTCGGATAGTAGACCGTTTTCAGCCCCGAAATACCGCTTTCAGATGCATTACCCTGTCAATAAAAAAACGATTACCTTGCCATCGTTTTTTTATTGGCTATTTCGTTAATCAGGGGGTGCATTTTAGATTTCGACCGGTTTGAGCGTCATCCGGGCATAAAAAAACGAGCCTGCGGAGCTGAAAAAGTCTCCACAGGCTCATTGTATGCTAGGGATAAAGAATTCAGACCGACGTGGGATAAGCTTAGCCCACGATGTCTATTGGCTGTTTCGTTTTTCTGCAATTTGATGGACGAACGCCGCCAACTGATCACAGCGAAGCATCGGAGAGCCGTGTCCGCCGTCAACATAGGTAATTTCCTTGTCGGGCGCATTCACTGTTTCAAAATAATCAGCAGCCAATTCGACCATATTGCTGACACCGTGATCCTTGCTACCCTCGATCAGATAAAAAGGCATTTCATATTCTGTCCGCTGACTGATTGGAATCTGTGAACAAATTCCGTCACCGTAGATATCTCCGTCAAGCAGCACTTCATCAAGATATCTGTCATAAACGTTTGTCCCCATCAGCAAACGATACTCCTCTGTAAGTGTGCAGTAAGGATTGAAGAATAATGCCGCATACATATTCACATCACTGTCGTTGAATATATTGTCGATGTACATATATTTTGAGTATGCAAGCTTCAGGAATGTATCCTCCTGTGACCTCAACCCCTTTTCCGGGTCAAATTTCTCCGCAGCAGCGTGGATTTCCGGGTCATCCGCCGACTGCTCCAGCAGATATTCCCGGAAGTACTGCCGACTGATTTCCTCATCCACCACCAGACTTGATACAATCAGAGCGTCATACTGATCAGGATAGTCAAGTGCAAGATTCGCCGCCAGAAGCGAGCCCCATGAATGTCCGTAAAGTGTGATTTTCTCTTTTTGCAGATAATCACATAGATAATCGGTCATTTCCTTGCCGTCCGAGATCATGATCTCCGCAGTGATTGGCTCGGTTTCCTTATAATCGGGATAGTTATGTCCACAGCCTCGCTGATCCCATTCAACTATCGTATAATCCGCACTCAATTTGCGGAAAATGCTCCAATCCAGCGCGACTGTAGGAGAGCACGGACCGCCGTGCAGATACAGCAATACGGGATTCCCCTTGTCATGCCCATAAATACTGATCCATTGCTTCGTGCCGTTGATATCGACATACATCGTTTCATTGATGCCGCCTTCAGGAGTTCTGTTATAATACAGTTTTCCGACACAACGAACAAGCAGAAGAACGATTATAAGACCAAGAATTATGATACCGATCCATTTTAATATCTTTATCAGCGTTTTCAGAATTTTTTTCATCATAAACACCTCTTAAATCTGATTTAGCTCATCAAATCGTTTTTTATACTGTCTTGAAAAGCGTTTTCATCGTGCATTTGCCTTTTATTATTCTACCATTATATCGGCATCATCTTCTACTAAATGCTGAAATAACATAGTTTACAACAGTGTTACTGTGATAGATCAGGATCTGCCGCTGAGTTTTTTACCATATTTATGCATGAGACCATGGGCAAACTTTAGATTTAAAATCATTCCGATGATTGCGACAGGTATCAGAATGATAGTCAACAGATCAATACTGATAATGCTCAATGATTTTATGATGATAATTACACTCAGAGGTAAGCAGATAAGACTCGTTATCAGCGAAGGTATATACTTCCTGATATAAATGCTCTGCCAAATATGCACGAGGAAATGTGCTGTCAAAGAGATCATAGTACCAAGCCACAGTGCGTTCAGCACTTTACATGGAATGAAATAATCTAATAAACTGATTCCAAAGAATGGGATAAACTCCTCATATACAGCTAATGCAAAACCCTCTGTCGAGAAATCTTTGTATACAGCGGTTATCCTCGGGAAACGCTCAAAAAGCTGTTTATTGTTTCTGAAAAAGTAACCAAACCCAATAATTTCCTCCATATCATGAAAAATAAAGAGTATTGGCAGTAGTAAAGCATAATCTTTCATCTGAATAGCTCCCGATCAAACTTGTTTTTATCGCAACAGTAACAAGCTGTTTCTACTGCGGTTCCCATGAACCCTGCTGACGGATACCCGTCTTTCGGGCTTCTTCCGTGAGCCTGTTGATCTCCTCATCTGACAAGCTGATCTTTAACGCATCAGACAGCTTTTCAGCATAAGTCGGCTTTGTGATACCCACTATGGGAGTTGCCCCCTTAGCTATTGCCCACAGTATCGGGATCTGCGATCTGTCAATACCGTATTTATCGGCAATATCCTTCATCATACTCAAAAGGCTTTCTATCTTTCTGAACTTGCTTTTCGGGAATGCAAGATTTCTCATTGAAAAGGTCGGGAAATGATGATCTGCATCGTATCGTCCTGCAAGTGCTCCCTGTTCAAGCACCATGTATGCGTAGTAGCGTATCCCTTTGCTGTTGCAGTAGTCAATGATCGGCTGCTGATCGTTTCTCAAAAGGCTGAAATGATTCTGCACAGCACCAAGTTTCAAGCCTTCCTTTGCGAGGAGTTTTTCAGCCTTTTTGATATTCTCCATTGACACATTGGAAATGCCGATTGACTTTATCCTGCCGTCCTTAATGAGCGGTATTGCTTCTCTGAGGTTTTGGGGCAGGTTATTCGGCTTATGTATCCAGAAAAGATCGGCTGATTTTCGCCCCAGACGCTCCATACTTTCATTGAATGAGTTTTCCAGTGCGCCGCTTTTGAACTTCTTGTTCGGGAAATACTTTGTGGATATGAAAATATCATCTTTTCCGCTGATATGTCTGCCAAGCAATTTTTCACATGAACCCATACCGTATACAGCAGCGGTATCCCAGTTGAGAAAACCGAGTCTGACCGAGGTATTGAATGCTTCTGTCAGTTCTGCCTCATCATACTTTTTTCCAAAAATCATTCTGGAACCGTTGTATCCTGCGCCCCAAGCCCAGGTGCCTATCATGATATCCTTGTTCATTCACTGTCCACCTCTTTTACTGCGCTTCTTATCCTGCTCAGAGATTCAGGAGCAATCCCTAAATAAGTTGCAATATGCTTTTGAGGAACTCTGCCGCAGAGTTCGGGATACAGCTTTCTGAAATGAAGATAACGCTCTGTGGCATTTTCCACAAGGAATCCGTTCTCACGGTATATTTTATAACGCATTCCGCTTTCAAGCAGCTCTATCCATATGGTTTTCAGTTTTTCGCTGCTGAAAATAAGCTCCTTCATCTTTTTGACATCAAATATCATGACCGTTGATTCCTCGACAGCTTCCCACATCTTGATGATCTCGTCAAAGCCCATCATGCCCTCGTCCATACAGAAGCTGCCTTCTTTTGAAAAAAACTGAGTTATGTCGTTCCCGTCACCGTCTATATAGTAGCTGCGGACAACACCGTTCATCACGAGCCCCGCCTTCGATGCTTTGTCACCGATACATGCGAGTAAGCTGCATTTTGAATAGACCTTGAATTCCGAAAACTCAATCACTGAAGCATATACCTCATCATCAAAGTCAAGGCATAGTTTTTTGGAAAGCGCCTTCATCTGACTGATAATGTAAGTTTTATCCATAAGTACACTCCTTTAGCTAACCGAAATTACTCCGACACCATCGTGCGTAATAGTATTATAGCATAATGAACGGCGCTTGTCATTGACATATGTTAATTTTTGCGTTTCACATTCGGAACAGATATAGTTGTGCGTTTATCATTGGGCAAATGAAGAATGCTATTATTCATATCTGTTTTCTCCTCTTGACCGTTCGGTCAATTATATTATAACATGACTGCCCGCTTTTGAGAAGACACTTTTGTATTTTATTTGTTCATGCGGCATTTGGATAACCGCAGTCAGTTCGTCGGCTCTGACAAGCAGGTCCTCAATATGCTTGTCACGTGTCGCGCTGTCACACAATGCTTGCGATATCCGACAAAAGAGGAATATTCCGAATCCATATCATGATTTCACTGGACGAATGTGCTGAAACAAAAGAAAAAGCGTGCGAATTAGCTAATAAATTCGCACGCTATTATATGGATAAATATCAGGTGATCTGGGCTGTACACGAAAAAGAACATGGAAAATCGTGCTTCCATGTCCATCTGATCTTAAACTCCGTCAGCTATGTGAACGGGAAGATGTTTCACGGTGATATCGGAGAAATGAACGCATACAGCAAATATATTTCCAAACTTACCAAGCGGAAGGTCAGGTTTGAGTTTAAGCGGAAAACTTCTGATGAATATTCAACGGCAGAAACCTAGTTTAACTCTTTCCAATTGCTTTTGTAACGAAAGATACGCGTGAGGGCCACCTTCTGTATTGACATTTTCCGCAGTCTGTGGTATAATCCAGACATCGGTAGTTTAATTAAAACAGCTGTCCTCAGCAGATGCGGCTTGCCGCCCGATGCCCGTATAACTCAACGTGAGAGATTCACGTGTGAAAGACGTGGTGTGCGACGGTTCAACTCCGTCAACGGGCTTCTTGAATGACTGCCTTCTTCGGAGGGCAGTTCGTTTTATAATCCCGGAGGTGATAGTGTGAGCCAGAATCCTGCCAAATTCCAGAAACCGCAAATCTATTTCCCGAAGCTGTTTACTGCGGTATCAAGCACAGTGCCGCATATTGAGATGACTGCGAAGGAGGCTGTGGCCGCGGGCTATTCCTTCCGAAAAAAGCGGCACAGCGTGAAGATCACCCAATACCGCGGAAAGGCGCAGATGCAGCTGAATATCCCCTATACCATCGACGGGATGCCTGTGGATGAAGTCTGTGCGCACACCTTTAAAGAAATGCCCTGCAATACGATCAATATCCACGGAAATATCCGCAAACTCGGGAAAGGTGTTTTCTATGACTGTACTGCGAAAACAGTGATATTTGAAGACGGTCTGACCGCATTGCACGAATATATATTTTCTGATTGCGAATCTCTGGAACAGGTACACCTTCCGCTGACCTTGAAGTACATCGGAAAAAGATGCTTCATGCGCTGCAAAAACCTGAAATACATCGAATTTCCGAAAAGCATCTGTGTCATGGAAGATCTGGCTTTCTGCGCATGTGGACTGGAAGGCTTCGGTGTGGAAGCACGCACACCGGGCATCTATAACGGAGAAGCCTTTTCCGTTACACCTTTGCTGGAAGAAAATCAGGTCGTATGTGCCTATCCGGATTCTTCAAACCTTACTGTGCTCCATGTCGGCGCTCCGTTCCGCCCGTACTCTGAATGCGGCGCTCCGATCAAATTCAAAGCCGATTCGATCACATTCTGCCGCTGGTCTCTGCGCTGCTTCAGCATTGATCTGTCTGAGTGCAAAAAAGTCCGTTTCTGTCGGAATGCGATTCGCGATGAACGGGAAAGAGATCGTGAAACGGTCGCCTACGTTGTCAACCCCAGTCTCATGATACTTCCCGAAAGTGAAGAAAACAAGCAGCATTATGCGTTCCCGAAGCATGTAACTGTCGTCAATTATTTCTCTGAGAATGGAAGGCTGTACAAAGGTCCTGTTGAGATCGACTACGACGATGATAATGACAGCTGCGTCGTCACCCCTGTTGCGGATTATCTTCCGGCACGTTCTGTCGGTGAGAAATGGGACAAAATCCGGATTGCCGGGCATGCGAAGGCAGACAGATATGCGGTCAATTTTTACCAGCTGCAGGAGATCACCTTTGATGATTTCCGCCCCGAGGACACGGTTTTCTCGCTGTTCTGCGTTGATCTGAGAAAGGTAACCTTCCGGTACAAGGGGCAGATGTATACAAAGTATATCCCGCCCCAAGAGCTGGTATCCTATACCGTTCATACAATCCTGACATTTGCTTTCGCGCCCTGCACTGTCCCCTGTGAAAACGGTTTCAGACACACGGTCTATAACAGGCAGATCATAGACTCGATCTTTCCGCATCGGCGGATCAACTCAGACAATAACCAAGCGCTTGCCATGCTGAGTGGCAGAGAACATAAGAGAATGGGAGAAAGTCATTGGAAACAAAAGCTCTATCTGACAATGACCCATAAGATCAAGGCGCTTATTGCCGTGGATGTGCTGCGAAGCGACCGTCTCATCCATGAACCGCCAGTTGATATGTACCTTGATTTTCTGAAAAAGCACTGCAGATTCTGCCGCCGGTATTTCCAGACGATCAGCGGCAAATATCCGGAATACCTGCAGGCATTTGAACAGATCATTTCGGATTGTGACAGCAACAACTGATTTCCTTCCCTTCATACCATACTGATCTTGCGGATGAGTAGATGAGATTTGTCAAGGTGTGCTGCGGCAAAGAGAACTGTAAAACATTCAAAAAAGCATTGTAGTTTTCAATACCAATAAACCCTTGACTGGAAAAGCATTGATGTTTGCGTGTAAAAGTGGTATAATGATTATAAACTTTTTTGGAAGGGGGTCCCGTTCATGAAATGTTTGACTCGTACCATGGCAGGCTTGATGGCTGCCTGCATCACAGCGCTTTCTTTCGCTGTACATCCTCTTATGCAGACATCTGCCGCGAATGTTCCCATTCTCATCGGCTATCGCGGTGATATCAATCATGACATGAAAATCGACCGCACCGATGTTCTGCTTCTGAAATCATATCTGCTCGGTGACAGCACGGAAATGAGCGCAGATGAATCCAGTCATCTAATGAATGCTGACCTTGATGACAGCAAATCGCTGAATGCTGCTGACCTCACGCTGCTCAAGCGCATCACCCTGCACATTGACCCGCTGATCCCCATCTACGATGAAAGTATTAACAGCGATGAGCTCATTCCGCCGCCCATTCGTGCAGTCAATCCGACCATGCCCTGTGTCGGAGAAGCGCATGTACTGATGATTGCGGTCAGCTTTCCGGACGCACAGCACGTTCTCTCCGCTGACGAACTTCAAAAGCAATGCTTCGGTCCGGAAGATCCGCAGTCTCCTTATTACCCGCAGGAGAGCATCAGCGCATTCTATTCCCGCGCTTCCTACGGCAGATTGAACCTGACCGGAAAGGTCTTCTCCTACACCGCCAAATATGAGATAGATGCCTATATGCAGACTGATCCCCGGAAGGTCGATTACCGTACCCGCGATGATCTGTTGGATGAGGTGCTCGAAGCACTGGACAGCGTCGTTGACTACAAGGATTACGATCTGGACGGAAACGGTATTCTCGACAGTGTGGTGATCGTTCTGCCCAAGGAAGCAAAGGGCAGAGATTCCAACGAGGACGGCACGGAGGACTGGGTGCCTTGTTCCGGCTACTATTACGGTTCGGCGAAGCATGACGGCGTCACGCCCGCCAAAATGTGCATCGGTGCGCGAGACCCGATCAACCAAGCCGATTTCAACGGCACATGGATTCACGAGCTCGGTCACGCAATGGGTCTGCCGGACTACTATCAGTATCTCAATGCAAACAACCAGAACGACTATCAGGGACTGACCGGCTCCTCCGGCTGGGAGATGATGGACGATGCTGACGGCGATTTTTCGTCCTTCTCCAAGCTGATGTACGGGTGGTTCAAGGGAAATGAGGTGCAGATCTACACCGGCGGCACCCAGACCTATGAGCTGAAATCAATGCAGGACACGCCGAACTGTGTACTCATCCCGCACGGCGTGTTCAACGGCTTCTACAGCGAATATTTTCTGGTCGAATTCAACACCCCGACTGGGAACTATACCGGCGGATTCGCTGTGAATAACCGGCATATTCTGTTCCAGCACGGCGGGGTGCGCGTGATGCACTGCGATGCAGAGCTAGCGGAAGGACGTCGCGGCACTGAGCTGAAATGGCGCCTCAACGGCAAAAATTATGACATCAGCAACAAGAAACAGCGTGTGCTGCGGGTAATTAATTACAACAACGCTTACTTCAAAGAAGGCATGGTCATCACGAATGAGACAAAGGGCTTTGCGTGGTACGATGAAAACGGCGACCGGACGGTCGATCCTGGCATCACGATCACGGTCAGCGACTTCGACGAAAACACCGGCTGCAAGATTACCATTGCCCCGGCATGATCAGTTGATTGGCTGGCTTATTATGATTTGAATGATACATTTCATAAAGCTTTCCCGTCTAAAGTTTATTCCTTGACAAAAAAGCCGATTTGAATTATAATTATACAGAAAACGCAGCCAAGTGTTCGCGTCAGTCATAACGAAAGGATTATAGGTGAAGGAATGGACAAAATTAAAATCAAGCATCTCCCCAAAGGCGTTTTAATAACAATCATCATCGTTTCAATTATGGCATACGGTGCGAGTCTCACGCTTAAAACAGAATCCCACCCGGAGCGATCGGATTTAATCTACGGACTAATTCTTACCGTGTTATTATTTGCACTGCTCATTTTTGCCGGACTTGCAAAGACAACAGTGAGATTTGGCAAAGGCGGTATCATAAAATGCCAGTGGCTTTTCCTGTTCTGGAAGATCGACCTGGATAAATACAACGCAGTGACATATAAGCTCGTGTCTAATCGGACGAGAGGCGGCGGAACACACTACTCGCTTCATATGATGTTTTATGATGATGCGGAACATTTCAAATGTCTGAAGGAAAGTCTTGAACAGCATAGTGCTGAGGCGTGTATCCGACGCAACTTCGATTGGACGGAACTGATAAAACTGTATCGGTATATCGAGCAGAACTACCCGGACAAAGCCAAGGGATATGAATAATATAATCCCCCAAAGAATAGAAACGCAGACGATCTGCTTTTGATCGCCTGCGTTTTATAATACTTCGAAGATGAGTTCCGAGGAAGTCTTGCAAGCTATTTGACGCTAATCAAAAGCCTCGTAGATACGCTGTTCTACGAGGCTTTGGCTTTGTCATAAAATCTCGAACATATTGGTTTGACCCCAATTTGGCTACAACCGGAGCAGCTAACCATTGGTATTGAGCTGCTCCGATTCACTTTTTGTACAGTATATTGCTGTTCTGCTGCGGATGATTGTCCGGATCGAACGCCTGTACAGCGCCCATCCGGTCAGTTCCAGAAAGAACAATGTAGGCATCAGATAGATAAATACTGAGAGCTTATTAAAGGCAGTCATAACGTCACGCATTGTATCAATATGGATCTGCTTAGCGATTATTATACCGCACTAGGCATTCGGCAGAGAAGTGGATTCTGATACAGTATCAGATTATGCATAAGAGCATGATTATTGCGCTTGCGCGTTGTATGCAGCATTATAAAAGCATTACAATTTATTTTTTGAGCAGCTGCATCGAATCTCAAAGCAGATGCCTTCTTCCGTCCTGGCTGCGATAATATGCCAGCCGTGCAGCGCAATCAGTTCCCTGGAAATGGAAAGTCCGATGCCGGTATTCCCCTCCCGCCCGGTATAAAAGCGCTCAAACAGGTGCGACAGTGTATCGTCAGAAAGCGCTGTGCAGTCGTTGGAAATTCGGATAAACCCGTCGCCGCAGGAAATGCGGATATAAGTCTGCGCATATTTCAGCGCATTTGTCAGCAGATTCGAGACTGCGTGCTCTAGCTTGCCGGGGTCAGCTGAAACAGTCATCGGATGCAGATCAAGTGTGACATTGAGTCCCCTGCTGAGTACCGTTCCTTCATACGGCATCAGGCAGTCCTGCAAAAAATCGGGCAGGTCCACGGGTTCACGGTCAAGTGTCACGGTACCGCTCTCGAGCTTGGCCATACAGAGAATCTCCTCAACAAGCTGACTCATCTTTTCTGTCTGCGCTGCAATAATCCTGCCGGTACGCGGATAATCTGTGATAACGCCCTTTTCAATGCCCTCTGCATAGCCGTGAATTGAAGTAAGCGGCGTTTTCAGTTCATGCGAGGTATTTTCAAAAAACTGTTTTTGCGCCAGCTGATTCTGCTCCAGCTTTCTGCCGATAAAATACCCCATTGTACTGCCGAACAAGCCGATGACAAGTGCCGCAATCAGGAACACAATATTCATTTTCCGAATCACTTCCAGCTCTCCGGTGATGTCCACATAACAGATCAATTCATTCACGCTGCCGGAGAAATCAGAGGTATAAACGGATTCCACCGTTTCTCCGTCTTCATCTGTCTGAATTGTGACGCCATTCATATATATGCTGCCCGGATTCTCCTCATCGTCCTCGTTTTTATACATCTCTTTGATGAAATCGGAATCCGTAAACATGATATAGTACTGGTTGCCGTCGATCTCAGCCGCCTGCGTGATTCCGGGGAGATTGTTCTCACACCATTGCATAATCAATTTATCCTTCTGTGAATAAATCGGGAACGAACCTGAAGCGTCGCCGTCTTTTTCAAATATGGCGATTGTCTCCGGCGAGTACACAAGCGAACCGCTGATATTTACGGTATCCGGCATCAAAATGAGACGCATGGATTCGTCTGCATCGACTTCAATCCGATGATGCATAAGGAGATTGAATGCACCCATAAAAATCAGCAGCATCAGCAGCACGGAACCGCCGACCAGCAGCGCAATATGCCATCGGAGCTTATGCATGTTCCGCCTCCAGTTTATAGCCATAACCCCAGACCGCGGTAATTTTCACCGAACTGCCTGCTGTTTTGAGCTTATGCCGGATGCGGCGCACCGTTTCGTCCGTTACCCGCGTCTCAATGTCCTCGTTTTCGATACCCCATACACGGTTGAGCAGATCATCTCTTGAAACCGCGACACCGGTATGCTCCATCAAACAGCCCAGCAGCGAAAATTCCGTCATGGAGAGCGGAACTGTCTGCTCCCGGCAGATTACCGTATGGTCTGCTTCGGAATACTGCAGATCGCCGAAGCATCGGACAGGCGACGCAGGCTGAAGCATTTCCATCCGACGGAGCAGCGCCTTGATGCGCACAACCAGCAGCGACGCGGAAAACGGCTTGATGAGATAGTCATCTCCGCCGAGCAGAAAGCCGCGCATATGATCCGCCTCGCTCTCACGGGCGGTCAGAATCACAATCGGTACATTGGAAACGGCGCGCAGCTGCTTGCAGACCGTCAGTCCGTCCGTGCCGGGCATCATAATATCCAGTACGACCAGGTCGCAGGGCTGTTCCTGAAAAGCAGCAAACAGCGCGTCGCCTGTCGGAAAAGTGCGAACGGCAAACCCGGCATTTTGCAGGAATTCCTGCATCACATCCAGAATATCCTGTTCGTCGTCTGCGGCATAAATCAGTTTTTCCATATGTACCTCCAAATGCGGAATACCTGCCCGTGATATCAGGCAGGTTCCGCAGTATCTGTGTAATTCACTCAGTTTCCGTCAGAAATCTCCAGTGTCCTGGTCAGGGTGCCGTTATTGAGGAACTCGTTCACCTCATCTTCAGTCAGTTCGGTACCTTCTCCGTCCCCCGCCATATAAGTGATTGTACCGTCATCATCAATAGTCAGCGAAGAAGCGTATTCCATGCAGTCGCCTTCCTTGTAGATATAGACCTCCTCGCCGGACTTTTCAAGCAGTTCACTGATGCGCGCCTCAATCACATCAAGCTCCGGTCTGCGCGCATCCAATGCAGCCTTGTATTCCGCCTCAGTCAGTTCAGTGTCACCGCCGCAGACTTCATCATAGATTGCATTTTGACGCGCAAAGAGATTTTTCAGCTCATCCAGTTCTTCCTTTGTCAGATCGCCGAAATCGCCGTCTCCTTCCACCACAGCACAGCCTGTGCTGTCGCCGGCTGCAGTACAGCAGATGTATGTCGGCATATCAGCATTTTCATCGGTTTCCGTACTGACCTTGCACACGATCCCGCCGTTCTCATCCTCGAATGCTTCATAAACCGCTGCTGTGTTTTTCTCCGTCGGTGCCGCCAGTGCATTGACCGGAACACATGCTGCCAGTACAGAGAGTGCTGCTGTAAAAATCATTTTTGTTTTCATGGGAAAACCTCCTGTAAATTTGATTTGACCGTTTCGTTCGGCCTGTCATAATCATACCACAGCAGGCAAAAGATTTCCCCGGAATTCTGTCAGGAAAATGTCACAAAACTGTCATAACAGCAATGATAGAACGAAATCAGGCATAGATTGCCTGATCTTATGCTGTTTACGTCCTGCAAATCCGTCCGCATTCCTGATCTCACAGATTATCATGAGATTCTTCCATGAAAAGGATATAATAATCCCAATACAGTATAGCACATTAAGGCTGAAATTGCAAGGAAATATAAAAAGCCCGGCTTTCTAATTGCATCAAAAAGGAGAATACAAAATCCTGTACGCCGCGCCAAAGCCGCAACAAAAAACAAAACATCAGCAATATATAACTTGTGAGCGACCGCTCAGTTATCATACAATAGAAACGGATGCAGTATGCACCGCATCCTAATTTTTAGAAAAGGAGTACCACTATGAAAAACCGCCTCAAAAGGATTGCCGCTTCCGTTTCCGCAATCTGCCTTGCTGCAACATTCTGCACATCCCTGACAGCCAGTGCCGTTACCTTGTCCCCCAATACCGTGACGCCCAAACACGGCACATTCTGGAATTCGTACTGGCACAGCAATTACGGCAACATCGTTCTGGATTACTGCAGAAGCAATCAGGACCATCAGGACTATCTCTATACGCCCGGACGGAATATCCGTGCCGTCAGCACAAGCAGTTTTCACGACATCATCTCAGCAAACTACAACGATGTACTCCGCGTATACGGTTCCGATTATCAGATCAGCCAGGCAGGCCAGTGCGGTCTTTACAATGCTGAAAAGGCATACGATTTTCTGAGCACCAACGGCTACACCTACACGGAACCGCTTTATATTGCAATCAACGATTTCATCACACATTCGCACACCGGAGACGGCGCGCGCGAAAACGCATGGGCGGCCGATAATACCATCTTCCTCGGCATGGGCTCCACAGATACAACAAAGGAAAACGCAACCGGATTCAACGGCAGCGCAACCGATATCGTAACGCATGAGCTGATGCACCTTGTTACCGGAAAAGAAATCGGGTGGATTGATTACGGCGCTGTTTCTACCGAGACAACGGCATTGATGGAAGCATACAGCGATATTCTGGCTGAACTGGCAGACGAGCAGCATGACTGGAAATTCGGCGCAACGCTGTTCCTTAACAACTCCCCCGCCAAGGATTACTGCTACCGCAATATTGCGTGTCCTTCCGCAACGAACAACCCGGACGCGCCGAACGAACACTACTGCACCACATATCAGGAATTCACATATTTCATGGCCGTATATCCGAATTACCAAAACTTTGCGGCAGCCGGCTCGACTGTCATTTCCCACGCAGCCTATCTGATGCATGAAAAGGGTTATTCCGATCAGACGCTTGCAAAGATCTGGCTGAAATCCATCTCGAAGTACACGACAGGCACCAATGCCGGCTTCGCAGATTGCCGAGAAGCATTCTTTGAAGCAGCTGTTGAGGTGCTCAGCCAGATCGGCGGCAGATATTACATCGCGCAGGTTTTCGATCTGATGTCCGCATTCGATGAGGTCGGCATCTACAGCAGAACGTAAATTGCAGTTCAATAGCTCCAAAAGCAAACTGGATATATACCAAAAATGGAAAGCCGGCGTGTGTGATACACGCTGGCTTTCTTTTCACCCCCCTCCGGCAATGCCGGAGGGTTTCTCATTGATAACAGGACACAGCCCACTGCCATCACAGCAACATCTGCTGCAGCAGCGTCAGATCGGCTGCATCGAGCTTGCCGTCTGTATTCATATCAGCAGCGTACCATTCAGTCAGCACTGCATCCGGATTGCCAAGCAGCCAGTCACGGAGCAGTGCCGCATCTGCTGCACCGGTTATTCCGTCACCGTTCACATCTCCGATTATGATATAGAGCTGCAGCTGCTGAATGGATTGCGCCGCCGCGTATTCCGGACGCTTTTCCCAAAAGTTCTGCAGGACGGTACAGAGCTTCGTCAGTGCTTCCTCATACGACAGATCTGCGAGGTCATAGCTGTCATAAGTATTGAAGCGGAACCGCGCATAGGTCTCTGTCAGCGGCTCACGATATGCAAGCCACAGCTCATCCATTCGGCTCAGCACCCTGCCGGAATTATAATTCTCCCCGCAGATGCGCAGATAGGCTGCTGCAAACTCTGTGCGGAACCGCGGACTGTATTGCAGCAGCGTAAACAGAATGTCCAAAATTCCGCCGCCCCTGCTTTGCAGCTCCTCAAAAACACTTTGATCCGGCTCCGACATGCCGAAAAGCCCCTGACCGTATTCCGTATCGTACAAAACAAAGCGCCATCGGCCGTCCGCATAGGGATTCGCCGGGTCAATCGTCTTGCTTTTCCAGAGCGCATAATTGTTGTAGCCGCAGTCAATGTTCCCGACAATCAGCTCAACCGCAGCATAATCGGCAAAGCTCCCCATATCCATGCGTTCGGCAAACAGATCATAGGGATCCTCTTCGCTCCAGACCCGCTGCGAAAGTGCATACAAATCCAGTAAACCGCCGATGTCATCCTCAGGAACCGGAAGGTTTTTCATCAGAAGGACGTCATCCTTGCTGATATGATAATGATCTGCGACATAGGATTCGTTTACCTTTTCTGTGATATTGTAAAGCCCCCAGTATTCGCCGTCGAGGAACAGAATACATTCATGCTGTGCCTGCGTACCGCAGCGGAGACCCGCAGCCATCTCCTGATTCAGCCGGTCACGGATTTTCAGATGCTGATCGTTGCCGCCGTTCCGCACGACAACGTGATTGACCGATTCCAGTACATTACCGTCGATGTCCTTTCGCGCACCGTCAAAGAAATCATATTTGATACGCTTGGTGCCGTATTCCTTGCGCGAATAGAACGAAAAGCTCTTCTGCGGGGAGTAGCGGGAGGAGTTTCCGTGAATGCGGATGCCGATTTCGGCACTGTAGGCAGCTGCACCGTTTTCAAACACTGTGAAGTGCGCGGGACGCTCCCACTCCTTTCCCTCCCGCATAAAGTTCGGCAAAAATCCGCCGTTCGGATTATCATCAGAGCCGTCGATATAAATACCCTTTTGCGGGTCAAACAGATTCGCCGGGTCAGTAACCAGCGAGATGATCGGTATTTTCATCAGGTAATCGCTTTCTGAATAGCCGATGAAATAAGTCTTGGTCACGGTCTCGCTGAAATGGCCTGCTGCATCCGCCGCTGCTGCCCGCACGATCATCGCTTTGTCAACAGGCTCCTCCGGCGGAATATAACCCACATCAACATCCTTGACCGCAGCGTAAATATTCTCCTCCGGCGTCCGGTCATAAACGGTAATCGGTGCCTGATACTGCTGTGAATCAGCAGTGGGGTCGCTGCCGTCGAGTGTATAGTAGACGGTAAAGCCCTCCGGCGCGGTCAGACGCAAAGCAAAGGAATCTGCATAGAAGCCGCTTTCCTGTGAGAATTCCGGAGCAGGTACTACGGTTTCCGCAGAAACAGGCAGAGCCCCGACATTTGCAAAGGCAAGGAGCAATGCTGTTCCGGCTGCTGTGATGCGCACTGTAAAATGTGGTTTCATGTGGTTATCCCTCATCAGTTTGCTGCACCGTTCTGATCGGCCAGAAGCAGACTGTCGTTCAGCTTCGTACTCTTGCAGGACGGAAGATCCTTATAGGCGTCATTCAGCTTATGGCTTTCAAACAGCGTTTTGTCATCAATAAAACAATAGGTATGCGAAACGGGATCAAAATCGTCCCATGTGACATCGACCCAGTAATGCTCGCCGTCCAGTTCGATACAATTCCACGCATGCCTGTTGTCGATCAGTGACAGCTTCACAAGCAGCGTTTCAAGGCCTTCCGTTTTGGCCTCTCCCGTGACGACCTTGCAGTCAATATCCATCAGATGCATCAGATACGCATAGGCACAGGCATAGCCGTTACAGACGGCAGAGTGATCTTTCAGTGCGCCGTAGGCGGTAAAACAAAGATCATAGTCGTCGCTCTTGCTGCCGGCTACATCATACTCCACATTGCCGGCGAGGTAATCGTGGATAAACAACGCCTTCTCAGAATCACTGCAATGCTTCGGCGCCAGCGACACAATACGCTTTGCTTCTTTTTCCATTTCCGAATACATTTTTTTGCGCGGCATATGCTGAAATTCTTCAAAGATGAAAAACGAGCAATCAATCCTTTTGCCAAGCTGTGCGCCGTCCTTTCCGCCGGTATATATCGTCGGATCAGCACCGTAGAGAAAAAAATTTCCGGATGCTCGTCCAACATTGCCATACAGGATGCGCTGATGATCTTGAATGCCTGTTCAGCAGTATTGCAGCGCAGAAGCTCCGTGTCAAACGAAAAATCCCGTCCGCCGTCCCGTGCAGCGTCATACATCAGCTCGACCAGCTTCGGATTTTCTTCCAGACTGACCGGCTCGCGGAAATGCCGGATGAACATATCATCCGAGCCGTGGAGCAGCGACAGCAGAGAGCTCCCGAAGATACGCAGGAACACAGCCGAAAAAATCAGCACACATGCCCCGACCCGGATCAGATATTTGCGCAGCATTTTTTTTCGCATTCTGGTTTCAATCTCGGCTTCGATCACAGTCCCGTTGATGACCTCAGCAGCGGCATTCGGCTTTCTGCGTATCTTCTTTTCCTTTGGCAGCTTTTCTGTATTCAGCGGCGGAACGGCTGCTTCCGGTTTCTGCGGCGCCTCCGCCTGCATGGCCTGCATTCCGTAATTGTCCTCTTTCATATTCTCTCCTTTACAGCATACAGCAGCATTCCTTCCGGAATCAGCTGACTCAGACTGATGAGCATTCCTGCTCTCGCCTGTTATCAGAAGAAACCTCCGCGAAAAAGATATACCAATCCAAGTGTAGTATAGCATATTATGGCTGAAATTGCAAGATGATAAGGAAAAGCCCGGGATGCCGGGCTTTCATATACATTGCAGAGTATATTCCTGCAGAATGTTGAACATTCGAGCAGAGAGGAGGATTCATACGCAGTATCAGATTATGCATAGCCTTTCTCTTTCTTGGCCGTTTTGTTCGGTACTCAGATGCTTCACTTGTCGGTTAGATATTTATGCCAGCCTTGCAACCAATATACAATCCGCGGATGCTGCGGCTGCCGATACCGACCGCTTTCATCACGCCGATCTCGCGTAATTCATCGCTGATCGTGAAGCCGATCGTAAACTGCAGCACCACAAATGCGGTAATCATCAGCGCAATGCTGATTACCATCATGATATATGCCGCAATCATGTCATACAGGTGAATATTCCTGCTGTCTTCTTTGGTGCTGACATTCACATAATCGTAGTCTTTCGCAATATCCCGGATTGCTTCTGCATCCGATGATTTTACATAGAGCATCTTGAAATTCTGAAAATGTGTACTTTCTTCCCTGTCAAAATCAATGTAATCGTTTGCGTTCAGAATCAGGAACGGATTGGAATTTGTTTCATTGCTGAACAGCGCACCCTTGAACTGTCCCAGAATTTCAGCGTCCGTTTCGTATCTCCGACCGTCAGCACGACATCATCACCGATCCGGATATCTGTATCCTGAAAGAACGGTTTGTTTGCGTAGAAACAGCCCTTTCCGACCTGTTCGATGATCTTGTTTTCATGATCGAAATAGTGGATGCCCATTTCGGATTCGGAAATCAGCCCCGCAGGATTAAAGAAGTTTTCGAGCTTTTTTCCGTTGTGCTCAAAGCTCTTTGAGCTCAGAACGATCAGCCATTGCTCCGCCTTGACTTCCTTCACGGACGGCAGCACTCTGATTCGTTCCTCTGCCGTACTTTCCTCGGCGAGCATCTGTACAGTGACATCCGGCATATTGGCTGCTTCAAAATAGTGCTCAATACCGCCTGTCACAGCGATGATGTTATTGACTGCCGCCGATGCAAACATTGCACACAGGATCACAAACAGCAGCAGAATCACATTCATCGTTTTCTTGCGTTTCAGATCTTTTTTGAGTATTCTCCAGAACATGTCAATACCTCATTTCGTATGTGGGTTTCTCTATGCTACGATTATAGCACGGAAATACTTAATAAGTCTTTAACTGTGTGCAGACATGGGAACCCAACGGCTCCTTTATAATCCCATACACATCAGCACCGCCGGTTCTTCGCAGTGCCGCCTGTCCTGGATTTCTGATTGACTTATTCCTTCTTTTGTGCTATAATTCTGGTATACAGAGGGCTGCGGGCTTTGTATCGTTTCATCCGATGACAAACTGACCGGATGCTTCTGTCAGAGTGCATATGCATTCATTGAGGCGTACTGATTTCGCGCATTTACTGAATTGAGAAAGGATAAAGCATATGAACCTGAATCACGCATTCTGCCCCTTATGCGGGGCAGTCATTACCGTTGACCGCGCAAGGGAAGCGATGATCTGTCCTGCCTGCGGCAAACCGTTTTTCACCGCGAAAGCGATTTTTGCCAACTCGACACCGGTACCGCAGACGACATCCTTCTCGAAAAAGGAATTTTCGGCGACGCCCCTGAGCGATCTTGAGATCGACCGCGGTGTGCTGGTACGCTATAAAGGCAAAAACAGCTATGTCATCCTGCCGGACAGCATCAAAGAGATCGGCAGCAACGCATTTCTCTCCGCACGTAACCTGCGCAGTGTCGTAATGCCGGACAGCATCACCCAAATCGGCGCACAGGCATTTTCGGAGTGCCGGCAACTGATCAAATTACGCATTCCGGACACGGTCACCCTGATCGGCAAGGGCGCTTTTTCCAGCTGTAAATCGCTGACAGAGTTCACGATCCCGAATGGCGTTCAGACAGTTGCGGCTGACACCTTCTGGGGCTGCACCGCACTAAAAACGATTCATTTCCCTGCCGCACTCCGCCGCATTGAATCACATGCATTCTACGGCTGCACCGCATTGCTGTCAGCAGGGGTTCCGGCTGGTGCAATCATTGCAGAGGATGCCTTCCCGATTCAAACAAAGATTATTCAAATCTGATTTTTACATAGGCGTTATAGAGGCGGCCGTACTTTCTTTTAATCGCAGTACCATGGAGTTTTTCCGGTCTCTATACTTTTTACAAGTAATACGAATTGATCCCCCTGATCAAGCAGGAGCAGAGATACTCCTTTGAATTGCCTGATAAGGGGGATTTCCTGTTAAACTTCTTGTCAGCGCTTGGCAATTTTTTTCACGCACGCTGAAATTCCATGATCAGCGCAACTAGAAAAACGGGAATTTAGTTTATACCCGGTGACAGACCGCAGGCTGCCGTGCAACTGATGAAATTGATCGACATTATGCGGGTGAAAGGCATCGAGTCACCTGATATTTCTGAATTTCCACAGAACAGGAACGTAGCAAGCGGTACGGAAAAGATCGACGAACAGAATGATACGTGCATTGAAAAGGGAGAAACTATGCCGGACAGCAGAAATAAGCCATAAAAAACCGGAACGGCCGCAGCTCCTGCGCTCTGCCTGCTGCTTTCGGGCATATCCGGAAGCCTTATGAAAACAAAATGACTTTTAGCATTATTTTTCATATAATATGTACAACCCAAGCAATAATATCCATACATAATATACGTTGTTCACAAAATTTATATAAAACACGTCAACAGTATTGACACGCAGGCGACATATATGCTAAAATAAAAACATACCGTTTATGGTAAATATGATGAAAGGAGTCTTTGAACATGGAATTCAAAATGGATGAAGTTGAAATCGAGGAAATTGAAGTTCTCGAAGAAACGATTACGCCGAGTTATCCGCCCGGAATCCGTCCAACAAGTGGGGGCTGGTGTGGTTATAGATGTATCGGCGGTTTCTTTTGCTGGTACTAATCCTGAATACTATGCCCAAAAGAGCCGCGTTGAAATAAATCTGCAAATGCATTGTATCGAATTGGACTATAATGTACAGCGGATTTCTTCAGCGCGGTTCTTGCATTGACTGGACGCATCTGGTTTTCAGAGGAGCTGAATTTTCATGCATCCTTTCAAAGAACAATTATCTTGCCAGCAATATACTCTTGCCGTCAAACACAAATTGAGCAATATCAGTCGAATAAATCGTACACTATTGACAGAATCATGAACAGGTCAAATTCTGTATTGACATTTTCGCGGCTTAATGATATAATAAGTACATGTCATTATCACAATATTGTACAATGACAAATATGAATGAAAGGAGATTGTGTACATGGAATTCAAAATGGACGAAGTTGTCATCGAGGAAATTGAATTTCTCGATGGAACTGACTCGCTGAGCCATTCTTTGTATGGCCATTTCTGTGGATTTGGTTGCACGGGTATTAGGGGCTATATTTGCTGGTAATATCATGCCAGATACAACAGAGCCGCGTTGAAGATATTTCTGCAAGGCATTGTATCAGATTCCGATCAATGTACAGCAGATTTCTTCAGCGCGGCTTTTTGCAGGTGCTGAATTGATTCCTTTTCAGAGGCTTGGCATTTTCAGGGCTTATAAAAAAGTAAACATCTTGACGGCAATATTATCAGTGATGTTTATACAAATCGAGCAATAGCACTACAAAAACATAAACACTTTCTACAAATTCTGGAGCGTTTTCAGTTCCAGTATTGACAATACTGTCTTTAGATGATATAATACATTTATGCCATTCGTACAAATTAGTACTATGGTAAATCTGACGAAAGGAGATTCTGAACATGGAATTCAAGATGAATGAAGTCGAAATCGAGGAAATCGAAGTTCTCGAGGAGTCCGATACTCCCATCGGAGCTAACAGCGGCGGTTTCTTCTGCGGTGCAAGAACCAGTTGTGGTGTTGCATGCGGCTGGGGCTGCTTTGGCATCGGATGTCTGTAATTGACTGTACATTCCAGGCAACAAGAACCGCGCTGAACTGAAATCCGTAAACGGCACTGTACCGGATATAATTCAGATACAATGCCCGGAAGATTTCTTCTGCGCGGCTTCTTTGCCGCATCCATAAAACAATCATGAATGTTATAAAATAATTTAAGAGGATCATTGAAGATGAAAATTCATTTTATAGATAAAGGAAATGATCAATATCTTTTATTTGTTCCGCAGACATTGAAATTTTTTAATGTCAACGGAACTGTAAAGAATGTTGTTACAGATATCGAAAACGAAATTTCAAAAGAGGAAATCATCTCAAAATACAGCATATCTGAGGAAACATTCCAAAATTTATATAACACCATATATGCGGAGCCGATTGAGGAATTTAACCCTGATCGGGAAGGTTTTCTTTCAAAACTGGTGCTGAATGTAACGAATAAATGTAATCTTGACTGCAAATACTGCTATGCATGCGGCGGCAGTTACGGTTCATCAGAATGCATGATGGATATTCCGACCGCGAAACTGGCGATTGACACGGTTCTGCAAAAATACAATGTTATTCAGAGCATTCAGTTTTTCGGCGGAGAGCCGTTATTGAATGAGCCGGTCATTCGCTTTGTATGTGAATATTTTACAAAGCTTGTGGAAGAAAAAAAGCTGGCCGGATTGCCTGCATTCGGCACAATTTCAAACGGTACAATTTATTCGGATCAGCTGGCGGAAACAATTAAAAAGTATCAAATTGGATTGACATTCAGCATTGACGGTCCGAAATCCGTGCATGACAGTATGCGTATTTATAAAGAAGGAACCGGATCATTTGACAAAGTGATTGAAAATATCGAGAAATATCGGAATGCAGGTGTTCCGATCGTAGGAGCTGAAACAACTTATAACATCAACCATGTCAATCAGAAATTGTCCGTTATGGATACGATCAGGTATCTTAAAGATGAACTGCAGATTTCTGATATTCATCTTGTTCCTGCATCCGGTGACGACAGTGCAGATTATAAAATCGAGGACAGAAGCGGTTTCGTTGACTCGGTCAGCGAAATTTTCAAAGAAAAAGTTGAGAATAAGAAAGAATATACTTATTCTTTTGTCGGCAGAATTCTGGAGGCACTGAAGTGGAAAAAATCAAACTGTCATTTGTGTATGGCGGGCATCACACAGTTTTCCGTTTCCAGTAAAGGTGATATTTATCCTTGCTTTTTGTTTACGGATATGCCGGAATTCCGCTTAGGAAATGTATATGATAAGGTTCCCTTCTTTGAAAATGAGACCTTTACAGCACAAAAATCCAGATTCAGCGGATTCAGCAAATATCAGTATCCCAAGTGCAAAGACTGTTTCAACAACAGAATTTGTTCCGGCTGTATCGGCGCGAATTACTTCGCTACAGGCGATGTTTTTGAAACGTCAGATCTTGATTGCGATATGCAGCGTGCTTTAACCGAACAGGTATTGATTGCATTGTCAAATATATCAAATAAGAGGTGAGCTGATTTTGGATCTGCCATGTGTAGCCCCAGACATTCACGCATATCTCTTGTATCAGTATAAAAACAAAGAGGACAAATATGCAATCGGAAGCATCGACAGAGATCGTTTTATTGAGGTTACTGAAAGCAAAAAGGATATTGTTCTGAAAACAATTTCTTTTATGGACGGAACCAATACTTTTGATGAAATCGAAGAGAAAGTCACTGCTGATACCGGTCTGACAATCAATTCCAGAAAAATGTACGCGATTCTGGAAAAAGCGGACCTGTTACAGGAAGAAAATCACCCCAATGCACAAAAAAACGAGTTTGAGAGATTCGGATTCAAGGTCATCGGCATTCGCATTGATAAAATGAAGGGCATTTTTGATCGTCTTTCCCGCTTCGTTATGCCTGCATCGCTCATAACCGTCTTATTGACTGTGCTTTCCTTAGTTTTATTTTTTCTGAACAAAATCAGCATAACTGATTTCAGTTTGCTTGGTTTTCAGGATCACTACATCCGAAATTTTATATTGATGTTTTTGGTGTCGTCAATCTCCATTTCTATGCATGAATTATCGCATGGCATCACAGCAGCAAAATACGGTCTTGCTCCGAAATCCATATCGCTGACATTGTATCTGTATATCAGTCCAATTTTCTATATCAAACTGCCCGGATTATATACGGTCAAGCCAATTCAACGTATTCATATCTGGTTTGCCGGTGTCATGGCAAATGCATTTATCGGATGTACCGGATTTATAATGGCTCTGATATGCAAGCAGCTCGGCGCGTCAGAGCATCTGATTTTCACGCTCAATTATGTATGTTATATCAATTTTACATACTTTATCGTGAATTTATGCCCCTTGCTGCCGCTGGACGGTTATTTCATCCTTGCAACCATTATGAAGAGTCCGAATCTGAGAAAACGCTCTTTCTCGTCCGTAAAGGATATCTTCAAAAGCGGGAAAATCAAAATCACAGTTCCGCAGCTTATTTATTTCACGCTGAGCATGAGCATGATTGCATTTCTGGTTCTGAGAGAATTGTCTGCAATGATTATTCTTTTCCGGAAAAATTTAGACGGCGGTATTTCAAATGCCTTCTGGAGCATCAAACAGTATCTCTTTCTGATAGTAATGTTTCCTATTGTGAGAATATTCAGAAAAAGAATACAAAAAAAAAGATAAGACTGTAATCTATGCACTTCAAAATTTGAATATCATTGATAATAGGAGAAGTTCCGCCGGCAAGGTATAACTTCTCCTATTTTCGTTTCTCTTTCAATCATATGAAATGGAAAGCAAGCAAATAATCAAGCAGAAAAAACACTCCGGTATGTCTCTGAATGTATAGCCGGACATGTAAAACCGGATTTCGGGAATGCCTGTACATTGATGATATTGGATATTATTGCAGACAGCCTGAAAGAAATGCCCTTTTACTCCGGTGTAACAACAGAGCTCCTCGTGAGTTAGGACTTGATTGAATCACTTTTTCCGCATAACAATGCGGAAAAGATATTTGTCAGCAGCATACCGCATCATGCGTTCCTCACGCAGGAATACGGTCTCAAACGCACCAAATATTTCACGGATATCCGCTTCATCAAAGAAGCGCTTCAGGCAGCCGTCCGCATTCAGATAAAGATGATGCTCGATCTCTTCGCCCTGACACGCACCGTAATTGACATCGTTGATCGAATTGACGCGGACAAACAGATGCCCGCCCGATACCAGCACCCGCCGGATTTCATCCAAAATGTGCAGCGTATCAGCCTTTGTGAAGTAATGCAGGCAGAGGTCTGCAATCACGACCTCAAAGGAATCATCCGCAAAGGGCAGCCCGTCCAGCATATTCGCGCGCTTTGTTTCGTACACATCCGGCAGATTCCGCCGCAGATTGCTGAGCGCATTTTCACACTGATCGCAGGCGATGACCTGTTTGCCCTTCTGCATCAGCGCAAGCGTATCATTGCCGAACCCGCAGCCAAGATCGAGCACCGGCTTGCTGCACCCCCGAATGATGCTGTCAAATTCGTCCAGCCAGTCATCCGTCTGAATCTTCAGTTCCCTTGTCTCTTCAAAAATCTGCTCCCAGTATTCCAGCGAGCGATCCCTTTCTTCTCTCATCATACCATACCTTTATTCTGTTTCCGGAACCTGCATCAAAAAGTCAAGCAGGCCGCGTGCATCCTCAATATCGAGATTTTCGTCCCCGTTCCAGTCAGTCGCCTTGCGGTCAATGTCCGTCCGTTCACTGCCGAGCAATACCTGTTTCAGCAACGAAAGATCAACGGCTTCAACTATGCCGTCGCAGTTTAGATCGCCGCGGATGAACTGCTCCGTTTCGCCCTCGTATTCTGTATATACATGGATGCATACATCTCCGAATTCTGTATCATAGCAATCTTTCCATGCCAGATCGGACAAATCTGTTTCTGCCGTATATTCTGCGTAGTAGGATACGCCCCTTTTATAATTATAAACATCAAAGTATGCGGCATGATTTGTGCCGATCGGCTGTTTGATCACGACGGAATATTTCTGTCCCTTTTTTACCGCAATATGTTCAGGGAGTTCGATTGTGTGGAATCCTTTGAAATCCAAAGTACCGCTTGTCTGGCAGACCAGCGTTCCGTCCTGTGGTCCGGTACAGTCGGGATTCAGCAGATACACAGACAGATCATAGTCCTCCGGACTTAACGCTGTAAAAAAGCCGGCCGCGGCGATCGTTTTATCCTTTTCCGCTTCAAATACATTCGCTGTCACATAACCGCAGTTCTTCCCCGAAGTGTCTTGCTTTTTGAATGACATATTGTTGTAGTGGTACACATTCCCGTAATTGGTTACCGGCTGCATATCATAATAGCAGCCGTTCAGCAGTGTCTTTTCGCTGTAACTCATATAGAAATATCCGTGATCGGAGTTCTTATGGTTTTCACCGTAGCTGTTCCGGATGATCCATGCGCCGTCAGAGGTTGCTTCCTTGTTAAAATACTCCTTCGGAAAATGATCATCCCAGCCCACGATCGCGATAACATGCCATCCCCCTTTATCTGTCTCGCTGCTTTTGTAATCAGGATTATAATATCCGCTTTTTTCCGAGAGAGACACTTCGTAGCTTTGAAAAAACGATCCGCACAGCGGTCCTTTTTCCATGATCATTTTTTTAAAATGATCCCTGTCTGAAATGCTGTAGATTTCTCCGTTCTGAAAATGTGCAACAGATCGATAGCGCACTGATTCGTCCAGAGGCTGCAAGGCGGCATGTGCAGGGTAATCACTTTCATAGACAACGCCCTGCCAAGCAGCAAGCGCAGCGAGGACACGATAAGTATTTCCGCCTGTTTTGTAGCCTTCAATGCCGTGCTCCGGACCGCCGCCGTAACATGGATTATCGGGATCAGTCGGCGAACCCTGACCGTTGGTAAACCATATCAGATGCGTTTCGGAAAGGTCAAGGCTGCTGTCCGCATAGCCTTTTTTTACCATGTCAGCTTCAATGCACCCCATCGGTCCGTACACCCAACAAGTGCCGCCGTACTGCGTTTTGACAGGTGTCAGGATCGGCGTGTCCGAATCTCGCCAGTCGAAGCGTGCGGGAGTACTTCGGTTTCCTCCGCTGAACTTGCAGGAACCGTCAAACCGGTAAAGCAGAGCGTGCAGCTCAACACTGCGGCTGTGAGTTTACGCAGAAAAGATGTGTGTTTCATAGTTTGAGATCCTCCCCGTTTCCTTGATATGCTTTTTATGTTCACCCCTGAAGTTGTATTGTCCGTTTTTCTTCATTATAGCATAGCTGTCTCCGGAAAGCAAGCAAGAATTTACAAGTTTCGGACATCTGAAAAAGCAAACGACCATTTTCGCGCCTAGACGGTCAACTGCTTGTTTTATATCAGATAAAACGTTCATTATCCGGATTCTCTCTAAATATGCTTGACATTCATTCAATCAGGAATTATAATGAAAGCAGGGTGATTGCCCTGCTTTCTGTAAATATTGTTATTCTGATACAACAGAAGCTCAAAAAATGAAAAAAGGAGAAAGAATATGCAGTTTTTAATCAAAGCCTATGACGGTGAAGGAATGCTGGAAAAGCGGATGGAGGTTCGTCCCCGGCATCTGGAAGGAATGAAAGCGCTTGGAAAGCAGATTATCTGTGCCGGCGGGTTGCTGGACGATACGGGCAAAATGAAGGGTTCTGTTCTGATTGTCGATTTTCCGGACCGTGCCGCACTGAATGATTATCTGGAGCACGAAACCTATGTTGTCGAAGGTGTCTGGCAGAAAATTGAAACTGAACCGCTCAATGTCGTACTTGTCAACGGAGAAAAGCGCTGACCTGATCTGTAATGAATTCCGGCAGAGATGAGCCGTCCGATATTGCGAACACGGTACTGGGGCTTTGTTTTGAGAAAGCCGGTGAACTATCACAGAAATCATGGCCGGACGTTTGATCCTCATGCATGATACGGAAGGGAGAAGCATATATGGAACTTACATCTGATGAGCAGATCTATATGGTCAACGGGCAGACATTTTTCGGTATGGGTGAACAGCCGGAAAAGAGCATTCCGCGCGTTCAGATGCTGGACGGCGGCACAGGGCTCAATTATGAGCAGATGTTCGGGGATATGCTCTCGCAGGCTAATCATCCCGGAAAGGGAACCGCCGCCTTCCGCAGGGTGCTGGAAAATTTCTTCTGCCCCGATTCGCTTGATACAGAGGAAGAACTTGAACTCTATAAATGGATCCGCGATCGGCTGCGCGCCCGCGTCCCGGAGATGACGGCGCCGGGCTGTTATCCGCCCGGCATGATGCTCGGTGCAGCATGGGATCCGGAAACCGTTTATCAGGTCGGTCAGGCGCTGGGACATGAGGCACGCGCCTACGGCATTCATGTTCTGCTCGGAACACCTAATATCAACCTGCACCGTGACCTCAGAGCCGGACGCCTGTTTGAAGGCTATTCCGAGGATCCGTACCTGATCTCACAGCTGGCACCCGCACTTGTTGAGGGAGTGCAGTCACAGGGCGTTGCAGCAAATGTCAAGCATTTCGCGGCAAATAATCAGGAAACGAACCGGCAGGGCATCAACGAGATCATTCCGGAACGTGCCCTGCATGAGCTCTATCTGCCGGGATTTGAGGCCTGTGTGAAAGCCGGCTGTGCAACTGTCATGGCGGCATACAATCAGATCAACGGTATATCCTGCACGGAAAACAAATGGCTTCTGACCGATCTTCTGCGGGATGAATGGTGCTTTGAGGGGCTTGTCATGAGCGACTGGTACGCGGTGTATCATCCGGCTGCGGCTGTCAATGCAGGCTGTGATGTCAATATGCCGGGACCGGTTTCATCAGAACCGCTGCGCAGTGCTCTCGCTGACGGCACACTTGATCCTGAAAAGCTGGCGGAATCGGCTGAACGTGCGGTCACGCTGGCACGCAGATATGTACAGCCGCCGACCGGTCATATCGACCTGGAAATGACCGACAGTGCAGCCTACAAGGCAGCAGCAGAGGGCATTGTCATGCTGGAAAACGCGCCGAATCACAGCGATCCGGATAAAAAGCAGCGATGCTGCCCGCTGCCGGTTTCCTCGAAAATTGCACTGACCGGTACGCTGAACGGGGAGCTTCTCGTCTGCGGGGGCGGCAGTGCATGTGTCTGGACAAACCGCAATACAAATCTACTGACAGAACTTCGTAAGCGGTTTGCAGATGTTCGCATCGGTCTGTATGATGAAGCCGATACGCTGATCTACGTACTCAATGTACCCGGACAGGAGGGCAATGACCGCAAAACGATCCGCGTTGATCGGGAAGAACAGCAGCGCATGCGCGAACTGAACGAATATGCGAACCGGCATCATATGCGCACTGTTCTGATCCTCAACACCTCCGGACCGGTTACCGGCCGGGCGCTCTCATGCTGGGATGCATCGTTCTGGGTGTCGCTGCCTGGTATGCAGGGTGCAGCTGCACTGGCGGACATCCTCTGCGGAAAAGTCAATCCGTCCGGACGTCTGCCTGTTTCATTTCCGTACAGCGAACATGATATGCCGACCTATCTGAATTTCCCCGGTGACGGCATGACCGTGCACTACGGCGAGGGCATTTTTGTCGGTTATCGTTATTATCTGACAAGGCATCAACGTGATATTGACGATAGATTTGCCGAGTATATTTTCGGTTACGGCCTGTCCTACACGACATTTGCAGTGCGGAATCTGCGCGTGGAAAGCGGATGCATCGCAGACGGACTTGACCTGCTTGCAGATGTCGAAAACACCGGCGATATAGCCGGAAAGACCGTTGTGCAGGTCTATGTGCATGATCCGGTATCCGCGCTGACAAAACCGGTCTGCGAGCTCTGCGCGTTCCGGAAAGTTTATGCTGAACCGCATCAGACCGTGACCGTGCGGCTGCACATTGACCGCCGTGCCTTTGAAAGCTGGGATTCCGATCTGCACACTTGGACGCTGGAGGACGGAAACTATATTCTCAATGCGACCGTTGAAACGCCGGATGACATCAACTGGCGGAACCGTGCTGACATCATACTGCGCTGTGACGGAGAATCCCCTTACAGCTGGGGTTCTAATACGAGCATCAAGGAAATCTATGAAAACCCGGAACTGAACGCTGCTCTGCATCGTTTCATGGACGCGAACGGGCTGCCGTGGGAAGCCGTAATTACGACATATCAATACACCGCGAAGGACACCGTCAGCCTGATGCTGAAAACCGCCGGCTGTACTGACGAAGCATTTGCAGAATTCATGGAAACCTTGCGGCAGATGCGGTATCTGAAGCCATGAACCCCAAACCTGATGCAGATATCAGCAATGCTGCCATCTGTACTTCTCGATGCTTTTACTGCAGTTACGCAACCGGACATAACAAAAATTCGCTTTTTTTGACAAGTCTGGTTGGTTGACGAGCACGCAACCATATGTTACAATATTCATAGAAATCACACAAGGAGGTCAAAACTATGGATATCGTAACACTCAAGGGCGTCTGCAAAAGCTATTCTGCATTCCGTCTGAACAATATTTCATTCTCACTGGAAAGCGGAAAAATCACCGGATTTATCGGTCGGAACGGCGCAGGAAAAACCACCACCATCAAGTCCATGCTCAATCTCATTCACACGGACTGCGGAGAAATCTGCTATTTCGGATTGCCGCTCACCGGACATGAATCGGAGATCAAGCAGCGGATCGGCTATTCGACCGGAACAGTCAGCTGGTATCCGCGCAAAACCATCCGGCAGATCATGGATGTGACCAGGCGGTTCTACCGGAACTGGGATGAAAACGCCTGCCGCCGCTATATGGAACTGTTCGCGCTTGACGAACGCAAAAAGCCGATGGAGCTTTCCGAGGGCATGAAGGTGAAATGCAATCTGCTGTTCGCGCTGTCGCACGGCGCAGAAGTCCTGATTCTGGATGAACCGACGAGCGGGCTCGACCCCTTCTCGCGGGACGAGCTGCTGGAACTGTTCAAAAAGCTGAAAGAAAACGGCGTGACGATTCTGTTTTCGACACATATCACCTCTGATCTGGAGCGTTGTGCGGATAACATCATCTATATCAGTCACGGTGCGATCAAGGCAGACTGCCGCAAAACAGATTTCATGCAGAACTACGGGAAATCCGATGAAACACTGGAAGAAATCTTCCTGAGACTGGAACGGGAGGCGATCGCATGAATGCGTTACTGCAAAAAGAAATCCGCCTGAGTTCATCGGTTCTGACTTATTTTTTCATTGCAGCTGCGGTCATGACACTGTTTCCCGGATACCCGATTCTATGCGGCGTTTTTTTCGTGACGCTGGGAATTTTTCAGAGCTTTCAGAATGCGCGGGAAGCCAATGATATTGTGTACTCCGCACTGCTTCCCGTTGCAAAAACAGATGTCGTAAAAGGAAAATATCTGTTTTCTGTGATGATTGAAATGTTCGGGTTCCTCATCATGGCGCTGCTGACAATTCTGCGAATGACTGTTCTGTCGGATGCGCAGCCCTACCGCCAGAACGCGCTGATGAACGCAAATCTGTTCTTTCTCGGTATGGCACTTGTCATTTTTGGGCTGTTCAATCTGATTTTCATCGGCGGATTCTTCAAAACAGCCTACAAGCTGTCCCCGTTCATAAACTATATCATTGCGGCGTTCCTGACAATCGTTGCAGCGGAAGCGGTGCATCATATTCCGGGACTGGAAGCGCTCAATGCATTTGGTTTTGACTGTTTTCCGCTGCAAATTTCCATGCTGCTGGGCGGTTTCGCAATTTATATTCTGCTGACGGGCGTGTCCTATAAAACCGCCTGTGCAAGATTTGAGAAAATTGATCTGTAAGGGAGGTATCGTATGCTGAAAGATAACCTCATTATGCTCCGGAAACTGAATGGCTACTCACAGGAAGAAATCGCTGAGAAAATCGGCATATCCCGTCAGGCATACGCAAAATGGGAGAATGGTGCGACCGTTCCTGATATTGAAAAGTGCATGCTCCTTGCTGAAATTCACGGTGTGACGATTGACAGCCTCGTTCAAACAACAACAATTGACGGCAAAGAAGTCATTCCCCCGCCGCCAACCGGCAAAAGCATTTTTGGTTCTGTTGTCATTAACGAGCGCGGTCAGCTTGTGATTCCCAAAGATGTCAGGGAAAAATTCAATCTTACGGGCGGCCAGCGGCTGATTGTTCTGACGGACGATCATGAAGGCATCGCTCTGATTCCGGCAGAGATGTTTGAGATGAAAATGCGAAAAGCAATGGAGTCCGCTTCGATTATTCCGGAAGAATAATCGCGCAGTCACAGGAAATTGTCGCACCTGACAGTATAATACCGGAAGAAACTGCCGATTGAATATCTTATCTCACCGGCGGCGCGGTATGGGTATGCTGAGTGATATATTTTATATTCGGCGTCAAAACGAGCAAAAAGGGAAAAACAGTACAGAAATCATTTGGGAAAGCCGTTCATTCTTGGACGGCTTTTCTGATGGAAAGATCTTGAAATTCCAGTTAGCATATGCTATAATAGAACTGTAAGTTTGCAACCGCTAACTCGAATGCAGATCATGAGGTGATACTTTATGCTGAAATACACCGGTAAATACTGGATGATTCTTGCGCCGCTTGCCAGAAAGTCTCTGAAAAAGCATTACGGCAAGACGTTTGCCGATCAGACGATGGCAAACGCGAAAACGGAATACCGAGCCATGCTGGAACGTGTGGACGATATCGGCGCGGATAATCCGATGGCTTCCAATATCTATATGAGCTTCGTGTTTTTGGCTGTTTACCGGTCGGCAAACGGCAGAATCACAATCAATGCCTTGAGAAAGATCGCGCATGAAGCGATGGAATGGAAACCGCTGAGATTGATGGGATTATTCATAAATCTCAATAAACCGGGCGGAATCCGTGCGATACGCAGAATGATGCTGAAAAACGCCGAATGGCTCGAAAAGCACCCAAAATACAAAAAAGTATCGTGGGATTTCAATTTTGACGAAAACAAACATCGTGACGGATACTATTATCATTTTACGCAGTGTCCGCTGAACAACTTTGCAAGGCGTGAGGGACTGCTTGATGTTCTGCCTGTGATGTGCGACATGGATTTTCTGACCGCCGGTCTGATGCACGCAAAGCTGCACCGGGAGAATACGCTGGCAGGCGGCGGAAAAATCTGCGATTACTGGTATGTCGGAGATAAGCTGAACAATCCGCAATGAAAGGAGTCAGTCTGTATGAAGTCAACTGTAATTCTGGTTGAAATGCTCGTATTTGCTGGCATATTCACCGCAATCATTGCTGCATCGCTCAATAAAAAGGAAACGACTGCAAGCATACACAACTATCCGCCGGACATTCAGGCGGAATACTTCAAAACGCATCCCCGCAGGGATGTGTCCTATCAATCCAATCAGGTTGTGCTTGCAAAATCACTTGGCGTGCTGATGTTCACTGCGATTCTGACAGGCTGTGCGCTGATTGCAGGTGCAGAAACCTTTATGCAGGGATTTCTGCTTAGCTTCGGTTTGATGTTCTGGATTGGCGCATATGATACCTTTTTTATTGATTGGGTGCTGTTTGCGAATCTGAAGTGCTTTCGTCTGCCCGGCACGGAACATATGGATCAAGCCTATCATCAGAAGTGGTTTCATCTGAAAGGAATGCTGTTTCCGGGAATTGTGTTTGCTTTGATACCGTCTGCGGCAGTCGGCCTGATCGTGATGCTGGTCAGATAAAAGGTGGGGTAGAATCATGCTTTTGACACTTCTTCTGACACTCTGCAATATTGTGCTGCTGTGCCTGATGATCCTGACTGCAACCGTTTTTATGCCGTATCGCGGACTTGCAAAGAACTTCCCGCAGGATGTGCAGGAAGCACTGAAGCCCCGCCTTGATCAAATTGACAGGCAGCCGAAAGCACCGAGGATTTTCGGCGGCATCCTCATCATTATTATGTGCCTGCTGTTTGTCGCTGTGTTTATGATCGGAGGCATTGAAGGAACGCACCGTGGTTTTTCATTCGGTCAGCATCTGCTGCGGTTTCTGATGATTGCATTCGGCGTAAAGGCGTTTGACATCATCGCTCTGGATTATTTCCTGCTGACCAAAACGAGCTTCTTCCCCCGTTTCTTCCCCGAAACCAAAGGCTGTGCAGGCTGGCAGCAATTCGGATATAACCGAAAACAGCATCTCAGACAAAGCATTTTTATGCTGATATGTTGTTTTGGAATGTCATTTGTATTTTCAAGAATGTAGGAGGCCGCGCTGTGAACTGGTCAAGAACGATATTAGACGGTATTGTAATGTGCGTCATATTCAATGGTTTGGTCGGGCTGTTCTTTTTTATATTTCCGCAGGCTTACAGCAGAATGTTTCCGAAGGGGATCAAACAAGCGGCAGCCCCCTATGTCAATATGAAGGATGTCAAGGTGCTGCGCTGTGTTCTGATTGCCATATATCTGCTGATGTTTCTGTATATGGCAGTCCGTGCGCATTCAGCAGGCGTCAGAGGTTTTCAGAATTTGTTCTGGACGGGATACGTTGAAATGATGTTTGTCAACGCCGGAGATTTCTTCCTGCTGGATGTCCTTGCGAGAAAATATGTTATGGAGAAAGGCTTTATAAAAGGTGCAGAGGGACATCCAGACTGGAAATGGAACGGTTGGCGAAAGCTCGCGGTGCCCGAACACGGTCTTGGGTGGCCGCTGCTGTTCTGTCCGCTGACAGGCGTGATTGTTGCGGGAATCGGTGCTTTGCTTGGTTGGTGAGGAGCGTACATGATGATCTGTCTGCAATTATGCTTATATTGCCTGCTGTTCACGGCAATGGTCAGGTATTCGGTCAGAGGCGGAGCGATAAACGGACTGTATTTCTATCCGAAAGCTGTGCAGGAACGTGCATATGAGATCGGTCTGACTGACAGGGAGACTGTGAAAAAACAGCGCAGACGCTTTATGACACTGTTCTATATTGTCATGCTGACTGCACTTGTGCTTATCATCGCCGTATGGAATCAAATCTGTGACTTCGAGACTGCCTATTTGCAGGCACTGCTCTTTCTGGAGGTCATGAATATCTATGACGGCACCGTGATCGACAAGCTATGGGTCGGACACAGCAAATTCTGGATTCTGAAAGGAACGGAAGATATCCCGTTTGTGCAGACATGGATGCAGGTACTGAAAAAGCGCTCATTTCTTGCGCTGATATGGATAATCGGTGCGGCGATCGCCGCAGGACTTGTGGTTCTGCTTGCAAAAGTAATGTAACGGAAGTGATCGGATGAAAGATTATAGATCGGTAAAAGAAACGTGTACAGCAGAAAAAATCTTGAAAAAGAAACAGTTTATAAAAGCAGAAATGGACAGACAGCTCCGGATGGAGCTGAGCAATCAAATCTGGAAAGAATCTGCTGCTGTATTGACACGGATTCTTCGGAAATATGCAGATATCCCGGACGGTATTCATGCACATACGGATGTGTTTATATTCCCGTCAGCGGCCATTTACCTTACGGCACAAAAATATGTGAGCAAAGAACAGGCGTATTCTTTCATTGAAAACGCAGCCGCTGAAAGAACGGAAAAAATCGGCAGAATGCTTGCAAAAATCATGGCACTCCCCTTCATGCGTGATATCTTTCTCAAAATGATGAACAAGATGACAAAAAAGAAGTTCGGAAAAAATTGCGGCTTTCAGAACCGGTTTTATCCGAAGAAAAAGGGAGAATACCGCATGGATATCCTTGCCTGTCCATACTGCAAATACTTTACGGAGCTTGGATGTCCTGAACTGACAAAAATCTTCTGCGAGAATGATGAGCGCGGTTACGGAAATCTGCCCGGATTAAAGTTTGAACGGAACACAACACTCGGAAAGGACGGAGACCGCTGTGATTTTTGTTTCCGTAAAACATCAGAAAAGACAAAGAAAATCGGTTTATGACATTTGATAATCATGAAAAAACAATATTTCAGAAAGGAATGAAAAGATCATGTTTCGGACAATCGTGAACATAGACGGTATGATGTGCGGGATGTGCGAATCCCATGTCAACGATGCGATTCGTTCAAAGCTGTTAGTCAAAAATGTGCGGTCCTCACATAAAAAGGGTGAAACAATCATCATTAGCGAAAATGAGCTGACGAGAGAAACGGTATCAGCAGCACTGGACGGTTCCGGATACACCGTGATGAATGTATCCTGCGAGCACTATGAGAAAAAAGGATTATTCGGCAGAAAATGAACAGTCAGATCATTACAGGGCTTCTGATACCGTTTATCGGAACAGCAGCAGGTTCAGCCTGTGTGTTCTTCATGAAGCGAAGCCTCAGCAAGCAAGTACAAAGGGCCCTGACGGGATTTGCCGCAGGTGTGATGACTGCCGCTTCGATCTGGAGCCTGATCATACCCGCAATGGATATGGCAGAAGATAAAGGAAAACTCGCCTTTTTGCCCGCGGTTATCGGGTTCTGGTGCGGAATTCTGTTCCTGCTTCTGCTCGATACCCTGATACCGCATCTGCACATGAATGCAGAAAAGGCAGAGGGCGTTCCTTCAAAGCTGGCACGCACAACAATGATGGTGCTTGCGGTCACGCTGCATGCCTGTAAAATTTGAGCTGAATACCCATATCAGAATGCATCCAGCGGATTGTGCTGAGATCTCCGGAAAGAACGATTTTTCCTTGATTCAGCATAGCGATCCGGTCACATACATTTTCTGCATCTGAGAGAATATGTACCGAAAGCAGAACGGAGGTTCTGGATTTGATCTTTGAAAGCATTTCCAGCACGGCGTGCCTGCCAAGCGGATCAAACGCAGAAGTCGGCTCATCGCAAATCAACAGCTTGGGTTCGCCGATCAATGCCTGCGCGATGCCGAGCCGCTGCTTCATGCCTCTGGAATAGCCCCTGATGCGTGCTTTTTCATTTTCCAGACCGACAAGCTCCAGTATTTCGTCACGCTGCCTTTTTCGCTGATCCTTCTCGATGCCGGCTATTTTTCCGCACAGGTCAAGATATTCTTTTGCAGTCATATAGGAGTAAAATTCCGGCACATCCTGCAAAAAGCCAATCAAATGGTTCGACGGAACAGCGCGAAACCGCACTTGTTCTCCGCAAAGCGTAATGGAACCCTGATCTGTTCTGAGCAGTCCCAGTATCGCTTTCATGGTCGTTGTTTTTCCCGCGCCGTTGACACCGATGAGACCGACAATCTCATTTTCCGCTACGGTGAAGCTGATATCATTCAATACCTGCTTGCTCCCGAAGCATTTGGATACATGCGAAATTTCAAGTATATTCATACATTATTCGTCTCCGGATCTGCCCGGAATAAAATAGAGAATCGGTCCGATCAGATTAGCACCGAGCAGCAGAATGACAACCCAGAGCAATCTTGTTCCGTATTTGTATTTTTTGTGTGTCAGAAGATGTACAAAAGCTGCGATCAGAAGAATCAGTTCGATAATAACAAACGGGATCACAATCGGAAGATACGGAGTCAGAGTACCGGATTCACTTGCAGATATTATGCTGTTCATGATATAATAGCGCCTCATTTCAATTTAATATTTTAGCATATAGATACGATTGCCGCATCAGAAATGTCTGCTGCATCGTACAAACTTATGACAATTCAGACATCTCAGCCAGCGATCATTCATCTTCTTGGAAGAAAGGATAAATCCGATCACAGACGGCTGAAAGCTGGTTTCACATTTTGAACATTTGTACCGGGCGGTTTTTCGCTCCTGCATCAGTGCGATAAAAATAGAGATGCCCAGCATCCATCCGAAAAATACGGCCAAAATTCCCTTGATATAATTCGGCAGCAGATCTTTATATTTAGAAATAACATAGATCATGAGTGACATATCGATTGCGTTGGCCGCCACCGCAGCGTACAGGAACCGGATTTTGGAACGCTTGGTCTCCTGATGGAGCCGGATCTGTGTCAGAACATTCTCCTCTGCCTGCCTTTGCAGTTCCGCGGCGTCCAGCCGCTTTCCTGCCAGAAGCTCCGTGACATCCACACGCAGCTCTTTACAGAGCGGCTGCAGGATCGAAACATCCGGAAATCCGTTTCCGCATTCCCATTTTGAGACGGTCTTGTTGCTGATTCCAAGGCGCTCGGCAAGCTACTGCTGTGTGAGCTGCTGCTTTTTGCGTTCGGATGCTATAAATTTTCCAATCTGGATCTGATCCATAGGTAACCCTCCTTTGCTGTTGATACTCCTATCATACACGTTATCGGGCAAAAAGTAACCCCCTTTTCGGGGAAAAACGTCAATTCTACGATCCGTGGAATCGAAAATAGCGCATTTTTCAGCACAAAAATGCCTTGGAGAAGCACTCGTACCGCCATCTGGCAGTTTTCAACATTCAGGATGCCGGCGTCGCAGGGACAAGATTTTTCCCGCATCCGGACATCCAATTCAAGATTCCTTTACCGGATTCCGGAGTTTGAAGATATAGTTCGCTACATCATCAATGGTTGCAAGTGCAGCAATCTCACGCCACTCCGGAACGTTCGCTCGGAGAAGATGCAGCATCAGACTCCCCCTGCTATACGACCTGCATCAACCCGGTGTTTTGGAATATTGCAATAATTCCATTATCCTGCTTTTCTTTTTTTGTCAGATATGCTATGATAGGATCATACCGGGAACCGGACGGCAAAATAATGAAAAGAAAGGAGAATTCATATGGATGTCACAGTCAATGTCCGAAACTGCGAAATCTGTAATCGCAGTTTTGAAGAGAATGATCTCATTTACATCGGGATCAATGTGTACAAATCCTTTTCCAGCGAAAGCAAGGTTCACTGCCGAAGATGCATCGGCAGACGGATCGCACCCAACTATATTTTCCATAACAAAAAGGCTGTCATGATTCTGGAGTCTCTCCCGCAGCACAGCCTTCCGCGCGGAAAATATGAACTGGAAGCAGTTGAATCACATCTGACGGTCAAGAAGCTCAACAGACCGGTGCCGTTCGGAACAAAGCTGACACTCGATTACCGTTCTTCGACCGTCTACATGATTCTGCTCCCGGAAAAGCTGCAGATGCCGTGGAAAAAACTGGAACGTATTCTGGAATGCGATCCGGTTTATTCCGCTCTGAAGTGCCGTGCTGAATACATTCTGATTGATAACAGCCGGAATGTCTGCGGGTTCACGTCAACGCCGAATCTTCCCGTGGAACTCATCACAACAGATGAATCTCTCAGGAACCGGATCTGCTGCATTCACAGGGATGCGCTGGAACAGCAATACGACAATACCGATTTCGCTGTATCTTGCCGCGATGCGATCCAAAATCTCGATCCTGCCGACCTGATCCGATACTGCGAGAGCCGCATTCAGGGACAGGGAACGGAACTGAAAAAGGCAATGTTTCTGATCTGGCAGTATCTCCAGTCGATCTCCAGAGGTGAGCCGTTCCAGGCATACAACTGGTTTCTGACAGCTCCGAGCGGCTGCGGCAAAACAGAGCTGTTCCGGACTGTCCGTACGTATTTCAAAGAGCATCAGGTTCCGGTTCCGGTCATTCAGATTGACCTCAGCCGCGTGACAGAGGAAGGATTCAAGGGAATGGATCCTTCCGAGATCGTGAAGGTGATTGTAAACGAAAACAGTCACACGAACGGTTACGCGATCTGCTTTCTGGATGAGGCAGACAAGAAGCTGTATCCGAGCTACAACTCACAGGGTCAAGATGTCAACGCGCAGGTGCAGAGCAATCTGCTGACAATGGTGGAAGGCTGCAAATGCACGGTCGAAATCGACGACGAAACCGTAGATTTTGACACGAGCAAAACAATGTTTATCTTCATGGGTGCCTTTCAGGCGCTTCGCAGCAGCCGGCAGAACCGGACAACCGCTCCGCATACGCTCGGTTTCATGACAGCAGCGACCGTCCCGGCAGATGCTTCGGAAACATTCTACAGCCCGATTTCGATCGAGGATATGATAAATGAAGGCCTGCAGGAAGAACTGGCCGGCCGAATTCAGCAGGTCGTCAACTTCCGCAGAATGTCCGACGAAAGCATGCTCGCACTCATACAGAGCAAAACCCGTGAGATCTCCGGCGAACTCGGCTTTGAGATCCGGCTGACAGAAAGAGCCGAGCAGGAGCTGCTTTCCGTCGCGTTCGGAAATCTGGGTGTACGGAAACCGCTCAATAAAATACGGGAAATTGCACTGAACACTGTATCCGCCCGGTTTTTCGATGACGGAACGGCTTCCCAAAAAATCTGCGTCATCATCGAGGATCTGACGCACGGCTTCCTCACCGGCCATGAAGCCGGCGGCGTGATTCACTATGAGAAAATCAACGACATATGTGAAGCCTGCTGACAAATACCGCCCTTTGCCGACTGCGGCAAAGGGCGGTTCCTGTTTGGGTCAGAGAGATTGTTCAGCATCAGCGTCCGGATCGGATTTCAGGCGGTCAACCTCCCGCGCTTCATCCAGACATTCTGTCATGAAGGCCTGCAGCTTTTCATCATCTGTCTCATGAAAACCAAGCAGCTCCATCTGCAGCCAGATCCGCCATTCCGGTATAGTCATGCTGAATTTAAGCCTGATTTTTTCCAGCAGACCGGCAGTGCCGAACTCCGATGCGTAAAATTCAAACTGTCTGCGGTATTCCTGCTCCTGCTTTCCTTTCAGCAGTTTCTGTTTTTCATACTGCTGACTCGCAGCAACCGCAAGATCGCAGCTTATCAGCAAGGGATGTTTCCGGAACGCCTTCCGAAAGCAGTCCTGCGATGAATAATCGGTCAGAAATACCATAACCTGATAAAAATCCCTTAGAAAAGCGGAGCGTTTCCGGGTCAGATACACCTTTGAACCGTAAGAAAGCACCTCCCCGCTGATCGGGAGATCCTCCAGTTTTTCGATCAGATAATTGAAACCGGCAGGCTTCAGCGCACGCATCTCACTGAGAAAAACATAGGGATTTCCCGTTTTTCCGGGTGAAGAAATGAGATCATTGAAAAACACTTCCGGCGCCTGATAAAGAATTCGCAAATACGCAGCGTCCATCTTCATGATTTCATCAACAACGGTATTGCATTCCCAATTTTCAACTGCATCATCCGGCTTCCGGATCAGTGTATACAGCGAAATCGTGCCGCTCTCTGTCTTTTCCGTCTGAATCGGGCTGAATGTACGCTTCGCATCCGGATCAAACCGTTCAGAAAAACCGCGCTTCTCCAAAAGCTGATTGATCTGCGCTACGGAAGCAGGCGTATGCGTCTTTTCAGGCTTGCCGTCAAACAACTGAAAACGCAGCAGAACCGCAAGATAGGCAGAGGCAAAGTCACGGTTGATTTTCGTATGCTGCAGATCAATACAGGAACGCTTGATGCATCGCTGCATACCGCTGCCAAATTCACGGGAGATGTTATGCGATTCCCATGTGAGCAGATAGGCAATCGCCAGCAGCAAACGGTATTCCGTTTCCGTTGGAATGTTTTTCTTTTCCGTCCGGAACTTGCTGACAGAGCTCTGTGCCATTCCAAGGAAATCGCCGAGCTGTTTCTGCGTGCAGTCGCCGCGTTCCTCCATAGCATCCAGATAAATAACCACAATCTCCGCAAACCGGTTCGGGGGAATGAAACGGAAATCCGGTGCAATATCTGCACGTTTTCTCAGTTCCCGCAGATAGGATTCAATCATCTCATGAGATTCGAGCATGTCCTCTTTCCGCTGACGGTAACCCAAATCCGCTTTCATCCGGCTGAGGGAAATATCTTCTCGTTTCAGCGGTGTACAGCGTTTCAGTCCGCGAAGCTCCTGCTCGACATATTCCTCAACCCATATTACCGAGATCAGTTTTCGGAGACTTTTCAGAAAATCGGCAACTGCATTCGGCTCCTTGAAATACGTCTGATTCCAGCCAGCAGGGAGCACACCGGAGAAAAACAGTTCTGCATCCTCCGGTCTGACCGGATTTGCAGAGCGCTGCAGCCCTTTTGAAAGAAGCTGATCCCGGGTGATTGTACAGGGATAGTTCTTCACAGCAATATCCAGATCATTCTGCACGTTTTGCAGCAAACAAAGCTCCTGCTCTGTCAGTTTCTGTTTCACAACATCCCCTCCGTCTGTTTTTTTCAATTATATCACACACAGGGTGAAAAAGTCAATTCCGGAACAACCGAAATAAAATGATGATACAGTAAGAATCCGTTCAAAAGATCAAAATGAGGGAACCGGAAGGCTCCCTCATTCATTTTATTGCTGTTCAAGCGAAAGAATCTTTTCGCGGATGGGATACCGGTTCAGCAGCTCTGAGCCGGAGCCGGAACTGCTGTGCGATGACAGATTTGCGAAATCTGACGCAGCAAACATCGCCCAGACCTCATCAATCGTCCGATCGGCGAGCTTTGTGCCGGCAAATATTTCATTCCATGCGCGTTCCCACTGATCGCTGCTGATTTTGCTGTTCCGGCAGACGTCAAGATAATTCCGCAGAATGTCCGTATCGGCATCCGTATAATTGTAGTCCAGCCAAACCAGGAACCGGACAGATGTGCTGCGGGTTGATTCATCCGCGATTGTCTGGAGCGTCCATCCCCCGTCGTTGTAGCGTCCGCTGTCCAGCGCATATTCATACCGGCTGCAATCGGCAAAGCGCTCGATGAAACCGCTGTCCTCAAGATATTCCCCGTACCAGCCGTTCTGGATAACATGCGCCAGCTCATGCGTAATACAGTCAAAATCATTCGGATACCGCTTCAGCCATGTATCATGCAGATGCACGAAATTTCCGCTTGCGCCGGCAACCTCATATCCTTCATTTTCGATTGCCAGTGTCACCGCACTCGGCGCTTCGGAAAGATCGGCGTAGCGTGCATACATTCTCGGATAGCATTGCCAGAACAGGCGCGAAAGCGTCACCAGCTGTTCCGGCGTTGTATTTTTTTCCCACTTTGAGAGATTGAGTGTCATCGTATAATCCTGCCCGTTGACGGTGCCGGTCTGCAGGATGTCATCCCCTTCGATCCGGACGTCAATCCCGTCCAGCGCCGCAGCAAACATCTTCGGGTTCAGCCCGGTGCTGTTCTCCGGAATCCCGAGCAGAAAACCCTGCAGCCCCCATGCATCCGCAGCAGTCAGTGAGCCGTTTCCGTCCCAGTCAGCAGCCGAAGCATCCATGTCATTGCGTTCACGGCCGAGCAGAATCTGTTCCAGCAGAGAAAGATCGGCGGCATTCACCAGACCGTCACGGTTCAGATCGCCGCGTATGCTCAGCGCAGTCTCATCCGCAAAAACCGGCTGAACAGCCATGCAGGAACAGCCCAGCAGACAGGAAAGCAATGCAGATGCTGCCCTGCGTAAAAACGTCTTGCATTTCATAGCCATTTTCCTCCCGAATGATCAGTCTTATGCGGTTTCTCTGTAAGATACGGATTCTTTTTTCATTATAGCACAAGAATATTCAAAATGCAAGCGGAAAGGGCTTTTTTCTAATGAATCTGAACACTTTGATTGATATTGTAAAACAGTTCATGCCGCGCGTCTGATTTAATAAAACCAGCGGGCATATGTTCCCGTCGGAAACACATACCCGCTTTTGTTTCATGATATATCAGGTCACAGAGTATCTGATCTGTGAATCTGCAGAATCATGCAGGATCTGTCTCAGCCGCATCAGCAGCCGGTTCTGCATCCGCTTCCTTTTCAAGCGAAATCAGATCAAGCGCTGCTGCTGTATGATCTTCGATACTGAGAGCCGTCACATAGTCAGCATAGCCCTCCGCCAGAATCTGAATCTGATATTCACCGTCATCCAGATCAAATGCAAAAACGCCTTCTTCATCTGTTCCGGCCGTCAGAATCAGCTCATCGTCCTTGTAGACATTGATGACAGCATCCGAAACAGGAAGTGTCTGATCCAGTGCATCGCAGAGCTTGCCGTTGATTGCAGCCGTTTCCGGCTCCTCAACACCTGCCGTCATCACAGCAGCCCGGAGAGCCGTCTTGCTGTTTTCGATCTCTTTGATCTTCGCATTCACGCATCTTGCATATGCCTTTGCACCCTTTTCATTCGGGTGAACCGAATATGCACTGCCGACGCCGTTCTGTTCGAGATCCTGATCCTGCTTCAACAGAATAATGCTGTTAATCCATGCATCGTCAGAATAGGCCTGATGACCGCCGTCCTTATCGAATTCTGTTTCCACATCCACAAAGTGAATCTTCATGCCTTCCGCTTTGCATTCATTGACGATTCCTGCAATACGGTTGTTGAACTTGGTCACATTCTGGTTGACAATCGTGGCTTCTTTTTGGCTGATCAGAACGCCCTTGCCTTCTTTATCGAGCAGCTTCGGATAACCGGCTACAATGATATCTGCCTGTTCGCCTGCTGCATTGCGGATGTCCTTGTAAACACCCTTGATGTTTGCGCGCGTTGTATCAAACTGTTCCCAGATGCTGTCGATTTCCTTTTCGAGCTTGAGCTTGCCGCTGCCGAAGTGCAGATAGGTACTGCCGGTTGCGCAGGTTGTGATGATATCGGCAAATTTCACATCATTTCCGCCGATCGTCAGTGTCACATAATCGACATCCCCGCTGACCTTATTGAAAACATCAAGCTGTTTCGGCAGCTGATAGGTCGTTTGCATCGTTTTGAACAGAGAAATTCTCTTATAGGTTTTCTTCTGCTGGGTCTGCTTGCTGATATGTTTTGTCTCAGCACCGGAAGCGGCACCGAAATACCACTTGCAGTTTGCAGAATTGGTTTCTTTCACATTATAATTTCTTGCAATTCCGCTGACACCGGAAAATTCAAGCTGACCCGGCCAGCTCTTTGTGGAGCGGTGTGCAAGCCAGTCCTCATCATAGACACGCTTCTCCCATGCCTTATCCTGTCCGTAGAACGCAGGAATGCCCTCTCCGGATGAGTAGGAGTCGCCGAGCGAGACAACAATCACAGGATCGCTGCTGCCCGCTGCGGATGCACCGAACGGCATAACCGAACCGAGCATTGCGCACGCAAGTGCTGCTGATACAAATCTCTTCAGTACGTTTTTCTTCATTGGCTGATTACCTCCTCAAACGTCAGTTCATTTAGTTTTTTGCTGGTTATCTGATCCACGACCCTTAACAGGACCGCAGATTCTTTCGGAATTGTCGTGTACAGCTTATTTCCCATCTCGGTATAGCTCGTCAGCGTTTCTGTTTCTGAGATCAGAACCTGTGTATCAAGATCAGACTGCAGATTATAGGAAGCGGGATTCGCGGCAATCATCCGGCCGACGATGAAAACTGTCCAGATCGAGCCGTCGTCCGAAACAAAATAAGTCTGATACATGGGATGCTTTTCATCGGAATCCGGAGAAGCCTCCGTTTCATCCGCGTAGGAACCGTCCATGCGGTAGTCATAGGTCAGCGGATACTCGGTAAACCCGCGCTCCGCCATGAACCGGATTGCTTCCTTTTCCGTAAAAACATCCGACGTTTCTTCAACCGCTTCTACCGTTATGATCTGATCGGAGTTATCTTCATAGTATTCCGCGGCAGCAGCCTGCATGTCCTCTGTTTCGATTGTGAAGGTAACCTCTGCCGTCAGATCATACTTTTTCCCGCCTGCCGTAACAGATTCCGTGACCGAAAAGGACTTTGTCTCCGACTCTGCTGCCTTGACATCCGCAGCAGGGTACAGCGAACCTGCCGCTGCAATACAGAACAGGATGACGAGTTTTTTGCCTCTCCCCTTCTTCCGGATCAGAAAACCGGCACCGCACAAAGCTGCAGCAATTACCGGAATTATAAGGAGCTTGCTGCTGCCTGTTTTCTCCTGCTCCTGACCGGAGAAAGGAGTTGTCTGTGTATTCTGTACAGAAGAAATTTCCGTCGCAGACTGTGCCGGTACGGTCTGTTCAGCGGCTGTGGCAGTCTCTGTCTTTTTGTCGGAGGACGCTTCGCTGTTAAGCTGCTCCGGAACGAGAATCAGCTCTCCTGAGATCGCGTTTCCGGCCTGTATATAGGTTGCACGCAAAACCGCATCGGAACCGTCTGCAGCACGGTAATTCTGCGGGATGATGTTTTTGACAGAAACATCCGTGATGTCAAAGCCGCTGTTATTTTCAAGTCTGATGCCGACAGCAATCTGCTCGTCAGCACTGTATGCGGTTTTCCCGGCAGAAATTTCAACTTTTACACCGTTTTGTATCTGTTCTGCGGCATCAGCACAGATGCCGGAGAAACGGATGCTCAATGCTGCTGCAAGCAGAAAAAACAGGGGTTTCTTGCGCTTCAAAATATCTCTTCCTTTTATAAGCAGCCGTCAAATGCGGCGGATTCATTGCAATATACTTTTAATATACCATAATCGGAACCGTTTGTCAAGCAATTTATACAATAATTCTTATTTTTTCAAAATAGCAAACGTATTCAGGCATCATCCGCACAGCATGCAAGGATTATATACCGGCATCCATCACAAGCAGCCAGCCGTATTCCGGCATATAGGAATACGCTGCGACATGTTTTTCCCCGTTGTCCTGATATGCAAGCGTTCCGTTCTTCGCGGCATTTTCCCCGGTGACCTCGGTGCACAGGGATTTGATACTCGCATTCTCTGTCTCTTTTCCGATCAGATCATCATTTTTATGAAAAATATATTTTGCCTCCGCAGCACTCAGCATCGAAAATGCGGCATTTTTTGTCCCGCTGACAGCATTCGGCTGCAGCTCCTGCAACAGCGTTTCTGTCAGAATTCCGAGCCCCGTAAACCCGACCGGCTCATTCTGTTCATTCCGGACAATCTGATACATGCTGAGGCACTGACTGCCCGATGCCGGAGATCTCAGAATTCCCGGACGATAGAGCCCGTCATCTGCAGATTCCAGTGCATCCTGAAGTGCATCGCGTGACTTGGAATCCGCTCTGGTAATCATGCCGATGCAACGGCTGTCCGTATGCGTCAGAACAAGGGTATCATATGTGGAAGCATAGATGCCTTCAAGATCTTCCATCTGCCCGGAATATGTTTCTGTAAAGCTCTGCGCGGCTTCTGCGAGCGACTTGTTATCCGGATCCGCAAGCAGCGCCGTAATCTCATCCGCTTCACTGTACTGCCGAATAAACTGTTCCGACTCCTGAACGAATCCCTTTATATTCTGCGCCCTTTCATCGACCATCGCGGTCATTGTATCCGTGACGGTTTGCTTCACGGAATCGGAATGCGTTTTGACAAGTACGGCAATCAGCGCAGCGGCTGCAGCAGTTCCCGCAATGACCGGCAGTACCAGTTTCTTCTTATTCATACGATCAAACACCTCTCAATCAGATAAACTGCTGTTTTCCGTTCAGCAGTCATTCTTATATATCTTATCATAACACGGCACAAGGGAATTGTCAATGCTGCTTACCCCTCTGAAAATGCATCTTACCGCGTGAAAAATACATCTTACCTGCGGCATTCGGCAGGATCCGCTCAGCAGCAGAAAACCGTATCCCGCAAAGGATACATCCTCCCGCGGAATACGGTTTTGTGAATCATTTGACAATACTGAAAACGCGCTGCGGCGTTACCGTGCAGATTGCAGCAGCCTGTGTTCCGTCCGGTATACAGAGCGCATACCAGTGCGCGGCATCGAGCTTTCTGCTGTCAAAGCAGATATCTGATACACCTGCGGCTGCACGGGCGAGCTTTGCGCTGCCGTCCGGAAGCAGCTCAACAGTAAAATCCGAAAACGGACAACGCAGCCCGCTCCCGCAATACTTGACATAGCTTTCCTTCAATGTCCAGAGCTGATAAAACACATCTGCCTTCCGATCCGGTTCCGTGCTGTTCAGCCGTGCGATTTCCGGCTCTGCAAAGGAGCAGTAAATATCCTGATAATCCGTTTGCCGGATCTCTTCCACATCAATGCCGATTTCGGTTTTTCCGACTGCACAGACAACCCATTCACCCGAATGCGACAGATTGAAATGCACATCACTGTCCACCAGAAGCGGCTTGCCGTTTTCGGCGCACTGAAACGCAGCCGACCCCAGATCCATGCCGAATTGCACCGAAAGAGCATAGCGAACAAGCAGCTCTGCCGTCAGGCAGCGGATTTTATCCTTGTCAAAACGGAATCTCGCAATCCGCGCCTGCCGTTCTGCCGAGACAGCGCCGCACAGCGCAGAGATCTGGTCAAACCTGACAATATCCCTGATATTCACTGCAAATGGATAGACCAAGCCGGCATACCTCCCTGTTACTTCTGCAGCGCAGCTCCGCGCATGATTTTGAGTTCACTCTTCATGCCGTTGAGTTCAATGCAGCTTTCAGCATCCGGATTGGAAAAATCCTCGGTCAGGGATTCGCCGTTGCCGTAGCTGATGGAATTGCCGATGCCCTTGACCACCGTGCGGAACGCAAAATCGTCCGGTACGTGGAGAACTGAGGTCGCTGAAATCTGATTCAGCTCCAGTGCGCCGTTCAGGCCGCAGCAGCTGATATCCATATCCAGATTGCAGTCCACTTCAAACACAGCATCCAGCTTTTCGATGCTCATGCGCTCTGTTCTGCCGGAAAACTCAAGATTTTCACAAACAATATTTGCGACACGCAGCTCAGAACAGTTCGCCTGCATCTCAAGATGATTCAGGCAGCGATTCGGCAGTGTCACCTCAATGTCAAGCCCGTCCTTGGCTGCAATTTCAGTCATCTTGTTCATACGGTTCACCGAAACGTCAATCCGGTGTTTTTCGTCCTCGATTCTCACCTTGAAATCCTGCCGGACGGTTTCAATGCTGCGGGAAAGCAGCCGAACAAGAATTTTCTCATCATCCGAGCCTTTCAGCAGCACATGTTTTGCACCGCCGAGACGCATATCAATGCGCTTATCGCCTGCCATATCATATTCAGTTCTGCTTTCATACAACGGTTCCTGCTTCACAACAATGGTCTCCTCTCCTGAAAGAAGTTCCTCGACAGTAATGCCGAACAAAGCGGATAGTTCCATAAAATTACTGATGTCCGGAAGCCCCTTGTCCGTTTCCCATTTCGTAACAGCCTGACGGGACACACCGAGTTTTGCGGCAAGCGCCTCCTGCGACATGTTTTCCTGTTTTCTGAGTTCTCTCAGCTTATCAGCGAATTTCATAACGTATTCCTCCTTCTGACGACACGCAGCTACACTTTGACTTATGCATATTGTAGCATAAATCTATCAGAAATGCAAGTGAGATTCTGTGCGTGTATGAAGTCGTTCCCCCGTATCACTGTGCATAAAACGATCTGAGAAGCGGAGCGCCGCCGTGTTGTAACCAGTTCAGATGGTGATAAGCGTACAGCAAACAACCGTTTGCGTACTTCTTTTTTCTGCGCGAAAGCAGTCGGTTTGGATATGCTCAGAAGCCGTTCTTCTGAAGCCATTCAAACAGATTTGCCTCACGCGACTGAAGCGTTTCAGAATCGCTCCATTTGCCAAGACGGTACTCCTGCCGCAGCTGTCCGTCCTCCAGATAAATCACTCTGTCGGCGCGGGCAGCCACCTTTACATCATGTGTCACCATAATGATTGTCGTTCCGGCTGCATTCACCTGATTGAAGATCTCCATGATCTCGCCGGTCGATTTGGAATTCAATGCACCTGTCGGCTCATCGGCAAACAGCACTGCAGGCTGATTGATGAGCGCACGGCAGATTGCAGCACGCTGGAGCTGACCGCCGGAAATCTGTGTGATGTCGCTGTCCGCAATATGCGAAATGCCGACACGTTCCATCCGGGTACGGGCATTCTGTGCAGCCTGTTCCTTCGTCACCTTTCCGGCTTTCAGCGCGGGAAGCATGATGTTTTCCTTGATCGTAAAGTCCTTCAGCAAATAGGATTGCTGAAACACAAAGCCCATATTCAGCAGACGAACCTTGCTGATCTCATCATCGGACAGTTTATGAATCTCTTTTCCGTTGTAGACCACACTGCCGCCGGAAACCTGATCCATACCGCTGATGCAGTAGAGCAGCGTAGACTTTCCGGAGCCGGACTGTCCCATGATCGCAACAAATTCGCCATCCTGTATTTCCAGGTCAATTCCTTTCAGGATCTCAATGTCCTGCCCGTTTGACAGCTGATAGGATTTCTGAATGCCTTTTGCCTGTAATATCACTGTATCGTTCATATATTATCCTCATTATCTTGCTTTCATCTGCTTGTCATCCTTTTACCAGCTGCATCAGCTTGACATCTGATTTGATTCTGCCGGTACACAGATATGTCGTGATCAGTGCCGCTGCAAGTAAAATCAGCGGGTAGATCAGAATGACCAACCATGGAACAGTAATAAATGTAAGACTGCGCATACCCATGCCCATCATGCCGATAACGCCGCTTACAATCGCTTCACCGAAGAGCAGGATCAGAACACCGCCCAGAACCAGACCTAACAGTGAAGCCAGCAGCGTCTGGACAACATACTGCTTCCGGATATCCCGGACTGAGAAGCCTGTCACACGCTGAATGGCAGTCTGTTTCCGGTTTTTAATCAGAATCAGCAACATCAGCAGCGAAGTAATCAGGATCATCAGACCGATTGCAACGCCGACAATCACACATACAACGCTTCCGAACTGATTCGTCAGACCGGAAAGTGTCTGCTGCACAAATGCGTCCATGCTCTTCACATTTGCATCTGTTCCGATTTCTTCTGCATAGATGTCGGCCTTCGCCGGCACATCCGTACCATCCTGGAAGCGTACCAGAAAATCATAGCGGTAAACATCCTCCGGACGATACTCGGTCTTCATTTTCGCAGTATAACCGCCGTTTGAAACATCCTGATAGATGCCGCAGACACGCAGCGTCATCTCATTCTCATCCTTCACAACGGTCATCTGATCGTTGACCTTCACGCCGTATTTCTTGGAATTCAGATACGAAAGCGCAATTTCATCAGACTGCTGCGGGGCAGATCCTTCCAGATACTGCAGTCCGCTGCCTGCCGATTCGGAACAGGTAATGTGGAGATTCTCCCACTCCCCTTCCGTATTCTGTGCGGTTTGCACGACAAATGCATCCTGCACGGTTTCAATTACGGAAGAATCGCTTTCCAGCATGGATTTCACACGTTCACAGCGCTCTGCAAGCCGTTCTGTCGAAGTGACACTGATCATCATGTCACATTTCTGCTGTCCCATATACGTGATAAACGCGGGAGAGCGGAATGTCGTCAGCACATTCGTCGAGAGCAGCATCATGCAGTAGGCCGCTGCCACAACAAAAGTCATCAGCAGCCACGAACGCTTATGCAGCAGGAGCTGCTTCCAGGACATCCACCAGTCAACCGGCAGTCTGAACACCGAGCGTGCTGCGGTTTTCCGGACAGCATCTCGTTTGCCGGCCGATTTTGCTTCTGCCTGCCCTTTGATTGTATCAATGACAGAAACCTGCTTGACCCGCTTCAAGATTTTCCGGCAGATCGCATTGTCAGCCAGATAAATCAGCACTGCCGCCAGCACCGGGAACAGAATCATCAGAATGCTGAACGACGGTTTTCCGAATGCTGCCGTGATATGCGAAATCAACATCTGGTTCACCGGAACAGCGACCAGACATCCAAGCACACAGCCGATCACAATCAGCAGGCGGTACCGGTCCAGATACATCTTCCGGATATCCCGGAAGGAAACACCGATCGCCTTCAGAATACCGATATCCTCGATTTCCTCTTCCATCGCAGCCAGAATCGTAAACCGCAGACACATCGCAGCAATCAGCATCAGAATAATGCTCATCAGAATCAGAATCATAACTGTCATCAGATCCGGCAGACCGCTGACGAGCTTCAGAAGGGTGTAGGTAATCGCCTGCCCCTCCTTCGGCATACCGGAATTCTCGTATTTCGTCTGAAATTCGGATGCATATGAAGGATCATCAAAATAATATTCGATGATGTATTCGACGGTTCCCATATGCGTCCGGACTTCCTGCCAGTCCTCCTCGTTCATCAGGAAGCGCGTAGAGGAACAGAGCGTACTGTTCATCTGCGCATCGCGCAGGAGTGCTGTCACCGTCAGATCCGTGGAAAAGGTTCCGTCGGACAAGGTGACCGTATCACCGATCTGCATATCATACTGATCCAGCAGAATCAGCGGCACACCGATTTCTCCGCGTGCAGGCGTAACTCTCTGGTTCTCCGTATCCAGCAGGAGGTCATATTTTTCCGGCTGCACGATGATACCGAGATCAATCAGACAGTCTGAAAAGGGCAGTCTGGTGCCGTCCGGCTTTGTCACCCAGATCTGCGTGTTATCGACATTCAGCATCTCCATGAGCTGCCAGTCCGTCACATGCGGATCTGATTCTGCCAGATCATCCAGCACCTTCACATCCACATCACCGGAATGCATCTGCAGAAAATGCGGCGGCTGCGCCTTTTCATACAGGTTATTGATTGCACTGAACAGCTGAATCACGATCAAAGTTCCTGCAGACAGCATACAGACCGACAGCATGATGAAGAATGTCAGCACCATGCTGATTCCTATTTTCTTTGTTTTCATAAGTTAAATCCAGTACTCTTTCTAATTCTAAATATGAATTCGTTGGTCAGGCGGTCGGCTGAGAAACAGCGACAGCCTCGTCATCCGTAACATCCATCTCGCGCAGCGACTTCGAGCGCAGCATCAGTACCAATACAATCAGAATCAGCACACCGCAGATGCTCACCATCAGACCGATGCCTCTGCCCTTGCCGGTTCCGAAGATTTTGCCGACGCTGTTTGCAAGCGCACCGTTCTCCTCCAGCAGCGGGCAGAATACATAGTCTGCCATGACACCGGATAAGCCGTAAGAAAGCACGCAGCCGATCTGGGAAAGGATACTGATTACGCCCCATGCGCGTCCCTGCACTTCATTCGGAATGTTCATTCGTGCCATTGTATCAGCCGAAACATTCACAAACGGCAGTGTGATAAAGAACAAGAGCAGCGTGCTCAGGATAACCCAGAAATTGCATGTCATACCGATTCCGATCATTGCAAGACCGTTCAGAGCAAGACCGACAAACAGCATCCGGCAGAAATGCTTCTTAATCGCCATAACACCGATGACAACACTGCCCACAAGCATACCGATCGCACTGATGGATTCCAGATATCCGAGATTCTTGGAATTCGTAAACGAGAGCACCATCGGGGACATCATGGTTTGCAGCAATCCGATGGTAAAGCAGGCAAAGGACATCAGGAACACAAGGGTACGGATGCCCGGATGACCTGCAACACTTGCAAAGCCTTCCTTCATCTCCTTGAACGGATGGAATTCGCCTGCCTTGCGCGGCTTCTCCTTGATATGACGGTTTACCATCAGAATCGTGGAAACAGTGACGAAAATCGTGCAGATGTCGATCAGAAGAATCAGACGAATATCCGTGAAGCTGAGCAGAATACCTGCAATAAACGGAGAAATCAGATATTGTGCAGAAGATGCAATCTGAACCATTCCGCTTGCCTTGGCGTATTCTTCCTCGGTCAGCAGATCCGTAATGGTCGCTTTATAGGCCGGATTCAGCAGAGACGAGAAGATCGAACTGATCGTCACGCCGACACAGATCATCCATAGCTGCAGATTTCCGAACTGCAGATTCAGAAGAATAAAGACAAGACCGAGCGCGGAACACGCATCACCGACAACCATCATCAGTCTCCGGTTAAAACGGTCTGCAAGCAGCCCGGCAATCGGGCTCAGCAAAATGCTGGGAACATAGGCAAGCAATGTCACCAGCGACACAGCAGACGCAATCCCGTATTTCTCAAAAACATAGACACTCAAAGCAAATGAGGTCATTCCGGTTCCGATGCTGGAGATAAACTCTCCGATCCAGATGTACAAAAAGTTCTTCATGCTGTTCCTCCAAGCTGTATTATTGCCGGTTCAAAACCGGTTGATACCGGTTTAGCCCCAAACCGACGGAATCTGCAGCAACAAAATCGTCAGAACGATGTGATAGATGACATCCAGAATCAGATTCCAGATATCAATCGCATTCACCTTGGTTCGCTTCATCTGCGCGACATGTGACCACAGTCCGCTGATTCCATAGATATAAAGTGACACCAGTGTGCCGATCCAGAATGTTCCGCGAATAAAGATCGACAGCACACCCATGACGGCAAGACCAAACTGAGAAAAGCCGTATTTTGCCTGAAACGGACCGCCCGGCCAGTTCAGCTTTTTGGCAGTTTCATCTGCTTTGATGACATTGATATAAAAACCGAGCACGCCGAGCAGGCCGTGCGTGACTGCAAACTGATGCAGCAGGAAGATCTCGCAGATGCCTGCTGTCCCGATGTTCCATCCCACGATCGTCAGATGGATCAGTGCGGTCAGAACACCGGATCCGATGAGCGCTAAAATCCACATAAAATAAACATCGCCGCAGCCGTTCAGCTGAATTGCTGCGGCGACTGCACCTCCTTTTAATTAACTGATTAAATACGATGATTCTGCTGATCCCGAACAAGTTGCCGCTGCCTTCAAAGGCTCTGATTTCCGTGCCGCGAACATCTGTCCGCCTGCACCGGAGCAACCGCCGCAGCTTGCGATACAGTCTGCATATCCCAATCAGTTATATGCATATTATATCCAATACCGCAGTTTTTTCCACCATCTTACGTTTGCAAAACGGCAAAAATCAATGCTACTTTCCGATGCATAAAGCAACTTGAACATATTTCGAGATTCGGAACGCCAGATTTACAGCAAATCATACAGCTTGTGCGAATGCTCAGAAATCATCCTCTGAACGGTATGCACCGGCGAAAATATTCTCCACATACTCTGCAACCTTGTCCGGAACGCGGTGAACGAACATATGCTCACCGTCACGAATCGGGAGAACGGTGCCGGATTTGTCAAAATATTGACTCCATTTTCCAAGGTCCTCGACGGGCAGTGACGGATCCGAATCGCCCCAGATCAGATAATGGTCAATATCCAGCTTTTTGGAGATTTCGATTTCCGCTCCTGTTTCGATGACACGGTAATCCGCACGGAAAATCGGAAGCAGCATCTCCATCACATCGTCGCATTCGAGCACCTCGTCCGGCAGCGCCTTGTACTTCATGAGCTTGTCAATCAGGGCATTGGACGGCAGCTCCGAATTTCTGGTGTGATACATGATACAGGGCGGACCGCTGGCCGAAATGATAAGTCCCTTCAGCCAGTCCGGATTCATCTCTTTCTGTTCCCATTTCTGAGAGATAAAGTAGATGATATTGCCGCCCATGCTGTAACCGAACAGGTAGCATTCCGGCTTGACGATGTCCTTCAGCTCGGAGCAGTACATATCTGTCAGTGCATCCATGTCCTGCTCCAGCGAAATTTCAGAACCGATATGACCGGGCGGATTGGCAGCCCAGATTTCGACCTCAGGATCCTTGATCGCCTGCATCATTCCCATCAGCGTATTCGCGCTTCCGCCAAGATAAGGAAAAACAATCAGCTGCTTGTCTGTATTGCCCTTCCGAATGCAATTAAAGAGTTTCTTTTCCATTTTATCAGCTCCTGCATTCTGCAAACATATTTCTTTTCGGATTCGTGTCTGTTCAGCCGTTCTGGTACAGGAATTTCGGGAACATCTGCAGCACTTCCTCCGGCTGCTTGCCTGCGTTCTTTTTCTTGAAAATAAAATACAGAATCACAAACAGGACAGCAAACAGCGCAATCTGAATAATCTGCACCGACGGAACGAAGTAATAGAGGTTCACTTTGCTTCCGGTCGCTGCAATCCAGAATGCCAGCAGCATAAACAGCAGATTTCCCTTCACCTCATTCAGAATGAATGTTGCGCAAAGGGTGAACATAATGTTCTGTATCATATAGAACGGGAAGGATGTTGCTGCCTCAAAGGAGGAGAAAACATAACCGGGCATCAGGAACATCGAGAAAATAAAGCCTGTCCAGATACCGGCCGCAACGCCTTTCTTTGTTTTGGCATACATATAGGGCAGCAAAAATCCGAACCAGCCGAACACCTGCCCGATCATGCCGGTCTCGCCGATGAAATTCACGAGGAAAATCTTCAGCATCTGCGGCAGTGAATATTCCAGCTCCGGCACTTCGATTCCGACTGCGATGCAGACCAGCCGCACGCAAATCAGATATAAGACCATGCCGACGATTACAATCGGAATCCACTTCAGGTCCTTTTTCCGCGGAACGAGCGTTTTCAGGAAATCCAGAAGGCCCTTTTTGCCGTCATACAGAAAATACATCAGAAGCGCTGCAAAAGCCGGAATATTCATGATAATATGCACCAGCGGATTGCTCAGCGTCAGTTCACCGAAGGTTTTTGTCATCGTATCGCTCATCAGTCCGTAAAGCAAACAGATTCCCCAGCAAACTCCAAAACATATGCACAGAAAAATCAACAGATACTTTCTGGGCTTTGCTGTTTCAGCCATTTTCATTCCCCTCTCTCAGCAGATATCTTCAAAAATCTCAGCTGCATCACGCAGCGCGCCCATCGAGTTCTTCTCAAACCACGCAACATCGTCGTCGCTGAGCGTAATGTTCGAGTACAGACGCGACATCGAGGAAATCAGGATTCCGTGCTTCTGCATACAGGTGTTGAGAATAATATCCTTTGTGATAATATCAAAGTTATATTCCGAGGGGCTTTCCAGCGGCTTCTCGCAGCAATGGTATGCTGCACATCCCGGCAGACCCTGCACGATCAGCGGAACACCGGCCTTGGCTGCATTCTGTACCAGAATATTCTGAATTGCAGTGATTTTCTCCTGCATCTTCGGATAAATCGCACCGTTATCCTTGGAAAGAATCTCAAGTGTCGCCTTGACAGCGGCCAGACCCAGCGGATAGCCGTTGAAGGTACCGGCATGGATGACCTTTTTGGCTTCCAGCAGAGACATGATCTCTTTTTTGCCGGCAAGCACGGAAACCGGCACGCCGCCGCCTGCGATTGCCTTGCCGAATGTCGTCAGATCCGGTGTCACGCCGTAATAGCCCTGTGCACCGCCCAGTCCGACACGGAAACCGGTGATGATTTCGTCAAAAATCAACACAACGTGATACTGATCGCACAGGCTGCGCATTTTCTGGAGATAGCCCGGCTTCGGCTCCACGCTGCCGCCGTTGACGCACATGGCCTCGGTAATCACCGCAGCGATTTCGTCACCGTGCTCCTTGAGCAGCTTTTCCAGTGCTTCCTCATCGTTCCACGGCAGCAGGAAGGACTGGCTTTCCATACAGTCAGCAGCTCTGCCGGATGTGCCGTAGGTATCACCGGCAAAATCAGACGGCACAGGATACTCCTTGTCTTTAACCTTTCCGCCCATGATATTGTCGTTGTTGCCGTGATAGTGCTTTTCAAAGCGGACAAATCTGTTCTTTCCGGTGTAAGCTCTGGCAACGCGCAGTGCGTTCTGAACGATTTCCGTACCGGCCAGACCGAAACGGATCATCTCTGCCGACGGAACCAGCCGATGGATCAGCTCCAGCACTTCGTAGTCAAAATCGCAGTGGCTGACGCACAGCACACGGTCGATTGCTTCTTTCAATGCATCCTGATAATCCTTATTTGCGTGTCCGAGGATCATTGCGCCGAAACGTGCGTACAAATCCAGATATTCGTTTCCGTCCATGTCAAAGACACGGCTGTTCTCTGTCTTTACAAAGTGCAGCGGGGATTCTTCCCACGGAAGGTTAAAATTATAGTGGACACCGCCGGGAAGGAACTGCTTGACTTTTTCATGGTATTCCTGCATTTTTGAAGACATCTGTATCACTCTCCTGTTATTTTTTGATAATTTCAGATTGTTCCATACTGAATAACGCTTTTTCCGGAACTGTTTCCGGGAGCAGCGGTGTATGCCGTTCCCGGAAAACGTCCTGCGGAATTATACTGCTTCTTCCAGGCACTCCTGCAGATAGTCTGCCATCTCACCGAGCGTCTTGTACTCAAACATTGCAACCGGGTTGATATCAACCTGAAGCTGCTTTCTGAGCTTGTTCATGATTTTGAGTGCGGAGACAGACGAGACACCGATCTTGAAAAAGCTCGTGTTCTCATCAAGGCCATCCACCGGTTCATCGGAAGCCTCTGCGATCAGTTTGCTCATGTAATCAATAATTTCCTGCTTAGACATCGTTAAAATTTCCTTTCTGTTTTGAATTTTATTGCTCACGCATTGATTGCGTGCAGTCAATCGACCCAGATATGATTTTTGGCGAACGGATAAGGCGGCAGATGCATGACAGACTGACCCTCTGCCGGATACAGCACATCCCATTGAATGACCGCACCGTTCAGATACAGCTGCATCAGATTCTCGTACACATCGTCATCATGCTCCGCCACAAATTTGCCGTCCAGAACGATTGCGGACTTGTTTTCGGTATCCGGAGCGGTTCCGATCCGGAGAATCAGATCCGCTTTGCTCTTTTGCGCCGCTTCTTCGGCCGGGAGCACGCCTTCTGTATAGCGGCGGCATGCCTCAGCTTCTGACAGCAAACCGTTGACATATTCTGCAATCCAGTGACAGCTGCCGCTGCCGGTGACACCCGCAAACCGGCCAATCAGCTTTTTGCAGAGCATCAGCTTGCTGCTGAGCTGCCGGAATGCTTCAGCATCTCTGGCACAGCCGGTGTCTCCGAGCTGAATCAGTACATCGGAAGCCGTCTGCCGGTGCATGGTACCGCGGCGGATCTCGCCGGTCTGCTTTCCGTTTTCATCGAGCATGCATGCTGCACGGTAAGCATAATGGCGGCGGAACCGGTTGCGCGTCATGCAAAGTACGGAAGCATCCGTCTCAGGTGCATTCAGCACATTCATCGTATCCGCAATCAGCTTTTCGAGTGCTTCGGGAGATTTCGCAGAAACAGTCAGAACCTGCCGGAAATGCGGTGCCCTGACCTCCGTCACCTGCTCCGGCACATATTCGCCGACGATCAGGTGTGCATTGGTTCCGCCGAGGCCAAGCGAAGTCACGCCCGCAACACGCTTCCGGCCTTCCGGCACGACCCAGTCCTCTCCTTCGGAGAGCAGACGGAACGGTGTATCCTCAATATTCAGCAGCGGATTGATATGCTCCATATGGAGACTCGGCACCAGCTTGCGGTGATTGATGCACAGCAGCGCTTTCAGAATACCGGCAGCCGGTGCAGCCGGAAGCAGATGACCGATATTGGTCTTGACGGAACCGACAGGAATTTTCTCCTGATTCGTTCTGGCAGAGAACTGTCTGGAAAGTGCGTTGATCTCAATCGGATCACCGATGACCGTACCTGTTCCGTGGGCTTCGATATAGCTGATATCGTCAACAGATACATCCGCATTCTCATAGGCCTTTCGGAGCACATCGTACTCTCCGCGCGGATTCGGCGAGGTCACGCTGAGCGCATAGCCGTCATTGTTGATGGCCGTACCGTGCACAATACCGTAGATCTGGCTGTGATTCCGGATCGCATCGCTCTTTTTCTGGATATAGAACACGACAATGCCTTCGCCCATAATCGAACCGTCTGCGTTCTCGTCAAAGACCTTTGACACACCGGACGGCGCGACGATGCCTGCCTGCTTGGCAAGATCGTGCATGAATCTGGTTGCAAACATATTCGAGGCGACAATCACTGCACCCTCGATCTCGCCCTGCAGGATTGCATTGCGTGCAAGATGTACGCCTGCCATAAATGCAGAGCAAGCCGTATCGACAGCCATAACCGGACCGGTAAAGCCGTACTGATGCGAAATCCGGGCAGCAATCATGTTGTTCATATTGTTGACGAGCGTCCGCGCCGGAAGCTCGGAACAACCGTGCTTTCTTACATAATCCTGCACGAGCAGCAAATAGGTATTATAGCATGTACAGGCATATACGCCGACATTCTCATGCTCTTTTTCATCCTGAAGAATACCCGCATCCTCCAGCGCCTCGTATGCGGCTTCCATCACCATGCGCTGCTGCGGATCCATGAATTTCGCTTCTTCATAGGAGATTTCAAAGAAATCATGGTCAAAGCAGTCAATATCCGAAAGCATACCGATCGGATCGTTCCAGTCCGGCGCACCTGCGAGCCGTTTCCGCTCTTCGGAGGGCGGTGCGACACAATCTCTGCCGTTCACAAGATTCTCCCAGAACTGCTCCTGTGTCTCCGCGCCGGGCAGTCTGACACCGATACCCGAAATCACGACCTGTTCTTCCTGCACATGCGCATCCTGACGGACAGTGTCCTTCTGCTCATGGTGGGTATTCAGATAGTCCGTCATCTTCGAGACAGTATTGTATTTTGCAAAGACCTCCTGTCCCAGATTCATGCCGAATACGCGGGACAGCTCAAGGATCAGCCGGTAGGCCTGAATCGAATTTCCGCCGGACTCGTAGAACGTCGCCTCGCGGTTGATCTCAGAGGCCGGACGGTTCAGGATTTTGCTCCAGCAGCCAACAACCGTTTCTTCAATCCCTGTTTTGGCTTCCGATTCTGCCTTTGCAGCCGCTGTCTGCTGGCTCTGCATGAGCAGTGCCTGAATCTCCTTTTCAGCATCAGCATACAAACCGCTTTCATACTGCATCTTCAGCTGATAGCGCTTGACCTTTCCGGAACCGGTTTTCGGCAGCGCTTCAACCGGCAGAATCACATCTATTTCCAGATGATAGTGCGCAAGCACAGTCTGTCTGATTCTGCGGGCAATCTCAGCAAACTGTTCCGGTGCATCCTTATTCACAAGGAATACAGCCAGCTCCTCCTGATTGTTCCGCATAATTCCGGTTACGGCAAGCGTCATCTTCGGGATACCGGTTGCAGCACTGATGCAGTCCTCAATATCGGTCGCAATATAATTGACGCCGCGGATGATGACGACATCCTTCTTTCTGCCGACAATATAGATGTGTCCGTCAACCAGATAAGCCAGATCGCCGGTACAGAGCCAGCCATCGCGCAGCTTTTTGGCAGTGCTCTCCGGCTCATTATAATAGTACTTGAACACGGTATCGCCCTGCACTTCAAGCTCACCGACCATACGCTCCGGCAGTTCATTCCGTTCATCATCCGTAATCCGGACGCGAATGCCGGTGAGCGCCGGGCCGTTGCTTGTAAAGCTCACCGCATCGTGTGCGTCCGCAGCAGTCGGGACAGCCTTCTGCTCCCGCATCAGAATATCACGGGACACAATATCTTCTATCATACCGCCGCCGTTTCCGGTGACACAGACAACCACCGTTGCTTCGGTCAGACCGTATCCGGGACGGATGATTTCACTGTTGATTCCGCAGGCTTCGTATTTTGCAATCAGACGGTTGGTCGTCTTGGACGAAATCACCTCTGCGCCGAGGAATGCACCGTGCAGGCGGGACAGATCGAGCTCCGGAATCACATCATCCGGCACGCGCTGAATCAGCCATTCAAGCATGAAATTGTTCGAGCAGAACCATGTACCGGTCTGAATTGCTGAGATTTTTCTCAAAACCACAGCCGGGTCGTGCAGAAAGACTGCGGGCGTTGTAAACCAGCAGCTGTTATGCAGGATCATGCCGACAAACAACGGGACGAACAGACCCAGATTATGCGTATGCGGCAGCCATGAGACAGCTGTCTCATCCTCCGGGAAATGGAACCGTTCCGCAACGGCTTCGCAGCAGCTGAGCAGATTGCGCTCTGTCAGCACAGCACCTTCCGGAATACCGGTCGTTCCGGATGAGAACTGAATGTAAGCCGAATCATCCGGCTCCTGCGGAGCAGGCTCCGCTTCCTTGTCGGACTGCAGCTCCTCAAAGACGAGCAGCTTCATATCCGGATATGCGGTCTTGATCTCCTGATAATAGCTTGCATGTGTCTGCTGGGTAATCAGCACCGGCATATCGAGCTTTTTCATCTGCTTCATGAAAATCTCAACAGCAGTTGAATCCGCATCCCATGACTGCGGCTGCTGAACCATTGCAACCATGATTCCGCCGTACATACATGCCCAGAAAACCGCATGGCAGAATTCCGGCTCCTCTGTCTCCATCATGACGCAGTCACCCTGCCGGATGCCGGCCTGATGCATTGCATCAAGGATTTTCAGTGCACGCGACCGGATTTCCGGGTACGTATAAAATGTCTCTGTTCCGTCAGCTCTGTAATAAGCGCAGCCTTTCTGAGGCTGTTTTGCAATGACGGTTTCCAGAACATCCGACACAATCCGATAATTCTGATATACATACGGTACATTCGGTATCGGCTTTTTTTCAATCATATAATTCGTTCCTTTCTCAGTCATTTGTTTTGTCGCAGTTCCATCGCAGCATCCGCTGCCGGTACAGGGCTGCTGTCCTGTACCGGTGCAGATGACTGACCGTGTTATACTGTCTGAAGATTTTTTCCGTCCGCCTGACAGCTGACTTCACCGCATACCGCCTTCACCGCTGCCTGCAGCTTTTCTTCATCAAAGCCGCTGACAGCATGCAGCGAAATACGCAGATCGGATTCATGATAACAAGCCGTTGCAGTCAGTGCGAATACAGACTGTTCCGGTGCGTCGGCAGGTTCGTCGTTGGATGCAAACATCTGCAGTTCCTCTTCGGAGATTCTACCCTGGAAATTGAACATCATCATGTCAAACTTTCCGTTTTCGTGCACAAATGCCCGGAGCGGTTCTGCCGCTGCAGCATACTCAGTATCCTGTTTTCCGAACAGCAAATGCGAAACGGAAATATTATGTGCCCGCAGATATTGCAGTTTCGATTCCAGCAGCTGCTCCGTATCATGTCCCTTGTCATCTGCCGTCAGCGGCACGAGATCGAGGAACTCACCGATACAGTCAAAATAGCTCTGCTCCTGATACTGTCTTCCGTAGTGCACAATCACCATCGGGACAGACGGAAGGCCGTAATAAGCCGCAAGAATTTTTTCCGTTGTTGTATAGGCTGTATCCCATGCATCCGCATCGGATTCCTGCATCGGAACCGTAATGACAAGCTCTGAAAGATCACCCGATTCCCTGCGCATCGCTTCCAGCAGCGCACTGTTTTGTTCCGCAAAAGCCGGAATCTGAAGCGCTCCGGCAAATTCGGCAGGTGTTGTTCCTTCCGGTCCCTTTTCGATCTGCTTCACATAATCCGAATAGCACGCCGCTGTATCATCTGCTGCACCGGACTGCAGGGCGCGTTTCAGGATCTCTGCGCTCATGCCGTCAAATGCACTGTGGTGGAATGTCCAGATTACCTGAACCGAGGACGCGGTGCACTGCACACAAGCAGCACGCCACGGGAGCGATTCCGGCTGATACGGCTGGTACATCATCTGTGTGAACAGCTGCTGCATCATCGCTGTACGCGATTCTGCCTCAAAACCGGAAAGATCAACATACGGTATGCTCTGTTCCAGAACAGCCTGCTGCTCTGCGGTATCCCATTCAAGCCATGTTTCATCCGGCAGCTTCATTGTGCAGTGGAGAATCTGGTTCCGGACGATCAGCGCTGCAAGCCGTTTCCGGACATGCGTTGCGTGTCTGTCATCCTGCAGAACAACCGTAAAGCCGCTCTGCACAGCACCGGATCTCCGGTGTGCCTTCTGAATATCCGCCATCGGGAATTCGCAAACGAGCTCTCCGCCCGTCACAATCTCATTCAGCCACTCCAGCTCATGCGAAACACGCTTGACAAACGCTGTCTTCTGCGCATCCGTCATGACTGCAGTTCCGGTATCCGCTTCCTCTGTGACGAACTCTTCCGAATCGCCGCACAGACTGCTCAGCGCCGCAGCCGACGGGTGATGCATCACATCATTTACCATGACCTCGATGCCCGCATTCTTGAGCCGCTGTACCAGCAGAATTGCCTTCATAGAGTGACCGCCGTTTACAAGGAAGTCATCATCTGCATTCAGATCGGGACGTCCCAGAACCTCCTGCATCTCCTTGAGAATCACAGCAGTTGTGTGCGAAAGTGCACGCTGACTTTCCTGCTTCTGCTCAGGCTGCGCGGGATTCTGTAATGTCATCAGCTTCTTTCTGTCAATCTTATTATTCAGTGTCATCGGCATATCCGGCAGCTGAATCAGCTGGGACGGAATCATGTAATCCGGCAGCGACTGCCGCAGCTCATAGCGGATGTCGTTCACTGTCATATTCGCAGCTTCTTCGGCTGTGTAATATGCTGCAAGATACGGGCTGCCCGTATTGTCTGTCAGACAAAGCACTGCTGCTTCCAGCACACCGGTCACGGCCATCAGCTTCCGCTCGATTTCGCCAAGCTCGATCCGGTAACCGCGCAGCTTGATCTGCGTGTCGATTCTGCCCTTATAGATGATATTGCCGTCACTGAGCATCATGGCGTTATCGCCGGTGCGGTAAACGCGCTCATCAGGCCGTTCCTTCAGCTGAATGAATTTCTCAGCCGTGACGCCCGGATTGTTCAGGTATTCCTTAGCCAGACCGATACCGCCGACACACAGCTCACCGATCATATGAGGCGGCAGAACATTTCCGCAGCGGTCGGTAATATAAACCGTGGAATTGGAAACCGGCACACCGATCGGAACGATCTGCATGTCATCATCCAGTGCATTCACTTCGTAATATGTCGAAATGACAGTCTGCTCTGTCGGGCCGTAACCGTTCACCAGAACACCGGGGCCGAGGACAGACAGCGCTTTGCGGACATGCGGATAGGAAATCGCTTCTCCGCCGATCACGATTCTGCTCAGACCTTTCAGGCAGTTGACATCATAGTCTACCAGAATACTGAAAACAGCCGTAACCAGAACCGCCTGCGTAATGCGCTGTTCCTGAATCAGCTTTGCAAATTCCGGAACCTCCAGCACGGTTTCACGCGGAACCAGCACCAGTGCAGCACCGTTCAGCAATGCGCTGAAAATGCTCATCACGGATGCATCGAATGTATAATTCGACATCTGCAGCATTCTGTCCGTATGCTCTGCATGATAGTAATTTGTATTCAGAATGGTGCGCGTCAGGCTGTGACAGCAGATGACAACGCCCTTCGGGTTTCCGGTCGAACCGGATGTATAAATGATGTAGGCTTCCAGCGAACCGTTCAGTCCTTCCGGAAGAACAAAGCCGGAATCATGCTTTGCAGCTTCTCTGACCGCATCATCCGAAATAACCAGCTTCTGCGTCATCTCCGGAACATGCGAAGCATGTGCTTCGGTTGTAATCACCAGAACCGCCTTGCTGTTTTCAACCATGTACGCAATACGGTCCTCCGGATAAGCGCAGTCAATCGGCATATAGGCCGCACCGCATTTCAGGACACCGAAAATAGAGGCAATCTGGCTGAAGCCTTCCTTCAGCATCAAGCCGACTCTGTCTCCGACTTTCACACCCGCAGCCTGCAGCTGACCGGCGATATACCCCGCCATACGGTCAAGCTCGGTGTAGGTATAGGTCGTGTCTTTCCAGACAAGCGCAGGCTCATCGCCGTACTTTCTGACGCATTCCGCAAAGATTTCAGCCGTGCTGAGTTCTGTCGGAATATCTGTTTCAGTCTGATTGAGCAGGTCAAGCTGTGCCCAGTCTGCGGCTGTCATCAGCGAATAGTCGTTCAGCTGAATATTCTCATCGCGGATCAGCTGGCGGATCGTCTGCATAAACCGCTCACCGAACAGCTCTGCAGTTTCATCGCGGAACAGATCTGTCCGGTATTCGATGTTCACCTGATAGCTTCCGTGATTCTCAATCATAATAACCGTGAAGTCATACTTGGTCAGGATCTCATCGGGATCGCAGGGTTCAACCTTCAGACCGTCAATTTCAAAGTCCTCTGTTCCGACGCTGACATAATTCAGCATGAAGTCAAACAGCGGATTGCTGCCGGTTGCATTCAGGCCGAGTTCCTCCACCAGCTGTTCAAACTGGCAGTCCTGTGCCTCCAGTGCAGAAAGCAGCTTTCCTCTGACATTCCGGACAAATTCCTCCGCCGATACTTTTTCGTCAATATTTGCACGAATCGGCATCGTATTGACAAACATACCGATAACGTCGTTCAGGTCAGCACTCCGTCTGCCGGAGAATGCCGTGCCGAAGATAAAGTCCTTTTTCTCGGTATATTTCCACAGCAGAAGCTCCAAAGCTGCCGCAGCCAGTGCGTAGCCCGTCAGACGCTTCTCTCCGAGCCAGTGATTCATTTCCTCACAAAGTGCAGGATCAAACGTAAATCTGCATACTTTACCCTGATCGGATTCATGCTCGGTCTTACGGAAATCAGTCGGGAAGTCCAGTGTCGGGATCTCGCCCGAAAGCTCATTCTTCCAGTATTCTTTCTGCTTTGCGAGCTGACCGCTCTCAATCAGCCGGTTCTGCCATGCGGCAAAATCAACATAGCGCAGTCGCTTTTCAGGCAGAATACGGCCTTCGTACAGCATTGTGAATTCGCGCATCAGCACAGCCATAGAGGTCTGGTCTGCGATGATATGGTGCATATCAATGACCATATAATGCGTCTGATCGCCGAGGCTCACAACATGCACGCGCATCAGCGGTGCCTTGGAAAGATCGAACGGACGGACGGCACGGTCAAGCGCTGCCTGCAGCTGCTCCGGCTCACAGGTTTCAACCGAAAGAACCGAAGGTACCTGCTTATGAATCCGCTGAACAATCGCATCGCCTTCAATCTCAAAGGATGTCCGGAACGACTCATGCCGTGCAACCAGTTCATCAAGAACACTGCCCAGCTTCTTTGTATCCAGCGATCCGGTAATCCGGTAAACCGCTGCAAGATTATAATTGGTACTGTCGCCGAGCATCTGCTGAACCGTATACATTCTCTTCTGCGCATACGATGTTTCGTAGGTACTCTGCTCAGGCAGCAGCGGAATCTCACCGTCTGCGGCGCTGTCTGACTGACCGCCCGCACGGGCAAGAATCAGTCCGAGAATCCGGCCGTACTGCGATGCATCCATCAGCTCAGACACCGGAACATCTGCATGAAGCCGCTTGTGAATCAGCGAAGCCATTGTCACAGCATGGAAGGATTCGCCGCCGAGTGCAAAGAAATCATCGGAATCACTCTGCGGCGCCGTGCCGAGCACATCCTTCCAGATCGCAGCAAATGCATCTTTGTAGTTGATCGTCTCTGTCTGTGCTTCAGCAGCAGCAGACTGTTCAAATCCGGTCTGCTCTGCCCATGAAACGTCGCTGTCAAATGCAACACGGTCAAACTGATAGCCCGGCAGCGAAACGCGGTAACGCTCCGCATCGCCGTGCAGCAGCTTCCAGTTCACGCTGCCGCCGCTTACCCATACCTTTGCAAGCATCAGGCAAAGCGTTTCAGCATCGGTTCTGTCAAATGCCAGCACATTTTCGGCTGTATCAGCAGCTGTTTTCTGCGACGGAGCCTGACTGGAATCTGTCTGTCCGCCGAGAATCTGCTTTACAGCATCCGCCGGTGTGACAGTTCCTGCAAAGACCTCCGTGCAGAGCAACGCAATGCCCGCAGCTTCTGTCCGGGCAGGTGCATCCGTGAGCGCTGCAACGGTTTTCATCGCGGCATATCCGGCAGTCAGGATGCTGAGATTCCGGATGACCGGTTCCTCTGCGGCGCCGGTTTTGAGCGCTTCCCTGACAGCATGTGCCTCCTGATAACGCAGCTCACGCAGAATTTCATCTGCATATCTTGTATAAATCTGACCGAGTCCGTCGGTTTTGCCGCAGAGATCGGTTCTGAAATCGAATCCAGTTTCCGGAATTGCCCAGCAGCTGATCTTCTGGCCGTCTGCGCAGCATCCGGTGACGGTTTCTGTCTGTTTGCCGTCAGTATAAACATATGTCTGACGGTATTCAAACTCGCCGCGTCCGGTCTGCAGCGTATAGGCTGCATCAGACAGACTGATTTCCGGATGTGCAGAGAGATATTCGCAGACAGATGCTGCAGTACCGGCAAGCGCCGACTCTGTTTTCGCGGAGAACACCAGCAGATTCACGCGGTCCTGTGCGGAACGGCGCTCGTCCTTCGGTGCTTCTTCCAGAATCACATGTGCGTTGGTACCGCCGATACCGAATGCACTGACAGATGCATGTGCAGTCTGTGCGGTGATCGGTTTACTTTCCGTCGTAATATAAAACGGGCTGTTTGCAAGATCAATTTTCGCATTTGGTGCATGGAAGTTCACCATCGGCGGAATGGTTTTGTGCTGCAGCACCTGAACCGCCTTGATAAAGCCCGCAGCACCTGCTGCCGCATCCAGATGACCGATATTTGCCTTGACGGCGCCAAGTGCACAGGTCTGCTTTGCGTCCGTATGCCATGCACGCTGCAGTGCTGCAATCTCAATCGGATCACCGAGCGCAGTACCGGTTCCGTGCGTTTCCGCAAACTGAATCTCCTCAGGACGGACGCCGGATTTCCGCAGTGCCTTCCGGATGACATCAATCTCACCCGTAATGCTCGGCGCGGTATAGCCGATCTTGTCACTGCCGTCATTGTTGATTGCAGAGCCCTTGACGACTGCATAGATATGGTCGCGGTCGCGCAGTGCGGCACTCAGCTTTTTCAGAACAACAACTGCGCAGCCGTTGCCCGGAACAGTACCGGAGGAATCATCGGAGAACGGTCTGCAGTGGCCGTCCTTGGAATAGATCATACCCTCGTGCCACAGATAGCCTTCCTTCCGCGGATATGTCACGGAAACACCGCCGGCAACTGCGATATCCGTTTCGCCGCTCTGCAGACAGCTGACTGCCTGATGAATCGCAACAAGCGAAGTAGAACAGGCTGTCTGAACATTCATGCTCGGTCCCTTCAGATTCAGCTTGTACGAAATCTTTGTTGTCAGGAAGTCCTTGTCGTTGATGGTCATGACTTCAAATGCCGAGAGCGCATTCTCCCGCTGCGAGAGGAATTTTGTCATCCACGCCATGTTGGAGCTGCTGCCTGCGAACAGACCGATCCGGCCGTCGTAGCGGTAAGGATCATAGCCCGCATCTTCGAGCGCATTCCAGACACACATATGCAGAATCCGCATCTGCGGGTCCATAACATTGGCTTCTCTGTGCATATAGCGGAAGAAGTCTGCGTCGAAGTATTCGACATCCGAAAGGCTGCCCTTTGCATTGACATAATCCGGGGCGTTGTATTCTTCCGGTCTGATGCCCGCCTGCCGGAGCTCATCCTCCGTGAAGCCCGCAACAGACTCTTTGCCGCTCCGGATATTCTCCCAGAACTGCTCCGGAGAATCTGCGCCCGGGAACCGTCCGAACATACCGATAACGGCGATGTCCGTATCGTCAGCCGTCGTTTCTTCCGTCACCGTCTCCTGCCAGTCCGCATCATCCGCCGCGACTGCTTGCGCGAGCGATTCGACCGTCGGATACTCAAACAGCGTCATCAGCGAAACATTCTGACCCAGAAGGTCATTCAGGCGGTTGTTGACCAGCATCAGGCTGTAGGAATTACCGCCGATATCAAAGAAGTTATCCTTGACCGAAATGCTGTCAGTGTTGAGCACCTGCTTCCAGATTTTGAGAATCTCAACTTCCAGCTTGGTTCCTGCATTTCCGGCCTGTTTTCTGCTGCCGGTATCTGCTTTCGCTTCCCCGGACGGCAGTACCAGTGCCTTACGATCCACCTTGCCGTTCTGCAGCACCGGCATATCCTTCAGCGGCACCAGCGCGCTCGGAATCATGTATGCCGGCAGCTTCTTCTTCAGCGTATCGAGCAATGCGTTCTGCATTGCATTCGCATCCGCAGAGGGGTCACTGAGACTGAAGAACAGGGCAAGCTGCGTATTGCCGTTTTCGGCAGAGAAGGTCTTGGCCGCTGCATATGCAACACCCTCAAGCGCGACAGCTGCCTTTTCAATCTCGCCGAGCTCCACGCGGTAGCCGCGAATCTTGACCTGGTGATCCATGCGTCCTGCAAGCTCTGCCTCACCGTTTGCGAGCAGTCTTGCACGGTCACCGGTTCTGTAAACCGGAACAGTATGCGCTTCATCAATCTGAACTGTGATAAACCGCTTTTCGGTCTCGTCCGGCCGGTTCAGATAACCCTTGCTGACACCGGCTCCGGCAATACAAAGCTCACCGTACACGCCAACCGGAAGCAGTCTGCCTGCTTCATCCGTCACAAGCAGCTGCGCGTTCGCAACTGCGCTGCCGATATTGACATAGTCTGAATCCGTCAGCTCTTTAACCGTTGCCGTCACCGTGGTCTCCGTCGGGCCGTACATGTTGAACAGCCGTGCAGGAGAAGCTGCCCGCAGGTCATACATCAGCGAAAGCGGATACATCTCACCGCCGCCGACAACAACGCGGAGCTGCGGAAGTACTGCGCGGAAATCGGTATTGTCGGTCATTGCACGCAGTCTGGATACAGGCGCCTGCAGATAATTGATCTGATACTGCAGCATTTTCCGGCTCAGCAGAACAGAATCAAGCTGCTCCTCGGTGCTTGCCATGTATACGGAACCGCCGCTGCACAGCGGAATCAGTGTTTCAAAGACGAAAATATCAAACGAAGGCGATGCGATGCACGCAATTCTGTCTGAGGGTTCCGCAAACAGCTTCCGTGCCTGATGATCGCGGATCAGATTGATGACATTGGAATGCTTGACCATAACGCCCTTCGGCTGGCCGGTCGAACCGGATGTAAAAATCATGTAAGCCGTGTGATCCGGCTTTGAGATCAGCGGAAGCGCATCGGTCTGCGGCCGCTCCGCAAGTTCAGGGAACGACCATGTACGGCACAGCTCAGATGCCTGCTGCACATAGCGCTCTGAGGCCAGAATACCGGCCATCTCGCACTGGCTGACCATGTACTGAATACGCTCCGCGGGATATGTCACATCAAGCGGGATATAAGTTCCGCCTGCCTTCAGAACTGCAAGCACGGCAATCACCAGCTCTGCCGAACGCTCTGCCATGATGCCGACGCAGCTTTCAGCCGCAACGCCCTCTGCGCGAAGTGCATGTGCAATGCGGTTGGATTCGCGGTCAAGCGCAGCATAGGTATACTGTGTTCCGTCCGGCGCAATGAGCGCGGTTTCATCCGGAATACGCGCCGCTGTCTCAGCAAACAGTTCCTGAATGCAGAGGGATTCCGGCTGTGCGGTGTTACTGAACTGGCGCAGAATAATATCAAGATCCTGCGCAGAAATCAGCGGAATCTCTTCGAGTCTGCACTCCGGATTGACAGCTGCATACTGCAGAATCTGCATGAAGTGTGCGACCATACGCTCAACTGTATCACGCTCAAACAGGTCTGTCGCGTAGTCCACGCATCCGGTCAGATTCTTGTCAGAATCCTCATTGAATGTCAGGATCAGATCCGTCGAAACGGCATTGCTGTCAATCTCACGGGAGCCGAATTTCAGACCGTTGACCTCAAGATCATACAGCGTCATGTTATGGTAATCGAACGAAACGTCGAACAGTGCATTGCGGTTGAGCTTCCGCTGGATATGCAGCCGTTCTGTCAGCGTATTGAACTGATAATCCTGATTCTGCAGCGCCTGCAGCACATTCTCCTTGACCTCCTGCAGGAAATCAGAGAAATACTTGCTGCCGCCGGGATAATTGCGGATGGCCAGCATGTTGACAAACATACCGATCATTTCGCGTGTATCGTCAAGCGTTCTGCCTGATACCGGCGTACCGACAATGATATCATCCTGCCCGGAGTAGCGTGCCAGCAGAACATACCAAACTGTCAGCAAAACCATGAAGTTCGTGGCGCCGAACTGCTTTCCGAGCTGCGAAACAGCCTGCTCTGCTTCCTTCGGCACATCGAACTTGACACGTCCGCCGGATACAGAGGAAATCTCTTTGCGCGGGTGATCCGTCGGCAGCTCCAGTACGGGCAGTTCGCCCTGCAGACGGCTGAGCCAGTACTGCTCCTGCTGCTGCATCCGTTCGGAATTCTGCTCTGCGTTCTGCCAGTATGCATAATCCTTATACTGCAGACGCAGCGGCTCCATGTCTTCAAAGTACAGCGTATTGAAATCGCGCGTCAGAATCTCGACGCCCGTTCCGTCCGCAATGATATGGTGAATATCAAAGAACAGCATCTGCTGCCCGTTTCCGATATCCGCAAGCTCCATCCGGAACAGCGGGCCGGTTTCCAGACAGAACGGCTTGACAAACGCCGCTGCTGCCTGCTGGAATGCTTCCTCGGTATCCAGATTCTTCTCGGTAAACGTGACCGGAAGCTCCTCAGGCACCTCACGGATAACCTGAACAATCTCACTGCCGCGCATCTCGAATACAGAGCGGAGCAGTTCATGCCGCTGCATCAGCTTGCGGACAGCTTCGCACACACGGTCCGGCTCCAGATGGCCGGTAATCACGGTTGCAGAAGGCAGATTGTATGCAAGCGCCTCGCGGTTCATCAGATACATTGTATACATTCTGCGCTGTGCAGCAGAAATCTCATAGTAATCCTGTTCCGGCGCAGGTTCCAGCTGTGTGCTGCCTGCATCGGTCTTGTGATGCTCAAGCAGGAATGCGGCCAGCTTGCGCGGTGTCGCATTGGAGAAGATGTCGTTGACTTCGATCTGTACGCCGAGCACATTTTTCAGTGCTGCTGCCATACTGACAGCCTTCAGCGAATCGCCGCCGACTGCAAAGAAGTCCGCATCCATATCGAGATCTGTAAAGCCAAAGACCTCTGTGTAGGCGTAGGTCACATAGTGCTCGGCCGTTTCGATGTCCGTAATGACGGCATACTGCTGCTTTTTTGCTGCCTTTGCTTCAGATGCAGTTTCCTGTACATCCGTATCCTGTGCCGCAACCGAAATACGGATCGGATACGGAGTCGGATCAAACACATATCCCGGCAGAGAGACACGCTTGCCATGCAGACCGAGATTTTTCAAATCAGCCGAAGCCGCACCTGCGGATTCCAGCAGACCGATTGTCTCATACAAATATGCAATATCAGAAGCCGTTTCTTTGATATGGCGCACAGTGTTGACAAATGTCCAGCCCTTCTTTTCGCTGCTGTGCTGCGCCGCGAAGGTCGTCAGGGTTCTGCCCGGACCGATTTCAATTGCAATGCCGTCCGGCTGTGCAAACATCTCTCCGAGATTCTGCTCAAACAGCACGCAGTTCATGATATGATCCGCCCAGTACTGCGGTGTCAGAATCTGCTGATCGGCAATTTTGCCGGTCACATTGGAGATAATGGGATACTTCGGCGCATGGAATGTAACCGTATCCAGCAGTGCGCGGAACTGCTCGGCCGCCTCCTGCATCATGCCGGTATGGAACGCATGAGATGTCCGGAGCACAGTGTTGCCGATGCCCTTTTCCTTGAGCACAGCGCTGAATGCCTCGATATCCTCATGGCTGCCGCCGACAACGCATCTTGCGGTTGTATTGCGCAGACAAAGCCAGAGCGAATCCGGCAGGAACGGCAGAATATTCTCTGCATCGGTCATAACCGCAAGCATAGAGCCCGGCTTTTGACTCTGCATCAGCTTGCCGCGCGCAACGACGATCTTCACCGCATCTTCAAGCGACCAGACACCTGCAACTGCAGCAGCCGTCACTTCACCGATGCTGTGTCCGAGCAGCTGAGCCGGCTCAACCTGCAGGCGCAGCAGAACCTGTGCCACTGCGTATTCTGTCAGGAACAGCGCAAACTGCGTATACTGCGTCTGATTGATCCGCTCCGGATGCTCTGTTCCGTACAGCACATCAAAATATTCCGCTCGCTCTGCTTCGGGCAGACAGTTCAGAATCCGGTCAGCCTCTTCGCGGAATACGCGGCAGACAAATTCGTCGCCGCTGCCGAAATACAGATCTTTGCCCATGCCCTGATACTGGCTGCCCTGTCCGGAGAACATAAAGCATACATGCTTCGGTTCCTCATTCAGTGCCGAGACCGGTCGGGATTCAAGCCGTTTCAGCAGTTCTTCCGCAGCTTCCGGAGTGCGCATATCTTCCGTCAGCGCTGCAAATCTCCGGAATTCAAAGGTTCTTCGGCCGTTGCGCAGCGTAAATGCAGCATCGGCAAGGGAAATCTGCGGATTCTCCGCCAGATAATGCAGAACCTTGTGCATGGTATTCTGCAGGGCTGATTCCGTTTTTGCAGAGAACGGCAGGATATGATACAGCGAATCTGCACGCGTATCTTCTCTCATAGGCGCCTCTTCCAGAACAAAGTGTGCATTGGTACCGCCGACACCGAACGAATTGATACCCGCACGCAGCGGAATCTCAGGATGCTCGGCCGTCCGCTTCCATTCCTCGCCGACATTCTTGACAATAAACGGCGTCTCCTCAAAATTCGCCTTGGGGTTCGGCGTATCGTAATTGACCGTTGCCGGCAGGAATTTCCGGTCAAGGCAAAGGCTGACTTTTGACAGTCCGACTGCACCTGCTGCCGTATCGGTGTGACCGATGTTGCCCTTGAGGGAACCGAGTACGCAGAACTGCTTTTTCGTCGAGTCAAATGCGCGGGTCAGCGAGCTGACCTCGATCGGATCGCCGAGCAGCGTACCGGTGCCGTGTGCTTCCACATAGCGAACCGTCTGCGGAGAAACACCGGCATTCTGATATGCCTGCCGGATGACCTCCAGCTGACCGTTCTCACTCGGTGCCGTATAGCTGATTTTATTGCTGCCGTCATTGTTCAGTGCAGAGCCTCTGATAACAGCATAAATATGATCTCCGTCACGGACGGCGTCCTCAAGTCTGCGCATCGCAAGCAGCGCCATACCGTTCGAGAATACCGTACCTGCGGCCTTTGCATCAAACGGACGGCAGTGACCGTCCGGCGAGAACATCATACCGGATTCGTACAGATAACCGCCTTCATTCGGCGTTTCAACCGTGATGCCGCCCGCAATCGCCATTTCGCATTCATGCGCCTGCAGCGAACGGCATGCCAGATGGGCCGTCACCAACGATGTGGAGCAGCCTGTCAGAGCAGTCATTGCCGGACCTTTGAAATCAAATTTATAGGAAAGTCTGGTCGCAAGGAAATGGTTGGTGCTCATCGTATATGCCTGGTACGTGTCACTGTAGCTCTGATTGCGGAACAGTGCATGGCGATACCAGGTAAAGTCATCGGATCCGCCGAGGAACATGCCGATTCTGCCGTCAAAGGTTTCCGGCATATATCCGGCATCTTCCAGAACACGCCACGTTCCCTTGTATAGCAGACGCAGAGAAGGCGATGCAAGCTCTGTTTCCTTCGGCGAAATCCCGAAGAAGAACGAATCGAATTCCTCCAGATCCTCGACTCTGCCCTTCGCTTTGACATAGTTCTTGGCACGAATCAGATCCTCGCTGATGCCGAGACTGCGCAGCTCTTCATCGTCGTAAAAATGGATTGTTTCTCTGCCGTTTTTCAGCACATCCCAGAAGGCCTGCACATCGGTCGCGCCCGGCACATCGACGGCAATACCGACGATTGCAATATCAGATTTTTCCGTCACGGACGCACTGCGGCTCTGTGCGGTATGCTTGTCCTGATCCTGACTGCCGGAAAGATGCTCTGCCAGCTTTTTGATTGTCGGATACTGGATCAGATCATTGATCGAAAGCGACGAATCGAGCTTTTCCTTCAGGATATTATGCACGCGGATCAGCGAGAAGGAATGGCCGCCGATTTCAAAGAAGCTGTCGTTGACGCCGAAATCGTCAGTGCCGAGCACATCCTGCCATGCCTGCGCGATGATATCGGCCACGGCACCGGAAGGCTTCTCCGACTTCTGACGGGAAGCGGTCGGCAGCGGCATTGCGAGCAGCGCCTTGCGGTCCGTCTTTCCGCTGTTGTTCAGCGGCATCTCATCGCAGAAGATGAAGTGCGCCGGGATCATATACGCCGGTACATGTTCGGTCAGAAACGCACGCAGATCAGAAGCCTGCAGCTGCGCGGCACCTGTATAATACGCGCAGATGCAGTCCATGCCGCTGTGATCCTTTCTGACAACGGCTGCCGCCTGTACGATCTGCGGATGCTTGCCGAGTGCGGTTTCAATCTCACCGAGCTCAATCCGCACACCGCCGATCTTCACCTGAAAATCAATTCTGCCGAGAAATTCGAGGTTTCCGTCCGGTGTTCTCCGGGCAAGATCGCCTGTGCGGTACATCTTGCTGAAAACCGCATCGTCGCTTTCAGCACAGAAAAACGGATTCTCTGTGAATCTGTCTGCCGTCAGCTCAGGACGGTTCAGATATCCCTTTGCGAGACCGGCACCGCTGATACAAAGCTCACCCGGAACACCGACCGGACACAGTTTTCCCGCACGGTCCACAACATAGCAGCGGTATGCATTCAGAGGCGCACCGATATACGGATCTGTATTTGCCGACTCGTTCCGGAGCGGCTGCGTGGTTGCCCACATGGTCGCTTCGGTCGGACCGTACATATTTTCAGTCCGTGCATGGAGTCCGAGCGAGAAATACTTCTGCATAATATCCTGCGTTACGGCTTCGCCGCCCAGGAAAATCCACTTGAGAGACTGCAGCTTCCGCAGCGCAGAAGCATCATGCTCCGCCGCCTCAAGGAACAGCCGGAACATCGACGGAACAAAATTGATATGCGTAACATGATGGTCGAAAACAGCCTGCATGATGGCTTCCGGCTTTTTCTCGCCGTCGTGTTCGAGCAGACAAAGCATGCCTTTTCCGACAATCCAGCCATAGAACTCTGTTCCGAAAATATCAAATGTATAAGTCGTTTTCAGCAGATAGACATCCTGCTCGCCGAGCGGGAATCGTCTGTCCAGATCCAGAACTGTGTTGACAACATTCTGGTTCGTAATCATAACGCCCTTCGGCGTACCGGTCGAACCGGAAGTGTATTCCACGTATGCAAGATCTTCCGGATTCCGCTGAATCTGCGGATTGGCAGCATCGCCTGCAAAGGTCTCAGGGTCATCTGCGAAGAAAACAGTCGCCCCTGCAAACGCATCGCTCATCAGGCCGCGGTTTGTCACGACAACCGAAATCGAAGCGTCCCGCATCATGAACGCCTTGCGTTCCTCCGGATAATGCAGATCAATCGGAACATATCCGCAGCCTGCTTTCAGTACACCAAGCAGCACTGCAATCAGTTCAAAGGAGCGTTCCAGCTGCACGCCGACAAGCAGGTTCTCGCCGTGCGTGACGGAAAGCAGCTGCTCTGCGATCCGGTTTGCAGCCGTATTCACTTCTGCATTTGTATACGTCCGGTCACCTGCAATCAGGGCAGGCGCAGCCGGATCTGCCTGCACCTTCTCCTCGAAAACATCCGCAATGCTGCGCGGAACAAAGGGGAAGAAGTCAGACTTGTTCCAGTCACAGAGAAGCGCCTGCTTTTCGCCCTCGGTAAACCATTCCAGATTGGCAAGCGGCTCTTCCGGATTGGCTGCCGCCGCTTCCAGCAGACGGACAAAGTGATTTCCGAGGCCGCGGATCATCTCGTCCGAGAAAAACTGCGGTTTATACTGGAATTTCACACAGCTGTTTTCCCCGATTGTCTGCAAAATGACCATCATCTTGCCGGGGAAGGTCACTTCATCTGTTTCATAGAGGCCTTCAATATCTTCGTTGAAGCCCTCAAACATATCGCTGATAAAGGTAATATCAAACAAAGATCCCTGAATCATCTGATCGGCAGGCAGCACATCTCTTGCGATCAGATTATTCGGATAACCGACATTTTTATACGCCTGCAGAACATTCTCGGAGGATTTCCGGATCAGATCGGAAAATGTTCTGATCTCACCGAACTGAAAACGCAGCGGAAGTGTATAGATGAAGCAGCCGATCGCATCGTCCTGCGCAATGCCCGGACGGTAGGAAAACGAAGAAGATAAGACAACATCCTCTGTATTGGCATAGCGTCCCATCAGCAGACTGAATGCGCCGAGCACAACCATAAATGCAGACATGTCGTTTTCTCTGGCCAGCTCCGTGATTTTCCGGTACAGCTCCGGACGCAGCGGGAACCGCAGCTCCGAACCGATTCCGTTTTCCGGCTCCGTGACAATCCGTTCCGGAATCAGGGAAAGCGGCTCTGCACCCTTCATTTTCTCGATCCAGAAGTCACGCTTGCGGTCATATTTTCCGGCAGAGAGCTTCTTGTTCTCCTTCTCCATAAACTGACGGTATCCCGTGTTGCAGTCAAGAGAAAACGGCTGCGCATCCCGCAGGCTGTAATAAAAAGAAAAGAGCTTCCGGACAAAAAGATCTGTGGATAATCCGTCTGAAATCAGATGGTGCATGACAACAACAAGCACAGTCTTATCAGCAGAACGGATCAGTGAAGTATGGTAAAGAGGCAGTGTTCCCAGATCAAACTCTCTGAACATTGCCTCTTTCACTTTTTGATCCAATTCTGCTGCATCCTTTGCCTGAAGCGCAGCAAAAGCAACCGGAGCTTCATCACAAACCTCCAGTTCCGGCTGATTTTCACGAACAGCAATCCGGCTTCTGAGTGCTTCCTGCTCAGATACCAGCAGTGCCAATGCCTGTTTCAGGACAGCAGCATCCAGATTCCGGACAGACAGCGCCGCTGAAATATTATACGCCCGGCTGCTTCCGGACAGACACTCAAAGTAGATACTCTTCTGCACTTCGTTCAGTTCTGTAAACATCCGTGTAAAATTCCTCCCACATTTTTGTATATTTCATTTTGTGACGATTGCTTCAATATACGGCAGCATTGAAGATCCAAAAAGCTGCACGCTTCCATTGCAAAAGTACCACGGTCAATCCTGCGATATATATATATAACAATTATCACAATCAGAAATCAATCACGCATTGAAAAACGTCCGCAGAGACATGTATTAGATTCCATTCTGAGAAAGCGGTTTGTACTATCATCCCCTTTTTGTGCATAAATATGGTCAACATAATACCATGCAGACCATATTGTCACACTTTTTATATTATACACATTGTGGAACATCTTGTCAACTAGAATTTACAAAATAGCAATATGAATATATTTTATATCTGATACAAGCCGAATATATGCAACATCACGCGACATTTTGTCCATAGCCTTTTGTCCTATCTTGTGTATTAAACGCCGATATTGCGAAATCAGAATCGTAATATATTCTGTATTATTTTTTAATCGCATGAAAAAAGGCAGTGCTGTTCTGCATTCCGGGAAAGCGCGTTCCTGTGTGAGAAATTCTCATCACAATCCGCGTTCCGTCATGCAAAACAGCATCCGCCTGTTTGTTATATATTCAATTTTATTAAAGTGCAATGTATTATTTTTTGAATATTACAAAATAAATATACATAAAATGCCGGTGCAACAGTTGTTTACCGAATCAGATACGCTCGGCATGGTGCCCCGTCACATCCGCCGAGATTCAGCGGTGCAGCACTGAGAAAATATCTGCCCTCAGCAGCGTCGGTCAGGACAATGCCCTCCAGCAAGACAATCCCGGCACCGAGCAGAATCCGATGCACCGTCTCCGGCGCATCCTCCGGCCCGAATGTCTGGCTTTCATTCCCGATCAAAAGCAGACGGGCTTCTGCAAAAACGCAGGCTGCTTCCGGCGTCATGACCGCTTTTCCCGCAATCAGAACCCGCTCTGCAGCATCCTGCTGCCGTGCTGCCTGCATGATTTCGGCAGCATCCTTTGCCGTCAGGTTCCCGTCGCGCCTTGCAACATAACAGTCACCGACAAATGCGGTCAGATCAATCTGATCGACGGTTTTGCCGTCCGGAATGAAATGATACGGTGCATCAATATGCGTCCCGTTGTGTGCGCACATTGAAATATTTGTCAGGTTGCAGACATCGCCGTTCTCTATGCTGAGAACACGCTGACATGTCGGCGGCAAATCGCCCGGAAATACGCGGCAGGAACGAACCTCCTGCGAAATATCAATCAACATGATGTTCCATTCCCTTCATCCGGATGTCTCTTCCTCGTCCGCTTCCCGGATCAGCAGGCCGAATGTTCCGGTGCCGCAGTTCACGGCAATCACAGGAGAAGCCTTCTGGAAATAAATTTTTTCAAATACAGCACGCTTTTCCACCTGCTTCCGGATCCATTCCATCTCTCGTTTTGTGAGTCCGACATATGTTACAAACAGGATTCTGCGGTCGATCGAGGACGGTGAACGCAGCACAGAAGCGATATACCGTCTCCAGACATTCTCGCGGGAACCAAAATAGACCTTTCGCACAGTCATTTTTCCGCGCTTCAGTTTCAGAACAGGTTTGGCCATCAGCGCTTTCGTCACGCCCGCGACCTGTTCATGCACCTGATCGGCACGCGCAAGAAAGTCAAGGCTGTCCACAACGAAGCTGGTGTGAATTCTGGGCTTAATCCGCTCCAGATGTGCAATGATTTCATCCGGGCTTTTGCCTTCCTCCGCGAGCCTGCACGCCTCAATCACCATGAGCCCCTGTCCGCTGGAAAGATGTCCCGAATCTACAACGGTCACATTGTTGAATGCCCTTGCAGCTTCCTGTGCAACCGGACATCCGCTGTTTGCCAGCTCGCCGGAGACCGAAATATGGATAATATTATTCGCGGTCGTGAGCTGCTTTGCAAAAAAGGATTCCACCGTCTGCACATCCGGAATACCGGTCCGCACCTTTCTGTGCCGGTCACTCATGTAATCCAGCAGGCTGTTTGTTTCGATCTCAACGCCGTCCAGAAAATCGCCCTCTGCCGTACAGACCAGATGCGGCAGCACTTCAATGCCGTAGCGTTCAATGATCTCCTTCGGAAGATCCGCAACGCTTTCCGTTGTAATCCCAACCGTTTTTTTCCGCTGCTCGCGCTTCATCCATGAAACCGTTTCCTTCAGGATATCTTCACTGTTTCCTGTTTTGAATGCAAGATTGTGCGGCAATAATCTGTACAGCTCTTTTTCAAGGATATCGCCTGTAATCGGCTTTGTCAGATAACCGTCAAAGCCTGCTTTTTCATACAGAACCTTGTTTTCCGAACCTGCATTGGCAGTCAGCACGACAATTTTGGATTCCTTGCTCTGTCCGCCGATCTGGGAGCGAATCGCCTTCAGGCACGCAATGCCGTCCATTTCCGGCATCAGATGATCCATAAAGATCACATGATAATGCTGATTCAGCGTGCGTTTCAGCGCCTCTGCGCCGCTGGATACCGTTTCCACATGCACCTTTGTTTCACGCAGCAGCTTGGATACAACAAGCAGATTCGAGGCATTGTCATCCACAACCAGAATCTTTGCTTCCGGCGCCTCAAAGCCTGCAACATGCTCGCGGCGTCCGCCCGGCACAGATTCATTCTCAATGCGGATTTCTCCGATTTTCTGCGTTGTGACGATTTTCTGCGGAATTTCAATGATAAAGGTCGAGCCCTTGGTATAGATGCTGTTGACGGTAATCTTTCCGCCCATCAGATCGACAAACTGCCGGACGATCGACAGACCGAGACCGGTGCCTTCGATATGCCGGTTTTTCTCCTCATCCATCCGCTTGAACGCCGAGAACAGGTAGGGAATATTCTCTTTTTTGATGCCGATGCCGGTATCGCTGACCGAATAGACAACCTGCAGAATCCCGTTTTCTGTCTCGCCGGGCTGAATCGACAGCGACACGGAGCCCTGCTGCGTATATTTGATTGCATTGTTCAGAACATTGATGAGAATCTGCTTGATTCTCACTTCATCGCCGAGCAGCTCGACCGGAATATCCGGCGAAACATGCACCTGAAAATCAAGCCCCTTTTCCTTTGCCCGGATTCAGAGCATTCCGACGATTTCCGAGAGCATGTCACCGGGATTGTAGACAACCGGCGTCAGCTTCATCTTGCCGGATGCAAACTTGGACATATCCAGAATATCGTTAATCAGATGCAGCAGCATTTTGCTGGCAGACTGAATATTCGCGGCATCCTCTGCAACTTCGTCGTTGATATTTTCGCGCAGGATCATTTCATTCAGCGCAATGATGGTATTGATCGGCGTGCGGATTTCATGGCTCATGCTGGAAAAGAAATGATTCTGCGCTTCATTCAGCGCCTCAATCTCCTTTTTCTGCGCAAGGGAGCGCGCCACCTCCTGCCGGTAGAGCATATTCCTGTACGCAATCGCAATCATGATCGTTGCACCGGTCAGAATCAGCGCTGCGACCGAGAAGAAGTGCTCCTCAAATTCGGAATCATACATGATGGCAGCCGGATTTTTCAGCGATATATACCAGCAGATGATGATTTCCGCAAGCTCCGTCAGCAGATAAATCAGCATGGTTTTGCCGCTGAGCAGAACACATATAAAGAATACGCTGAACAGGAACAGAACCGGTGCTTCGCCGTAAATCCCGCTGTCATGAAAGAACACATTCGGAGGATACAGCAGGCAGACAATAAACGCAACGGCAGCAGCACCTGTTCTGCCGCGCCCCGACCGGATGGTGTGCACCGTCACCGCAGCAATCAGCGTCATGCTGAAAAACAGGAACAAAATATGATAAACCGGAGCAGATGTTATGATGAGCTCGGCGAGCTTCACCGCCCATGAAAACAGCGTCAATGCCGTAATCAGAATGAAAAGTCTGTCCTGCTGTGCATATTTGTCACTGAAGAGTAAGCCTCTGATTTTTCCGGAACGCATCTCATTGCTCCTCTCTGTTCGGCTCAAATTCAGTCACAGAATCGTCATCCGGAAGAAACTCCATGATTTCATCCGCATCAGAATCCTGTCCGGATTCGCAGCCGGAAATCTGCAGAATCTCTGCTGCAAGGCGATTGCAGTCGTGTTCCAGCGGCGGGTATTTTTCAGCAATCAAAGCAGCATCGCCGTTCTTTGCCGCGAATTCAAGCTCCTTTGCCCGCTCAGAAAGCGGATCGCTGCCAAGCATTTTCAGATTGCTTTTCAGTGCATGAACAAGGATTTCATAATTCTTCAGATCGTTCTCCGCAAGGAAATTCCGCATTTTCTCAGTCCGCTCCGGAAGTCCGGATGCAAACTCCTGCAGCATCGAAAGATAGAACGCCTCATCGCCGGCGCAGTATTTCAGCCCTGACACCGTATCCAGTCCGCAGCGTTCCAGCTGCCTCAGAGCAGCAGTTTCTGTATCATCCGCATTGGAATCTGATTTTCCGGTATCGGAAGCAGCCAGCGGCTTTTCCGGTTTCTCCTGATATGTGACAATGAATTTGCGCAGCACGCGCCGCAGCACACGTTCCAGATCTATCAGTTCAATCGGCTTGCTGACAAAGCCGTCGAATCCTGCAGCAAGGAAGGATTCTCTGGCCGTACTGACAGCATTGGCCGTCAGTGCAACCACCGGCACCTCTGCATAATTCCCGGCTGAACGGATGCGTTTCATCGCCTCGATGCCATCCATACCGGGCATCATGTGATCCATAAAGATGATATCAAAGCACTGTTCACTGCACAGTTCGAGCGCTTCGGCTCCGGAATCCGCTGTTGTGACGGTCATACCGTAACGCCGGAAAATATTTTGCGCGACCGTCAGATTCATCGGCTCGTCATCGACAACCAGTGCATGGACACCGGGGAAGCTGATTCGCTCATCAAGTGAGTCAAGATCCTGCTCCGCATTCAGAACTGCCGCCACCGGGAAACAATAGAACGGCTTGACCATGATCCTTGCCTTTGAGCCCTCCGGAAGCTCAAAATCAGAATTGGCAACGACAACGGTTATGACCTTCGAGGCGAGCGATTCAATCAGCTCCGGCGCCGATGCATATTCTTCTTCTGCAATGAACAAATGCGTCAGCTTCACGGAAGCAAGCAGCTTTTTCAGATTTGCAACATGATCCACGCGGTGCATCTGTATACCGAAGCCCTTGACAATATTGTGAATCATCATATTATAGTATTCACGCACATTCGGGTTGGGGTATTTTTCCAGATGCAGGAATGCACCGAGACAGAGCTTTTCCGGTTTCAGGATCGACATGCAGCTCGACGGCTCGACAACCTTCTGCGGAATGCTGACCGTAACGGTTGTCCCCTTTCCCGGCTCGCTGCTGACGGTGATAAAGCCGCCGAGCGATGCCGTAAAGCCCTGCACAATCGTCATACCGAGACCAAGACCGCTGCCCTGTCTGTTTCTGCCGGAATCCGCCTGATAATACCGTTCAAAAATGCGTTCCAGTTCATCCTCTGACATACCGATGCCGGTATCGGTCACCTTAATCAGCAGGTTGACGCCGTAGGTTTCCGGAATCGTATACAGCCGGACATAGACGCCGCCTTCATATGTGTATTTCAGGCCGTTCATAATCAGATGCCGGAGAATCTTCCGCAGCTTGTTGATATCCGTATTGAGCACGGAAGGAATGGCCGGATCCACATCAATCACGAGTTCGAGATCCTTCGGCTTGAACGGACGAATCTCCTCGACCAGATCATTCAGCACGGATGACAGCATATAGTCCTCGTAATGATTGATCAGCTTTTTCCGGTCGATTTCCGTGAAATCAAGGATATCACCGATCTGCTCCGCAACACGGCGGCCTGCTTCCCGCACCGAAATCAGGTTTCTGCGGCGCTCCTCGTTTTCCTCATCGTCAATGCAGATGCCAGTCAGTCCGATGATCGCATTGATCGGCGTTCTGGTCTCATGCGAAACATTTGCAAGGAAGTCGTTGAGTCTGTCCGTGGTATCGGTCAGCTTTTCAATCTCATCATGGGACTGGTCAACGACCTCTGTCCATTTGTCAATGATCGTGCGGGAAATCATGCTGATCGCAGTAACGACGGCAACATTCATGACAGCGCGGGATATCATGAGCGCGGTGAACTTCTCGCCGTCATGCCACATCATCAGCATGCCGTACCCCAGTGTGAGGTAATAGATAATCTGCAGGAATGTAATCAGCGGCTTGATGCAGACCATCGTATAGAGAATCAGAATCAGCGCCATCACAGCGACCGTATCAAACACGCTTGTCCTGTGACTGCCGTAATAGAAAAAAGAGAACATCACGAAGGCCGAATACAGCCAGAGCCGCTGCTTGTCGGTCAGCCGCTGCTGAATATGCATCGTCCATGAGACCACGATTCCGATTGCAATCGGAATCAGCGGCCAGAGCTCCCATGACATCACAAAGGCTTCTGCAATCAGAATAACGGAAAAGACCGTGCAGCTCAGCAGAATCGTCAGCTGGGATGCCTGAAACAGGTTGTTTTTTTCAATATATTTCATGTTTCGTTCCTCATCGGATCATCGGCTTGCATGGGATGCGCCGCGTCTTGCAGCAAGCTCGGTCACATGGCGGACTCTGTGCAGCAGAAGCTCCGGCACAACAGGCTTCCGGATGATCTCATCGGCACCGAGCGAAAGACATTTGCAATCCGTTTCCGGCTGATTGTCCTCTGTCAGCAGAATGACCGGAATCTCGGCAGCACCCTGAATGCCGCGCAGAAGCTGCAGCGTTTCAAAACCGTCCTGCGCCGGCATGACCGTATCCAGCAGAATCAGATCCGGCTTTTGTTCTGAAACATATTTGATGAGCGCGCGCCCGGATTTCACAGCAGATACGCGAAATCCCGCTTTACTGAGTGTATGGCCGATCAGCTGCAGGACAGCTTCGTCATCGTCTGCAGCCGCAATCCGCACATCGCCTGCATGCTTCGGGAACTGAAGATCCACACAAACAAACTCTGTCTCAAAGCTGACATTCAGCCCGCTGCCGCCGTTCAATTCCCATCTGTTCATGATATTGCCGGTTACGATGTCAATATCGTTCTTTCTGATATCTGTCAGCAGCACGAAATACTGATTGAAGCGATCCCGCATCAGGATATCCGTCTTGCGCAGCGATGCACGGATATGGCTGCCGAACGCATCACAGGCGTCAATGAAGTCACGTTCGGCGATGCCGTCCTCCGGCAGCAGCGTAAACAGAACCTTATACAAGCTGCGCCGGTTCCGGATCATATACCGCATGATATAGCGGTAAACATAGGAAAACGCATCGCGGTCAAGCTGCAGCGCCATGTTCGGCACAAAGCGCTCTCCGAGGATTTCGGACAGCTTGTCGATATCGTGTACAGAGGTCTGCAGCATCTCTTCGGGAGCAATCTCTGCACAGTAAAGCGAATAGCCGTGCTTCCCGTTCTTTTTGACCTCGTACATGGCCTGATCCGCCAGCCGGAAGAGGGATTCGTAATCATCTCCGTGCATCGGGACAAACACAGCACCGACAGACGCTCCGAGCGGAATCCCCATATCCTCGCCCATCAGTTCCTTCGCTTTTTCAAGAAGCTCCCTGTTGATCTGTTCCGAGAACGCAGCGATCTCCTTTTCGGTCTGCATACCGGAAGAAAATACGATAAATTCATCACCGCCGATCCGGCCGATGACACTCCCTTCCGGCGCTGTCCCGCGCAGAATCGCGGAAAAACAGATCAGAAAATTATCTCCCATTTTGTGACCGAACAGATCGTTGACCAGCTTGAACGAATCCAGATCGACCAGCATCAGACATCCAAGATCCGACGCACAAAGCGAGGAAAGCGCTCTGGCAGATGCAATTTTGTTCAGAAAGCCGGTCAGCATATCGGTTTCAGCCTCCGAACGCAGAGAACTGAGCCGCTTTTCCTTGGAGATGATGTTTCCGACACGCCGCAGCAGAATATCCGGATCAAACGGTTTCCGGATATAATCCGAAACACCGGCCTCGAATCCCTGACGCTCCATATCAGGCGCTTCGTTCGCGGTCAGGAAGATCACCGGTATTTCTTCGATTCCGATTTCCTTTTCAAGAATCCGAAGCCGGGAAAGCGCTTCAAATCCGTCCATCTCCGGCATTTTGATATCAAGCAGAATCAGATCGGGCAAATCATCCTTCTGAATGCTGTTCAGCATCGCTTCGCCGGAATCCAGTGCGGTTACGCGCATATGATTTTTTGAGAGAATATGGCCTGCTGTCCGCAGATTCGCGGTGTCATCATCAACGACCATAATGTGGGCCATCATCCGGGATCCCTCCGTTCCGTGTGCAGAGCGCACGATTTTGTTGTATATTCTTCCGCATTGCATCACGCTGCCGGTACACTTGCAGCAAAACAACTGCGGCATTTATATTATAACAGATATTTCCGAAATTTTCAATACCGAAAGAAAGAAATTTGTGTATTTTATCAAGTTCTGATACCCAAACTGCAATAAACCGCACAGTCCGTACTCAGACTGCGCGGTTCTCATGCATATTGAATGGAACCGATGCGCGGAACTCAGCCTTCCCCTTCGGAATAACTGAAATCCGGATGCTGCGCAGCGGAAGCCTTGCTGAACTGTGTCTCATAAAGCTGCGTATAGACGCCGCCCGCGCCGACAAGCTCCTGATGTGTTCCGCGTTCGGTGATTTCGCCGTCCTTGATGACCAGAATCTCATCCGCAGCGAGAATGGTTGACAGCCGGTGCGCAATCAGAATACCCGTGCGGCTTGCGATCAGCGGCTCAATCGCATCCTGAATCTTCTGCTCGGAGATGGAATCAAGCGCCGAGGTCGCTTCATCAAAAATCAGCAATGCGGGATCCTTGAGCAGAATTCTTGCGATTGAAATACGCTGCTTCTCTCCGCCGGAGAGCTTGAGGCCGCGGTTGCCGACAACGGTATCAAGCCCATCCTCCTGCTTTTCAACAAAATCGTAAATATTCGCCTGTTTGCAGGCATCAATCAGCTCTGCCTCAGTCGCATCGGGCTTTGCATAGAGCAGATTTTCCCGGATCGTGCCGTTGAACAGATAGGTCTCCTGGCTGACAATGCCGATGTGCTCCCGCAGAAAACCAAGGTCAAGCCTGCGGACATCCTCTCCGTCAAAGAGCACACTGCCGTCAATGACATCATAAAGCCGCGGAATCAGGTTAATGAGCGTGCTTTTTCCGGAACCGGACGGGCCGACGATTGCAATGCACTTGCCCTGTTCGAGCCTGAAGCTGATATTTTTCAGAATCTCACGCTCCGGGTCGTAATGGAACCGCACATTCCGGAATTCAACCTCACCTCTGACCGAATCCGGCCGGATTGCATCCGGTGCGTTTTCGATTTCGGGCTTCATATCATAGTATTCAAAAATGCGCGTGAACATCGCCATCGAGCGAATCCAGTCTACCTGAATATTCAGCAGCTGATTGACCGGCATATACATTTTGCCGAGCAGCGCAACCAGCACACTGATCTGTCCGACCGTGACAGAAGGATCATAGCGCATCATAATCAGGCCGCCGATCAGATAAATCAGCATCGGGCCGATATTCGTAAATGTGCCGAGCGCCATCCGGAACCAGCGGCCTGCCATGCTTTCTTTGATATTCAGCGCGATCATCTTCCGGTTGACCGCCTCGTACCGCTGATTTTCCTTTTCCTCCCTGCCGAACAGCTTGACAAGCAGCTGACCGCTGACAGAAAGCGTTTCATTCAGAATGCCGTTGATTTCGTCGCTGCAGGCCTGCGAATCCTTTGTGATCGCCCAGCGCCGCTTACCCGCACTGCGCGTCGGAATCGTAAACAGCGGGACAACCGCAATTCCGACCAGCGCGAGAATCCAGTTTTCGCGGAACATCAGCACCAGCGCAACAATCAGCGTAATCGCATTGGAAAGGATGCTTGTCAGCGTATTTGTAATAATTTGCTGCACGCCGGAAATATCGCTTGTCATGCGCGTGATGATATCGCCCTGATTGTTGGTCGTAAAAAACCGCTGTGACATCTTCTGCAGATGCCGGTACATCGAATTGCGCATATCAAAGGTGATATGCTGTGCAATCCAGGTATTCAGATAGCTTTCGAGAATGCCGATCAGGTTTGCAAGCAGCGTCACGCCGAACGAGAGCAGAATGAACAGGACAAGTGCCATGAAATTTTTTGCAATCAGGCCTTCGTCAATGATCTTTCCGGTCAGAACCGACGGCATCAGCGAAAGGATCGCCGAAAACAGAATCGCCAGCAGAACCAGCGTCATCTGCTTCCGGTACGGCTTCAGATAGGAATAAATGCGCTGCAGCAGTTCCTTTGTGACCTTTGGTTTGTTTTGCTTCTCCTCCTCAGTCAGGTAACCGGGGCCGAATCTTCCTCCGGGCGGCATAGCAAACACCTCCTGCGCTGTATTTTTTTATATTATACATAAAATGCGCAAAAAAATCAAGAGTTCCCGGACAAAAACAGTGCTTGCGGATTTCCGGCGGCTGTGTTATAATAAGTCTGTATCCGAATGCTGCTCAGATTCAAAGGGAGGTTTCTTATGCCGAAAAAATTAGCTGTCATTCTGCCGGGTATCGGCTATCATAAGGACAAGCCGCTCTTGTACTATGCTGCAAAGCTGGCAGTGAACGCCGGATTCGAGATCCGCTGCATTGCCTATCACGATATGCCGGAGAAAATCCGCGGAGATGCGGACATGATGCGAAAGGCAGCCGCGCTGGCCTGTGAACAGACCGCAGAGCAGCTTGTGACAGCAAATCTGTCAGAATATGACAGCATTCTGCTGATCGGCAAAAGCATCGGAACGATTGCGGCAGCGCGGTTCGCCGCAGCGGCTTCCGTTCCGTGCCGGCAGATCTGGTATACCCCGCTCAGTGATGCTTTTTCGTTTCCGCCGCCTCCGGCCGGCTCCTGCGCTGCGTTTCTCGGAGAGGCCGACCCTTGGTCGGATATTGCACAAATCAGAGTGACGGCAGCAGAACAGAATGTTCCGCTGTATCTGTACCCGGACTGCAATCACTCGCTCGAATGCGAAAACATACTCCGGAATCTTGAAATTCTGCGTGAAGTCATGCAGATCACATCCGAATTCATCGGCGGTCAGACTGAATCCGTCGTCCGGAAATAAGGAGGTCAACATGCATACAGATCATTCGGTTTCTGCCGAACAGGCACTGAACAGGCTGCAGGAAGGCAATGCCCGCTTTCTTCACACGAAACAGAGCTGCAGCGATATTTCGCCCGATAAACGGCAGGAAACATTGAAGCACGGACAGCATCCCTATGCAGTGATCGTTACCTGCTCCGATTCCCGCGTCATACCGGAGTACATTTTCAGCGCGGACATCGGCGATCTGTTCATCATCCGCGTGGCCGGAAATGTCATCGACGACCATCAGCTCGGTTCGATCGAATATGCCGCGGAGCATCTCGGCATCCGGCTTGTCGTTGTGCTCGGCCACGACCACTGCGGCGCCGTCGATGCCGCCATCAATCACGATCCGGACGGCTACATTAAATTTATCACCGACGAAATCCGGCTGGCAATCGGCAATGAAACCGACGATTACAGAGCATGCTGCATGAATGTGCGGCGGAGCGTTTCGCTGATCGAAAGCAGCCTCGAAATTCAGCATGAGGAAGAACACGGGCTTAAGGTCATCGGTGCGCTTTACCGCCTTGAAAGCGGCGCAGTTGAATTTGATATCTAGTGTCATGTCTGCCAAGATGTTTCAGAATCTGCCATGCGCCCGCCGGCGTAATCCGGCGGGCGCATATTTTGAAATTATGTTGATTAAATCAGATTCATTTTGTGTTATTTCCTTGACTTTGCTGAAAATATATGATATGATAGAATTATCCAAAAACATGCACGGGGAGGGCTGAACATGAAAAATCTCAACTGCCGGAACTGCGGCGGAACAATGGTCATTGACCCGTCCGGTACAACGGCGCGCTGTCCGTACTGCAAATCGGACTACGTCCTTGACCACAGGGATACCGATTACTACCGCGAATTCTACGCACGCATGAAGAGCTTTTTCCGGCTTTCGGCTGACGGACAGGAACGCCGCAGACGGGCGGACGACCTCTGGGCGCAGGCGGAACAGGAAATGTTTGAATGCAGCGACGGCAGGCAAATCAATGTCACAAGCCTGCACCGTTTCACTGACCGCGTCATGACGGCCTATACGGCACGGCAGTCGGTCATTTTCCGTTTTGAGGAAAGTCTGGCGGAAAACGCAGACAAGTTCCGCAAGGCCGTTTCCATGCTGGATTACCCGTCGGCAGACACCAGAAATCTGGCCAATTTCTTCCCGATTATCAGCGGCGGCTTTACGCTCCGTGACGGCTCGGTGCTGCTCGCGGTCAAAAAAAGCGAGGACGAATATCCGCTGCGGCTGTTCGGCACGCTCAGCGGCAGACACACCGCATGGCTCGTCGGGCGCATGGAGAATCTCTGCTGTGTCATGGAATACAGCAGCATTGTGCACCCGGATTTCGGCATTGATACAATCTATATTGACCCATACGACCATCAGGCCAGCCTCTACGGCGGCTGGTGGAATGCTGTGCGCAATCACACAACGGTCAGCGGAAGGGTTCTCACAACACGCGACAATCTGAAAGCGCTGCGCGAAACGGCCGCACAGGTTCTCGGTTTCCCAAGTGCCGCCGCGGCGAAGGAAACGGCGGATATCCCGAAGCCGTTTGCAGATTTCCTGAAAAGCGAGCCGGAAAGCAACGCATACGACGATTTTGCCAAATGGGACGAGGTGCTCATCAAATCCTACGGTGAACGCAAATTTATCACAATGGATACCGATGATGCACAGATCTACGGAAAAGGAACGTAACTATGGGACGCGGAAGCTATACTGCAAGTGACTGGAACATGCTGAGAAGCACCTTCGCGGCAGATCAGAAGGCAGAGCATATTTTCAGCGGAAAAAGCCGGCATACGGAAAAGGCATCTCTGCAGGGCGTGTTCCGCGAGGCGCGCGACAACGAGGATTCCCCGCTTTCGACGCCGGTCATCATCGGCTTTGACGTCACGACCTCCATGGGGTATCTTGCCGAGGAGCTCGCGCTGCACGCGCTGAACCGTGCGGTCATGTATTTGTATGAGCATAAGCCGATCCCAAACCCGCAGATTCTTTGCTGCGCAATCGGCGACAGCAAATCCGACCGCGTACCGCTGCAGGTGACACAGTTCGAGAGCGATATCCGCATGATACGCCAGCTGACGGCGCTCTATCTGGAGGGCGGCGGCGGCGGAAACGGCGGCGAATCCTATCATCTTGCGTGGTATTTTGCAGCCAACCGCACGAAAACAGACTGCTGGGAAAAGCGCCGCAAAAAGGGACATCTGATTACGATCGGCGATGACCGCTGCCACAGGCAGCTGACGCGGAATGAGATTCTGCGGGTTTTCGGCGACCGTACGGAATACGATCTCTCTGATGCGGAGCTGCTCGCTGCCGCAGAAGAAAAATATCATGTGTTCCACATCTGCATTGACAAGGGAATGCCCGGCGACAGTCAGTTTTTTGCGGATTGGAACGCGCTGATGCCCGGCAGGGTCGCGGTCATCGGCAAAAAAGACATCGCCTGTCTGCCGGAGCTCATCTTCTCGCTGATCTCCGTTGCAGAGGGCAAAACGCACAATGACGCCCTGCGCGCAGTCGATCAGAGTGCAGCGGAAATCGCTGCGGCAGCAATCGCCTGTATCCGCACGGCGGATCAAAATATTATTTCATTCTGAGGAGGATACAAACATGGGACACGGAAGCTACAATGCAGCTGACTGGAACCGGCTGAAAAACAGCCGCGGCATCAGCGACCAATCCACGGCCGGCGACATCTTCAAGGGCAACGGCGCACAGGAAAAATATCTGCCGCAGTTCATTCGTATGCGCGAATCGCGTGACAGCGACGATTCCCCTGCTTCGACGCCCATTATCATCGGCTTTGACTCGACCGGCTCGATGGGCTATCTTGCAGCGGAAATCGCAAAGAATTCGCTCAACAAAACCGCAACCATGATCCTCGAAAAGCGGCCTGTCACTGACCCGCATATCATGTGTGCGGCGTTCACTTCGCCGACATGCAGCATTCCGATGCAGGTGACACAGTTTGAAGCGGATATCCGTGTTGTGGAGCAGCTGCTCGATTTTGTCCTGCAGGGCGGCAACCGCTACAGCTATGACGCACTGGTCTGGTATTTTGCGCTGAAGCATACCTCAACCGACTGCATCGAAAAGCGCGGCAAAAAGGGTTTCCTGTTCTGCATCGGCGATGAAATCGGTGATGACGGAAAAGAAGTCATCCTTGACAGCCGTGATATCGCAAGAGTCTTTTGTGACGAAAACGCTCCCGACTACAAAACAAAAGGGCTCGCGGCACTTGTCAGCGAAAAATATGAGGTGTTCCATATCATCACGGGCAGCCACACAGGCTCCTCTCTGAAAACGTGGGAACCGCTTCTGCCGGGCCGCAATGCCGTCATCGAATCGAAAAACATTGAATTCCTTGCAGAGGTCATGATCTCTCTGATGCAGGTAACCGGCGGCATGACAAAGGCTGACGCGATCTCGCAGTGGAGCGGCGACGCTAAGGCTGCCGTTGAAACGGCGCTCAAGACAATTCAGCTGAACTGAACGGCCGTGTCTGTTACTATCATCATCGGCAAGAACTTCGGAGATGAAGGAAAAGGACTCGCGGCAGATTACTTTGCATCACGAAGCGCCCGCGCAAATGCTTCCGTGATCTGTATACGGCACAACGGCGGCGCGCAGGCCGGACATACCGTCGATCTGCCCGGCAGACGGTTCGTCTTTTCGCAGCTGTCGTCTGCATCGTTCCGCAGTGCGGATACATACTGGGCAGACAGCTTTCTGCCTGATCTCTATAAACTCTCTGACGAAGCAGAACGCTTCCGCGCTCTTGCCGGAAGCGTTCCGCAGATTTACGCTTCACCGGACTGCCGCTGCACGTATATCGGCGATATTCTGCTGAACATGCTTCTGGAAACCGCCCGCGGAAAGAACCGGCACGGCTCCTGCGGCATGGGCATCAACGAAGCCGTAGTGCGGTCGGAAAAATATCCGCTCCGGCTCGGCGACATAGCCGGACAGGATGCCGCAATGCTGTATGAGCGGCTGCGGATTCTGCAAAGAGATTATCTGCCGCAGCGAATCTCCGAGCTGCAGATTGATCTGCATAATGCAGGCGAATACGGCAAGCTGCTGCAGAGCGATACCGTTCTGCGCAATGCAGCAGAAACAATGGCACGGAACACAGAATACCTGGAACTGCGTGAGCCGCTTTTTCTTTGTGAATACGACGATATGCTGTTTGAGGGCGCGCAGGGTCTGCTGCTGGACGAGTTTTATACAGCATATGCGCCGCACCTGACAACTTCGCGCACCGGTCTGACGGAACCTGCACGCATCCTGCACAGTTTGTACGGTGACAGCTTTCCGAAGACGGAAATCGTCTATATCACCCGCAGCTACGTCACGCGGCACGGTGCAGGACCGCTCCCGCACGCTGACCCGTCTGACCCGAATCCATACAGCAAACAAGACCGCACAAATATCCGCAATGAATGGCAGGGTTCACTGCGGTCTGCACCGCACGGCAATCCGGCGGAATTTGCAGAGGCTGTGCGTGCCGATCTTTCCGCCGCACAGATTCCGGCTGCAGTCTCGCTGTTTGTCACCCATCTCAACGAATCGGACGGCTGTTTTATCACGAGCAGCGGACGCATTCCGGTCAATGATTTCTGTGCAGCAGAAGCACTTCGCGGCCTGTTCAGCAAGCTGTATTTTTCAGAGACTCCGTTTGCAGAGAATGTACGGATTTCCAACTTGATATAAAGAAAACGGCAGGAGCAATCTCCTGCCGTTTTTTCAGTATTATTTGCTGCGCGGGCGCTGACAGAGGTAGTCCGCGAGGAAAGAGACATCCTCCGCATCAAGAATCAGGTCAGAGTTCCAGTCTCCGTAATACCATTGCAGGCCGGCAGCGCTTTGCTGTTCTCCGAGCGCCGCACGCTTGAGCAGCGTCAGCTCCCGTGCATCGACAAGGCGGTCACCGTTGACATCGTAAGGAATGCGGTCGGAAACAGCTCTGAACTCTTCGGGTGTCACAATCAGATCGTCGTTGCTGTCAAACTGTTCGGAAAGATGCCCGCGGATCAGCGGATCGGGACAGAGCGTCTCGTTCAGGCCAAGGCCATAGGTTGTAAAGGCCTTGACATTGACATTTCCGCGGCCGTCATAATAGCAATCCTTCCACGGCTCCTCTTCCTCTGCATTATAAACGGTGAAATACGAGGTGCGCGGTGCAAAGCAGTGCATATCAAAATGACAGGTCGTCCCCTTCCGCGGCGCCGTTCTGATGACAACCGAAAACTGCTGTCCCTTGCGGACACCGCAGCCGGGCGGGAGCTTCACGGTATGATAACCGATGTACTCCTCTTCGCCGGATATTTCGGTCAGCAGCCTGCCGTCACGCGGATCGGCAAAATCCTCATTCAGCGCGTAAATCTGCGCTTCATACGGCATTGAAACATCGTTCGTGTAAAAGCCGATTGCAGTTATATTTTCGTCCTGCTTAGCCTGAAAGACATTCGCCTGAATAAAGCCGGTATCCGCACCGAATCCGGTCGTATAGCTCCGGGACGAATCGCCGTCATACTGATAAATGCCGCTGTAATTGTCCGCCGGTTCCATGTCGTAAAGATAGATATCCGTGATAGATTTGTCATAGTAAGACAGATAGAAAAAGCCTTTCTCAGTACGGGATGCGTTTTCGCCCCAGCTGTTCCGGATAATCCATGCACCGTCACCGGGCGGCGTTTCGATGAAGTTTTCCTTCGGGAAATTGTCGTCCCAGCCGACCAGCAGCACGCCGTGTCCGCCGCCGTCCAGATTCGGGTCATTTTTGGCGCCTGCGACATAATAGGTCTGATAATAACCGTACTGCTCGGAAAGACATTCCGGCTGATGCATCACAAAATAGGACAGATGCAGCGCGCCCTTTTCAAGCAGGCATGTCTTGATCCCGTTAAAATCATTGCTTGCATATTTCCGTGTATGCTGCAGATGCGCCTCCGATTTGAAGCGAAGCGATTCGTCAAGCGGCGTTTTAGAAGCATGAGAAGGCACGGCATTTTCTGACACCACACCCTGCCATGCCGCGAGTGTTGCCGTTACATTGTAGATATTTCCGCCCTCTTCATAACCTGTCACGCCCCTGTTGGCAGCGTCGCCGTAGAGCGGATGGGACGGATCGGGCGGACTGCCCTGTCCGCGCGCAAACCAGACCAGATGCGCCTCAGAAAGATCCAGCAACGAATCTCCCATTCCCTTCCGGATCATATTGGATTCGATTGCACCGACCGAAGCATACAGCCAGCAGGTTCCCCCGACCTGCTGCTTGACACCTGTAATCAGTCCTTCCTCACGCATGTCGTAACGTGACGGAAATGTCTCCCCGGCGGCAGAAGCACCGGTGCGCGGCTGCAGATTCCTGTACGGAATCAGCTGCTCCTTCAGATAGTTTCCGTTCCGGTCGACGTAGCGCCAGCCGTCCTGCGTTTCCGTCAGTGTGTAGGCTGTCGCATCTGCCTGCGGCCGCTGACCGGATACAGGCAGCGAATCTGCTGACAAACCGGTCAGATACAGAATACCGGATAAAGCTGCTGCCGCTCCCCTTCGGCAGGTTTTCCCTTGTCTCATTTTTGAGCACTCCCCTTTTTTTGAAATACTTTCCCCCTTTGAATTGCAGCCGGGCAGGTCACCGCGGCAGTCTTACTTCACATTTCATTTTGTTTGGATGGCATTGTGTCTGCGCGCAGATCACTGCCACGCTCTTGCAGCGTCATTGTAATACTGAATCAGGACAGGTTTTGTCAAACGGTTCACTGTCACATGCTCTGCTGTCTCGTCCTTTCCGAACAGGAACAGTCCGGCCATGGTTTCCTCTGTCAGATACCGGGTGTCAGCAGGCGCAGAATGGTGCTGCACAAGCTCGGTTCGGGAGGCAAGATTAAATCCCCAGTCTCCGAATGCGGGCACCTGCAGATGAAACGGCTTCACATTCAGCCCCTCGCTCTCCATTGTCCGCGTGATGCACCAGAATGCGTTTGTTGCATAATAAGGACTGGTAGACTGCACATTCAGAATGCCGTTTTCCGTCAGATGACTTGCACACATCCGGTAGAACACATTTGTATACAGCTTTGCCAGCGCCTCATTATTCGGATCGGGCAGGTCAACAAGAATCACATCGTAGATGTCATTGCTGTGCTCCAGATACTCATAGGCATCCATGTTCCGGATCGTGACACGCGCATCAGTCAGCGAGCCGCCGTTGAGCGCTGTCATTCTGCTGTCCTGACTGCAAAGATCGGTCATACCCTTGTCAAGATCAATCAGCGTGATATGCTTCACTTCGGGATATTTCAGCAGCTCGCGCGCAGCAAGACCGTCGCCGCCGCCCATAATCAGAATCTCGGAGTGCTGTTCCGCATAGGCCATCGGAACATGCACAAGGCATTCGTGATAACGGTATTCATCGACCGACGAAAACTGACAGTTGCCGTCAATATAAAGCCGCATATCATCCTTGTGCTTCGTCACAACGATCTTCTGATACGGTGTCTGCTCCCTCAGAATAACAGTATCCCGGTAAAGTCCGCCCTCAATCAGATTGCCGGCATTCTCCGCAAAGAACATACCAATGAACATTGCCGCGAGCAAGCCCGCAGAAAGTGCGCGGTATGTATTGCGATGCTTCAGGCGTTTGCCGTAGCGGTAGATAATGAGCACTGCCGCCAGCAGATTCAGCGTGCCGGCCAGAAAGGCCGTTGCAAAATAGCCGAGATGCGGCAGCAGCAGCATCGGAAAGGCAATCGAACCGATCAGACCGCCGATGTAATCAAACGAAAAAATCGAGGAAAGCGTCAGGCGCAGTTCCTTTTGTTCTTCCTCAATAATACGGGTCAGCAGCGGAATTTCCAGACCGGCAAATGTACCGATAATCAGAATCTCCGCATACATTACCAGCGCATAGGATTCGAGATACAGATTTGCAAGGAACAGGCTCATCGAGCTCAGGCCGCCGACAATGCCGATTCCGATTTCAACATTTGCAAACCAGTTCCAGAGATCCTTCCGGATAAACTTTGAAAGGAAGGATCCGATGCCGAGCGCAAACATATAAAGACCGATCGTCACAGAATACTGCAGCGTCGAATCTCCGATCAGATAAGAACTGACAGCACTGATAATCAGTTCATAGACCATGGAACAGCCTGAAATCATCAGTGTTGTCAGCAAAAGCAAACGGTAATGTTTCATCTGTTTACAGGATCACGCCGCTGATTGCGATTGCAAGTCCGATAAAAATGCCCGAAACCATAATGCCGGCAGCGGTATTGCCCTTTCCGATTTCCTCATTGAGGTTATACTGCTTATGCAGAAACCGGATGGCAATATAGCCGATCATAAAGAACACAATGCCCGCAATAAAATAGATCAGGCTGCTGAGCAATCCCGCAGCGAGCGATTCATGAACCGATTCTGCCGCCGGCGAGCTGATCGCTGCACGCAGCAGCACGCCGACGCCGATATTCGTTCCGGCAGAAACAAATCCGACCGCCTGATTGCCCTTTTTGATCTCCTCCGGGAAGGAGCACGGAATAATCAGGTCAATCAGGAAATTGCCCAGCATCATCAGGATAATGCCGGCACAGGAATAAATTGCAACCTCAATCAGATCATTCAGATAATTCATATAATACCTCCTTATTTTCCGCCGCTCAGACCGCCGCCCGACGACTGTCTGGCACTGATGCTGCTCTGCCGGACGCTGCTGGAATAGGTGCTGTAGCTGTCCGCACCGGAATAACTGATATCGCTGTCACTGTAGGATCTGTACGGAGAATCATACCGCTTGTACGTCGTGGAATCCTTCCCGTATCCCGTTGAATGGTAAAAACGGCGGTAATAGCGCGTTGCGGAACGGGTGCCGCGGTAAAGATCATGGTCTGTGGTATAGGCAAACTTGCGGTTCGAGACCTGCACCAGCACACCGCTGTCCTCGGAAGGATACACGATGCAGTATTCCTTCGAGGTCAGAATCGCAACCGCGCCCTCTTTTTCATCAGAATCCTGCTGAACATATTCCGTTTCGCCCTCAATCGCGCGGATTATTTCCTTGGAAACGCTCTCAATCGACATGCCGCGCCGCGCCTGATAGACATTCGCCTTCTGCTTGTCGTTTCCGGTGACCGAGGTCACATAGGAATAGTCTTCCGTGTTCTTTTTCAGGTGCTTGCTGATCGTCGTGGTAAAATGAATACTTTCCAGCATACCGCACAGGGTCGGCAACAGAAATAATGCTGCAATGAAAACAATTACAAGCGCAGATGATGTATTTGGTTCGGAACGGTAATTCGGATCGTTCCGGATCAGTTTGATCTCCTCCGGCTCGACATAATGGCCGACTGACCACTCATCCTCATCATCCCAGATCTCCTCCGAGATGATGAATTCCTCCGACGCATCCTCGTACTCAATAAATGTTGCTTTGTCACCGCGCTCGACATCAACATTGCCCGCACATCCGATGACATATTCAGTACCCCTGTCCACCTCGTGAAAGCCCTGTGTTGACGGACGGATTGTCACCTTGCTGATAGAATACTCATTGTAGGTCTCATCGACGCTGAGCCATGCGGTCTCATTGGAATCCATTTCCCTGAGCCGGTATTCATCCCACTCACAGCGATCATTATAATTCTGGTATCTGATGCTGCCGATCACGCGGTATTCTGTCTCTGAGACAGAAATCACATCACCGATCTGAAATTTCAATTTGCAGTTCCCCCTTTCAGATCCCGTTCTATCCGCCGGATCCTGCGTTCCGATGCACCGAATGCTTCCGCAAGCGCCTGTGCAACCTTCTGCGGCACAGATGCGCTGCAGGAAAACACATCGACGGCTGCATAGCGGTGCTCCGGCCATGTATGAATTGAAAAATGAGATGTTGTAATCACTGCAATATAGGAAATGCCGATCGGTTCAAACCGATGCATACACTCCTCTACGATCTCCGCGTTTACAGTCTGCACGGCTGCTCTTGCAGCTGCCCTGACATGCTCCGGATCGTCAAGCAGTGCCGGATCACAGCCGTAAAGATCAAGAATCAGCTGTTCAGCCAATCTTTCTGCCACCTCATTTCTTTTCGCAAATGCTTTCCATATTATAACATACTATAGTGTAAAAAGCAAGTTGAGCGTACCAAGTTTTTTTACGGTCAACCTGCCGGAAAACTTTCGATCAATGGAGGGCGGCACTGCCGCCTGATAGCATACTATAAAATAAAAAGCAGGTTGAGAGTATCAGGTTTTATGTTACGGTCAACCTGCCGGAAAACTTTCGATCAATGGAGGGCGGGCCTGCCGCCTGATAGCATACTATAAAATAAAAAGCAGGTTAAGAGTATCAGGTTTTATGTTACGGTCAACCTGCCGGAGAACTTTAGATCAATGGAGGGCGGCACTGCCGCCTGATACGCGAATCACATATCTGCTGCCGTCTAAATAGGACGGATCGGATATATGATTCAGCTGAGACTCAGATCCATACTGCTCTAACCACTTTTCCCAGTCAAAGGCCGGGCCGCAGTAAAAAGTCTCTCTCTTCACAGTCAGTTCCGGATCGACGCTCAGGGTGCCGTCCTCTGCATACCAATGAAAGCCCGGCTGTTCCGCTGTGACCGGCTCGTTACTGAGAAAATCCGCATCATTGACAATCCGCAGAACGCGCTGCTTTTGATTGCTGACATCATATTCGCTGCTGCGGTCATTGTAACGGAATTCGGGCCCGAACGCGCCTTCTTTGACCTCGGCCTGACAGTGCAGAATGCGCACGCCGCTGCGAGGCGTATAGCGTGTGCGAAAACCGTCCGTAAAACAAGCTGCATTATTGCCTTCATTTGTAAGATACTCCACAAGGAAAAACTCGCTTAGATACCCGTCGCTTTTGTTACGCGGAATCATCAGGCAGGAAGGCATCTGCTGCATAGAATTCAGGATAAAAGTCTGTTCACCGCCTGTATATACCTGCAGCTCGCCCTCTGCGATCCAGCCGAGCATCAGCTTCGAGAACGCTGAGAGGTCGCCGCTGCCGTCGTCCATCAGTTCAATGCCGGCAAATCCCGGCAGTCCCTGCGTTTCAAAGGTTTCATCCTTATGAATCTTATAGTAGTCCGGCATTCCCATTGCGTGTCCGAGTTCGTGCGCCAGATGGCAGTTTGTATCTGCAACATCCAGAGAAACCGTGGTGACACAGTATGTTCCCGGCGTGATACCGTCAAACTCCCGGTTCCCGCTGTAGGGAACCGAAAACGGCCACCAGTCCGGTTTTTTGTCGCCGTCGCTGTCAGATTTCAATGCGTCCTCCGGGAGCATCAGTACTACCGAATCCAGAATCCGGTCGCCGTCCGCGTCATATTTCTGATAATCGAGCTCCGGCGCAAAGGCAGCAAGAATCTCTTCCGTCAGTGCTTCTGCGTTGTTGACCGTATAATCTGCCAGCGGATTTTTGGCGGTATAAGCAAACACATCGCCCTGCAGCCGGAGCCGCCCGTATGAGGCACGGCTGTAATACGCAGGAACACTTTCCATCGGATAAAACATGCTGTCAGTATCTTCCTCGCCAAAGCAGTATTCCTGCACCATTTCCGCCGGGCTTTCAAGATCGAAGCCGCAGTCCGGAAAGCTGACGGCAAATGTCAGGATGCGCGCCTCCCCGACGGACGGAAGCGATGGTTTCAGCGCAGAAACCGGCGGTACAATCGGCTTGATCTCATATGTTTCATAGATTGCCTTCGGCGCATCGCCGCTGATCTTCTGCCGCTTGAGCAGCGTCAGATCAATGGCATCGACCGTTCCGTTTTCGTCAAGATCGCATTTTTCCGGCGTCAGATCACGCCGGAGACCGTTGGGATTCAGACAGAGATACGATCCCAGAAAAAGAACATCGAGCCCGGTAACAAGCATATCATCGGTGATATCGCCGACCAAGGCAATGAGCCGCTGTCCGGTTTCCGCGTATGCTGCTGCGGGTGGGATCAGAGATGCTGCGAGAAGCAGCGCAGTCGTCCTGCTGAGCAAGTGCCGTTGTTTCCGCATTGCTTTCCGGGCTCCTTTCGTTTGGATTCAGTTTGGCAGCGGATGCTCCGGAACCGGTTCACCCTGCTGAAGAGACGGGAGAACCCGCATTTCCCCTGTCATAACATTGTATTCGATCACCGTTGCGGTGTAGTATGTGGCGCCTGTTCTGGATTTTTCGGAGAGGTGATTCGCAGCTCCTGTAAAAATTGACGCATCAGAAAGTGTCATAGTTGCAGGCAGCTGATCGGGTTCAGAGGAGCGTATTTCGTTGTAAGTTAACACATTGTTCGCAGCGGTATTGCAGTATGCTTCAGGATTACCGGAGCTGTTGGGGCGGACGTACATATGATATGTAACCTCAGATGTTGAATATGGTTTCACCTCTGTGTCGCGCTCATCCGGCATCCGGTTGCCGGCGGCATCACTGACATGAATGATGTTTCTAGCTTTGGTCTCAAATCCGATGATGTCGGCTACCGCATTATCTTCAGAAGAATGAATATTCCCTTTGTTTTCAACATGCAGAGTAAGGTCTGTGTTCAGATCGGCTGCATCGAAATATCCGTCCGGACCCGAACCGGTGATTGTATAAGCCGGATCATCCGCCGGGAGCGGCTCTCCGGCAGCCGGATCAATCAGGGTGCCTTTTGTCACCTTGATCTCCTTCAGATACTGAATTTCTGCCTCTGCCTGCATTGTCATTGCACTCTTCCAACTGTCATTGTGCTCTTCAAAGTCGTTGCTGAAATACGCGACCGGCCGTACAATGATCTCGTAGACAGGGCCGGGATAGGCCGGGGCGGTTTCAATTTCGGCCAGCGTGCGCATCATCATGGAAAGGTCAATCGCATCGAGTCTGTCGTCTTGGTTGAAATCGCCGACGGCAAGGCAGGAAAGCTCAGTGTCCGGGACAGCCAGCAGCCACTTCCTCAGCAGCTCGCAGTCTGCGTGCGTGAATTTCCCGTCGCCGTCCACATCGCCGGGAATGACCGGTTCAGGCGTTTTGCTGATTACGATTTCATTCTTTGTGATCGTTGCTTCGCCGGAGCAATCATAGCCGGTGACGGAGAATTCCACACTTTTGACCTCTCCGCGCATATACATGCCTGCCTTTTCCCAGGCGTCAAAATGCTTATCAATGTCGATCCGGTGGCTGGCAGAAGCAGGTTCACCGGTTTTGACCGGATTATCATCCTCGACGATCACGCTGTAATAACGAGTTAAAAGGTATTTCGGCACGTCCAGATCACCGCCGTCTATGACAGGGATTCTGTAGATATCATAGGTGCATCCGTTATCAGTCAGCTGTCCGCACGGTTTTGCGCTCCCAAGTGATAATTTGTTGTAGCCGTCTATGATATAGTATTCGACCTGCTGGTTTGCACTTCCCGGAGGATTGCAGTTCTCGATCGTTCCGTGAATGCCGTACTCAGAAAAGCCGTCTGAGAAATAGTCTATCGCATATTCACAACTGATGCTTCCGAGGTCTTTGTATGTTCTGCCTTTCGGCATCTCAATATTATGCCCTTTGTAGAACACACAGTAGTGCGTATCGGTCCATGTGCAGGAAAATGCACCGCCGTTTGCATCGATTCCCTCGTAAGTGACAGTGCCGATCTGCGCCTGGTTCCATACATCGTAGTCATAGCTGCCGTCCGGTGTTTGGCCTGAAATCTCAAAGTCAGAAACTGCTTGCGCTGTTGTCGCAAACGGAGCAGACGTGAACGCAAGCATTACAGCTGCGGCTGCTCCGAAAAGCTGTTTTTTCATCGTGAAACCTCCCGCAAATGTATTTCTTTTATACAGACCCCACACTGTATAATTATATTTTAGCACAAAAGGAATGAATTGTCCAGTAGTTTATTACTGTTTCCGGATCGCGGATTCATTTGAACAGACAAGGAAAATTACGATCCGGCTTGCTTTTTCATGTATTTATATGATATTGCCTTAAACAACCTAATCATAATTTAAGAAAAGATTCACGCGCAAAGCACAAACATAAAACTTGACAAAAAAGAACCGAAATGCTATAATAAATCGGGCTGTTCAGCCGGTCGCTTTTGTTTTGACATTGATGGATTCTATGGCGATTCTAAAGCTGCTGTGAGAGCACTGCGGGTTTCGCGCCTGTATGCTCTGCCGGAAAGATGGGCACGGAAATAACGGCATACGTTGTTTCTGTGCTTTTATTTTCGCACAGGAACGACCGGCCGTGCAGGCTTCAAAATAATTTTTCGCACGAATATGATTGTAAATACGTGTGTTTTAACGTCACCAAAAAATTCTCAAAAATTTTTTTCAGAAATTCTGTAACGAATCAGGACTGAATCCGTCTAACCTACAGAAAGCCGAAAAAGGGACGCAGCCGAACGGCTTTCCTCCGGAGCTTCTGTGTGAATAATATATCATAACCAATGGAAGGAGGTGCGGTGATTGGACAGGGAAACGGCCGAAAAGCTCTATCATTCCTGCTATATGAAGGTGTATTCCTATGTGATGACACTGGCAAAAAACGAAGATGCTGCCAGTGAGATCACGCAGGAAACCTTTTACCGTGCGATGTCAACCAAACAGACATTCCGCGGCGAATCGGAATGCTATTCGTGGCTGTGCGCGATTGCGAAAAACATTTTTATAGACGGCACGCGAAAGGCCGGCCGGAATCAGGGCGAGCCGGATGAAAACTTTGCGGACAGCAGTACCGATATTGAACAAAGCACAATCGACTCGGAAACTTCATTCCGGATCCATATGCTTCTGCACGAGATGGAAGACCCTTACAAGGAAGTGTTTTCACTCCGCGTGTTCGGTGAGCTTTCCTTCGCGCAAATCGGAAAGATTTTCGGCAAAACCGAAAACTGGGCCAGAGTCACCTATCATCGCGCACGCCTGAAACTGAAAGAAAGGATGGAATCACATGAAATATAATTGCGAAATGATCCGCGATCTGCTTCCGCTGTATGTCGATCAGGTTTGTTCCCAGCCAAGTGCACAGGCAGTTGAAGAACACATCCGGGAATGCAATGCCTGTGCGTCACTCCTCGGCCAGATGTGCACGCGGGATCCCATACTCGACAGTGAAATCTACGCCGAAACCAGCCGTGTTCTGAATACGCAGGCGAAATTCTTCAAACGGCGCAGTGCTGTTGCGGGCGCCGTCATCGGCGGAATCTTCGCGCTCCCGATTCTCATCTGCATGATCGTGAATCTGGCATCCGGCGCAGGACTGACATGGTTTTTCATCGTGCTGGCAGCGATGTTTATTCCTGCCTCCCTGATTGTCGTTCCGCTGATGATGCCGGAAAACAAGTTCTTGTGGACGATCGGATCCTTTACTGCAAGCCTGATGGTTCTGCTCGGTATCTGCAGCATCTATTCCGGCGGCAGCTGGTTCCTGATTGCAGCACCGGCAGTGCTGTTCGGATTGTCCGTGGTGTTTATGCCGTTTGTCGTGCGCACGAAGCCGGTTGCAAAGCTCCTCGGAAATCACAAGGCGCTGACTGTCTTTGCCGCAGATACGCTGACCTATATTCTGATGATGCTGATGATCGGCATTCACAGCGGCTCTGCTGACTTCTTCCGGATCGCGTTTGCGTGTTCAGTTCCGCCGGCCGCATGGATCTGGAGCCTGTTCCTGCTGATCCGCTACCCCAAATGGAACGGCCTGATCAAAGCAGCATCGTGCATTTTTGTAACCGCGCTTCTTTACTGCTTCAGCAATACGTTTATCAGCCTGTTTGCAGGCGGCGGAATCTCCGTCACAAGCGGGATAATCGGCTGGTGCGTCCTCGTATTCGGCGCTGTTCTCGCTGCTGTTTTCGGTTTATTCGGACTACTGAAAGCCAATAAAAAATAAAGGAGAAAAATTACTATGAATATGATTCTGAAATCCCTGTCGCTGCTTTTTTCCGCAGCTGCTATGCTCAGCACAGCCGGCTGTATGCCGGTATTCACCGCCTTCAATCACGCCGACCAGTATACTGCGGGCGATTTTTCAACCAACATTGCGGTCAAGGCACTGGACATTGACTGGACCGCCGGCAGTGTGACCGTTTCCCGTCACGATGATCCTGAACTCACCGTCACGGAGACCTGCAGTACTTCCCTGAAGGATTCCCAGAAGGTTCAGACATGGCTCGAAGGTTCAACACTGCATATCCGCTACTGCAAGCCGAATGTGAACTTCAATCTGAGTGCAGAAAAAAAGCTGGAAATCAAGCTGCCGAACAATCTGGATCTGGATACGCTGAAATGCGACTGTACTTCCGCAGAGACAAGTCTCACGGATATTTCGGCAGACAGTTTTGAAGTGGATGTTACTTCGGGTACTCTGCAGCTCAGCGATTGTTCTGCCGGTCATTTTGATATCGGTTCGACATCCGGTGACATCACGGTTGCGCAGAAGGGCAATTCCGAAAAGCTGAATGCAGAAAGCACCTCCGGCAAGATTCAGATCACGGCGGAAACTGTCAAAGAACTGAAAGCACACAGCACTTCCGGCGATGTGAGCGTCACTGCACAGAAAACTGAATCGGTTTCTGCAGAGAGCACAAGCGGTTCAGAAACGCTGCATTTCATCGCAATGCCCGCCTCAGCGGATATCTGTGCGACCTCCGGCAACGTCATCCTCTTTGTGCCGAAGAACGCCGATTTCACGGCATCCGTTGATACGACCACGGGTTCGTTCGATTCTGATATCTCGCTTACAAAGAACGGCGATACCTATACCGCAGGCAGCGGTGCAAATCAGATCAGAATTGATACAACCTCCGGTGATGTTGCGATCAAAGCAGAAGGCTGAACTGAAATATGATACTGCAAAAGACGAACGGTGCATCAGGCTGAATGATGCACCGTTTGTTTCATGCAGAGACGGAAATGCCGGATCTGCTGTATTTCAGTCTCCGGATCAGGACAGTCAGGATGGCCGTAACGGCGGCAAAGCCGAGCTCCATCAAAATCGCAGTAATGACTGTATTGCGTTGATAAACCTCGCTGCCGTCCAGCATTCGCGTGACTTTGATATACCAGTATGCAGGCAGGAAGCGTGCGGCGCGGAGCACCTTCTCTCCGAGCAGCGGCTGCTCGACAAAGACACCGCAGAGAAAGCACATTCCCAGCGAAATAATCTGTGTCAGGATATTGATTTTTCCGGTTTCCGGGTTAAAGCTCGCAACAAAGACCGTCAGCGCGGCAGAAAACAGAAGAAATACGCTGCTGTTCAGCAGAGCAAGCCAAAGCTCGCTGCTGCTGAGACTGCCGTTGATGGCACAGCCGATGACCGCAAACAGCAGCCATGTGATACTGACAAATATCGCACTTCCAGCAAAAATCTGCATCGTGCCGCGTGTCGGCGGCAGACCGGAGCAGTTTGTCCGAAACCGGACATCCTTGCGCGTAATGGCAAGCAGAACCGGACACATGACGTTCATCAGGGTACTGATGAGAATATACGGCAGATACCGGAAGTATAATGCAGCCTTTTCTGAAAGCGCAGACTGCCTGCTTTCCTCCGCTGCAATGCTGACATCTGTTTTTGCGGAGACCGCATCGGCAGCAGCGCCGACCGCTTCATCCTGCGATTTTCCTGCTGCAAGATATCCGCGGACGGTGCGGACATATTCATTCAGGTATTGCTCCATGTATGCCGTCGCATAGCTGTCATGCATATACATGTTATCGAACAGGCTGTCAGCAGAACCGCTGCCGAGCTTTTCCGCATAGCCCCTGCGCACGGTCAGAATATAATCCGCCTGTTCATAGTAAAGCGCATCGAGCAGAACATCGCGGTCATTTTCAAGTGAGATAATGTCGTTCTCTTTTGCAATCAGCGCAGAGAGCGCACGGCTTTCCGGCGTATCATCCTCGTCGAACACACAGATATTCAGCCGCTTCTGCTCAAAGACCGCCGTCTGATTGTTCGTATAGGTCATAGCGATAATCAGCGTAATAAACACTGCAAAATAGATCAGCGCGACCGCAGTTTTTTTTCTGAGGATTTTCAGGAACAGCTTAAATACTTGCATATCGTTTCCTCCTTGAAAACAGCATGCCCAGCACTGTGAACAGAACAATATCAAACAGAATAATCAGGATTTTCGTGCGGAACCGTTCAAAATCGCTGTACAGATTGAGGCAGTAGAAGCAGTCGGAGATGACAGCCACGGGATTGAAAGCGTTGAACCACGGTGCCTTTTCGGAGATGACGGCCTTCATGTTTCCGATCATCAGGCCGCTCAGAAAGCACAGAACAAGCGAAACCGTCATCAGAATGCCGTTTTTGATCTCAAGACTCAGCTTGCCGACCGAACCGATGAAGAAGCCCATCGAGACGCCCAGAATGCCGCCCAGTATCGCTGTGCCGTAAACAAGCGGAAGCCGATCCCCGAAATCAATTTTGAGAACAAATGCAAGGAATGTCACACAGATCACCATGCAGACAGACTGCGCAATGCATTTTCCGGTCAGACCCGCGGAAAGGCTGATGTATTTCGGCGACGGAGAGCAGCTTTTCCGTGCACCGAGCGGCGAGAGATTCGTCTGATTATCCGTTGTGAAGTTCAGGCCGGAGATACAGCCGAAGATCGCAACCATTGCAATCAGGTTATAGAAATACTGGATGAACTGGTCAGGATTGCCCTCCGTGACAGATTGCCGGACGCAGACCTCCGTATCGGCAGAAAGTGCTTCGATGACGGCCGGAAGATTCTGCGGGTTCTGCTTCAAGGTGTCTTTGATGACCGTTTCATAGACGCTGTACTGTCTGACAAAGCTGTTCAGAATCGTTTCCTGTATGCCCTTTCCCGCGACGGTCAGCGAGACGGTTTCTCCTGCATAGATGATGCCTTTTGCATCGCCGTCTCTGAGCAGCTTCAGGGCGCTTGCCTCATCCGCGGCAGTCACATTCAGCAGCGGATCGTCCGATTCGGTAACTGCTTTCAGAACCTCTGCAAAGACTTCATTTTCTCCGGTTTCAACGACCGCCGTCGGGATTGACTGGAAGCAAACATCGTTTTCGTAGATCGAACCGAATGCAACGCGGAACAGGGTTCCGAGCACGATGGGAAACAACATCAGCCATCCGATCATTTCCCTGGAACGGAGCGTCGAGATGCATTCATATTTCAGATTATGCAGAAACACTGTCATTCCCCCTTGTCCCGTAATGCCTTTCCGGTGATTTCCAGAAATACGTCATTGAGCGTCGGGCGTTCGGAAAAAACGCGGCCGATGCTGACGGAATGCTCCTGCAGCACACCGAGAATCCGCAGCAGATTGTGCTTGCCGCCGGAGCAGAAAACCGTAAACTTCGTGCCGTCATAGGCCGTATCATAAACATGCGGCAGCTCCGAAACCGTTTTGACGATCTCATCGGTCAGTGCAAGTGCTTCAATCGTAATCGTTTCTGTATTGCAGATCATGCGCTTGAGCTCGTCTGTTGTGCCCTCAGCGATTTTCCGTCCCCTGTCCATAATGGCGATGCGCGTGCAGAGCTGCTCGACCTCTTCCATATAGTGCGAGGTGTAGATGACTGTTGCGCCGTTCCGGTTCAGTTCCGCAATGCCCTCAAGGATTCTGTTTCTGCTCTGCGGATCGACGGCAACTGTCGGCTCATCGAGAATAATCAGCTTCGGTTTGTGTGCGATGCCGCAGGCAATGTTCAGACGCCGCAGCAAACCGCCGGAGAGCTTTTTCGGACGGAATTTGCGGAATTCGTCCAGTCCGACAAACTGAATTGCCTCTTCCACATACTGCTTTCGCTTTTCCCGGTCGCTGATATAGAGCCCGCAGAAGTAGTCGATATTTTCGTAAACGGTGAGCTCGTCAAAAACTGCCACGTTCTGCATGATGATGCCGATTTCCTGCTTGATCTCATAGCTGGTCGGCGTCATTTTTTTGCCGAAAATCTCAATATCGCCCTTATCAAAGGAGAGCAGGGCGAGCAGACAGTTGATCGTCGTTGTCTTGCCGGAGCCGTTCGGGCCGAGCAAGCCGAAAATCTCCCCCTCGCGGATATCCAGTGAAAAATGATCAAGCGCAATCAGATCACCGTAGCGCTTGACCAGGTTTTCAATCTTTACAACACTTTGCTTCACAGCAGCACATCCTTTCCGGTTTATGAGATCATTATAGCAGAAAAGCATTTCCGCGTACAGTGTATTCTGTCACAGAGTTCATATGACAAATGTCATTTCCGAAACCGGAACAGCCGGCTTCACATGATTTCAGAATACGTCCCGGAGATTTCGGATGCGGTGCTTTTACGGAAAGAGCAAGGCAAAGAGAACAGGCTGTGCATTTCGCTGCGCAGCCTGTATAGAAAACGGTATAAGATTCTTTCAGGTGTCCCGCTTCAGGGAGCGGGTGCTGTTTTTGTCAGTTTCGCTTGTCAGGCCGCCGAATCCGCAGCAGCGGTGTTTTCTGTGCAGACCCTTTTGATTCTGCGCATTGCACCGGAGCGCAGCATGATATACATGCCTGCCGTCAGAAGCAGGAATGCAAAACCGGCTGCAATGATTGTATCCGGAGCAGTGATGCCGGTCTGCGGCAGATCAACTGCTTCGCCGGTTTCCGTCGTACCCTGTCCGCTGACCGGATCAACTGTGTAAACGTCAATGATATCCTCCATGTCATCGCGGAGCGTTACAGAAACCGTACCGTCTGAATTCATGCGAGCAAAGCTGTCGGCGGGTTTTGCACCTGTACGCTTTTCGTAATCCTTTTTCGCCATACGGCCGAGCCTTGCAATGTCATAAGCATTTTTGGGAAGAACGGGCTTTTTTGTCAGATTCACGGTATCACCGTTGCTTGTATAGCCTTCTGCCGTAAACGGATTGACCATATAAGTCACACCGTGGCTGGTCTCGATCATGATATCGCCGCCCGGCGTTTCTGTTGCATAGACTTCGTCCAGCTTGAGTCCCGTGACAGCCTCTTCATAATCCGCAGTCATCTCTGTCAGCTCATCGGTGCTGTAGAATTCCAGCTGCTTGTCCTCCGCAGCAAGATATTTCATAGTCACAACAGAGCCGTCTGCAAAAGAGAGATAATATTCTGTGCCGGCCGCGGTAACGGCGACATTCGCCTGATCCTCACCGATGGTAAGCGTGAAAATGCCTTCTCCCTGATTGACATAGCTGAACGGGAGCTCGGATTTATCTCTTTGCTGAACCATGAGACCGGTTCCGTCCTCACGGAAGAGGAAGTAGGTCAGCTCAAAGTCCTGAGATCCGACGAACCAACCGGCCGGAATCGTTTCCACAGGTTCTTCAAACAGATTCTGGACCTGCGTCTCGTTAATGGCGCACAAACCGGTCAGCAGGTCGGCCTTCAGATAGTAAACGGGCAGTTCCGCCTGTCCGAAATTGACATAACCGATGATGAGTGCAGTTGCATCCTCAATCAGACGAGCCTCAATCTTTGTGAACGGATATACCTTGGTCATCTGCTTTTCAGCGGCCTTCCGGACTTCTTCAACGCTGTAGAAGAAGATTTCGTCCGGGCTTTGCTCCTGCGGATAGATCGTATCGGAAATATCACCGGTCAGGCGGTAGCCGGAGCTGTCTGCATTGCGGACATCGCATTCCTGTGTGTTGCCGGCGGCATCGGTCAGCATGAGCTTTCCGTCCTGATAGGTGCAGGCATAGGTCAGTTCGCTTTTGTCTTCAAAGGCATTGAAGATCATCTGCTCTCCGGTGAAGTGATAGAAACCGTAGCGGCCCATATAAAGCGTGTTCTGCGGGATCGCGTCCTCCGGCACAGCCGGGCTCTCATATGCCGCAGTATTCATTGCGCGGTCCATAACAGTAAAGCTGTAGGATGTCAGATCGGTGATATCGTATTCAAATGTGAACTGTCCGTTCTCATCCTGTTTGGCCGGAATGACATCTGCAAATGTGAGCTCGTTCAGTTCGTCTCCGTGCAGGCAGTCGGAAAGCAGTCTGCCGGGCAGGGATTCCGGGGTGCGGTCCGGCGCATAAACCTGAAACAGATCCTGAGCACCGAAAACCTGCTGCACGATGGAAAATGCATAGAGCTTGTCCGGCATACCGACCGGAGGTTCCGGTTCGGTTCCTGCAAGACTTCCGTTCCCCTGACCGGTTACGATGATGCCGTCAAGGGCTGCGTCGGAAACAGTCATTTTCAGGATGCGTCTGCCGTTTTCCTCACGTTCCTCCGTTTTGATCTGCGGGGCGGTTTTGTCGATGATAAACGGCACTGAGAATTCCTGCGGGTGCTCAAACGAAGTCGGATAATCAATGACTGCACTGCCCCTTCCGGTATAGGAACCTTCCGGCAGATCCCGGAGGTCGGCGGTCGGTTCCGCGAGATACGGGACATTTCTGCGGTAGACTGTCGTCCAGCTATCCATGACAGTTTCATCCTTGCTGTCGAGAATCTCAAGATTGCTGATCATGCAGTGACGTGCGGGCTGCATCAGCAGTCCGGGCTTATCTGCAAGACCGTCACCGTTCGGAGAAACATAGAGCACATCGGATTCACCGAAAAGCAGCTCACGTTCTGCATCAGTCGCTTTTTCCCGGATCAGTTCCGCATAGGAGTCGCCGTACTGTTCAAACTCCTCGTCGGTCACGCGGTTCATGATATCATAAACGATACTGACAATCTGCGTGAACGGAATCTGCTGCTGAATGGCGCCCATATTGACCATGGCATATCCGGTTTTTTGCTCCGGAATGATCGGAACTGCAGCCCAGTCTCCGAAGAAGCCGAGCAGCGGAATTGAAATGTCGCAGCAGTTTTCGGAATCCTCAAGCAGAAGATAACCCTCAACAAAGAAGCCGTTGACAAAGGTTTCCTTCAGCTTCTCAGTCTGCGAGGCGAGCAGCTGAACACTGACAGTTTCCGTGCGGGTCTCATTCGCAGCGATGTCCTGCAGGGAATTCAGGTCGGCAGAGCAGGTCAGCGGTGTCTGACCGCTGATAACGGTTATATCCGGATCGTTGCTGTAGGGTGCTGTGCCGTCCGTCGTCAGAACAAGACGCGCGCTGTCAAAATGCACCTCCTCATCACTGAGGTTCCGGAGCGTTACCGGGAAGCTGAATTCTGTTCCGAGATTGTCATACAGATTGATCTTGCATTCGCCGTCATCGCCGGTCAGCAGCACCTTATCCTCCAGCGCGCGGTTCATCGAAACAAAGCCTGCACCCTGTCTGCGGGGCGTCACATACATGTCGTCTTCCGTGTACGGCTCTGCGGAGGTCATCAGGAGACGGCGGATATACTGTGCACGCGCTTCACCGGTCAGTTCGCAGCCGTTCTGATTGAGATACTCATTCAGCACAGCCGTACAGCCGGAAAGATACGGGCAAGCCATTGAGGTTCCGTTCATACGTACCAGATCATTGTCGTAGCAGGCAGACAGAACCTCGCCGCCGATGCCCATAATGTCAGGACGCAGTTCCAAGGATTCGGAAACGCCCCAGCTGGAATAATCGCTGACGGCAGTTGCTTTTGTAACTTCAATTCTTTCATCTGTGAAACGAACGACTTTGTCTTCTGCTTCCATCAGCTTCCGGCCGTCCGCAGCAGATATGATGGTGAACAGCAGACCGCTTTCGTACACAGGCACATCCGGCATACCTTCTTCATTGTTCATCACAATCACACCGACTGCGCCGGCATCTGCTGCATTTGCGTTCTTTTCGACAAAATCCAGTTCACCGCGGTCAACCAGTGCGAGCTTGCCGGTCAGGTCTTTGCCTGCAAAATCCTCTGCGTAGCCGAGGCCGCAGTATACATATTCGTAAGGCTCATCCGTGAGCATTTCGTCAATGTAATACTCGTGATGCGTACTTGCATCGGCGCAGGGCACATAGCCGATCAGCTCCTCACCAAGCGACATGGTGTGCATATATTCGGTATAGGCATTGTCAGCGGAAGCGACAACCATGCACTTTGTTCCCTTCGGTGCATTTTTGTTCATGGTTGAAGTGTCCGGATTATCCGGCGTAAGAAGTCCGTCTTTGACAGTGGCGCCGTTATCGGAATTGCCGGCTGCCATGCAGACAGATACGCCGAGCGCCTCTGCGGAATTGATTGCAGCAGCAAGCGGAGTCGGTCCGAAGTTCTCGCCGTCTGCGCCGAAGCTCATGTTGACAACATCTGCCTTCAGCTTTACCGCATCCTCCAGTGCAGCAAGAATCGCGTCATCATTCATTTGGTTGTTGCCCACTCCGACTGCCATGAAAATCAGCTGTGCATCGCGTGCAATGCCGGAAACCTTTCTGCCGTTTGCATCCTCGAACGCATTTCCGGCGGCAATACCGGAAACATGTGTGCCGTGATAATCATACGGGTTCGGCACGCCGTCATGCGGATCGTCCACATAATCGACGACATAAGGCAGCTTGCTGCTGAGATAGGCGCGTTCCGGATCAATCAGTGTATTAAATCCGACACCGGATGCAATCTCCGTGATGTCATCCTTGGAGAGCTTTGTTTCGATGTCATCGGACAGTGCGGAGAACATCGGGTGATCTGTGTCCAGCTCAGAGTCAATGACCGCAATGACCTGACCTTCGCCTGTGCAGCCGGTCGCATCGTAATATGCAGGAAAGCCGCTGAGCGAAGCGGCAGTTGCCATTTTCGGCACATTGTGATTCTGAATACGGTAGACATCCGCAACACCCGGAAGTGCAGACACAGCATCAATCAGGTTTTCCGGCAGTTCGCAGGAAAAACCGTTGAAGAGCGTGCTGTAGCTGTAGCCCGGTTCCAGCGCAGGAAAGAGCATCCGGATCTGCTTCTGAACGGCGGCCTGTGCACGTTCAGCTCTGGCGGTTTCGGCAGCTGCCTGACGGGTTTCAATGTAGTCCGGGCTGTCTGCGCCGTCCAGAACCGCATCGCCGGTAACCTGAACAATCACGGAAACCGGTTCAGACGTCTGAGTATCTGCGGCAGCGCACGGGAATGAGAAACCCGTGCTGCAGAGCACATTGCTGCAGGTCAGAACGGCTGCTGCGGTACTGAGCAGCTTCAAGTGGCTTGCTTTTGACAATACAATCATCCTTTCTGAAAAAAAGTGTACCTTATATACAGCTAGCCGGCTGCATTTCACAGCCGGTTGCAATCGCTGACATTGAAAATGATACCACAATGCTGCGGATAAACCATGATGAATAAACAGATCCTGTCAGGTGAATGAAACAAATCATACTGAAACGAATATACAAATACCATCGTATTTTCTAATAAAACAGAAAGGACACCTGTATATGCACAATCGAAAACGCGGCTGTTTTATGCAGCGGAGTCTTCGTCCGGCTGCAGCATTCCGGTCACAACAAGGCGCTGTGTTCCGTCGTCTGTGCATGTAATCAGCGTAACGCGGTCATCGCCTGTATCGTCCAGAACGCTGACCTCATGCGGATCTACAATCTTCATTTCCGTAATCCGGTAAACAGCACGGTCGCTCTTCTGGCGGTAGAGCATGACCTCCATGCCGTCCCTTGCATTTTTCAGGTTGTTGAAATATTCTTTATACAGCACGCTGCTGTGTGCTGCAATGCAGTAATTGCCGGAACCGATGGAGCCTTTTCCGGGGAAATGTCCGGCGGCTTCCGCAAGTACAGACTGTTCAACACCTTCCAGAACCGGAGCTTTGATGTGCAGATCCGGGATTTCAATAACAGTATTTTCGCGCATCAGACGGCTTCTGTGAAGATCTCTTGAAATCCTGCGGATTCCAAGAAACGAGAGAATGCCGAATCCGGCCAGAAAAATGATGAGGCCAAAAAGAAACGTGATCTTTTGTTTGCGCGTCAGGTCTTGTTTGATATGACGAGAAATCATAGTCTTTTTCGGTTCCCTCCTTTTCGTATCGAAAGCAGAATCCGTCCTTCCATAAGCCGGATTGCCGCAACAGTATTATCTAAGGTATTATAACATATTCCGCCCCGGAGTGCAAGGCAATTCCGCCGATTTTAAGGTTATGTTCAGAATAAATATGCATCTGTTAATTATGTTTTCTATATTGCGTGCAAATTTTGCGTTCGGTGAAATTTCTTTTGTACTGCATGTACAAAAGCGCTGAGAACCGGAATCTTTGCGGCTGCCAAAATGTCCTGCTGTCTGCAAATACTTCCTTATAAAAGCAATAAGCCGATCTTCTCTGCTCCGGCAGCAGATTATCCGGTATGAAGAAATATGAATTCAGTCTTCATAAAACTTTAATAGCTCCTGAAAGCAACGTATATACAGCGAAAACAAGCAATCCAAGGAGAACATTCGCTGTCTCCAAAACTTTTTTTGAAAAAAACTGTGACGCTTTTTTTCCGTTTCCTGTCGTTATGAGTGAAGGGCAATGAAGGCCGCCGTACAAATGTGAACAGCGCGGTTCCGATTTGCCGGATATACGATCGTATGTGCAAATCAAGAACCGCAAACCGTTCTCTGCAGGAACGTGCGGAATCCAACTCAAATTAAAATTCTGATTGAATTATAAGGAGATATATCATGAAAAAGTCTGTTATGTTTGTTATGTCCGCTGCTGCTGCTTTTGCACTGCATACCGCTCCCGCCTATGCTTATGAGAGCACAGCTACTTCTATGAGCGTCCGCGTGATTATCAACAATAATGAAGTGGATAAAACAATTCCGCTGACGGATGCCAGCAAAGACGGTACGCTGAGCGTTTACGATGCAATGCTGACGCTGCATGACAGCTATTATCCGGGCGGCTCTGCTGCCGGATACGATGCAAATCATGTCTGGGGCAAGACCGGCACGGTTTCGTATGACATTACGGATAAGGACGGCAAGAAGGTTCAGAACCTGTCAGACGGCTGCACCATCAAATGCACCGTCACGCCGGCCAGCGAGGCTTCCTACACCCTCGAATGGGAAGGCTGGAATGCTTCCAGCACCACTTACACGGAAGGTACAACGATTAAGCTGACTGCTGTAGAGCATCCGGCAAATCAGGGCGCTGCAAAGCGTGTTGCGAATGTCGGCATTCTGGTAGACGGCAAAGACACAGGAATCCGCACAGACAGCAACGGCAGCGCTTCCATCAAGCTGAGCGGTGCAGGCAGCCACACGGTCAAGGGCGATTTCAGTGCATTCTCCAAAACCTCCGGCCAGAATTCCTTTGCATATACTGTCAAGGCTGCTGAGGCGCCTGTCACAACCACGACCGCCGCATCCCCGGCAGCAACCACAACCACAACAACTGCAACGACCGCAGCCCCCGCTGTCACCACCGCTGCTGCGACGACTGCACCGGCTGTTTCGACGACAACTGCAGCTGCCGCAACGACAACTGCTCCCGCTGCAACGACCGCAAAGGCCGCAGCAACCACAACGAAGGCTGTCACGACAGCAGCTCCGGCTTCGACAACCAAGACTGCTGCCACCACCAAGAAGGCAGACGGTACGACTCAGAAGACCGGCAGCCTGCAGACCGGTGATGCACTTCCGGTCGGCGGCATTGCGACCGCCGGCGTCCTCGCAATCGGCACCGCGATTGCCTGTGCCTGCAAGAGAAAAGAGAATAACTGATCTGCATTCTTTCAGCGTGCAGAACATTGCATCTGCTGAAAAAAACAGATGCGTATAAAGAAATTTCGCGCCATAGTATTTCTGATGAACGGTCAGAAATACTATGGCGTTTTCTATTGACAGTGCAGCAATTCGGACATCCCTGCATAAGCACAATGCCCCGAAACGCTTTCAAACGCTTCGGGGCAAAACTGCTGTATGGGATGCCGCTTTGAAACGCCGTGTCTTTCAGATCATCGAAAAAGAAACTCAGCGGCGCTTCGGGCGCTTTTGCTTTTCCTGATAAAGTTCGGAATCGGCGCGTTCCAGCATGGCGGGAATATCGTCACGGTCAGCTTCGGTGCAGCGCGTCATGCCCGCACTGATGACAAGCTGATACGGCAGATTTTCCGCAGAGAGCCGTACCGCATCCTTGAGCGACTGCCGGAATTCAGCTGCGGTCGCATCATTGGAAGCAGAAAAAACTACAACGAACTCGTCGCCGCCGATCCGGGCGGGAAAGGCGTCATGTCTGCGGCAGACAACGCGCATCGCGTCTGCAACATAACAAAGTGCATGGTCGCCTTCAAGATGGCCGTAAGTGTCGTTGATGCTTTTGAAATAGTCGATATCCGCATAGAGAACATAGACCGGCTTCCGCTGCAGCCGCGTTTTATCGCTGAAAACCTCCTCCAGATAGGTCATAAGATCGCGCCGGTTGCTCAGCTGCGTCAGCGGGTCGCGTGTAATCTGAAGCTGCTGGAAATCAAAGATCACGGAGACCATCGAGATTGTGATAAACGCGCAGACGATTGTAATATCCGGAATCAAAACCTCCAGAATCTCACCGAAGAGCGGCAGAATCATGATAAAAGAAAGCTGAAACGCTTTTTTTCGCGGATAGCGCTGTTTGGATCGCAGTGCGTAGCTGAGTGCCAGCGCGGAATTTGCGATGACAAACCCCATCGGGATCAGAAAAGCTGCAATATAAAGCGGCCCGCGGTGATAGGTGTTGGATGCGTCAACAGAAAATGCCCAGCCCGTCCGGAAGGATGCAAGGCAAAGCAGGAAAATGGCAACAGCCGGTAGGCAGAGCAACACTCTGGCTTTGCGCGAAAACAGCTTTCCGCCGAGCGAAAGATACAGAAATTTTATGCAGATATACGGGCAGATCGCAGAAGCCGTATAATACAGCAGATTGACGATGTAATTGAGTTCAGAAGGATAACGCGGGTCGGCGTCAATGATAATCCAGAACGTATCCAGCAGAAAGAGAATGCTTTCTCCGATCAGCAGGCCGATCAGATAGGATTGTTCAATGGATTTATCCGCACGCCGCAGCTTGTGTGACAACAGGAGAAAAATAACTATGCAAAGGATATTGAGTTCACTGTAAAGAAGTCTGCTCAGTTCCAATGTCGGATCACCTCCGGCAAATCTATTCGGGATTGAGACCGTCAAGCAGCCGCACAAGGACGGCGTTGGAAACAAGCCATCCCTCCGGCGTCATGCGCAGACGGTCGTTTTCGTATATCAGATATTGCGGTATCAGCGGTTTTGCGCGGTGCAGCAGCAGATCGCGTGAAGCAGGAACATCTGCAAACGCGATGCCCTCTGCAAGCCGCAGTCCGAGCATAATGCGCTCTGATTCGGTGCAGGCATTCGGCTCCGTACATTCGGCGGGCTGTGTCTCTGCATTACAGAATGCCGCAAGGTCACGCGGCACAGCATACCGTTTTCCGTCATAGCAGGAATGCGCTGCAGGGCCGATGCCGTAATACGGCACCAGCTGCCAGTATTTGCAGTTGTGGCGGCTTTCATAGCCCGGCTTTGCATAATTGGATATTTCGTAGTGCCGGAAGCCCTGTGCTGTCAGAAAGTCATGCATCTGCAGCCAGCGGTCTGCCGTATCGTCGGAATCAGCGAGCGCCGGCGGCTGCTGTCCGAACGGCGTCTGCGGCTCGATTTTCAGCAGATACGAGGAAATATGCGTAACCGGCAATGCAGCGGCTTCGGCAAGATCAGCCTGCCAGCATGCCGCCGTCTGAATGTCCAGCCCGCACATCAGGTCAATGCTGAGATTGCGGAATCCCGCCGCCGCAGCGCGCAGGACGGCATTTTGGGCCTGCTGCGGCGTATGTCTGCGGCCGAGCATCCGGAGCACATCCGGCTGAAACGACTGCACGCCGAGCGACAGCCGGTTAATGCCGGCCTCCAGCCATGCCGCAAGATTTTGCTCCGTAACGGTCAGCGGATTGGCCTCCAGTGTAATCTCCGCATCCGCAGCGAGTACACAGCGTGCGCGGACGGCAGAGAGCATTCGTGCAAGCGACTCTGCGGGCAGGAGCGACGGCGTTCCGCCGCCGAAGTAGACCGTATCCGCTTTGAGCTGTTCCGGCAGCTGCGTCAGATTCCGGCAGACAGCCTCCGTAAAGCGTTCTGCATCGGTTTTGGTATAGCGTCCGGAATAAAAATCACAGTACGGACACTTCTGTGCACAGAACGGCACATGAATATAGATTCCGGCCGGCTGAATCATTCGCGTTTGATTGCTTCAATCAGCTTGCCGAAGAACATGTCAAAGAGAAAGCCGGCGGCGAAAGCGATCAGCAGCGGCACAACACCGAACCAGAAAATCTGGCTGACGCTTGTGTAGGTGAAATATGTATACAGAATCATAATCAGTGCGGCACCGCGCAGCAGCGAATTGACCAGCAGAGAGAGCTTTCCGTTGACGCAGCGTCCGCCGCAGGAAGGACAGTTTTTTCCGCTGCTGCTCATGCCGCCGCAGAGTGCTTTCTGCAGCGGGGAAAAGGTTTTTTCGCCGCAGTAGGGACAGGTATGTTTCATGGGAACCTCCGTGTTACGTTGGATGAACCAGGAGCATGTGCAGCAGGAACAGGATCAGAAGATGCCCCGGGTAGAACACATAGAACAGCCATTTCAGGCCTTTGCCTTTTTTACCGTTATAGAGCGCGAGCGGAATAAATGCGAGCCCGGTGCCGAGATAGACGCCCTTTGTGCGAAGCAGCGCCATCAGACCGACGCCGCTGAGCGCACGGAACGGATGCGGCAGCTTGCGTGCGATATGAAACACCCAGACTGTCAGAATGCCGAACAGCGTGTAGTCTGTACCGAGCAGCATCGCGGCAATACAGATTGCAACGACCGGCATACAACCCGCTGCAAAGCGCAGCGCCTTCTTATTTTCGCCTGACCCGCAGCAATAATCGAAAAGGATCAGCGCAAGCACAGCGAGGAAAAAGGTCAGCATGATGTTCTGATGGGTCCAGTCGAACCCGCCGCTGAACGCAAGATCGAACGGCAGCTCACTGATGACTGCGAACACGCCCAGCCGCAGCAGATATTTCCGGCGGTCATGTGTATAGTGATAGCCCTCCGCAATGCAAAACGCAAAGATCGGCATTGCAATACGGCCGATTACGCGCATCCAGGGTGCTCCCGGAAAAAAGATATCTCCCACATGATCGCAGACCATCGTGAGCATTGCAATGAGCTTGAGTACGGTTCCGTCTATGACGCGGATTTTCTGATAAAACCCGCTTTTTTCTTTCTGCGTGGAGTTATTCATCAAATTTGAGTACAGCCATGAATGCATCGGACGGTACCTCAACGGTTCCGAGCTGACGCATCCGCTTCTTTCCTTCCTTCTGTTTTTCAAGCAGCTTTTTCTTACGTGTGATGTCACCGCCGTAGCATTTTGCAAGAACATCCTTGCGCAGTGCCTTGACCGTTTCTCTGGCGATGATCTTGCCGCCGATTGCCGCCTGAATCGGAACCTCAAACAGCTGACGCGGAATATTTTCCTTCAGCTTTTCCGCGATTTTACGTGCACGCGGATAGGCTTTTGAATCGTGAACAATGAAGGACAGCGCATCGACAATCTCGCCGTTGAGCATGAAGTCCAGCTTGACCAGCTTGGAGGCCGTGTAGCCGTCCAGCTCGTAATCCAGCGACGCATAGCCGCGTGTGCGGGATTTCAGCGCATCGAAAAAGTCGTAGATGATTTCGTTCAGAGGCAGCGTATAATGCATTTCGACGCGCACATCATCGAGATACTGCATATCCTTGAAAATGCCGCGGCGCTCCTGACACAGATCCATAATGCCGCCGACATATTCCTTCGGCGCAAGAATGCTGGCCTTTACGATCGGCTCCTCTGCACTGGCAATATTGGCCGGATTGGGATAATTGGAAGGATTGTCAATCATCAGCACCTCGCCGTTTGTCAGCGTAACCTTATAGATAACGGAAGGTGCGGTTGTCACGAGGTCAAGGTCGTACTCGCGTTCCAGACGCTCCTGAATGATTTCCATATGCAGCAGGCCGAGGAAGCCGCAGCGGAAGCCGAAGCCGAGTGCAACCGAGGTTTCCGGCTCGAAGGTCAGTGCAGCGTCGTTGAGCTGCAGCTTTTCGAGCGCCTCGCGCAGATCGTTATAGTGTGCGCCGTCTGCCGGATAGATACCGGAGAACACCATCGGTGCGACCTTGCGGTAGCCGGGCAGCGGTTCTGCGCAGGGATTGTCCGCGCGTGTGACCGTATCGCCGACGCGCGTATCGCCGATGCTCTTGATCGACGCGGTGAGATAGCCGACCTCACCGGCCTGCAGAATGCCGCGGTTGATGTGCTCCGTCGCACTCATGACGCCGGCCTCGACGATCTGGAACTCTGCGCCGGTTGCCATCAGGCGGATGCGGTCGCCGGTTTTGACGGTGCCTTCCTTGATCCGGACATAGATGATAACGCCCTTGTAGGAGTCGTAGAAGCTGTCGAAGATCAGCGCCTGCAGCGGGGCATTTTCATCGCCCTGCGGAGCGGGCACATCCGTGACAATGCGTTCCAGCACCTCTTCAATATTCGTACCCATTTTTGCAGAAACACGCGGTGCGTCCATGCAGGGAATGCCGATGACGTTTTCGACCTCTGCTGCAACGCGGTCCGGCTCGGCTGAGGGCAGGTCGATCTTATTGATGACCGGCACAATCTCCAGATCGGCCTCTACGGCAAGATAGGTATTTGCAAGCGTCTGCGCCTCAATGCCCTGAGATGCATCAATAATCAGGATCGCACCCTCACAGGCGGCGAGGGAACGGCTCACTTCATAGTTAAAGTCCACATGGCCGGGCGTGTCAATCAGATTGAAGCGATAAGTCTGCCCGTCCTTTGCGGTGTAATCCAGTGCGACGGCACGCGCCTTGATTGTAATGCCGCGTTCGCGCTCGATATCCATGTTGTCGAGCAGCTGTTCCTCCATATCGCGGGCGGCAACCGCGCAGGTCTTTTCAAGAATCCGGTCAGCCAGCGTGGACTTACCGTGGTCGATATGCGCAATAATACTGAAATTGCGGATATTCTGATTTGCCAATGGGATTCCTCCGTTCATGTTTGCATTCTTTTTCATTATAACATGTTTTTCTTATTTTTTCAATGGGTAACCCGAAAAAAGTCCGGTGCGGCGGGAGTTTGCGCTTCTTTGACGGAACTGCGCGGATTTTTTATGCGAAACAAGTCTGCACTGATTGACTTTCGGGCGGATTTATGGTATGATATATGTGTATATCTATCACAAGCCGTCCGAACCGGAACGCACGGGAGGTCATGCATGAAATTCTCTGACGGGTACTGGCTGGATCAGCCCGGCTGCACGGTCAGCTATGCAGTGCAGCCATATGACATCCGCATCAGCGGTGATACCGTCCGGGTGCTTGCTGCCTCACAACATATCCGAAACCGCGGCATGACGCTCGGCGGTGTGATGCTGACGGTTTTGTTCTCGTCTCTCCGGCCGGACTGCATTCGTGTGCAGATTATTCACCACAAGGGAACGGCTGTACGGATGCCGGAATTCGATCTGCAAGCAGAACCGGGATTCCAGCCCGTGATAACCGAAACGGAGAATGCTGTCACGCTGACCTCCGGCCAAACGGCTGTCACGATCGGAAAGGGTTCGTGCTGGGATATCCGCTATACCTATGCAGGGAGACCCCTGACAGGCAGCGGAGAACGGGCGGCTTCCTATATTCAGGAGGAAGCGCACCGCATTGCACAGCGCTGTGCAGCTGCAGCGGATCGTCCCTTCTGGGCTGTTCCGGAAAACAAAAGCGGCTGCTGGATCCGCGAACAGCTTTCGCTCGGCGTCGGGGAGTATATCTACGGCTTTGGTGAAACATTCACGCCGTTTGTCAAGAACGGACAGACCGTTGAGATCTGGAACGCAGACGGCGGAACCTGTACGGCGCAGAGCTATAAATCGGTTCCGTTTTATCTCAGCTCCCGCGGCTACGGCGTGCTGATCGCCCACACAGGCTGTGTCAGCTGTGAGGTCGGCTCGGATACCGTATCGAAAATCAGCATGACAGTTCCGGGTGAATCACTGACCTACTATGTCATCGGCGGCTCAGACTGTGCCGGTGTGCTCCGCAATTATACCGCGCTTTCGGGACGGCCTGCGCTGGTTCCGGCGCGTTCATTCGGGCTCTGGCTCTCGACGTCCTTTACGACAGATTACGACGAGAACAGTGTCCGGCAGATGCTTTCCGGTATGCAGCAGCGCGGAATCCCGCTGGAGATGTTTCATTTTGACTGCTTCTGGATGAAGGCCTGCACATGGACGAGCTTCTGCTGGGATTCTGAGATGTTCCCTGATCCGCCGGCGATGCTCCGGCGGCTGAAGGCAGAATACAGGGTCGGCATCTGCGTCTGGATCAACCCGTATATTGCGCAGGAGTCCGCGCTGTTTGACGAGGGCGCTGCGCATGGGTATTTCCTGCACAAGAAGGACGGCAGCATCTTCCAGACGGATATGTGGCAGTCCGGCATGGCGATTGTGGATTTTACAAATCCTTCTGCATGTGCGTGGTTTGCCGATAAAATCCGCGCACTTTGCCGTGACGGCGCCGATGCGATCAAAACTGATTTCGGGGAGCGCATTCCGACGGATGTTATCTGGTATGACGGCTCCGATCCCGCGGCCATGCATAATTACTATACCTACCTTTATAACAAGGTTGTTTTTGAAGCGCTCGAATCCTGTACCGGCACAGACCGCGCCGTGCTCTACGCGAGAAGCGCGACGGCAGGCTGTCAGAGATTTCCGGTGCACTGGGGCGGCGACTGCGCTGCGGCCTATTCCGCAATGGCAGAGACGCTCCGCGGCGGACTTTCGCTGACCTGCTCCGGGTTCGGCTTTTTCTCGCACGATATCGGCGGGTTTGAGCAGACTGCTTCCGCAGATGTTTACAAGCGATGGGTTGCCTTCGGGCTGATGAGCACGCACAGCCGTCTGCACGGTTCAACTTCCTACCGGGTGCCGTGGATCTATGAAGAAGATGATCCCGCAAACCCGGAAAATGCCTGCGCGGTGCTGCGGTTCTTTACGAATCTGAAAGGTGCGCTGATGCCGTATCTCTGGGCGCAGGCCAATCTGACGCACCGGACCGGCGTGCCGATGATGCGTGCAATGGTACTGGACTTCGGGGACGACCCTGCCTGCCTGACGCTGGACCGGCAGTATATGCTGGGTGAAAATCTGCTCTGCGCGCCGGTGTTTGACGAATCCGGCATTGCAGAATTTTATCTCCCGGCCGGCGAATGGATTGATCTGCTTGCGCCGGAAGCGCCGCCTGTTACCGGCGGAAGATGGCTCCGGCGGACATGCAGCTATCTGGAAATGCCGCTTTACATCCGGCCGGATTCAATTCTTGTCCGCGGTGATTTCCGCGGCGATGTCTGCTATGACTATCTCGGCGGTGCCGATGTGCTGATCTGCCCGCTTGCGGACGGGCACACTGCCTCTGCTGAGATTTACCGCGCAGAGGGCGGCCTTGACTGTACGCTTTCAGCGCAGCGCTGCGGCAGCCGCATGATCCTGACCTGCTCTGCACCCGGCCGCAGCTATACGGTCTGCATTGCCGGAACCGGAATCAGAGTTCCGGCTTCTCAGGACGGCAAAACTGTCATTTGTTTATCCGATGCATCCGATGATGCATCCTGAAATACTGGATGATCCAGACAGAAAGGAGCCTCGCTATGAGCAAAAAAAAGAAAAATGAGATCGAATATATCTGGTCTGACCGGAAACGGACATTCCTCGGTCTTCCGTGGACATTCACCAGGTATTTCCTGACGGAAACCAAGTTCATCACACGCACAGGCTGGCTCAGTCTGGATGAGGATGAGCTCGATCTTTACAAGGTGACCGATAAAAAGCTCAAGCTGCCGTTCTGGCAAAGAATTGTCGGCTGCGGCACGATTATCATTTATGTGCGCGATACCGATACGCCGGAAAAGGAAGTCCATTGTGTCAAAAATCCGCGGGAAGTGCTCAAAAAGCTCGATAAGCAGATCAATGCAGAGCGCGACCGCTATAACACACGCGGCCGTGACCTCTATGCGATCACCGGCGGAATGTCCGGCGGCCATGCGCCGCATCATCACGATGATATGATGGATCATTCACGCGATGAATTTGAATGTGACTGTGAATGTCACGATCATGAGTAATCTATGAAGGGATAACAGATTATGCTACAGTTTGTTACGGAGAAAATTTCTGTTTGGGAACGCCTGAAAGCGGAGTCACGGCCGATCTATCTTTACGGCATGGGTGACGGCGCTGTCCGGATTCTTGCCGCCATGCGGAGCTATGAGATTCCGGTCGCCGGAATCTTTGCAAGTGACGAATTCGTCCGCGGCCATGATTTTGCAGGATATCCCGTCCGCAAGCTGTCAGAGCTGGAAGCAGAGCTGGATGATTTTGTCGTCGTACTGGCGTTTGCTGTCTGTTCTCCGCAGATGATTGACCGCATCCGGGTACTCGGAGAGCGCTATCAGCTTTATGTACCGGATGTTCCGGTTGTCGGCGGCGGACTCTTTACGCCGGAATACTGTGCAGAGCATGAGGATGAGATTCAAGCGGTCTATCAGTCGCTTGCAGACGAGCGTTCCAGACAGATCTACGCCAACATCATCAATTTCAAGATCAGCGGCAATCCTGCCTATCTGATGGATCAGGTTGACAGCAAGGACGAGATCTGGAACCGCGTTCTGCAGCCGACGAATCACGAGATTTACGTTGACCTCGGCGCCTATAACGGCGATACGATCCGTGAAATGCTCGAATATACGCGGGGAAAATATCACCGCATCATTGCCGTAGAGCCGGATAAGAAGAACTATAAGAAGCTCGTGAAGTTTGTCGGTGATACACCGTCCGTACAGTGCTATCAGTGTACTGCATGGTGCGTGGATACCGAGCTGCCCTTCGGTGCAAAGGCCGGACGGCAGTCTGCGATTGCCGCAGAGGGCGTCATGACGCCTGCGCGCGCGGTCGATAACCTGCTTGCAGGCAATCCGGTTACGCTGCTGAAAATGGACGTCGAAGGCGCAGAGCGGGAGGCGCTCTGGGGTGCATCCCGTTCGATTGCGCGCTATGCGCCGAAGCTGATGGTTTCGCTCTATCACCGCAACGAGGACATTTTCGAGCTGCCGCTGCTGGTCAAGCGCATCAATCCGCGCTACCGGCTGTTTGTACGGCATCTGCCGTATATTCCCGCGTGGGAAACCAATTTGTACGCGGTCTGTGAGGATAACGGCAATACACAATATGCGGAATAAGATTCCGGCAGATATCATAACACAAGCCGGGGGCAGATGCCTCCGGCTTTGCTGTACACTCTGTTTTTCTGCAAAAAAATACAGCAGACATATAGCCTGCTGTAAAGATATTGGGAATCCTGCGACTGGAAAATGCGAAACAGTCGCAGGATGGGGAGGAAATCACTGCGGATTGTATGTGACCCACTGATAGCGTGCAGTCAGCGGCGTCTTGCCGTCGTAGGGCTGCAGCCATGCAATCGTGTTCGGATCCTTGCTCGAATCGCTGACGCCCGGCCATGCGTTCATCATGATCTTGCTCGGAGTCTTCGGCACATCGCCGGTCATGGAACCGACTTCTTTGCCGTCCACATACCATGTGATTTTGTCGGACTGCCATCTGAAGCCATAGGTGTGGAATGCCTCGGAAGCATCGAAGCCGAGGTCAATCATCTGCTCGTGGCCGCCCTTCGAGTCGCGGTAGTAGTTGATCTGCATCTTGGTGGTGTCCTTGCCGAGAATCTCGATGTCGATCTCGTCCCACGGATTCTTCTGACCGTTCACAACATCAGAAGGACCGGTATAAGTGAAGAACGAGGAGACAACACCCGGATTCTTGATGGCCTGCATGGAGCACTCATAGTAACCGTAGTGGTAGAAGTTGTTGGTGCGGTACTCACCGCCGGAGTAGTTGCGCGGGCCGTTCTCGGAATTGTAGTCGTATCTGTGGTTGTCCCAGTCCTGATCAATGGTCAGGTACATGTAGCCGTCCTTCATGCCGGTGTTGCGCTTGTACCACCAGTTGTCGAACACGGAACCGTTCGTCCAGCCGTCGGAAGCGAAGAAGTCACCCGCATCGCCCGAACGGAAATTCGAGTACATCTGCGCAGAGGTATTCGGCTGCGTACCGAGATCCTGAATGCCGCTAATGGTCTGTGTGCCGGGATTTGTTCCGGGGTTGGTACCCGGATTGGTGCCGGGGTTCGTACCGGGATTGGTGCCCGGATTGCTTTCGCTCTTGTGGAAGGTGACCCACTGATAACGTGCAGTCAGCGGCGTCTTGCCGTCATAGGGCTGCAGCCATGCAATCGTGTTCGGATCCTTGCTCGAATCACTGACGCCCGGCCATGCGTTCATCATGATCTTGCTCGGGGTCTTGGGCATATCGCCGGTCATGGAACCGACTTCTTTGCCGTCCACATACCATGTGATCTTGTCAGGCTGCCAGTCGAAGCCATAGGTGTGGAATGCCTCGGAAGCATCGAAGCCGAGGTCAATCATCTTTTCGTGGCCGCCCTTCGAGTCACGGTAGTAGTTGATCTGCATCTTTGTGGTGTCCTTGCCGAGGATCTCGATGTCGATCTCGTCCCACGGATTCTTCTGACCGTTGACAACGTCGGAAGGACCGGTGTAAGTGAAGAACGAGGACACAACGCCCGGATTCTTGATGGCCTGCATGGAGCACTCATAGTAGCCGTAGTGATAGAACTCATTCGTGCGGTATTCGCCGCCGGAGTAGTTGCGCGGACCGTTTTCAGAATTGTAATCGTTTTTGTGGCCGTCCCAGTCCTGATCAATGGTCAGGTACATGTAGCCGTCCTTCATGCCGGTGTTGCGCTTATACCACCAGTTGTCGAACACGGAACCGTTCGTCCAGCCGTCGGAAGCGAAGAAGTCGCCTGCATCGCCCTCACGGAAGTTGGAATACATGGTTGCCGGGAGCTTCGGCTGTGTGCCGAGATCCTGAATGCCGCTGGGCGGTACGTCCTGAGGCGGATTCAGAATACTGTTCTTCAGCTTGGACATATCCTTGGCGTCGATCTGACTGTCATTGTTCAGATCCATCTCTGCCTTCATATCGCTGGATTTTTTGAGCAGAACGGACTGAAGGACCTCTGCGTCTTTGACGGAGAGACTGCCGTCTCCGTTCAGGTCACCGGAAAGCGCAGCGTGTACTGCACCGATGGTCACACCTGCTGTAATCAGCAGTGCGGATGCAGCAGCAAACAAACGAGCGTATTTCTTCATCTTTATATTCCTCCTTTGCAGAATCCCCCTATGGATTGAGTTCAGTATATCACAAAAATTTATGCAAAAATATCAAACAGATACCTTTTTTATCAAATTTCTGTTGCATATTTCACTTGGATATAGTATAATAAGAGAGGGGGTCTTTTATGGATATTGAAAAAAAACTGATGCATCAGGCATTCCTGAACCGGGAGCAGAGCATCACGCATCTGGCATATGAACGTGAAAATGCCTTTTTCAAATCTATTCAGGACGGCGATATTCAGGAAATGCGCCGGCTCTATCAGCCGTTCGAGAGCAAGGAGATGGGAAAGCTCAGCCCGGAGCCGCTCCGGAATCTGCAGTATCATCTGATTATTACGATTGCGCTGATTACGAGAGCCTGCATTGAGGGCGGCATGGAAATGGAAGAGGCCTACAATCTCAGTGATATCTATATCCGGAGCATTGACCGCTGTACCGCCGAGGAAGAGGTGCGGATGCTCCACCGCGAGGTCGTTGAGGACTATGCACAGAGAATGCATCTGCTGAAAAAACAGAACCGCTATCCGCGTGCGGTCGCAATTTGTATTGACTATATTTATGATAATCTGCACACCAAGCTGACGCTCCCCGCACTGGCCGAAGCAGCGGGGCTCAGCCCGACCTATCTGTCACGGCTGTTCCGCAAGGAGGTCGGCATGACAGTTTCCGAGTATATCACGAAAAAGCGGATCGAAGCGGCGGAGAATATGCTGCGGTATTCGGATTTCTCGTGCCTTGCGATCTCTGACTATCTCTGTTTCAGCTCCGAGAGCCACTTTATACAGGTATTCCGGAAGCAGACCGGCATGACGCCGAAGCGTTACCGTGAGGCATTTTTCCGGGTGCGCAAAGTCAGTGTCAATTAGTCCGCGGCGGGCAGATGCCGTCATATGCGGCGGGCTACAAATCGGTTACAAATCACATATTTCACTTGACAAATCCGCCCGAAGCGGATATAATAAGCTCAAATTCTACGAAAGGCAGGTGAACACCATGAAATACCCAAAGCTGACAATTCAATATCAACATGATAACTGCACATGGAGTTTGCCCGCACGGACTGACTGAGCACACCGGCTTTGCCGTGAAATCAATCATTCAGAGCATCTCTGCTTTTGCAGGGATGCTTTTTTTGCGGGCGCTCCGGAAAGGAACGACTATGTTTGAAATACAAGGAAAATATGCTTCTGCAAAAATATTTGCAGAAATCGCGGAGGAGAGCGCAATCGCACAGATTCTCTCGCTCTGCAATCAGCCCGTGAGCCGCGGTGCAAAAATCCGCATCATGCCGGATGTGCATACCGGAGTCGGCTGCACGATCGGCACGACCATGACCGTTACCGACACCGCTATCCCGAATCTTGTCGGTGTCGATATCGGCTGCGGCATGGAGACCGTGAAGCTGAAAGAAACACATATCGAGCTGCAAAAGCTCGACAAGCTGATCTACCGCAGCATTCCGTCCGGCTTTTCCGTCCGGGAAACGCCGCACCGGTTCGCAGCACAGTTTGATCTTGATGCACTTTACTGTGCCGACCGGATTCATGTTCCGCGCGCCATGCAGAGCATCGGCTCCCTCGGCGGCGGCAATCACTTTATCGAAGCCGATCAGGGCGATGACGGCAGCATCTATCTTGTTATCCATTCGGGCTCGCGGCATCTCGGCGTCGAGGTCGCAAAATACTATCAGGAGGAGGCCTACCGGCAGCTGAACCGCGCCTCTGACAACGAGGTACAGACCCTCATCGAGACGCTGAAGGCACAGGGAAAACAGCAGCAGATTCAGAAGGCTTTGAAAAAGCTGCACGAACAAACACGCACAGATGTCCCGAAGCATCTTGCTTATACGGCAGGAAAGCTCTTTGAACAGTATATCCACGATATGAAGCTGGTTCAGGAATTTGCCATGCTGAACCGCCGCGCAATGGCAGATGAGATCATCCGCGGCATGGGGCTCCATATCGCAGAGCAGTTCACAACAATCCACAATTATATTGATACAGAGCACATGATCCTGCGCAAGGGTGCTGTCTCGGCCAAACGCGGCGAAAAGCTGCTCATTCCGATGAACATGCGCGACGGCAGCCTGATCTGCACCGGAAAGGGCAACGACGACTGGAATCAGTCTGCACCGCACGGCGCGGGTCGTCTGATGTCGCGTTCCGATGCAAAGGCTTCCTTTACTGTTTCAGAGTTCAAAAAGCAGATGGCCGGCATCTATACAACATCGGTCAGCAGCGGAACACTGGATGAATGTCCGATGGCGTATAAGCCCGCTGAGGCGATCATCAGCTGCATCGGGGATACCGTTGAAATCAACGAGATCATCCGTCCGATCTATAATTTTAAGGCAGGTGCAGAGGAATGAAGGCATTTGTACCTTATGAGAAAATGAGCAAAAAGCAAAAACGCGAATATGACCGCATGCGCCGCGGCACATGGCAGCTTTCACCTGTTACCAGAATCGCGGAAACCGATAAAAAACATTATTCGCGGAAAACAAAGCATAAAAACAGCGGCAGGGATGACTCCCTGCCGTAATTGTTTCAGAAAAAGGTCGGTTCGCAAGCATTGTGCTCCCCCGCCCCATAGACTTTGTATCCGCACCCTGAAACGGGTACTTTATTATAGTGTGATGTTTGACAGATATCTGAATCCATGCTATAATGGAGACAGTAAAAATACGTGGATATTCAAATATCCGATCTGAAAACAGATTGGTCTGCAAGACGCTCACGCGCCGGAATGCCTGCCGGTCAGATTGACAATGACGATTCCGGCACATACCAGCAGCAGCGCAGTCACAAACCGCAGCGTAATCTGCCCGGATTCTCCGAGCACAACTGCGGAGATGATAACGCCGCAGACCGGATTCATAAAGCCGTAGACAGCGACTCTGGAAACAGGATTATATTTCAGCAGCAGCGCCCAGAGCGAATAGGCTGCAGCAGATATAAATGCAAGATACAGCAGCAGAAGCACCGCGGGATCTGAAAAATGCCCCGGTGTTCCGCCGCCGAGCAGACCGATTCCGGCCAGCACCAGACCGCCGAGCAGAAACTGCCAGCCGCTCAGCAGAACAGGATCCTCTCCGCCGGAGAGCTTTTTCATAAACGCGGAGGAAAAACCGCTCGCTACGGTACAGAGCAATATCATGCCGTCTCCGAGGAAACGAAAGCTGCCCTGCAGACCGTCAAGATTGATGAGCACAAGGCCGAGAAATCCGACGGTGCACCCCAGTATACTGCGCGCTGTCAGCTTTTCAATCCGCAGCAGCAGCGATGAAATCAGAATCGCGGTAAATACATTCATGCCGACCAGCACCGAGGCGCGGACGCCGCTCGTATTGGCAAGCCCGATGTAGTAGCAGAAATACTGCAGCACCGTCTGAAACAGACTGATGATGCAGATTTTCGGAAACGTGCGGCGGTTCGGCAGCAGCAGCTTTTTTGCCCGTATACTTCCGAAGGCAAGCGCCATTACACCGGCAACGGCAAAGCGAATGCCGCCGAAGGTCAGCTGATCTGCCCAAGCATTGCTGCGGATTCCGAGCAGAGCGTACCCCGTTTTGACCGCGGAAAATGCGCTGCCCCAAAGCGCACAGCTGATAAACGCAAGCAGCGCGACAATCCGCTGATCTGTCAGAATGTTGTTTTTTCGTTCCATATATTCTCTTTTCACGGATCAATCATTTGCAGCCCGAAAATCCGGCTGCAGCGTCTATTATAGCATGTCAGAACCGAAAAGTCAATCAAATCCGGACAATTCACAGCCAAGCACCGGAAAGGAAAGGAAATCACAATGAAAAAATCTGAAAAAGCGATTGAAAACCACAAGCAGCCCATGAGCTGTTCCGCAGCAGTTCTGTGCGCGTTCCATGAGGAAGCCGGCCTTTCGGAGCAGGAAGCTGCCGCTCTTGCAGCACCAATGGCAGGCGGTAAAATGAAAAAATGCGGTGCCGTCCTCGCCGCAGAAACTGTGCTTGCACGCAGATTCGGCGAAAACGATCCGCGGATTGCGGAACTGGACGCCCGGTTCACAAACATGAACCAGTCGCTGCTCTGCAAAGAACTGCGCGGTGATCTGACACATAAGAAGCTGCGCTCCTGCCGCGGATGCGTCACAGATGCCGCGGAGATTCTGGAGGAACTGCTGACCGAATAACCGGCCCGAACGGCAGTATGAACCCGTAAACCGGCTTTCTGACCGCAGTCTACAATGTAAAGGAGAGATGTCGCATGAAAAAACCTGCCCTGAAAAGGTTCTGTGCTGCACTGACGGCTGCCGCAGCCGCGCTGACAGGATCGCTTTCGCTGCTGCCTGCCGCGGTAGGTTCAGCAGCCGTCACACTGGCCGACACCGGCATCAGCTATGACGAAACGACCGAAACGATTCTGAATCCCGGCATGGGCTACACATCGACACTGTGGTACCGATGCAAACCGGGAAATACGCCGGTGCATAATCCGACCGGCAGCCTTGTTCTGATGTTCATTGATATCGGGGCATTTTCCAACGGCGAAAACGGTACGACGGACGCGGCCGGCAACTATACGCCCGGCACGGATTACCCGCTGGATGATGCGTTCTTTGCAGGGCTGCGCGGAACATTTGAAAACTGCCGCAAAAACGGCTGCACGATTGCACTGCGGTTCCGCTATGATGATGACGGCACAAGCAATCCGGAGCCGGCAACCTTTGACATGCTGAAATCACATATTCAGCAGATCGCAGACAGCGGATTACTGACTGATTACCAGGATATTCTGATGTATGTCGAGAGCGGTTTCGTCGGCTGCTACGGCGAACAGTGGGGCGGAAAATACTGCTCTGTTGCGCAAAAAGCCGAGCTGCTCGACCTCATGCTGAATGTCGTTCCGGATCCGGTTCCGGTGACGGTGCGCACACCGAATATCTTCGCAAAATGGGCAGATATTGACCAGAAAAACATCGCAGAGTGGGCCTCTGAGCCTGGCAGCAAGGCCGCCCGGATCGGTATGTACGACGACGGCTATATGGGCTCGGACAGCGACCTCGGCACCTATTCAAACCGTGCCAATGAAACAACATGGCTCGGCAATCAGGCTGTCACCAGCTATTTCGGCGGCGAATTCTCCGGCAATCTTGAGTATGCACAGAAATATGACACCTATCTCCCCGAAAATGCGATTCCGGAGATGTACAAAACGCATCTTTCTTATATCAACAGCAATATTTTCAATCTCTATGAGCAGTACAGCTTCGGCGAAAAATACGATGTTCCGGACGTCAACAACAGTGCCTATTACGGCGTCAATGTCAAAAAGTTTATCCGCGACCATCTCGGCTACCGGTTTGTTTTCCGCGATGTGCAAATGACACCGACCGCTGAACAGGGCGGCAGTCTTGTCCTCAAATACAAAGTCGAAAATACCGGCTTTGCAAACCCGATCCGGCAGCAGAAAGCCGAGATCTTGCTGGAAAAGGACGGCAATTATCTCCGGACGGATATCCGCACGGATTCCCGGAGCTGGCGCTCCTGCACGGTATCCGAAGATCTGCAGCTGCTGCAGCTGCCGGGCTGTCTGGAACCGGGCAAGTGGAATGTCTACCTCAAGCTGAGCGTCGGCGACAATCCTGTTCTGCAGATGAATCAGCGCTCTGTAAAGTTCGCAAACCCGGATATCTGGAATGCAGCACTCGGCGCAAATTATCTCGGCAGCGTCACGGTCACAGAAACCGGTGACCGCAATAAACGGGTCATTCAGAGCTTCGGGAACGGGGACGGAACGGTTTATACGATCAATCACATGCAGATCACAGACGGCGAAATCTCCTCACCGTCCGAGGTTTCCGCCGACAGGCTCTGCGCGGAAAACGAGACCGCAAAGCTCTATCTTTCCAATGATGAAAAATACCTTTATATTTCCGCAGAGCACTTTGTGCCGGGAGAGTCTGAAGTATATAATATCCAGCTGAAAAACACGGAAAACGGCGAACAGTACTGGATGTATTATGCCGGAAACTACGTCTATTTCAATCACGGCGACTACTCAGGATGCATTCAGAAGAACTCCCCCGGATTTGTCGAATTCCGGATTCCGTTCGGCGATGTGATGGGTCTGAAGCCCGGCGTCACGCTGCATAACATCCGCTTTTTCATGCAGGACAGCGCGCCGAAGGACTGGCTCCTCTGCAGCGATGTCAAGGCGGCAGAGTATACGATCAAAGCAGATATTCCCGTCTGCACCGCCAAGCAGACGGTCGCGCTGAATGAAGGGCAGACATACAGAATATCTGTCATTGACGACGCAGCTGCACCCGCAAAATATCAGTGGTATCACGACGGAAAGGCGATATCAGGCGCAACCGGCACCGAATATACGATTCCGGCAGCAAATGCCGGCACAACCGGAACCTACAGCGTCACAATCACCTCCGCAATGGGTACCGTCAAAACCGCAGACATCTGCACGGTCACCGATGTTTACGCCGGTTATCTGGTCGGAGATGTCAACAACGACAACAAATTCCGCAGCGATGACATCGCGCTGCTGAGGGATTACCTTCTGACAAAGGAAACGGATCTTCCGGTCTGGGAAGCCGCAAATCTTTACAATGACGGCCAGCTCGATGCCAGAGACCTGACCCGCATCAAACGGCTGCTGAACGCAGTTACCTGAACATAAAAAACCGGCCTGTATCCAAGCATACAGGCCGGCTATTTTATATCGTGTCTTTTCCGAGCCGTTTCAGACCCTCATTGAAGCAGGATGTATATTTTTCCTTGATATCCCCTGCCCCGACCAGCGGTTCGCATACCAGATTGCCGCTGCAGTCTATAAATACCGTCGTCGGCGTATACATCAGCTGATTCAGCAATGTCTGCATATCGCCGTCGCCCGAAGTCAGTGTCACACCTGTAAAGCCGCAGTCATTCAGAAAGCTCTGGATCTGCTGGCCGTCCGGTGAAACCTCTGCGTCCAGACACCATGTCATCACGCGCAGATTTTCCGGCAGAGACTTTGCATATTCTGCAAGCTCAGGCATCTCCCGGATACAGGGGCCGCAGGTCGTGGACCAGATATTCACGGCGGTGATATCCGCACCGGCCAGATCTGCTTCGGTAAAGCTGCCGCCGCCGAGTATCTGCGCCGTAAAGCTGTTCAGATTCGGCAACGAAAACTGCAGCGCCTCACTTCCGTCAGGTGCCTGTGTTTCAGTATTCTCATCAGAATTGATTTCCTGTTCAGATTCAGAATTATTCGCCGAAATGCCGGCCGAACCCGACTGCTGCGGCTTCGGCTGCGACTGGCTTGCGGTTCCGCAGCCTGAAAGCCAAACCGCACAACTCATAATCAACATGGCAGCATATTTTTTCATTCGGACTCCTTATCTCCCCAAGAACGGATTTTCCCTGACATTATCATAGCATGTCAATGTGACAGATATATGAAAAAATGATGCAATTCTGTGTATGAAAAAAGCAGCACAGCGGAACTGCTGCCCGCTGTGCTGCCATGAGATCAGAGAACCTGAATCAGATGCACGATATATTTGAGAATCTTTGAAACGTCATCATCCGAAATGCCCTTTTTGCCGTCAACATCGCCGTTTTTCAGGCCGGCATCATTGATCTTTGCAGAGCTGTCACCGGTCATGAACTTGCAGAGGAGAACCGCATCCGCAACATCCACAGCGCCGTCACAGTTGGCGTCGCCGGGGAGTCCGGGCTGATCGCCGACCAAAGTCAGGACGCCGAAGCAGCCTGTATCGGTATAGCCCATGCCGGACTTGTCGCCCGACCAGTTGACCGCACCGACACGCTCGCCGGTGTTGTTGTCATCGTTGATCTGGATATCAAAGCCGACTGTCTGTCCGGTGCGGAACGAACCGAGCGTTGCGGGAATTGCAATCTCGATCAGATAGCCGGTATCTGTCTCAGCAGTTGCCGAAACAAAGTCCGCAAGCGTGCGGTTGTCCGAAACGGACTTGCCGTTGTCATAGCCGACACGGCACTGGATATCATCAGACTGATAGGCTGCGGTCTTGGCATTGTTCTCATCGAAGAATACCTCGACGGTGTCGCACTCATAATGGTTGGAGCTCGAAGAATGGAGACCGTTCGGATCGTTGACCTGAATCAGCACATAGAGATTCTTCGCATCCCACATGACCTTTGCAATGCCCTGTGCGTTCTTGTCAGAATTGCCCATCTGGAAATTGCTGATGCGAAGCTCGCTTGCCTGCTTCCATGCATCGTCAATCTTGCCGTCTACGGTGATCGTTCCGGCATATGCTTCGCCGAGCGTCGGCATTTCGGCAAGTGTCAGCGAACCGGCTGCGTCAATGGAGAGCTTCTCTTCAATGCTGTTCCAGTTCTCACTGCCAAGCTGAATATCGAAAACATACTGTTTGTCAGACTTTGTAAGCAGCAGCTCGGAGATATAGGTTTCACCGGCCTTCATCTGCTTGGTATCCATGCTCTGGCCGTCAAAGAAAACCGTCAGCTTGGCATCCTTCTTTGCGGTCACATAGATATAGAGATCATGCGTATTATAGATTGCCTTGAAGCTGCCCGCACTGCCGATCTCAGTTGCGGCCTGTGCATCAAGCGCAACCTGTCTCGCACTTGCATCGCTGGAAGAACCCGGCGCAACCACAAACGGAAGCGCATCCTTGTTCTTCACGGTCTGAATCGGCTTTTCCGGATCGAGCATCGCATAGAACGAAGGCTTTGCCTGATAATCCTCGTCAAACAGGATCGGATAGCCGCCGATCCAGCTGGTTGCATCGGTAATACCCCAGATGACAACTGCCGTGATGTTGACGCCGTCCTTCTTGCACTTGAGGATTGTTTCCATCAGCGAGCGGTAGCGCTCTGCAAGCTCAAGCTGACCGGAACGCGAGTTGTCGCTGCAGTTGACATCCAGCTCGGTAATCTGCACCTCAAGGCCGAGGTCACCGTACATTCTCAGCGCTGTCTCGTAGCCTTCTGCGGACGGAGAGCCCATCTGCAGATGCGACTGCATACCGATGCCGTCAATCAGATTCTTTTCCTTCAGCCCCTTGACGAGCTTGATGATCGCATCGCGCTTTGCAGGGGTGTACTCGTTAAAGTCATTGTAGAACAGCTTGACGCCGGTCGGTGCATATTTTCTTGCATACTCGAATGCATAAGTGATATAGTCCGAACCGATCGTCTTGATCCACGGAGAATTGCCCTCGTCATCCTCGGTCGAGCCGGCCGGACGGAAGGAACCGTCATCGAGAATCGCCTCATTGACGACATCCCAGCAATAGAATTTGACCTCCGGATAATCCTGCTTGATTTTTGCGAATACAGCCTTGATATAGTTTTCCATTCTGCCGAGCATGACCTCGCGGGAAGCCCACGGCTTTGACTTGTCATAGCCTTCATGGAAGAACCATTCCGGCGTCTGGCTGTGCCAGACCAGCGTATGGCCGCGCACCGGGATGCCGGTCTTTTTGGCATATTCGAGCAGCGGCTTTGCGGTCTCCAGCGAAATGCCGATGCCGGTCTCCGAACCGGTTGCAACACAGGCATCCTGCACCAGAACGCTCTCCGGCTTCAGCTCGTTGCCGAAGGTCAGGGAATTGTAGTGAAGCTCGATCATATCCTTGGTCGCCTGCGGAACCAGTTCCGTTGCGGTTGCTGCACAGCCGATCCTGAACAGATCCTCATACTTCTTGCAAAGACTCGGCACGGTCTTGTCGAGCACCGGATCGGCCATCTCTTTGCATACAACATCATCAATATAAAAATCCATCGTCAAATCCTGCTGTGAAGGATTGCTGCTCCACTTCGGCTGCACGTAAAACGCAATATTCGTTGCATCCTCCGGAATCGTGAAGCGTGTTGCAATCTTGACCCATTCGCCTCTTGCAGTCGTCTCGTCTGCAAGATTCTTATACTCTGTTGTTCCGTTCTGATTGTACATCAGATACATCTGAAATGCCGCGGTATCGGTCCACTGCGAACCGTCATAAGCCGCCCAGCACTCAAAGGAATAGTATCCGCCCGGCTCAACATAGAGCGTGCAGTCCACTGCGGGGCTCATCCAGAGGTCGGAACGGTTCGACGTATACAGCGAATAATCTCCGCTGTGCGCCATTTTGGAGCTGACCTTCACGTCGCAGGAACGGCCGTACCAGTCTGCGACATCGCCGTCATCGAAATCATAGGAAAAGCCCTTCTGGCCGCTTTCCGCATGTTTTTCGCCGATGCCGGTACAGTCGTCGATGTAATAAGGCAGATCCGCATCGCTGCACTGCGTATAAAGCGTAATGCCTGTGACGCCAGCCGGGAATGTCACCTTGGATTTCATCTCGGTCCACTTTCCCTTTTTGGCGTTGCAGCTGCCGACGCTGCTGTACTGCGTCTGGCCGTTCTGAACATATTTGTAGCCAAGCTGGAAGCTCTGCTGTTCTGCGCCGTCCTCGTCATCATAGTAGAACCAGATCGAGCAGGTATAGGTCTCTCCGGCGTAAAAATAGCCGACCTTGCTGCATTCGGCGCCCTGCCAGTCCTGTTCGCGGTTCGTGATGAACATACTTGCAGAACCGCTGTGTGCCTGCTCCGTGCTCAGAGAGACGGTTGCCGCGCCGCCGTGAGACGCCCATCCGCAGGACTTACCGTCCTCGAAGCCGTCTGCGAACAGCTCCTCAGGCTCCGCTGATGCAGTCATGCCGGCCGGCATCAGTCCTGCTGAACCAAACAGAACCGCTGCGGCGCTGACTGCGCTCAGAATTCGGAATCTTCTCATAAATTGCCCTCCCAAAATGATATTTTTCTCGCAGATTCGAACATCTGCTGCCTCCATATTACCATTGCAGCGCAGAGATGTCAAGCAAAAAGTTGCGGTTCTCATGTCATCCTTTGTTCAATCAAAAAAGAAGCACAGCCTTTTCAGCTGTGCTTCTGTAAACAGATTTCCTTCCTTTTTTGCCGGACACCGGCCAATCACTGCGGAACTGCAGGCAGCACGATCTCGTACAGAGTCTTGCAGACGCCGGATGGGTCGTCTGCAAGGGAGATCGTTCCGCCGTGTGCCTCGACAATCCGCTTGCTGATGCCGAGTCCGAGACCCGAGCCCTTGCTCATCGTCCGCGATTCGGTTCCGACCACAAACGGCGAGAAAATCTTGTCGCGCAGATGCTCCGGAATGCCCTTTCCGGTATCACCGATGCGGATCAGAATATATGCTTCCTCCTGTATAAGCTGTGCGTAAATACAGGTGCCGGAATCATTGTGCCGGTATGAATTGGCAATCAGGTTCTCAAAAACGCGCTTGAACTCGCCGCGGTCAAACAGGAACGGAACCACCTCATCCGGCAGGTCGGCCTCCAGAGAGAAGCCGCCGAGTTCAAGCTCCTGATATTTTTCAGCGAGATATTCGCGGAAATACTCGCAAAGATCGCCCTCCGTCATCTCGAACCGGTAGTCCGGATGATCGAGCTTGCTGTATTCATGGAACGTGTCAATCAGCTCCGCAACCATCTCCGATTTCCGGCAGATTGCGTCCAGATACTGCTTCTGCAGATTCGGATCGGCAACATCGTCTCGCACCGCCTTGGAATAGCCCTGAATGACCGTAATCGGCGTTTTCAGATCATGCGAGATATCCGCAATCATCTTGCGCTGCTGCGCTTCCAGCTTCTTCCGCTTTTTTTCACTGTCCTTGAGACGCATTGTCAGCTGATTGAAGCTCAGGCAGATATTGTCGAATTCAAGCAGATCGGAACTGATCTCACTGATATCCTCTGCATTGCCGTCCGCCATTTTGCTGATATCGGTCAGTGCTCTTTCAAAGGTCGAAAGCTCTGTGACCAGTTTCTTGCGCAGCTTCCGCACGAAAATAAACAGCACCGCCAGAATGCAGACCAGACAGGCCATCAGCATGATCGTCGTATACTGCGAGGAAATATGCAGGACGTCGTCCGCATGTGCTTCCAGCGGAATCGTTTCTGACTCCATCAGAATCTGGTAGGCCTCCTCTGCGCTCACAGTCGGATTTTCCTCCATATACAGATGCGTCAGGGAATGCGCAAGACTTTCCGCGGCAATCGTACAGACCAGCGCGCACAGCACGAAAATCAGCAGCAGCGCCACGATCATATTAAAGATGATATAGCGGTTCAGGCTGCTGAGCGTTTTCGGCTTTTCACTTGAATTCTTCAATTTTATACCCCAATCCGCGAATCGTCTTCAGATAGACAGGATGCTTGCTGTCATCGCCGATCTTGTCTCGCAGCTTTGAAATATGCACCATCATCGTGTTGTCATCGCTCTCAAAATACTCTCCGTTGATGCGCTCATAAATCTGCATTTTCGTAAAGACGCGGCCGGGATTTTCCATCAGCATCATCAGAATCTTGAATTCGGTCGGCGTCAGCGGAATCTGCTCGCCGTTTTTCGTCAGCATAAAGCGCTTGGTATCGAGCACCAGCTCGCCGACACGGAGCAGATCGGCCTCTCCGGTTCCTGCACCCTGCTCGGTGACATCCAGCTCCATTGTACGGCGCAGCGCAGATTTCACACGCGCCACGACCTCCAGCGGATTGAACGGCTTGGTGACATAGTCATCCGCACCGATATCAAGGCCGAGGATCTTGTCGCTGTCAGCATTCATAGCCGAAATAATGATAATCGGAATATTGCTGCAGGAGCGGATGCGCTTTGTCAGCTCAAAGCCGTTCATGCCCGGCATCATAATATCCACCAGCACGAGATCCGGCCAGTCCTGTGTGATTTTTTCAAATGCAGCCGTGCCGTCATCGGCGCGGATCACCGTAAAGCCTGCATTCTCAAGATACAGCTTGAGAATCTCCTGAATATCCGCATCATCCTCCGCAATCAGAATTTTTGCGGCCATGCATTTCACATCCTTTCAAATTGTTCCGCTTCGGAATCCGGTATCATTATACCATACCGCAGCAGAAATTGCAATGGACAAAAGCAATGAAAAAGGGACTGCACCCCCTCTTCAATGCAGTCCCCCGAAAAAAGCAATTTCACAGAACGGATCATTCGTACCGGAGTGCAACGATCGGATCCAGCTTTGCAGCCTTGCTTGCAGGATAGTATCCGAAGAAGATTCCGAACGCCATCGAGAACAGCACGCTGACTGCTACGCCCTTGACCGAGGCTGCTCCCTCTACACCGAGCACAGAGGATATCACCGAACCGAGCAGTAAGCCCAGTATGATTCCGAGCGCGCTGCCGATCAGGCAGATCACAATGGACTCAATCAGGAACTGGGTGCGGATGTTGCCGTTTGTTGCACCGAGCGCCTTGCGCGTACCGATTTCTCTGGTGCGCTCCGTGATGGAAACGATCATGATGTTCATGACGCCGATGCCGCCGACAATCAGTGCAATCGCTGCAATCGCCGACATGACCAGCTTGACAATATTTGCAACATTTCCGGCTTCTTCCAGCACGGACTGCATGGTCTGTGAGAACATCTTGTATGTATCATTGTTTTTGTAGTGCGTCTGGTTCAGATAGTTGAGAATGTCCTCGCTCAGCTGCGGAATATCCTCGCCCTCTTTGCCGACGACCGTAAACCCTCTGAAATATTCATTCATCCAGTTTGTTTTCTTGGCTTCTGAGTTATAAGGCACAAAATGCAGACCGGTTTCCTCATAGAGAATCATATCAACATAGGCGCCGTTGTCATCCTTGTGATAAACGCCGACAACCGTATAGTTCACATACTTGTGCGACATCTCGGCTTCAAACTGCTTGCCGACGGCATTTTCCACGCTGCCGTAGAGCTTTTCCGCAGTCGTATCCGGGATGATAATGACCATTTTGCCGTCCGAATATTCCTCATTTGTAAACTCTCTGCCCGCGACAATCTTGATATTCCGCTGAATCGCATAACCGCAGGGGTTGACGCCGTAAATCGTATACCGATCCTTGTCAACCTTCGCCGTTCCGAACGTGTCCTCAAGAGAAATACCCTCCAGACGGTCACCGAACACAGACTCCAGCTCGTCAAATACCCTGTACGAAACCTTATCGGAATCGCGCATTGTCCGCGCATCCTCATCCATATTGTCGTAGTCGCTGAGTGATTTCATGCTCTTCTGTCTGACGACAAAATAAATCTGATTGGCGCCGGAGCCTGTAAAGATGTTGCGCGTCGTATTGCCGAGTGCGTCGCCGAGTGTCACAATCGCAATGACCGATGCAATGCCGATGACAATGCCGAGCATCGTCAGAAACGAGCGCATCTTGTTGATCCGCAGTTCATTCAGCGCCAGCAGAATGCTGTCGAGTATCATACAGTGAGCCACTCCTTTCTGATGTGATCTTTCCGTCCATGATTGTCACGATCCGTTCGGTCTCCTCGGCAAGCTCCGGAGAGTGCGTAATCAGCACGATGGTAATGCCCTTCTCCTTATGCAGCTGATGGAACAGATCCATAATCATGCGGCCTGTGACGGAATCGAGCGCACCGGTCGGCTCGTCCGCCAGAATAATCGCCGGATCGTTTGCAAGTGCGCGCGCGATCGCAACACGCTGCTTCTGTCCGCCGGAAAGCTCATCCGGATTGTGATCCATCCGGTCACCCATCCCGACGATTTCAAGCAGTTCTTTCGCCTTTTTCCGTCTTGCGAGTCTGCCGACCTTGCCGTACATCATCGGCAGCTCCACATTTTTCAGCGCGGAATTACGCGGAATCAGATTGTAGGTCTGAAAGACAAAGCCGATCTTCCGGTTCCGGATATGCGAAAGCTCCGTGTCATCTGTTGTGCAGATATCCGTTCCGTCGAGCAGATATGTTCCTTCCGTCGGTCTGTCCAGTGCGCCGATGATATTCATCAGCGTAGATTTTCCGGAACCGGAGGGACCGACAATGGAAATAAACTCGCCGCGCTTGACGCGCAGATCAATTCCGTGGAGTATTTCCAGCTCGTTCTCCGATCCTTCATAAAACCGTTTATAAATTTTTCTCAGTTCAATGACTGTTTCTGTCTGCATGGCGGGTCACCTCATCAATAGAACAGAGATGAACCGTCTTCCGCTTCACCGTCAGGAATCACAACCAGCAGACCGTCCTTCAGACCGGAACCGCTGATTTCAGTATAGTAATCCGTCTGCATTCCGCAGGTGACCGGAACCTTTTCCTTCTCATTTCCGTCCGGGGTGACTTCAATATATGCATTGCCGTCCTCATCCTTCAGGATATAGCTTTCCGGAATCGCATATACCTGATCCTTCTCCTGAATATTGACAATCAGCTTTGCCGTCATGCCGATGCGGAGATCGGGCTCGTTCTTTTTCAGAACCGCATTGATCTCGTAGCTGCTGCTGTCCGAACCTGTCTCCGCAGCCGCGCTCGGTGTCGGTGCGATATAGTCCAGCGTGCCTTCCATTGCATCCTTCGAGACGGCCTGCACGATGATATCGGTATCCTGCCCTTTTTTCAGCTTGCTGATGTCGTACTGATCAACATAGGCCGTGAGCTTATAGCTGCTGTCATCCTGCACAACCGCAATCACGCCGCCGGCATAAAGCTCGCCTTCCTTAACGGCGACTTCCGTGACGATGCCGTCAATATCAGATTTCACTGTGCAGGATTCGATCTGCTCCTCAAGTGTGCTGATCTGCTTTTTGAGATCTGCAAGGCTGTCATCAGAGGAAAGCTGCAGTGTTGCAAGAGAATCCTTGCTTGCGGCAACATGGCTGTCGCTCTCGGAATCCGCATCACTCTTTGCTTCGGAAGCTCTGCGGGATTCTGCTTCGGCAGCCGCTACGGCCTTTTCAGCAGAGCTCATGCCCATTTTCAGCTCGGTCTCCTTGGTCACGGCCGCGAGCATCGCCTGTGTGCACTCGCCGGAATAGGCTGCTGCATCGGCAGCGGCCTGTTTTGCTTCGGTATAGGCATTGTCGGCAGTCTCAAACTGTGCTTCGAGATCTGCGACTCTTGCATCCGCAGCAGCTGCCGCATCCGTACCGGCCGCAGCTCTCGCATCAGCCTTGGCAGCTGTCAGTTCTTTTTTGATCGCATCGCGCTCGCTCGCAAGCATCAGCGCATTGGCCGATGCAGCCTCGGCTTCTGCAGCCGCCTGTGCTGCAATCTCTTCCTTATAGGAGCGGTCTGCCGCTGCACTGTCGTAATCGGAATAGAGCTGATTCTGATCGTCAACGGCATCGCGGTATTGCTGCTGTGCATCGGAAATTGTACGGTTTCCGCGCTCGGAAGCGGTCTGCTTTCCGGCAACCGCCTGATCGTATCCGCGCTGTGCGGCCTTGAGATCAAGCTCATTCTTCTGAACTGCGTGTTCCAGTGTCGTTTTCAAGGAAGCAAGCGACTTTTCCAGATCAGTCGTGTCCAGCTCTGCGATTACATCGCCCTTTTTCACACGGTCGCCGACCTTCACCTTTACGCTGCGAACCTTGACGCCGTTCACCATGCTGACCGGAGATGCGGACTCTGCACTGTCCACAACGCCGGAAAGCGTGACGGTCTGCTTCAGATCCATTTTTTCCAGTTCCGCCGTTTTGAGTGTACCGGCAGAAGCAGCATCCTTTCCTGCGATGCTGTGAAGGGCTCCTGCGCCGACTGCAAGTGCAACAACGCCGCATACAGAAATCGCAATCAGCTTTTTCTTACCCTTCTTTTTCTTTTCCTTCATGATAGAACCTCCCTGCGATGTTTCGGTATAAATCCGTTATGTACATTTTACAGCCCGCAACTGAATTCGCTCTTTATTCAACCTTAATGTTCGTTTACTTTTCTCATAAAAATACGTTAATTCTGCGTATTACCGATAATCCTGCGCCGAAGCAGTGTCAGATCGGCGGCATTCAGCGCACCGCTGCCGTCCAGATCGCCGGCGCACCAGTCCGCAAGCGCAGTGCGTTCCGCGCCCAGCAGACTGCTAAGCGCTTCAGGATCGTCCGGATCGGTTCTGCCGTCACCGTTGACATCGCCTGCCGTCCGGTCAAGAAATGTCTCAAAGCCGTCGGCAAACTCCGCATGAGCTGCATCAGAAAGCCTGCTGTAATAATGGTTCCATGAAAACAGAATATGCCGCCGCGCATCTGACGAAGCAAGATAATCCTGTTTCAGCCGTGAAAGCTGCACCGGCTTCATGTCGCTGCCGAAGGTCTCATTGTTGACCCAGACAGTCAGCCGGCCGTCCAGCGCACCTTGGAGCGCAGACTGCCATGCGCGGATGACTTCCGGTGCATAATCTCTGCCGCAGCCGTCCTGCAGCGCAATGATATCCTCCTGACCGAGCCCGGCCTTCTGTACGATTGCCTGCCAGAAGGCTGCATAGGATGCAGCATCGGAAAGCGTGTTGTTATAAAACGGGCTGAGCAGCAGCGGCTTCCCCGGAAATGCGCCGCGGACTGCGTCCTTCACAGCCCTGATCTGTGCAGCGAGAAGCGCTGCCGTCCGGCCTTCATCAGTACCGGCACAGGCTACATCCATGTTCCAGATTTCATTGTTATAATAGAACCCGGCAATCTGCGCACTGTATTCGTCACCGAACTGCTCCGCAATCTCCCGGATGACTGTCAGATTTGCCGCAGTGTTTTCTGCGAGCCAATCAGAATAATCGGAGGTCGGGCTGCCCCAGCCGTAATTCCACCAGCGGCTGTCGCTGACAGTGCCGATATAAAGCTGCATACCGGTTTCCCCGGCCGCCTGCAGCGCGCGTCCGAGCGCACAGGCCTCTCCGGAATCCGGGAGAAGCGCTGTCGGATACAGTGCCGCAGCATCTGTCAGCCGGTAAGCAGACGAATCCGTTTCCGGCTTTTCCGCTTCGGTTTTCTCATATGTCAGATCAACGGCTGACTGCAGAATCACCGCCCGGAATCCAAGCGATTTCATGGCAGCAAATTCCTGCTGCCACCGTTCAGCAGACCATTCCCGGCAGAGCCAGCCCTGCAGAAAGCTCGCTTCAAAAAGAGGCGGCATCTGCAAAACCGCCTCGGCAGATACTGTCAGCGGCAGAAACAGCAGTACAGCGAAAACCGCCGCAAACCATCGTTTCATGACATGATCCCTCCCCTCGCTGTCATTATAACATAATCCGCAGGCAGAATCAATGCCGGCCGAAATGAAATCATCGGAGTATTATGATAATTGTATAAACCGTCAGTTTTCTTTTCTATGTGTCGAATTGTTTCTGGCTGCCCTGCTGAAATCGTCTCCTAGATGCGGAAAACTGTCCGCCGGTTATTGACAAAAGTTTCACAATGTGTTATAATAGCAAACAGCAACAATGAAATGAACAAAGGCGTTCATTCGGCGGACAGGTTATCTGTCCCCGGATGGGCGCCTTTTCAGTTTGCAAGGAGGAATTTGAGATGATCCCACTGGAAGGTCAGGTGCGCATTCCGTCAGGCTGCGCAGTATCCGCGATGATCTCCCGCGACGGCAGACGCATGAACGGCGAAAGCATCATTCAGAGCATGATTCCGATGCACGACCGCTCCAACGGTCTGGGCGGCGGCTTTGCGGCATACGGCATCTACCCGGAATACCGCGACTTCTATGCGCTTCACATCTTTTTCAACAGCCGCAGCGCGCAGAGTGAATGCATGACACTGCTCAAAGAGTATTTCGAGATCGTGCAGGACGAGCATATCAAGGTGCGCAAAATCCCGCAGATCACAGATGAGCCGATTATCCGGCGCGTCTTTGTTTCGCCGATGCAGTCCGTCCTGCGGCACCTGCAGATCGACGAAAAGGAGCTTGTCGTGCGCGTGGTCAACCGCATCAATGCGCAGCTGGACGGAAGCTATGTCTTCTCCTGCGGCAAGAATATGGGTGCGTTCAAGGCCGTCGGCTTCCCGGAGGATGTCGGCAGATATTACCGGCTTGAGGAATACGAGGCTTACAGCTGGACGGCGCACGGCCGTTATCCGACGAACACGCCCGGCTGGTGGGGCGGCGCGCATCCGTTCTGCATGCTTGATTATTCAATCGTTCACAACGGCGAGATTTCTTCCTATGACGCAAACCGCCGCTTCATTGAGATGTACGGCTACAAATGTACGCTGCAGACTGATACCGAGGTCATCACCTATATTGCGGACTATCTGCTCCGCCGTCAGGGGCTGACGCTCGATGAAATGGCTGCCGTCATCGCGGCGCCGTTCTGGTCCACCATCGAAGGCAAATCCGAAGCGGAAAAGCAGAAGTACACATATCTGCGAACCGTCTTCCCCAGCCTGCTGGTCACCGGTCCGTTCTCGATTATCCTCGGATTCGACGGCGGACTCATGGCGCTCAATGACCGTCTGAAGCTGCGCTCCATGGTGGTCGGCGAGCAGGACGATATGGTTTATATCGCCAGCGAGGAAGCCGCAATCCGCGTCATGGCACCGGATATTCAGAATATCTGGTCGCCCGCCGGCGGAGAGCCGGTCATCGTCAGAGTGAAGGAGGGAGCATTTTGAATTTCTATCCGGAATTTGAAGTCGTTCGGAACGACAGCAGATGTATCCGCTGCCGCGTCTGCGAGCGACAGTGCGCCAATGAGGTGCATTGGTATGACGAGGACGGCAAGGTCATGCTCTCCGATGAAGCAAAGTGCGTAAACTGCCAGCGCTGTGTGACGCTATGTCCGACCAGAGCACTGAAAATCGTCAAGAGCGACTGCCGTCTGCGTGAAAATGCAAACTACTCCGACCAGACAATCAAGGAAATCTACCGGCAGGCTGAAACGGGCGGCGTACTGCTGTCCTCGATGGGCAATCCGAATCCGCTGCCGGTTTACTGGGATAAAATTCTCATCAACGCTTCACAGGTGACAAACCCGCCGATCGACCCGCTGCGCGAACCGATGGAAACGCGCGTGTTCCTCGGCAAAAAGCCGGATCACATCTCCCGGAATGCGGACGGCTCGCTTGACACAAAGCTGTCGCCGCAGCTTTCGCTCAGTATGCCGGTGATGTTCTCGGCCATGAGCTACGGCTCCATCAGCTACAACGCACACGCTTCCCTTGCAAGAGCGGCATCCGCACTCGGCATTTACTACAATACCGGTGAGGGCGGTCTGCACGAGGATTTCTATCAATACGGCAAAAACACGATCGTTCAGGTTGCATCCGGACGCTTCGGCGTGCACAAGGATTACCTCGAAGCGGGCGCAGCCATCGAAATCAAGATGGGTCAGGGCGCAAAGCCCGGCATCGGCGGACACCTGCCCGGCACCAAGGCTGTCGGCGACGTCTCAAAGACACGTATGATTCCGGAGGGCAGCGACGCAATCTCCCCTGCCCCGCACCACGATATCTATTCGATCGAGGATCTGCGGCAGCTTGTCTTCTCGCTGAAGGAGGCCACGGAATACCGCCTGCCGGTCATCGTCAAGGTCGCGGCGGTGCATAACATCGCGGCGATTGCAAGCGGCATTGCGCGTTCCGGTGCGGATATCATTGCGATTGACGGCTTCCGCGGAGGTACCGGCGCAGCGCCGACCAGAATCCGCGACAACGTCGGCATCCCGATTGAGCTTGCACTGGCAGCGGTCGATAAGCGGCTGCGCGACGAGGGCATCCGCAACAATGTTTCGATTATCTGCGGCGGTTCGGTACGCTCGGCGGCTGATGTGGTCAAGGCCATCGCGCTCGGCGCGGATGCGTGCTATGTCGCAACGGCAGCATGTCTTGCGATGGGATGTCATCTCTGCCGGAGCTGCCATACCGGCAAGTGCAACTGGGGCATCGCAACACAGCGCCCCGATCTGGTCAAGCGCCTGAATCCGGATATCGGCTCGCAGCGGCTCATCAATCTGATGGACGCATGGCGGCATGAAATCAAGGAACTGATGGGCGGCATGGGTATCAACTCGATTGAAGCACTGCGCGGAAACCGTCTGATGCTGCGCGGCGTCGGTCTGACCGAAAAGGAGCTTGAGATCCTCGGTATATCTCATGCGGGAGAATAAAGCGGGGGCGTGAAGTATGAAACGGATTTATGTAAAAGAGGAATGGTGCCTGGGGTGCCATCTCTGCGAATATAACTGCGCGTTTGCCAATTCCGGCATGACGGATATGGTCAAGGCGCTGCGCGGCAAGACGATTTACCCGCGCATTCAGGTGGAGCAGGACGAAAACGGCGTCACCTATGCTGTTTCCTGCCGTCACTGCAAGGATCCGCTGTGCGTGAAAAGCTGCATTGCGGGCGCACTCTCCAAAAAAGACGGCGTCATCGAAATTGACCATGACAAATGCGTCGGCTGCCTGACATGCGTGCTGGTCTGCCCTTACGGCGCAGTCGTCGAGGACGGCAGCGGCGTCGCACAGAAATGCGAGCTGTGCATGCAGAATGCCTGCGGCACGCCGGCCTGTGTCAAAGGATGTCCGAACGGTGCGATTGTCTATGAGGAACGGGGTGAAGCAGAATGAAACGCTATGTCATTATCGGCAACGGTGTTGCAGCAGCCGGCTGTATTGAGGGCATCCGCTCGTTCGATACCGAGGGAAGCATTACCGTTGTTTCCGCGGAGCAGCATCCGGTTTACTGCCGTCCGCTGATCTCCTATTACCTCGAAAAGAAAACCGATCTGCAGCGCATGAACTATCGCAGCGAATCGTTCTATACGGACAACGGCGCTGAGGTGCTGTACGGCAGAACCGCGGCAGAAATCAAGGCAGATGTCAAGCAGGTCATTCTCGATAACGGGGACAGGCTGGAATACGATGCACTCTGCAATGCAACGGGCTCCTCGCCGTTTGTCCCGCCGATGCAGGGACTTGATACGGTGCAGTACAAATTCAGCTTTATGACGATTGACGATACGCTTGCACTGGAAAAGGCAATCACGCCGGAAAGCAAAGTGCTGATTATCGGCGCAGGTCTGATCGGTCTGAAATGCGCAGAGGGTCTGCACGGCCGTGTGGGCAGCATCACGGTCTGTGATCTGGCGCCGCGTGTACTGTCCTCCATTCTCGATGACAAATGCGCCGCCATGATGCAGAAGCATCTCGAAGCTAACGGTATTTCGTTTGTCCTCGGCACAAGCGCAAAGGTATTTCAGGGCAGCAAAGCGATCATGCAGAACGGTGCAGAGGTCGATTTTGATGTGCTGGTGCTCGCAGTCGGCGTGCGCGCAAATACCGCGCTTGTGAAAAACGCGGGCGGCAATGTCAACCGCGGCATTCTCGTTGACGAAGCATGCAGAACAAGTCTGCCGGATCTCTATGCGGCCGGCGACTGCACAGAATATCACGATATTTCGTCCGATACGGAAAAGGTCATGGCGCTGATGCCGAATGCCTATATGCAGGGCCGTACAGCCGGTATCAATATGGCAGGCGGCGCTGCGGCATTTGACAACGCAATCCCGATGAACTCCATCGGCTTTTTCGGACTGCACTGCCACACGGCAGGCTCTCAGCCGGAGGGCTGCGAGATGTTCGAGGAGGCAGACGAAAACCATATCAGACGGCTGTTCGTCAAGGATGATAAGCTGACCGGCTTTATGCTGATCGGACATATGCACCGGACAGGCATTTATACGGCTTTGATCCGGAATCAAACGCCGCTTTCGTCGGTGGATTTTGCACGGCTGAAAATTGAGCCGCAGCTTGCTGCAATGGGCAGCGCATACCGCGACAAAGTGCTGAAAGGAGCGGTCTGAATGGAACTGAATGTATCGGCTATGGGCTATGCAGAGGTCAATGAAGCCATGCGGCAGACATCTGACAGCGAGATCACGCTGCAGGGCTGCATCGGGCAGCGCTTTCTGGCGGCAGGCACAAGCGGAAAATATGTAAAAATCAGCGGCATCGCAGGCAATGCCCTCGGTGCGTATCTGAACGGCACTGTGATCGAGACCTTCGGCAATGCGCAGGACGCAGTCGGCGACACGATGAACGAGGGCGAAATCATTGTGCACGGCAACATCGGCGACGCCGCAGGCTATGCGATGCGCGGCGGCAAGATCTTTGTGCAGGGCAATGCCGGCTACCGTGCGGGCATTCACATGAAGGCCTATCAGGAGAAGATTCCGGTCATGGTGATCGGCGGCAGAACCGGCAGCTTCCTCGGAGAATATCAGGCGGGCGGCATCATCATCGTGCTGGGACTTTCCGGCGGGGAAAAGCCGATTGTCAGCAATTTCCCCTGCACCGGTATGCACGGCGGCAAGCTGTTTCTGCGCTCCGACTGCGAGAGCATTCACTTCCCGCATCAGGTCAATCACCGCATCGCATCCGCGGAAGAGCTTGCGGAAATCAGAGCATATGTCGAGGAATACTGCACACATTTCGGCGGCGATCCGAATGAGATTCTGAACGCGGAATTCACGCTCGTAACGCCGGACAGCGGCAATCCGTACAAGCAGATGTACGTTGCAAATTAAGCGGGCAAATCGTCATTTCGGAGGACGTATTATGACAAAGTATATTTTTGTGACCGGCGGTGTGGTATCAGGACTCGGCAAGGGCATCACCGCGGCATCGCTCGGCAGACTGCTCAAAAGCCGCGGCCTGAAGGTCGCAGCGCAGAAGCTCGACCCGTATATCAATGTCGATCCCGGCACGATGAGCCCCTATCAGCACGGCGAGGTCTATGTCACCGAGGACGGCGCCGAAACCGACCTCGACCTCGGCCATTACGAGCGTTTTATCGACGAGGATCTGAACCGCTTTTCCAATCTGACAACCGGCAAGGTCTATGCAAATGTGCTGCAGAAGGAACGCCGCGGCGAATACCTCGGCAGAACCGTGCAGATCATTCCGCATATCACCGATGAGATCAAGCACTTTATCTACAGCGTCGGTGAGAAAGGCAACGCGGATGTGGTCATCACAGAGATCGGCGGCACGACCGGCGACATCGAAAGCCAGCCGTTCCTCGAAGCGATCCGTCAGCTCGGCCATGAAGTCGGACGCGAAAATACGCTTTATATTCATGTGACGCTCGTCCCTTACCTCAAGGCCTCCGGCGAGCACAAATCCAAGCCGACGCAGCACTCTGTCAAGGAACTGCAGGGCTTCGGCATCTCGCCGGATATCATTGTGCTGCGCTCGGACGAACCGATCACAGACAACAGCATCTTTACAAAGATTGCACATTTCTGCAATGTCAAGCCGGACTGCGTGATCGAAAACCTGACGCTGCCGAATCTCTATGAAGCACCGCTGATGCTCGAAAAAGCAAAGCTCTCGGAGATTGTCTGCCGTGAGCTCAATCTGCAGACTGCGCCGCCCGATCTCGCTGAATGGGAAGCGCTCTGTCAGCGTATCCGGCAGCCGCGCAGACGGGTCACGATCGGACTCGTCGGCAAATACGTACAGCTGCATGATGCATATCTGTCGGTCGCTGAGGCGCTGCATCATGCAGGCTATCAGCTCGGTGCGGATGTCAAAATCGACTGGATTGATTCGGAACAGATCACGCGCGATAATGCCGCACAAATGCTCGCGCATACCGACGGCATTCTGATTCCCGGCGGATTCGGTCAGCGCGGCATTGAGGGCATGATCGCAGCCGCGGAATACGCACGGGTCAACAAAAAACCGTACCTCGGCATCTGTCTCGGCATGCAGATCGCGGTCATCGAATTTGCACGCCATATGGCGAATATGCCCGATGCGCATTCCGGCGAATTCGCGCAGGACTGTGCACACAAGGTCATTGATTTCATGGAAGGACAGTCGGACAGCATCGACAAGGGCGGCACGCTCCGCCTTGGCAGCTATCCCTGCGTGATCGCGCCGGAAACCACGATGATGCGCTGCTACAACCAGCCGCATATCGCCGAGCGGCACCGCCACCGCTATGAGTTCAGCAATCAGTTCCGCGATGTGCTGACCGAAGCAGGACTTTGCATCAGCGGCACCTCGCCGGACGGCAACCTCGTTGAAACGGTCGAGCTGACAGATCAGCCGTTCTATGTCGGTGTGCAGTATCATCCCGAATTCAAGAGCCGTCCGAACAGACCGCATCCGCTCTTTATCGGTCTGGTTTCTGCATCAATGGGTGAATAATATGGGAAAAATACATGAAGAATGCGGCGTGTTCGGCATCATGACGCCGCAGCCGGAAAATCTTGCCCACCTCACCTACTGCGGACTGTTTGCACTGCAGCACCGCGGTCAGGAGGGAGCCGGCATCACGGTCAACGATGACGGCGTATTCACCACACACAAGGATCTCGGTCTGGTCGATCATGTCTTTCCGCCGCAGGTGCTCTCCGGCTTTCCGAACGGTACGATGGCAGTCGGCCATACCCGCTACGGAACAACCGGCGGCAACCAGCGCCGCAACTGTCAGCCGATGGAGGTCAATCATCAGAAGGGCAAAATGGCGCTGGTGCATAACGGCAATCTCAGCAATGCCGGACGTCTGCGCAGTGTGCTCGAACAGCGCGGCGCAATTTTCCACACAACAAGCGATACCGAAATTATTGCATATCTGATTACACAAGCACGGCTTCAGACCGATTCGATCGAAGATGCCGTGCGTCTTGCGGTTCCGCAGCTGGAGGGCGCTTTCTCGCTGATTGTCATGTCCGCACAGAAGCTGATTGCAGTCCGTGATCCGCACGGCTTCCGGCCGCTCTGCATCGGCAGACGGCAGAACGGCGGGTTTGTACTTGCTTCTGAAAGCTGCGCACTGAATGCAGTCGGCGCAGCTTTCCTGCGTGATGTCGAACCGGGAGAAATGATTGTGCTGACACCGGACGGTGAGATGCTCTCCGACCGCCGGTATGCCGGAACATCGCCGAAACGCATCTGCATTTTTGAGTATATCTATTTTGCCCGCCCCGATTCGGTTCTGGACGGCGTTTCCGTCCATACGGCACGCAAAAAGGCCGGCGCACTGCTTGCGCAGTCGCACCCTGCCGATGCAGATGTCGTCATCGGCGTGCCGGATTCGGGACTCGATGCCGCACTCGGATTTGCGGAAGCCTCCGGCATTCCCTACGGCATCGGACTGATTAAGAACAAGTATATCGGGCGAACCTTTATTGCGCCGTCGCAGTCCGAACGTGACAGCGGCGTGCAGCTGAAGCTCAGCCCGATCCGGGAAACCGTCGAAGGCAAACGCATTGTGCTGATCGACGACTCCATTGTCCGCGGCACGACAAGCCGCCGCATCGTCACACTGCTGCGGAATGCCGGTGCAGCGGAAATTCATATGCGCATTTCGTCGCCGCCGTTCCTGCATCCGTGCTACTACGGCACAGACATTGATTCCGAAGAAAACCTGATTGCATGTCACCATACTGTCGAGGAAATTGCTGAGATCATCGGTGCGGATTCGCTGGGCTTTCTGCCGGCTGCGTCCCTGCCGCATCTTGCAGATTCTGACGGAATCTGCACAGCATGCTTTACCGGAGATTATCCGACTGCTGTTGAGAATGACGAATCAAAAGACCGCTTTGAACGCAAAATTCACGGTTGACAAAAAACACCCTGTTATGGTATGATAAAAGTATTCAATCAATCAGAAATCAGGTTATTCAAATGACATACATAAGCGAAGCCGCAGCAATTCTGTCTGCTGTAACCGAAAACGGATCTTTTTATACGAATTGAGGATGTGAGTTTATGATGAATGTTTCGCAGCGTGAGGCCGCCGAGCTGATCGAAAGCAGCGATATCAAATTTGTGCGCCTTGCATTTTGTGATGTGTTCGGCGTACAGAAAAATATTTCGGTACAGGCATCGGAGCTTGAGCGCGCCTTTCTGCAGGGCATCGCGTTTGATGCGTCGTCGATCGCAGGCTTCCGCGATCCTTCGCACTCCGATCTGTTTCTGTTTCCCGATCCGGAAACCATGACGCTGCTGCCGTGGCGTCCTTCCAGAGGCGGCGTCGCACGCTTTTTCTGCGAGATCCGCAATCCGGACGGCTCCCCGTTTTCTGCGGACTGCCGCAAGTTTCTTGCCGATACCGAGCAGCTTCTCGCGGAGCATGATCTGCGCTGCGATGTCGGAGCGGAATGCGAATTCTATCTCTTTAAGCTCGATGAAAACGGCAATCCGACCGATATTCCGATCGACCGCGCCGGATATTTTGACATTGCACCGGCTGACTGCTGCGAAAATGTCCGCAGAGAAATCTGTCAGACGCTCGAAGCAATGGGCATTCAGCCGGAGCGCTCGCATCATGAGCAGGGGCCGGGACAGAATGAAATTGATTTCCGCTACAGCAATGCACTGAGCGCCGCAGACAATGTTGTCACCTTCAAGCAGGTCGTCAGCACAGTCGCCGCACGGAACGGACTCTGGGCATCTTTTTCACCGAAGCCGATCGCCGGAGAAGCCGGCAACGGCTTCCATATCAACTGTTCGATCACGCACGCGGATATCCGCGCTACAACGGATGAATCGCTGTTCCGGTCGTTTATGGCCGGCGTACTTGCACATACTCCGGAAATGACCGCGGTACTCAATCCGCTGGCGGAATCCTATGCCCGTCTCGGCATGGATAAGGCACCGAACCGTGTCTCGTGGTCACCCTCGAACCGCTCGCAGCTGATCCGGATCCCTGCCTCAGATGCTTCGCATCAGCGCATGGAGCTGCGCTCTCCGGACGCCTCATGCAATCCGTATCTTGCTTTCGCACTTGTCATGCGCGCGGGTCTGGACGGCATTCTCAGCGGCATGACGCCGCCTCCGCCCTGCAATGAAAATCTGCTGCTTTGTTCGCAGAAGATCAAGGAGCAGTACCGTGAATTGCCTTCCGATCTGGTCGCAGCGCGGCGTTTGGCGGCAGAGAGCAAATTTATGCAGGATGTGCTGCCGGCACATCTGTTAACAGCCTATACGGAGTAATCGGCTATGCTGACCCGTTTTGAGCAGAAAGAGGTTTTCGTCATTTCCTCAAACGAGAATTTTTACCGCTATGTGCGGGAGAATCTGCCAGACGGCGACTTTACCGTTTCCGGCTGTGCAGATTCCTGTACGGAAGCGCGTCAAAAAATGATGGACACTCGCTCCGCAGTCATCCTCATCAATATTCCCCTTGCGGATGAAAGCGGAACAGAGCTTGCGGGCGATCTGGCCGAAAATACCGCTGCATCAGTGATCGCGGTCGTCAAAAACGATCAGGAAACTGAATTCCGGCAGTCTCTGGAACCGGCAGGTATTTTTGTGCTCGGACGGCCGTTTCCGCACAGTTCCTTTCATCAGGCGCTCTATGACGCTGCTTCTGCCTATGCCAGAATGCAGATCATGTCACAGGAGAATCAGCGGCTGCAGATCAAGCTGATCGACCTGCGGATTGTCAACCGCGCAAAATATGCACTGATTCAATATCTCGGTATGACCGAAGAACAGGCGCATAAGTATATCGAGCAGCAGGCGATGAATCAGCGGATTTCCAAACGCAAGGCTGCTGAAAATATCATAAAAACATATGAGAATCATTAAGATTTCATGGTAAAAGCGTCAAACCTTGTGAAATTCCTGTCAAAGTATTGACAAGCAGAGAAAAATGTGCTATCATGTAACACAGAAAACAGCAACGGTGCTGTTTCGGGATCATTCCCGAAATGCCGTTGCTGTTTTTTTGTTATATCTGAAATCCCGTTTTCGCGCGGAAACGGTGATGCAGTGAAAAATTTTTGCTTCATAACCGGAGACCTTTTAGATCAACGGCAGCGGACACAATCCGCCGCAGAAAGGATGTATTTTTATGAAACCCACTGATGTATTCGGAAGCCTCGTTTTCAACGATGCAGTCATGCAGGAGCGCCTGCCGAAGGCCGTCTACAAGTCCCTGCACGAGACCATCGCAAACGGCAAGGACATTGATCCGACCGTCGCAGACGTCGTCGCAAGTGCAATGCGGGAATGGGCCGTGGAAAACGGTGCAACACACTTCACCCACTGGTTCCAGCCGATGACCGGTATCACCGCTGAAAAGCACGACAGCTTCCTCTCCCCTGACGGAAACGGCGGCGCGATCCTCGAATTCTCCGGCAAGGAACTCATCAAGGGTGAACCGGATGCATCTTCCTTCCCGTCCGGCGGTCTGCGTGCAACCTTTGAAGCAAGAGGCTATACCGCATGGGACCCGACCTCCTATGCGTTCATCAAGGAAAACAGCCTGTGCATCCCGACTGCATTCTACTCCTACAGCGGCGAGGCACTCGACAAGAAAACACCGCTGCTCCGCTCGATGGAAGCAGTCAGCGATCAGGCCGTCAGAGTGCTGAATCTGCTCGGCTTCTCCGATGTCAAGCGTGTCAGCGGAACCGTCGGTCCGGAGCAGGAATACTTCCTCATTGACCGCGAGCTGGCAAAGCAGCGCAAGGATATCATCTTCACCGGCAGAACGCTCTTCGGCGCAAAGGCTCCGAAGGGTCAGGAGATGGAGGATCACTACTTCGGTGTCATCCGTCCGCGTGTTCAGGCATTCATGAAGGAACTGAATGAGGAACTCTGGAAGCTCGGTATCTATGCAAAGACTGAGCATAACGAAGTTGCTCCGGCACAGCATGAGCTCGCTCCGGTTTATACAACGATGAACCTCGCATGCGACCACAACCAGCTGACCATGGAAATCATGAAGAAGGTTGCTGAAAAGCACGGTCTCATGTGCCTGCTCCACGAGAAGCCGTTTGCAGGCGTCAACGGCAGCGGCAAGCACAACAACTGGTCGCTCTCGACCGATACCGGCATCAACCTGTTTGCACCGGGCAAAACACCGGAGCGCAAGCGTCTCTTCCTGCTGATGGTTGCAGCGGTTGTCTCCGCTGTGGACGAGCATCAGGATCTGCTGAGAATGTCGGTTGCATCCGCAGGTAACGATCACCGTCTCGGCGCAAACGAGGCACCGCCTGCAATCGTTTCGGTCTATCTCGGCGATGACCTCCAGCTGCAGCTGGAAGCAGCCGCACAGGGCCGCGATGAGCACAAGACCAGCGAAACCCTGACAACCGGCGTCCATGTGCTTCCGGACTTCAAGAAGGATACATCCGACCGCAACCGTACTTCTCCGATGGCATTCACCGGCAACAAGTTCGAGTTCCGTATGCTCGGCTCGGAAAACTCGATTGCCGATACCAATATCGCACTGAACACGATCTTTGCAGAGGCACTCTTCAATTTTGCAGAGCGTCTTGAGAAGGCTTCCGACAAGAATGCAGAAGTACAGCAGATTCTTGCCGATACTCTGAAGGATCACGGCCGCATCATCTTCAACGGCAACAACTATTCCGAAGAATGGGTTGCCGAGGCAGAACGCCGCGGTCTGCTGAACCTCCGTACAACAGCAGATGCAATGCACGCATTTGCGACTGAAAAGAACGTCGCACTGTTCAAAAAGTTCGGCGTTTACAATCACAGCGAGGTTGTTTCCCGCAAGGACATTCTGCTGGAAAACTACACCAAGCTGATTGCAATCGAAGCAAACACCATGATCGACATGGCAAAGACACAGATCATTCCGGCGGGCTTCCGTTACGGCGATGCGCTTGCGGATTACGCGCTCAAGAAAAAGGAACTCGGCGTCCAGGGCAGCGCAGAAACCGATCTGCTCCGCAGAGTCAGCGCCCTGACCGACGAAATCGCAGCAGCAACCGAGGCACTTGAGACCGCAATGATCGGCCTCTATGACAACGAGCATCCGTCCTACTACTGCCGCGACACGATCATTCCGGCCATGAATACGCTCCGTGCTGCAGCAGATCAGCTGGAACCGCTGACCGCAAAGGAATATCTGCCCTTCCCGACTTATGCAGACCTGCTTTACAGCGTATAATAAAACTATCTTGCGGCGCCGCATTGTACTTGATACAGTGCGGCTCGCCGTGTAAATATCAGGAGTGAGGAAATGAACGGTATGGACACAAATAATGGCTGTCTGGTGCTTGAAAACGGCATGGTTTTTCACGGAGTCCGGTTCGGCTCAGAGGAAGCGGTCACCGCTGAGATTGTCTTTGCGACCGGCATGAACGGATATCTCGAAACGCTGACTGACCCGAGCTATTACGGGCAGGCTGTCGTACAGACCTTTCCGCTGATCGGAAACTACGGGTTGATTCCGGAGGATTTTGAATCGCGGAAGGCGTTTTTGTCTGCCTATATCACATCTGAAATCTGCGAGGATCCGTCAAATTTCCGTTGTCAGGGACGGCTCGGCGACTGGCTCAGCGCACAGAAAATCCCGGTTCTCTGCGGAATTGATACACGAACACTGACCCGCGTGCTCCGCGATCACGGCACCATGAACGGCGTGATCTGCGGTTCACCAGAGGAAGCGGATTTTGACCGGATCAGAGCATACCGCGTCACCGATGCCGTAAAGAATACAACCTGTGAAAAACCGTATACGCTCGGTGAAGCAAATGCAGCAAACCATGTTGTGCTGCTGGATTTCGGCGCAAAAGCAAATATTGCAAGATCACTGGTGCAGCGCGGCTGCCGTGTGACCGTGCTGCCTGCATTCACAAAATGCGAGGAAATTGCTGCACTGAAACCGGACGGCATTATGCTCTCCAACGGTGCGGGAGACCCCGCCGATAATCCGGAAATCATTGCAGAACTGAAAAAAATCACAGAGCTGCATATTCCGATGATGGCAATTTGTCTGGGTCATCAGCTGCTGGCACTTGCAAACGGCATCAAAACCACAAAGCTCAAATTCGGACACCGCGGCGCAAATCAGCCTGTTCTGAATCTCGAAACAAAACGCATGGCCGTCACAACGCAGAACCACGGGTATCAGGTACAGTATGATGCCAATGATCCCATCTGCAGTGCAGCAGCCGATCTGCTGTATATCAACCTCAACGACAACACCTGCGAGGGTCTGCGCTACCGCAATTTCCCGGCGATGTCGGTACAGTTTCATCCGGAGGCATGTGCCGGCCCGGAGGATACAGCGTTTATTTTTGATGAGTTTGTGCAGATGATGGAGGTGCAGAAATGCCGCTGAATCGTGATATACATAAGGTACTGGTCATCGGCTCCGGCCCGATCGTCATCGGACAGGCAGCAGAATTTGACTACTCCGGCACACAGGCCTGCCGTGCACTCAAGGAGGACGGCATCGAGGTTGTGCTGGTCAATTCCAACCCCGCAACAATCATGACTGATTCGCATATCGCGGACAGAATCTACATGGAACCGCTGAAATCGGAGGTCATCAAGCGAATCTGCCTGCAGGAAAAGCCGGACAGCATCCTCTCCGGGCTCGGCGGACAAACCGGCCTGAACCTCTGTGCAGAGCTTGCTGAAAGCGGATTCCTTGCTGAACACGGAATCCGTCTGCTCGGTGCAAATCCGGAGACGATTGCACGCGCTGAGGACCGGAAACTGTTCAAGGAAACAATGGACAGCATCGGGCAGCCCTGCATCCCGTCGGGCATTGCAGAGGACATGGACACCGCACGGCGTATTGCAGCGGAGATCGGTTATCCGGTCATTATCCGCCCTGCCTTCACGCTTGGCGGAACTGGCGGCGGCATCGCGGAAACGGCCTCTGATTTGGAGCATATTGCCGAAAGCGGTCTGCGTCTCTCTCCGATTCATCAGATCCTTGTGGAGCGCTGTATCGCAGGCTGGAAGGAAATCGAATTCGAGATTGTGCGAGATGCAGACGGCAACAAACTGACGGTCTGCTCAATGGAAAACTTTGATCCGGTCGGCATTCACACCGGCGATTCGATCGTCATTGCGCCGGCAGTCACGCTCGCGGACAAAGAGTATCAGATGCTGCGTACTGCTGCGCTGAAAATCGCAGAGGTACTGAAAATTGAGGGCGGCTGCAACTGCCAGTTCGCACTGAATCCCGATTCGTTTGAATATGCCGTTATTGAGGTCAATCCGCGTGTATCGCGTTCCTCCGCGCTGGCCTCCAAAGCAACGGGTTATCCGATTGCAAAGGTCGCTGCAAAGATTGCGGTCGGCTACAGATTATATGAAATCGCAAATAAGGTCACCGGCAAAACCTCAGCAGCATTTGAGCCCGCACTGGATTATGTTGCGGTCAAAATGCCGAAGTTCCCGTTTGAAAAATTTGCGGGTGCATCGCACCGGCTCGGCACGCAGATGAAAGCAACCGGCGAGGTCATGGCAATCTCTGATACCTTTGAATCGGCGCTGCTGAAAGCGCTCCGCGGCGCGGAAGTCAAGCACAGCGCGCTGCTGGTACGTGCCCTGCGCGATACGCCGGATGCAGAGCTGCGGGAGCATCTTGTCCATGCCGACGATGTTCGCCTGTTTGCGATTGCAGAAGCAATGCGCCGCGGCATGTCAGTCGATGCCATTGCAGAATTGTCGCGCATTGACCGCTGGTTCCTGCACAAGCTGATGCATCTGGTCGTCTGTGAGACTGCGCTCGAAAACACTTCGGTGACGGACGATCTTTACCGGACAGCCAAACGGTTCGGCTATCCGGACGACACGATCAAAGCAATCTCCGGCCGGAATCTGCCGGAAAAGCGCATCCGCCCGGTTTATCGGATGGTCGATACCTGTGCAGGTGAATTTGCAGCAGAAACGCCGTATTTCTACGGTGTATACCATCCGGACGCAATGCCGGAATCCAATGAAGCCGCGCATTTCCTTGCCGGCAAAGCGCATAAAACGGTAGTGGTACTCGGCAGCGGTCCGATCCGCATCGGACAGGGCATCGAGTTCGACTATTCGGCGGTACACTGCGTGCATGTTCTGAAGCAGGCAGGCTATGAGGTTGTGCTCATCAACAACAATCCGGAGACGGTTTCGACCGACTTCGATACTGCCGACCGCCTGTATTTCGAGCCGCTGACGCCGGAAGATGTGCTCTCGATTCTGGCACTGGAACAGCCTGTCGGCGTCGTGACCGCATTCGGCGGACAAACCGCAATCCGGCTTGCGCGCGTCATTGAAGAAGCAGGCTATCCGCTGCTCGGCGCAAGCGCAGACAGCATCGACCTCGCAGAGGACCGCGAGCGCTTTGATGCGCTGCTGGAATCGCTGAATATCGAGCGTCCGCGCGGCTGCACGGTCAATTCGCTTGATGAAGCGGGCGAAGCCGTCAAAAAGCTCGGCCTCCCGGTTCTGGTGCGTCCTTCCTACGTTCTCGGCGGTCAGAATATGAACATCGCATTTGAGGAAAGCGATGTCAGAGCCTTCATGCAGAATATCCTTGCGGACGGCATTGACAATCCTGTGCTGATCGACCAGTACATCCGCGGCACGGAGATCGAGGTCGATGCCATCTGCGACGGAAAGGATATCCTCATCCCCGGCATCATGGAGCATATCGAGCGCACGGGCGTTCATTCCGGTGACTCGATTGCAATTTGCCCGCCGGTGCATATCGACGACGATATGCGGAAGAAAATCCTCACCGATACAAAGAAAATCTGTCTCGGTCTGCATGCAGTCGGTCTTATCAATTTACAGTATATCGTCAAGGGACAGTCGCTGTATGTCATCGAGGTCAACCCGCGTGCTTCCAGAACCGTACCGTTCATGAGCAAGCTGACCGGTCTGCCGCTCTGCGACTGCGCAATGCGCGTCTGCCTCGGAGAAAAGCTCGCGGCGATGGAATTCGGCACAGATTACTACAAAACACCGCCGTATACCGCAGTCAAGGTTCCGGTGTTCTCGTTTGAGAAGATCGGCGGCGAATCGCAGCTCGGCCCGGAGATGAAATCGACCGGCGAGGTCATCGGCATCGGCAAAACGCTGACTGAAGCGCTGTATAAAGGTCTGCGCGCAGCAGGCTACCGGCTTGAGGACAGCGGCAAAAATAAAAACGGCGTTCTGCTGACGGTCTGCGATGCGGATAAGCCTGACATCGTCGAAATTGCCCGCAAATTTGCAAAGCTCGGCTTTGTGCTTTATGCAACAGCCGGAACTGCCGAAGCACTCATGCGCGCCGGCCTTGCAGTCCATACGCTCAGCAAGCTGCACTCAGGCGATACCGAAACCTTCACGCTGATGGAGAACGGCACGATCCGCTATATCGTCTCGACGGACGCAAACGCACGCATGGCTGCCCGCGACGGTGCGAAAATCCGCAAAAAGGCAGTCGGGCTCGGTATCCCATGCCTGACCTGCACCGATACCGCAGCAGCCGTCGCAAACTGTCTGCATACCGGCTACCGGGATTCTAATGTGGAGCTGATGAATATGAATCAACTGAGAACGGCAAAACGCCGCATTGCATTCGTAAAAATGCAGGGCTGCGGCAATGACTATATCTATGTCAACTGTATGGAAAAGCGCATCTCTGCGCCGGAATCGCTCAGCGTTCAGCTTTCTGACCGTCACTTCGGCATCGGCGGCGACGGCCTTGTGCTGATTGAATCCTCTGAAATTGCAGACGCCAGAATGCGGATGTTCAATCTCGACGGCAGTGAGGGCAATATGTGCGGAAATGCAATCCGCTGCGTTGCAAAATATCTCTACGACAACGGCATCTGCACGAAAAAGGACATTGTCATTGAAACCAAAAGCGGTCTGCGGACGGTCACTGTTACAACACAGAACGGCGTCGTGACACGCGCAGCGGTCAATATGGGCAAGGCCATTTTCGACACGAAGCTGATTCCGGTCAAATACAGCGAAACGGAAATGATCGCAAAGCCGCTGACCGTCAGCGGAAAGGAATACACAGTCACCAGCGTATCCATGGGCAATCCGCACTGTGTTGTATTCGGGGATAATCCGGAACTGCTTGATCTTCCTGCAATGGGTCCGGAATTTGAACACCATCCGGCATTTCCGGAGCAGGTCAATACCGAATTTGTGCAGGTCATCGACGAACGTACCCTGCGGATGCGCGTCTGGGAACGCGGCTCCGGCGAGACAATGGCCTGCGGTACGGGTGCCTGCGCGACCGTCGCTGCCGCAGTGAAGAACGGCTTCTGCAAGCCGGATACCGATGTGACGGTACACCTGAACGGCGGCGACCTTGTAGTTCGTTATACGGAAGATGCCGTGACAATGACCGGTGATGCCGTTCTGGTATTCAGCGGCGAAATTGAGGTATAATGCGACATCACCGCACGGTGATTCAGAACGGGAACGCTGTCCCCGTTCCCCTGCCGGGACGATACCCCGGCCCCTATTTTGATATTGAAAGGTTCGATTCTATGAAAGTCAATCATCACGCACTTGAGCTGGAGCAAAATTATTTGTTCTCTGAGGTTGCAAAGCGCATCCGTGCGTTTCAGGCAGAGAATCCGGACAAGGAACTGTTAAAGCTCAGCATCGGCGATGTGACCCGTCCGCTTGCAAAAATCATTACCGACGAAATAAAGGCAGCCGCCGAGGACATGGCGCACGCAGAGACCTTCCACGGCTACGGCGCAGAACAGGGTGAAGCATTTCTCCGCAAGGCGATTGCCGCATATTATCACAAGCGCGGCATCGCAGTCGATGCAGAGGATGTGTTCATCAGCGACGGCGCAAAATGCGACCTCGGCAATCTCTGCGACCTGTTTGATGCAGATAATACCGTACTGCTGCCGAACCCGGTTTATCCGGTTTACTATGACACCAGCATCATGTCCGGCCGCCGTGTGATCTTCGGGGACGGCACCAAGGAAAACGGTTTTCTGCCGATGCCGGATCCGGCCGTTCATGCGGATATTATTTATCTCTGCTCGCCGAACAATCCGACCGGCGCTGTCTATACAAAAGAGCAGCTTGCAGAGTGGGTCGCATACGCCAGAGAAAACGGCGCGCTGATTCTGTTTGATGCAGCCTATGAGGCATATATCCGCGATCCTGCGCTGCCGCACAGCATCTTTGAAATAGAAGGCGCGGAAACCTGCGCAATCGAAATCAACTCGCTCTCCAAAACAGCAGGCTTTACCGGCGTCCGCTGCGGCTGGACAGTCGTACCGCGCACCTTGCAGTTTGAAGCATCGCTCCACGATATGTGGTTCCGGCGCATGGCGACCAAATATAACGGCACCTCGTATATCATTCAGCGTGCCGCTGCAAAAGTCTTTACGGATGAAGGAATTGCTGCCGTTCACCGGGATATTGATTATTACATGGAAAATGCACGCATCATCAAGGCTGCACTGACAAAGGCCGGCATCCATTCCGTCGGCGGCGAAAACGCACCGTATGTCTGGATGGAATGCCCGGATCATGCGGATTCGTGGGCATTCTTTGACAAGCTGCTGTATACATACGGCATCGCCGGAACGCCGGGCGTCGGCTTCGGAACGGCGGGTCAGGGATGGCTGCGGTTCTCGTCCTTCGGCACGAGAGAAACCGTCGAAAAAGCAGCGGCATATCTCGCCGCCCTTTGAACACATATCGTTTATTTGTAAGGAACAGGAGAAATCGCAATGAAAAAAACACCGTTTTTGACGAAATCCAAGGCAGAGGAAATCGCACAGCACTATCCGACGCCGTTTCATATCTACGACGAACACGGCATCCGCGAAAATGCCCGCCTCGTGAAAAAGGCGTTCGCATGGAACAAGGGCTTCCGGGAATATTTCGCCGTCAAGGCAACGCCGAATCCGTTTATCCTCAAAATCCTGCAGGAGGAAGGCTACGGCGTGGACTGCTCCTCTCTCACAGAGCTGCAAATGGCCGATGCCTGCGGCTTTTCCGGCAGTGACATCATGTTCTCGTCGAATGTGACGCCCGCGGCTGATTATCAGCTTGCATACAAGCTCGGCGCATACATCAATCTCGATGACCTGACGCATATCGAATATCTCGAAAAGCTGACCGGCATTCCAGAAACGATCTGCTGCCGCTTCAACGCAGGCGGCGACTTCAAAATCTCCACATTTGTCATGGACAAGCCGCAGGATGCAAAATACGGCTTCACCCGTGAGCAGATGTTCGAGGGCTTCCGGATGCTGATGCAGAAGGGTGCAAAGCATTTCGGCATTCACGCATTTCTTGCATCGAATACCGTTACGAATGACTATTACCCGACGCTTGCAAGACAGATGTTTCAGCTCGCTGCCGATCTGAAAAAAGAGACCGGCGCGGATATCCGGTTCATCAACCTGTCCGGCGGTGTCGGTGTCGCGTATAAGCCCGAACAGACGCCGAATGATATCATGGTGATCGGCGAGGGTGTCCGCAAGGTTTATGAGGAGATTCTGGTTCCGGCAGGGCTCGGCGATGTCGCCATTTTCACGGAAATGGGCAGATTCATGCTCGCACCTTACGGTGCACTGGTTACGCGCGTGCTGCATAAGAAGCACATCTACAAGGAATATGTCGGCTGCGATGCCTGCGCCGCCAATCTGATGCGGCCGGCGATATACGGAGCCTATCACCACATCACTGTCCTCGGCAAGGAGGACGAGCCCTGCACCTATCAGTGCGATGTGACGGGCGGTCTTTGCGAAAACAACGATAAATTTGCGATTGACCGGATGCTGCCGCCGGTGGAGATCGGTGATCTGATCTATATTCACGATACCGGCGCACACGGCTTTTCCATGGGTTATAATTATAACGGCAAGCTGCGATCCGCGGAGCTGCTGCTCTGCGAGAACGGCGATGTCAAACTGATTCGCCGCGCCGAAACACCCGCAGATTATTTTGCAACATTTGATTTCTGCGATGTGATGGACAAGTACCGCAAATAAAAGTTCAGCCCCGGAGCACTGCTCCGGGGCCTTTTCATGTGCAGAAGAACCCGCACAAATCTTATGATGCAGATGCATTCAGCGGAGAATAGCCGCTCTCTGCAATGATGCGCTGCCCTGTTTCGCTGCGCATAAAATCCAGCAAAACAGGAATATTCGGGTTATCATTGTGCGCATCGTAGACCGCAAGCACATCGCCGGTGACCGGATAACTGCCGTCCGCGATGTGTTCCGGGTCCGGGGACACACCGTTGACAGCCAGCATTTTGACGCCGCCGTTTCTGACGATTCCCTCCGCATAATACCGGAACGAATAGCCGATTGCACTGCCGAAGAAGCCCAACGGATTGCGGTACATCGGCGTATCGCCCATGAAGCCGAGCATAGAGGTCTGACTGCCGCTCCCGGCGTTCCGCTGAACCGCGTCGATCGGAATGTGCCTGCCGCCGACCTCTGACCATGATTTGATATCGCCGGCATAAATTGCGCGGATCTGCTCAGCAGTGAGGCTGTCCACGGGATTATCCTTATTGACGAGAAACACAAATGCCTCGCGTGCAACAGGTTCATAGATAAGCGCTCTCCCCTGCGCCTCGGCATAGGCCTTCTGCTCAGCAGAGGGCTTTGCACAGAGAACGATATCAACCGTGCCGTCTGCCAGCGCCTGATATGCGCCGCGCGTATTGGTATACTGCATGGCGCTCTCCGGCGTATAATTTTCGCCGTCAAACTGCACCGATTCCGGCGGATAGACCGCATGCACGAATGCCGAATAGACCGGCAGCAGCGCCGCCGCGCCGTCAATGACCGGAATGTCGCCTGAGAGCTTTTGCGGCGCATCGGCCTTCACGATCTCCGAATCCGGATCAAACGGCAGATAGCGCGAAACCTCGATTGATTTTGCCTGCATTTCCGGGCTGGTGCTGTTGATGTACCGCCGCGTCACGGTACAGTAAATCAGAGCATCGAATGCTGCAAACATCAGTGCAAGCCCCGCAAGCGACGCGATTTGCTTTGTCTGCTTTTTCACTAGGCATCACCGTCCGTTCGCAATGTACGAGATGACCGAAACATCCCGGCGCAGAAGCTCTGTATAAACGAGCAATGCAATCACACTGACACAGCCGAGTATCAGTACCGCCGCGAGCAGCTTGTCAAACGTCTTGTCCTTCATCATATCACCTCACATATGGGCAATGCCGATCATAAACCAGACTATGAATACGACAAACACCGCAACCAGAATTCCGCAGATTACAGCGGTCGTTCGCAGCTTGCGCATGTAAACAACGCGCTCCGGCGAATCCTTCGGGCAGCGCCTGTACCGGATAACCGCCGGCAGAAATACGGTCAGTGCTGTCAGCGGCACGCCAAGAAAGAGCGATAACAGCAAAAGCTCTGTCAGGTATACGTCAAAGCCCCATCTGACAGAATATAGGATGCCGTATACAATCTGAAAAATGCCTAACAGAAGCAGCGCAGCCAGCGGAACCAGCAGTTTGCGGCGTTTCTCCGACTGCGGCTCCTCGTTGAAATATTGTTTTGCCGTGCTGACAAGCCAGATGGTTCCCGGCAGAAATACCGTGCCCTCTACCCATCTGATGATGGCGTGCAGCGTTGCCATGTGAACATCTCCCTTCATCGTGATTCTGATAAGAGCAACATGTTTATACTGTTTCGATTATAGCGGATTTCTAATATTTTGTCAAGGTCTGACTTCGTGAGGAAGTGACAAATCGGGGATTTACAAAAAGAGGTATCCGCTGCGCGGATGCGATTACGGAATGGGTGCCTCTCTTACAGGCACCCAAGCCCGCGTGCGCTTGAAAGCATGGGGAGTTTCGCGCTCTGCGGAGCGCGACGAGGGCGCTGCCCTCGACCCGCGAGCTTTTGAAAAAGCTCGACCAAAACTTTAGATTGGCATCGCCGGAAGCCATAAAATCCGCAATTTATCCACTCCCTTTCGTTCGGAAGCAAAGCGCTCCGGCAGCTCCGGATTTATCAAAAAAATCTTTTCTCAGCTTGTTTTTTTCCTTATAATATGTTATAATATATGCACAGGCGGTTCGTTGCCGCAAGCAAGCGCAGAATGCGCATACGGAAGGAGCATCTTCATGGAAGTATACAAGGGAACAGCTGATTATATTGCACTTTGCTTTGCACAGGAAAACCGCGAGGCCGCCGAAAAGCTCGCCGAATGGATGAATACCGAACGCCTGCGCGTCTGGTCCAGCGACCGCGGTTGCAATCCGAAAAAGAAAGCGGACGCTGCCCGTCTTGCCGGATGCCGCACGGCCGTCATCCTGATCTCAAAAAACTGGCTCGCCGATGACCGTTATACATCCCAGCTGCGCGGCGCTGCTCAGCTGAACAAACAGATGGTTCTGCTGTTTCTCGATGAAACAGACCTCAGCACCAACGAGGAGCTGAACCTCCTGCTGAGCCGCTCTGTCCGCATGACGGACTATAAAACCGACGCCCCGGATGAATGCTATGCAGAGCTGCTCTCACTGGAGTGCATTCAGGACTGCAAAATGCAGGAAGGCGAAGAACCGGATACGGAAAAAACCGGCATCCTCGGCTTCCTCTCCCGTGATATTTCCGATCTCTGAACGAAGCAACAGCCCGCACAAACCATAGTGCATCAGCAGGATGCACTATGGTTTTGTTTTCGGGAAAGCAGCACAGCCAAAAGGAGTCAGAAAATGAACATCAGACCGTATGACGCCGAAACGGATTTCAGCGAAATCAGAAACTGGATCACGGATGCCCGGACGCACGCTCTATGGTGCGCAAACCGTTTTGCCTTTCCGCTTGACAAAGCACAGCTTGCGCAAACGCTTGAACAGAACGGCGACCTCCCCTTCACCGCAACCGGCGAGGACGGAAAGCCGCTCGGTTTCTTCTGCCGCTCGTATAACGAGGAATCGAAGGAAGCAATGCTGAAATTTGTCGCCGTTTCTCCGGAACACCGCGGCAAAGGCTTCGGTCAGGCCATGATCCGGCTGGCAGTTCAGAACGCTTTTTCCGAGACCGCAGCAAAATCCGTACAGCTGAACGTCTTTACCTGCAATCAGAAGGCAATCCGCTGCTATCAGCACGCCGGGTTTACCGCACGCGCCATTACGGGAAATGCCTTCCGCTTTCAGAATGAGTCATGGGGGCGCTGCAATATGGTGCTCCGCAATGCATAACCGAATACGGTCAGATAAGCCCCCTTTCCGCTGATTGGAAAGGGGGCTTGGTTTCTGTATGCAGTTCGTTGCATTACGGGATTGCCTGCCGGATAACCTCATTGCGCTTGATCATGAAATCGACAATCGAAACCTGATCGCCGCCGTAGGAATACAGGCCGCCGCCCATGCCGGGGAACATCATTCCGCCGCCGGGCCAGCCTCCGCCCGGCCAACCGCCGCCCGGCCATCCTCCGCCGGGATTGTTGTTGACCTGAAGACCGTTCGGGCTCTTGGCAATGTTCGACTCAAACTGATCGGCCGTGAAGAAGAACCGCGGATCTGCCTTGACATGGCTGCGGATCAGGGTCGCAAAGCCGTTGACCGTCTTTTCCGGATCACTGTACATGTTCACGATCTGCTTGACATAGCCGTCATAGAGCTTCTTGTACTCGGAGACTGCAAGCAGCTTTGTCAGCATCGGACGGCGGTTTGCATCCGCCTGATACATGCCGGTGTTGATATCCGATGTCGCGGAAGCACCGTAATCCATGAAGTTGCCGAGAGACAGATTGTAGTCCCAGCCGACATAATAGGACTTGCCCTCGTTGTATTCCACATAGAAATTGTGCGGCATCATGCCGTTGTAGCTGTCGTAGTTGCACATCACTGCATTGACCGCAAAGCCCTTAAGGAAGCTCGGAACGTCGATGACGTCCTCAATAAACTTATAGTTCTGCGGCGTGACGCGGTTGATTGCCTGCACGATCTCGGAAATATGCGTCAGGTTGTCGTCTGTACCGAACTTGACCTCAAAATTCTCCAGCTTCATATCCGTTGCAAAGGTACAGTCATAGCTGCTGCCGACATCGGCGGCCTTATAGAGCACCGCATCGTCATTGGTTGCAAGACGTTCACCGAGTGTTGTACCGGGCTGCTCACAAAGGAAGTAGAAGCTGTAGAGACTGCCGTTCAGATACATATCTGTATATGCGCAGACCGGTGCATAGGCATCCAGATCATACATTGCATTGTAGCAGAGAATATCGCGCATACAGGACGGATCGGAGTACATATTGTTCATGCAGAATTCGGTCAGGCCGTGATAATTCTGATACTTGTTGTATTTGTCCATCTTGATGCGGAAGCTGTATTTGTCACGGTTTGCCTGATACACAAACATATTGGAGCTGTGACCCTTTGTGCGGATACCGACATTTTCAATGGTTTCGCCGTCGATCACGACATCGCAGGGATAATAATTCTCATCCTGCGAATGTGCAAGGAAGTCCTTCCACTGGCTGTCTGCCATTTTGACCTCAATCTTGTGCACCTTCGACTGATCGAACAGATCGCTGTAAAGCAGATCGGCATGATCGGTGTTGTTGACGCTGTTATAGGCTGTGCCGGGCTTGAACTGCTTCTGTCCGCTCTGCTCAACCTGAATGCCGCCTGCCCAGAGCTGATAGCTGCTGCCGGAACTGAGATCGGGCGCTGAGATGGCTGCATAGCGGTACTTTTTCAGCGTATTCATCTCAAAGACAGCGGTTTTGCCGGAAGCGGTCACTGCCAGCGGATTGTTCTTGCTCCACTGCTTGACAAAGGTCAGATCCATCACAGGCTGTGCAGTCTGACTCAGTGTTTCGCAGGCGTTGTCCGTCGCAGTCGCAAGCAGCGTACATCCGTCCAGCGTAATCGGCTCACCTGATTTCAGGCCGCGGTCGCCGCAGGCCAGAACCGTTCCGCCGGTCAGAGACATTGCTGTTTCTGCCTGCATGGCATCCTTGCCGGATTTGATCTGCACATTGCCGCCGGTCACATCCAGATTGCCCTTTGTGGATTTGATGCCGTCGCCCTCGCTGTCCACAATGACCGTGCCGTCCTTCACGGTCACAGAGGTTTTTCCGCGGATGGCATCGCCGTTGCCCGTGGTCACCTCAAGCGTTCCGCCGTTGATTTTCAGGTCATTGTTGCAGTGAATGCCGTATGCAAGGCCGGCATTGATTTTCAGTGTGCCTGCGCCCTTGACCGTCAGATCGTCCTTGGCATGGAGCACGGCAAATTCCGGTTCCTGCTCCTGCGCAGGTGCATCCTCTCCGTCGGACAGTTCATTCACGGTTTCCTCAACCAGATTGACCGAGGTGTTTTCTGCGTTTTCGACCATGATACAGGGCGCATCCTTGTTGACCATCTTCACGCCCTTGAGGAACAGCTTGACCGTTCCGGCATCTGCGGTTTCATCCGCAATCTGCACGAGAATCTGTCCGCCGTCCATTGTTCCGTCAATGTAGTACGTGCCGGATGTGCTGATGACCGCATTCTTTCCGCTGACCGCAACACCGGGGCCTTCCGCCGTGATGCTGCTGCCCTTCAGATGAATATACTGCGGTTCATCCGGAACGTCCGGCTTTTTTCTGAGCTGCAGCTTGAGCAGTGAAAGATCCCGTGCATCCAGCCTGCTGTCGCTGTTCATGTCACCGGCCGCCCAGTCGCCGACCGTATCTTTTCGTCCGAGCAGCCAGTCCTGCAGCATAACGGCATCATCCTTGGTAACACTGCCGTCGCGGGTGATGTCCCCGTTTGCTGCTGCCGCGGCTGGGATACTCATCGAAAAGACAGCTGCTGCTGTCAGGACTCCGATTGTCCATTTGGAATGCTTTTTCCTGTTTCGCATTCTCAATCCCTCCCGTTTATATAGGCATATTGAAACAGATATTTCAGAAAACAGCAGCTTTTCTGTCCGCGGAAGCAATGCCGCATATATAAAAACAGCCGTACTTTTCAGCGAAAGTGCGGCTGTTTCTCATGATATGAGCAATCTGAACCAAACTGACCGGGCATCAGAAAAACTGCCGTTTTACCGAACAAAATTCATATTCCCCAACAAAATCAAACATGGTTCATTCTTTGTGATCCGTTTATCGGATTCTATACAATTTTATTATAGCATAGTTCAATCGGTTTGTCAACAATAAAAATTCAAAAACAATGCGGATTTTTGACATATTCAGAACACTGTATGGTAAATGCACCCGGACAAAGGCTCCCACCGGAGTGAGAGCCTTTGCGCTTATTCGATCAGACCGATGCCCCAGATTGTAAAGGAGCCGCTGCCGCTGATTGAAACATTCAGTTCGCCGGATGCATCCTGATAGTAGCCGAGCTCGGCATCCGGACCGCCCCAGCAATACTGCTTGTTGCCGCTGACCCTGGTCGTTTTGCCGTTGACCGTCACATCAATGCTGCCCATGCCGGAGCTGTTCGCCTTGAACACGATGATGAGACCCTTGCCGGCTGCGGTGAAGGTCATCGGGCTGCCGCCGTTCAGCGTATACGAATACGGAAGAATGCTGCCGTTGTTATATCCGCTGCCCGCGGTCCACGAGCCTGCGCTGAAATTGCTCAGATCCTTCGGGTTTACGTTTTTGCAGTTTTCATACTCCGTGCCGTAGACCGTCTTGGTCGGAATCGTATAGGAATCGGAACGGTTCTCGGTTTTCATTGCCTGCCGGAAATAGTAGGACAGGCAGTCAGAAACGAGCTTGCCGCCCTTGTCGTGCGGGTGGTAATCGTCTGAGAAATAATCACCCTGGCTGAGATAACCGCTCTGGAACGCCTTTGTCAGCGCATTGTCCATGCTGATGACCGGAATATCAAAGTTCTCGCCGACCGGCACCATCTGCGCCTGACTCGAAAAGCCGCTCTTTGCTCGGTGAATCAGGATAATCACCGCAGGCTCGTTCGGCAGATCGAGAAACTTTTTGATGACGCTCTCGAAGCACTTTTTATACATGATATCCTCGTGGTCGTTGACGGAAAACTCAACAAACACGATATCGGGATTCTTGGAAACGACATTGCTCTCCGCACGGACAAGTCCGACAACGGACGACGTGCCGGAGAGTCCTGCGTTGACCTCTGTAAAGCCGCCCTTGGCAAAGGTGGATTTGACATAGGAAGAAAACGGCGTTGTATATTTGCCCATTTCCGTGATGGAACCGCCGAGATAGGCCATTGTCAGCTTTTCGCCGTTTTCGGCAGCCTCCAGCTTTTTCGTCAGACGGTAGGTGTTGCCCATGCGGTAAACGGAATCCTGATAGAACTGCAGCGCACGCGCATCGGCGGTTTCCTCATACTTGTCCCACTTGTTTTCCTTCGGCGGATCAGTGATTTCAGAAGCGCCCTTCTCAAATGCCGTGAGCTTGCCGAGCAGATAATTCTGCATCATTTCGGCATCCAGCTGATTGACAACGCCGCTCTGGTTGACGTCTGCTGCCTTGATAAAATCAGCTTTCGTATTCTTGTTCAGAATACCGTTTTTCAGCAGCGAAAGATCCGCTGCATTCACAAAGCCGTCTGCATTGATGTCACCGAGGACAGATTCCTTCGGCGGGTCAACCGGCGGATCCTCAATCGGCGCACTGCCGCTGAGATACGGTTCCAGCTGCTCCGCCCAGTATTTGCCCATTTTCTCGTAGCCGCCTGCGTTCGGATGCACACCGTCCGCAAGATCGACAGAAGCATTGATTACACTGTGAATATCGGCATAAATTACATGCTTGTCCTTGTAATCATCCGCGACCTTTTTAATCAGCTCATTATAAAGTGCAATATTCTGATTCGTCTGCGAGGAATCGCCCCAGCCCATATTGCCGAGGTCGGGAATCGTCGTCAGGAAAATCAGACCTTCCGACGGCATCTTTTCGCGGAGATAATCCAGCAGCGTATGCAGACGCTCCTCGGAGCCGTCCAGATGGCCGTTGTTGATATCGTTCGTGCCGATCTGCAGCAGAATATAATCCGGCGCATACTTTGTGATATAATCGCCGTTCTGCATGGTTTCGAGGATGCCGTTCAGCTTGCCCATCCAGCCGCCGGGCAGATCGGTGATCGTATAGCCGCTGTATCCGGCGTGGTTGTCATCATAGGAGACCTGCTGACCGTTATAGGTAAACGTCGCAGAATCCTTGCCTTCCGGGCCGACAAAATCAATATTGTCATGTCCGTTCTTTTTCAGGAACTGCCACAGGAATTTTCTGTAGCCGCCCTCATCCGCCATGCCGTAGGTAATGGAATCGCCCAGCGGCATGATTTTGATTTTCTCCGCCGCCTGTGCTGAGATGCGCGGAACGGCTGAGACTGCCAGCACGAATGCTGACATAACAGATAACAGTTTTCTTCGCATTTTCATTTTAAGTAACCTCCATATTCCGGAAACGGGATTTCTCTTTATATTCCCATGGCTTTTTTCGCCCCCCCCGACATTCTATTTTCCCCGATCATTCCTCCTTTCAAAATAAAAACGGAACAGCCGCATTTTTCGTGCGGCTGCCCCGTAGCAAAATCCAATCGTATCAGATTTTCTGCACAGGGCATACCACAGGCAATGCGCTGACCGGTATTCCCCAGCAAGAAAAATCAAAAAATAACGGATAATTATTTTTGTCTCTTTTTGTATTATAGCACAGGAAAACGGAATTGTCAAGCCGTCTCCCCGCTGCCTTCGACCCGCGGCCTTTTTAAAAAGCTCGACCCCAAACTTTCATTTTGGGAGAACCAACCTTCGAGAAGCCGCGAGCAGCGGCGTGTGTTTGTCTGATTGAGGGCGCTCCGCTCATGTCCCCCGAAGGGAAATGCCTGCGGGGGCTCCCCGCTGCCGGCGCAGGCTGTTATTTCAGAATGCGGCGTCTGAGCGCTGTCAGATCGCGTGCATCCAGACAGAAATCAATCGCTGTGTCGGCTGCATAGCCCTGCCCGGCAGCCGGCTTTTTCTTTGCCAGCAGAAGCTCCTGCATCGCGGTCACATCCGCAGCATTCAACTTGCCGTCCAGATTGACGTCACCGCGCATACCGCATTTGGAATAATGCCGGCCGTCCGCAAACCGGATGATGATATAATTCAGGTTGATCGCTTTATCATCCGAGCGGAAATTCAGCGAAACCGCACCTTCGGTCACTTCGATTTCCGCCATGACCGCAGTACCGTCTGTCGGACAGTTTTCAGCAAGCAGCGCCTCACTTTCCACACCGAGATTCTGATAGATCCGCGGCGACTTCGAGCAGTCCCAAGGATCACTGAACGCACATTCAACCGTATATTTTCCGTTGGGAAGCTCAAATACATAGTCCAGACTCCGCGGCATATCATTCTCATACTGATTCTTCGTATAGCGGAAGCTGGACGTCTTGGCAGCGCCGTCCTCAACAGCCCGCTCATCCGGCCATGTATTTGCCGTGTAAAGACCGCCGCTGAGCTTTGCACCGTCATACTGATCGGTCGCGTCATCCTTCAGGCCCCATTCCATACCGGTCACGGGATCCCATCCGTAGAGCTGCTCCGTCACAGAATTGAAAAGGCCGAAGCTGTCCGTCCCGCTCACGGTTGTCACATCCTGATCGCCGCAGTCCACAAAATAAGCAATATTGCTGTCAAACTTGTAATTCGGTTTCACGGCACTGAGCAGAATATAATCGTACAGCGGCGAGGATGCGTAATCTCCTCTGCCGGAAAAGGTGACATCAATCACATCCACATCATTTCCGTCAACCTGAACGGTATGAACAGCCTCCGCAACAACCTGCGCAGGAATGATGATTTTTTTCTCAAAGAATTCATCACTGCCGGAATAGCAATACGGCTGATCGCAGATGACCGTATCGCCGACACGAATTTTGACGGATACCCACGGATTCCACTCATTTTTCTTGAATCGGATTGTCAGAACGGAAAAAGCTGCATCCGGATCAACTTCCATCTGGTATGTGAAGTAACCGCCCGCCTCAGCATAGCGGCTTGAGCCGTCATACGTATCGGAAACCGTATTGTATTCAATCATGTTATGCGGCGCATCGTTTTCATACTGTCCGTAACCGGGCTGCACCGAATCCGTCACCCTGAATTCTGCACGCGGCGGCTTCTCCTCAATGACTGTTCCCTTGGAGAAGAAATTCCAGTAGATGCCGTACCGCTGCTCATGCTGCAGATAATGCGGCGTGAAAACAAGATCATGGTCGGTATCATTCAGCGTAAAGCGCAGCGCATCCGGATCCTTCGTGAAGTGTTCCTCGATGTGATCCATAAAGTCCGCAACAGACATTCCCTCCTGGGAAAGCTGAATGTTCTGCGACGGTGAAACCGCCTCCTTCGGAATCGTGACCCACATGCCGGTCGAGCTTGTCTCCATATCCTGCTTGCCGAGCTCGGCGCTCAGAACCACAGGGCCGTATTTGAAGCCCCAGACCGCAGGATTATCCAGCAGCAGATGCGCAGTGACATGCATGCCGATTTTGACAGCAATCTTGTCGCCGGAACGGAATGATCCGGAGATCACAGCGTAGCTTGAACGGCTGGATTCCTGGAAATACGAACATTCTTCGCCATTCAGTGTGATTTCGAAGGACATTGCCCACCAAGGCCGACGGAAAGCGATATCCAGACTGGCGCTTTCTTCCGCAGTTTCTACCGTAAAGACAGCGGTATCCGATTCCGGAATGCTGCTCTCCTGCGTGATTGTAATGCCGCGCTCCTTCCAGTTCAGCACAGAGCTCTGATACTGGTTGACATAGAGCATATTGTTTTCGTCATCATGCATATAGGCCGTATCGCCGAGCTTGGTGAAGCTCTCCATGCCGCTGCCCGTGCAGCACCAGAAGCTGTCATACGGCGTGGAATACACCTTGAAATAGCCGGTCGCCATCGGCTGGAAATAGGTCGTCATGCCCGTTTCCGGATTCTGCGAGGAAAGAATCGAATTATAGTACGTATCATCGTAATAATCCATATAGTACTTATTGCCTGTAACCTTGAACAGCTCCCGGCTCAGCTTGAGCATGTTATAGGAATTGCAGGTCTCGCAGTTGCAGTTCGTGCGCTCATTGTCGAGAACATCGTCAAGACCGAAATGCTCCCATTCGCTGTTGCCGCCTGTGATATAGGTATGGTGCTCGTACACCATATCAAAAAAGGCTTTTGCATATTCCAGATAACGGGAAGCGTCAATCTTTTCACCGTCCACGGTTTTGCCGTCCAGAACGGTGTAGCGCTTCAGTGCACCGATGAACTTCGGAATCGTCGTGTTTGCGTGCAGATTGTTCAGCACATTGGAGCCGCCGCGCAGCACGCGCTCAAACAGTGCATCCTCGTCAAAATAATGCGCTGCAGCTGCGTGCGTATCCTTGCCGGTAATCCGGTAGAGCTCATAGAGGCAGTCGTTCATGCCGCCGTACTCAATCGAGAGCACGGTATCGTGCGTCTGCTGATTCCAGCCCGAACAGCGGTTATATGTCCAGTCACCGAGTCCCGAAGCAATCTCCTTTGCCGTTTCATTGCCGGTGAAATTGTAAACATCCACAAGGCCCTGAATCAGCTTGTGCATCGTATACCACGGCACCCATGCTTCATCAATGATATTGGTCTTGCCCTGCTCCACCAGATCAAACTGCTGTTCAACATTGTTCGCATTTTTGACCTGACCTGCCCAGAGGAATCCGGGCTTGCCCTTGGAGTTCTGCTGGCAGACCTCCATGCCGTCAATCAGCGCCGTGATTATGCCCATGAGCTTTTCGCGCTGTGCATCTGTCAGATTCGGATTGGCGCTGGCCTGTGCACATGCAGAAAGATAATGCCCGACACAGTGACCGGCAATCAGCGTATCCTCCCAGCCCTTGTAACGGGATGCGCCGTTTGTACTGAGCTTTGCGTTCTCCCGGAAGCCGACCAGAAGCCGGTCGGTATCAAACGAGAGCAGATAGTCGATTTCTTTTTCAAAAGCATTTGTGCAGTAAGCATCCGTCATCCGGATTTCACTGAGACTGAAATCCTCAATGCTTTCGCGTTCTGTTCCGGCGGCAGCCGCGCTTCCTGCGGGCATCGTGCCGCACGGAAGCACTGCAAGTACACAGGCCGAAGCCGCCGCAAGCAGTCTTCTTCTGAGTGAATGAATCATAGCAACCTCCTTTTGTCATGCCGCAGACATCCTTTTTGGATTCTGTTTTCTGAGCGGTTTGCCTGCAGCAATTCCCAGCAAATTCACATGATACTTTGGTTCATGCCGGCTGTTCCGCAGCCGCTTTCCGGATGCAGTCACCTCCTGATTGCAATCAGATTACACCCCATCTTTTATTATACCACAAACACTGCGCCGGTGTATAGTACTTTTATGATTTCTTATGGATAAATTAAGGTCAGTTCCCGGTTTTTTCAGATATTGCAGTACAAATCCCATTGCATCCGCATCATCAGTATGCGCCGAGCACCTGTTCCAGATCAGCCTTGATATACTCGCCGCGCTTCTGATAAAACCGCTGCACAGACTTTACCTCGGCAGCATAATTGCCCTCTGCCATTGCGCCGCCGATCCATGCGCCCCAGAACCGGTTGTAGGTATCCGTCACAAGATCATGGTATTCAGCAGAGAGCCGTTCGATTTCCTGCTCCACGCGGGCTGCATCGAAATTCTGCTCTGCGATTTCCGTAAACGTATCCCGGAACTGCGTGCGGAAGCCTTCGTTTTTCAGCGCAGCACGGAGCAGATCGCTGAGGAAGCAGTCATCCTCCAGCAGCGCGGAGATGTTCTTGTCAGACGGCAAAGCCTCGCCGTAAATGCCGGTGCTGTAATCGGTATCAAACATGATGAAACGCCAGCGGCCGTCCGCACAGGGGTTCTGTGCATCGGTCACGGCCGCCTTCCACATGGCCATATTGCTCTTGCCCCAGTTTGCATTGTTGATGTAGGTCTCCGCACTGATGTAATCCATAAAGCCCTGCATGTCAATGCGGGCACAGAGCTCCTCATACGCTGCACTGTCCGAAAAATCGGTCTCCTGAATCCATTTCCGGAGCTGCTCCCATTCTGCAAAGCACTCCTCGGAGCCCTCGTCAAGCGCTTCCTTCTTGATGATGCAGACATCCTTCTTCGGAATGCCGTAATGGGCTTTGATGAACGCATCATCGAGCTTTTCGGTGATCTCATAGTGTCCCCAGTATTCGCCGTTGAGAAATACAATGCAGGGCTCCATCGCCTGTACCAGAAAACCGCGGTCGGATACAAGAGACTGATTCAGCTTGTCGCGGAACCGCGTATACTGCGCGTCGTTTCCGCCGTTGCGGAGCATAAAGCTGTCAAATTCGGTGATCGGTGTGCCGTCCGCCGCGCTGACGGCACTGCCGGAAAACAAATCACAGCGCAGCTTGGATGCACCGTAGTCCTTTCGCGCATAAACATTAAAGCTCTTCTGCGGATAGGAACGGGTTGCGCCGCCGTGAATCCGGATGCCGACATACTGTCCGGCTTCCAGCCTGCCGTCTGCGAAAATCTGCATATACGCCGGTCGCTCCCATTCCTTTCCGGTCTGCGTATAGTTCCCCGGCGTGCGCCATTCCGGCATATCCGGATCATATTCATCGCTGCTTTTCCATTTGTCATAGACCGCTCCGCGCACATAAATACCGCGCTCCGGATCGAACAGATTCTCCTCGTCCGTAACCAGAGAAATCACACGGAGCTTCTGATAATACGATGCCTTTTCTCCGAAGCCGATAAAATAAGTGCGCGTTTCAACAGGGCTGACCGCACCGGATGCATCAACCGAAACCGCCCGGATCAGCACCGCCTTGTCAACGGGCTCTTCGGGCGCTGTCGCGGGAAGCCCGGCGTTTTCCGGCACGATATCGGTACGCATACTCAGGCGGTTCGGTTCAGACGAACAGTCCGCAATCTCGATCGGCTCTGTGTATTCCGTACTGTCTGCTGTCGGCGTACTGCCGTCCAGTGTATAGAAGATTTTTGCGCCGCCCTCTGCGGTAACCGTAAGCTGAAAGGGCGCATCATAAAACCCGCTTTCCGCAGAAAAATGAAGCGCGGAGCTGCTGTCCGCTGCATCATCCTGCACATCGGCCGGCGGAAGCGCTGTCTCAGCGGCACGCTCTGCCGTACTGATCTCCGCAGAAGATTCCGGCTGCTGTTCCTGCTCTGCGCAGCCCTGCAGCATACAGCTCAGAAGCAGGAATGCTCCGACCGTGACAGCGAATATTTTCTGATGTTTCATCCATACATCCTCCTTCTCAGAGTAACCCCGCACAGACACCGCAGATGCAGTTTCTGCAGACCGGATCCGGCGGGCAGATTATGCTTTCATTATAGCACAGCCCGGTACAAAATACAAGCTGCATCATCCTGCATTGCAGCAATTATTTTATGTTTCATGTTTGTGATTCTGCAATATGAACGTGCTGCGGCTGCAAACGCTTTCCGGAACAAAATCCCTTTCAAGCCTTGACAGGCGCTCTTTATTATACTATAATAAAAATAATATCTGTAGCTCCGGGGGAAGAAACCGCCGGAAACAGATCCGAAAATGCGTATCATTTTGCTTTGCATCATTCATTCAGAACGGAGGGAAACATGATGAAACTCAGGAGATTTGCCGCAGGATGCGCGGCAGCCTTTACACTGCTCGCGGCGGCGCCCTTTCTGCGTCCGGCTGCATGGGTCAGCAGCGCTGAAACGGAAACGGAAGCATCGCTCACGGACTGGGTTCCGGACGATTATGACAGCGCAGCAGCTTGCCGCACGAATAACATTCTGATTCATGACGATCTGCTGTGCATCGTATCAACAGAATATGATTCCCATATGACGCAAAACAAATATACATTCACTTATCCGGTGAAGTGCTTTGAACCGGTTTCCTCTGCGTTATATGACATCGGGGGGGATGTCAGTTTTCGTGTCGATGTACTGAAGGCAATCAGGCCGGGCTTTGTTTATATTTATCACTCACATAATATTGTCCGTCAGACCGTGGAGACGTACACCTTTTCGATTGACAATAACCTGCATATCTCCACAACAGCGCCTCCGGACTGGTTACCGCAGGATTTTGACAGCGCATTGTCTTTCTATAACCAATTCGGCAAAACACATATCAGGGACAACCTGCTCTGTACTGTTTTCCATGAAACCTTTCCGGATGATCCGAGCGTCAGTATTGATGCGAAATACGCGCTTTCACATTCCTGTGAAACCCTCAGAGAACTGCGTTCTGTTCGCTATCAAAACGGAAGCGACAGCCTGCTGGTCAGTCTGTATGAACCCGCTGTGCCCGGCGAGGCATATGTCTTCCATCTTGATACGGATCAGGATGAATCCCCCTATGAATATACCTTCGCCATCAACGAGGATCTGCAAATCACAGAAACCGATCTGTGCGCCTGGGTGCCTGACTGCTGTCAGGAATTCTATGACCAGACTGAGACGGACGGAGCCGTTCTGACACACGGCGGTGATATTGCATTTTTACTGCAAACAACCGGCGGAACCGGCTATTCATGGCAGGAGGCTGCCAATGATCCGGAGCTTGCAGAGCAGGCAGCGTGCTTCGACTGCTCAGAGCTGCAGATCTGCTCTGACGGTGCGCGTCCGTCCGGCGGCAAAAATCTGGAAGCGCGTGTCTATCACGCCAAGCAGGACGGTCAGCTTGAGCTCCGGCTTGATCTGATGCCGCCCGGCCGGAATTCAGAGCCTGCGGATTCTCTCGGCAGTGTCATGCAGATCACATGTGAAGCCGGTATGGTTCTGCTGCCCGGAGAAGCCCGCCTCACGCTTCTCAATGCGGATACCGGCAAGCCTGTCATCTCGCCGTTCGATCAGGACGAAGCCGTCTATATTGATTATCTTGCCGGAAAAGAATCCCGCGACCCGGAAAACTTCAATGAATCTCAATTTGTGAAAATCCGGACCGCCGTCAGCAAAATTCCGCTCGGTTCCCTGTTCGCAAACGAGGAATACTGGCTGCGGATAAACAGTGATGCACTGCCGCAGGGATATCGCTGCGATGCCGTTTATGCAAACGGTGCCTGCGATTCCGGTGATGCGATTACCGTCAAAATGTTTACCGATGAGATTGCAGATATCACGATCAAGCTGGATTTTTCAGCTCAGGGCGACATGAACGATGACTGCGTATTCGACATTGCGGATGTTGTGATGCTGCAGCGCTTTCTGGAAAACACACTGAGCGAACCGGCATTCTTTTACTGGAAGGCCGGCGACTTTGTCAATGACGACCGGCTGGATGCCCGCGATCTTTCCATGATGAAGCAAAGCCTGCTCCGGCGCGCGGCTGCAATCGAAGAAAACGGTCTGCTGCTCACCCTCCATACCTCCTACGGCGGCACCGGAATCATGGGACAGGATCTCGGCAGCGGTTCCTATGATACAGAATTCTATATCATGGAGGGCGATGTCTTTTATGAGTGCCTCAACGGACATTTCTGGACGCAGAATGTCCGCCACCAGAACTTCCTGCCGATTCTGACCGTGGAAAAGATTGAAGCGGATACCGTGACGGTTTCCGTCGTGCCTGACCTTGACGGCACACGCACTGAAAAAACATTCAGAATCGGAGAACCGACAGATTTCACTGTTCACTCGAATGAAATTGTATATGACGGCGTAAACTATTCTTACGGACTGCGCTTTGACCGCATCCCCGCTGCCGCTGAATAAAGAAGAATCTCCGACGGATTGATCATGGGGCTGCGTCCCCGGCGGGCGTTTGAAGGCTAAGCCCTCATTACAGATCATCGCACAGCGGATCCCTTTTTCAACAAATTCAGGCTCACCTTTTTCGGGTGAGCCTGATTCTTTCCGGTCAATGCCGTTATTTGCAGTTTCGTTTTTCGCTGATGCCTGTGAGCATATAATGCTCATAGTATAGTTTCAAGTTGCTGCCGTAGGCCTTGTTCAGATCGCTGTATTTGTTTCTGTACCTTACAGGATCAAATTCTGCACTGGCCTTCCGGCCTTCTTTGATGCCGTACCGGTAGAAATGCTCGATCAGCTGTACGCTGTACATGGAGCGCAGATCATTGTGACTGCTGCGGTAGAACTGAACATCAAACACAGGTGAGAGCTTTCTGTATTCCTTGCAGCCGTATTGCAGGAAATGCTTGTGCGCTGCTGCATAGTCATTTTTGAATGCCTTTTTCAGATCCGGATTCTGTTCCAGATAGTACTTCGGATCAAACATGATGCTCGCGGTTCTGCCTTCCTTGATGCCGTATTTCAGCCAGTGCTGGCAGAGCTTGTCCGGATCGTAGCCGTAAGCCTTCTGAAGATCCTTATTGTTGCGGTAATAGAAATATGCATCAAACATGCTTTCTTCATATACGGAAGAAAAGTATGCGGTTCTGCCCTCGCTTTTGCCCCAGAGCAGATAATGCCTGTAATACATACGCCATGTGCTGCCGTAGGCCTTGTTCAGATCGTCATATCTGCTCCTGTATTTATTCGGATCAAACACTTCACTTGCCTGACGGCCTTCGTTCACGCCGTATTGCTTGAAGTGGTCGATCAGCTGCGCGCTGTTCAAGGTGCTCAGATTGGAATAATTGCTTCTGTAAAACTTTACATCGAACACAGGTGAGAGTTTTCTGTATTCCTTGTAGCCGTATTGCAGGAAATGCTTGTGCGCTTTTGTATAGTCTGTGCCGAATGCGCTTTTCAGATCCGGATTCTGCTCCAAATAGTACTTCGGATCAAAGAAGATGCTCGCTGCTCTGCCTTCCTTGATGCCGTAATTAAACCAGTGCTCCAGGAGCTTGTCGGAATCGCTGCCGAATGCTTTTTTCAGATCAGGGTATTTTGCGGCATAAAAATCAGCATCAAACATCAGCTCTTCGTATTTGCTTTCAAAAACCGGTTTGGGCTCCGGCAGCTCATAAACAAAATGAAAGTATGCCTCGGGATCCACATGATCTCTCGGCCACGGCATACTGCCTCCTGCCAAACGCGGGCAGACCTTAAAATCAAGATGATTGCCGAAAGAATAGCCTGTATTGCCGACTTTGGCGATCACGGTTCCCTGACTGACCTTCTGTCCTTCTGATACGCACAATCTGGATGCATGGCAGTAAACTGTGTACATGCCAATACTGCTGTGGTAAAGAATCACAGTATTCCCGCAGCTGTTGTCATTATCCTCCAGACGGCCGGCGAAAACAACCTTGCCGTCAAGCACTGCGTAAATATCGGTTCCCTCGGGGGCAGGAATATCAATCGCTCTGTGAATACCGCTTCCTCTGGGATCATTGAAATGGCTGCTGATATACCGATTCTCAGCTCCTCCGCCGACAGGCCAGAGCGCAGTGACCTTTTCTGCTGCACTTGCAACGATTGCATAATCCGACCGCGGTGAGACGGACTGCATAATAGCTGTGCCTGCTGCGCAGATTGAGAATGAGAGTGCGATGACTGTGATTTTTCTGAGTACGTTTTTCATTACTTTTCCTTTCATAGCTGATGGTAGATTTGCTGCGTCTTTGCATCATTGCAGTGAAACGATCGGCAGTCAAAAAAGCGTTCATGCGATCACCGCAGAAGCGGCAGGATGCTCTTTCCCTCCTTTCCGTTTTGATTCGGTTCTCAGAATGTATCTGCCGGGCATACTCCGGTGAGACGCCGTTTCCCGTTTTCTGACTGACCGTTCTATTATAGCACATTCCGCAATAAAAGTAAAGTCCGAACAAGATATTTTTATATAGGGAGCGTCTTTCTTGGTGCATAAAAAAAGTTCTCCCCGTTCCGGAGAACGAGGAGAAACCTTTGAAAAACAGAAGAATTACCACGCGGTCAGAGCATAGCGATAGTCGCCCATCATGATGCTCCAGCTCTCGTACATATGACCGTAGATGGTGGTGTAGTCGCCGTCATCGAGCCAGCCGCTGCCGTTGACGTCTGCTGCTGCCTTGCGGAGATTGTTGTTGCAGCCGGATACGTTCGGGTTGCCGTTGTTATTGCTGATGCGCTGCTGAATCCACTGCACATCGTTTCTTGTGACAGTGCCGTCACCGTTTGCATCGCCTTCCTTGACCGGGCGTGCAACGTACATGATATCATAGGTCTTGCCGTCGCTGACGCGCTTCATCTTTGCAAAATAGCTGGAAGAATTGTTCTGGTTGTAGCGGATCATCTGATACTTGACGTTCCACTTCACTCTGTTGTTGACCAGCTCAGCGCAGGTGAGCTCAGTCACATTGCTGCTGTTGACGGAAGCTGCCATGCACAGAACTGCGTGACGCTCGTTGCCTCTTGCAAGGAAGATCTGGTCAGCAAACTCATAATGGCCGTTTGCGGTAAACTGGGTCTTGGGCAGCTCGATCCATGCAGCCTTGCTTGCATCGAGACCGAAATGAGAGCATGCAAGATATCTGACAAAGGCGTTTGCGTTCGTCAGGTTCTGGTTGGTCGTGAATACGCCCGGGTGAGAATTGGTAAAACCCTTGCCCACCATGGTGCCGGCCTTCACAGTCTGGCTCCAATAGCTGTTCTGTGCCATGCCGTTCTGCCACATACGGGAGGAGCGGCCGGTGTTTCTGTAGCACCATTCCTGCGTGTTGACAGAGTACGGATAGCAGTAGTTAAATGCGGATGCGCTGAGTGCCTGCATACCGCAAACAGCTGCAAGTGCAGCACAAGCCACGGCTGCGATTCTGGTTTTAATGTTCTTCATACTTTTCCACCTCATCAAAAATTTTTTCACACCGCTGTCGTTTCAACGGTGCATGGTGAAGTATACCACAAGTTGATTTCTTTGTCAATATTATTCTCTGTATTGTAATAATTATTTTATTAAAAATATTTTGCAACAATAGAGTTTTGGCTCTACAGTGAAAAAAATTGCATTAAATTTGATGATTGTTGTATTGATGGCAAGATATTTACACATACAAGCCGATTCTGGCCAATATGGCCAAAAATAATTTATGTATGGTATTTAACATTAAAAATAACGCAGTTTCGTGCTTTATAAATATGTATAGGGGAATGACCGCGGTGATCTTCGGTGACAACAAGGCCGGTTTCGGAGAAATCCGCACAGCAAACCAGACGCAATGTGTCCTGCCGGCAAAATCATAGAATATGTATAATATTGCTCACCGGCGGGCACTGCCCGCAGCCATTGATCTAAAACCCGCCGGATGCGAAATGTCATAATGAAAGTATAAATATAAATATTTTAATTTGGTTCTCACTCCGTCCCCGCAGAACTTTAGCATGGGGAGCAGTTACGTCACAGAAGGCGCGAACAGCGCCGTGAACTTGTCAAATTGGGTGAGCTCCGCTGCCGCCCTCCGGAGGGAATCGGAGGCGGGCACTGCCCGCAGAAGGCGCGAACAGCGCCGTGAACTTGTCAAATTGGGTGAGCTCCGCTACCTGCTCCCGGAGGGAATCGGAGGCGGGCACTGCCCGCAGAAGGCGCGAACAGCGCCGTGAACTTGTCAAATTGGGTGAGCTCCGCTGCCTGCTCCCGGAGGG
>JAFRTG010000010.1 GCA_017427265.1 Oscillospiraceae bacterium | reverse complement strand
TGTGCTGAAGATCAGTCCGTACATCATGGGTATTCTCAAAGAGCTGAAAGACGAGCAGGACGAGGAAGCACTCCGCCTGGGCGACAAGTGGGTAGAGAGTGACAGACTCTTTGTCAAGTGGAACGGCGAACCCATGAACAATCAGACCCCTTACGGCTGGTTGAAAGAGTTCTGTGAGAAGAACGATATGCCTTTCTACGGTATTCACAGTTTCAGGCACTTCGCAGCTTCGGCTCTGATCTCGTCGGGTCTTGATGTGGTAACAGTATCGGGGGCGTTAGGGCATTGCAACTCAGGAACGACTTTGAACGTTTATGCTCATATGTTCCAGACCGCACAGGCGAGAGTGGCTCAGGCGATGGACGGAGCGTTCAGCTTTCTTCCGCAGGATACAACAACTTAAAATAAGAATGTCCGCTGCAAAATCCGAATAGCGGACAAGTAGCGGACAAACCCTATTTTCACTATAAAAGAAAAACTCGGAAACAACGTATTTACGCTGTTTCCGAGCATATGGTTTGGTGACCCGTACGGGAATCGAACCCATGATTACGCCGTGAAAGGGCGTCGTCTTAACCTCTTGACCAACGGGCCGTTGGTGGCTGCGACAGGATTTGAACCAGTGACCGATCGGGTATGAACCGATTGCTCTAGCCAGCTGAGCTACGCAGCCATGATGCTTACAATCTGCAAGCGACTATGACAGTATAACATGAAATGACGGAAAAGTCAAGATGTTTTTCGGATTTTGTGTGATTTACCAATTGTTTTTCGGAATATCGCACAAAATGCACAAATCCGCCATTAGTCGGTGAACAGATAAATCCACACGGTATTTTCCGCATTGCAGGCATAGCCGAATTGTCTGTAATCGGTGCAGATGAGCGGTTTCGTCTGCTGCTCACTGAGGAGCATGGCGCAGATCGCCGTGTTGATATCCGCCTTGCCGCGGATGACTGTGACGCATCCGTGCTCGGTATCGAGGATGCCAGCATCGGCAGCGCCGTTGTTGCCGTCGTACTTTGTGACGAGCTCGGCTGCCCGCTCCATGAGCGTGTCACTGACGGTGAGTGCCTCCGCATTTTCGCGCGCGCGGCGCTCGTTGATGACGCCGCAGAGCAGCTCGTCCGTCTCCTGAATACGTTCCTGCCGGCCGGTATGCAGCGTGACGCTGCTCTCGGCAGAGGACGCCTCATCGGGTGCAGCCAGAACAGATACCGGATATCCAAGTGCGATGATGCTGCAGCAAATAGCAAGTCGTTTCGTGTGTTTCTTCATGTAATCCCTCCGCATTTTCTGCGCTTTGGCAGAAAAACTTTGCCGGTTCCCCCTGTTTTTATAATCTCTCTGCGTATATTATACCATGGAAAGGTCTGAAAGTCAATCGGAAAAAATTTGGAATTGTGCCGGAATGACTTGCTTTTTCCGGAAAAATATGTTAGAATAAAAGAGTTTGAATGCGCCGGAACAATTCCGGACGGAAATCGCAAGAAAGGAAGATTTTTTACATGAAAGTTGCAAATATGCTCGGAGAGCGCTTCAAGAATGCGCCGAAGGACTGCGTGATTGAGAGCCACGCGCTGATGATGCGCGGCGGCTACATGAAATACATGGCAAACGGCATTTTCTCGCTTTATACGCCTGCCAAGCGCATCATGCGCAAGATTGAGCAGATCATCCGCGAGGAGATGGATGCAGTGGACGGTCAGGAGGTTATGTTCCCGGTCGTCATGCCGGCATCGCTCTGGGAGGAATCCGGCCGCTACACGAGCATCGGCAGCGAGATGGCGCGCTGGAAGGATCGTTCGGGCAATCCGATGGTGCTGGGCATGACGCATGAGGAGGCTGCTGTGCATCTGGCACGCGATACGGCGTCGTCCTATGCGGACTTCCCGTTCATGATTTATCAGATTCAGACAAAGTTCCGCGATGAGCCGCGTGCAAGAGGCGGTCTGATCCGTGTCCGCGAATTCACGATGAAGGATGCATATTCCTTCCACACCTCGCAGGCTGATCTGGAGCGTTATTATGCGCGTGTTTACGATGCTTATAACCGCATCTTCGAGCGCTGCGGCTGCAAGAACTTCATCTCCGTGCAGTCGGATTCCGGCATGATGGGCGGCAGCATTTCGCACGAGTTTATGCTGCTGACCGAGGTCGGTGAGGACACGCTGGCAATTTGTGACTGCGGCTACCGCGCCAATATGGAAGCGGCTGTCGTCAGCATTCAGAATGAGCCGGGTACTGCGGAGCCGCTGACGGAGGTTTCCACGCCGGGCGTCAAGACGATCGAGGATCTCGGCAAGTTCCTGAAGATGGATGAAAAACGTTTCGCAAAGGCTGTTGTCTATCAGAAAAATGACGATGATTCGTATATTATCGTGTTTATCCGCGGCGATCTTGAGGTCAACGAGACCAAGCTGCGCAATGCTCTCGGCTATGAGATTCACCCGGCAGTGGAGATCACGGCAGAGAGCGGCATCGTTGCAGGCTTCATCGGCCCGGTCGGCCTCTCCGACAAGATCACTGTCGTTTATGACAAGTCGCTTCAGGGAATTGAGTCGCTTGTCTGCGGCGCCAACAAGCCGGATGCACATTTCACCGGCCTGAATATTGCGCGTGACCTCGGTGAGGTACACTATATTGATGTGGCAAAGACCTTCGCCGGTGCAGTTTGCCCGGAGTGCGGCAGACCGCATATCCGCATTGAAAAGGGCATCGAGATCGGCAACATCTTCCAGCTCGGCAAGAAATACACCGAGTCGATGGGCATGACCTATCTCGACGAGAACGGCGAGCGCCAGACCCCGATCATGGGCTGCTACGGCATCGGCGTCGGCAGACTGTGCGCATCCGTCTGCCAGGAGAGCCACGACGACTACGGTCCGATCTGGCCGATGACGATTGCACCGTGGCAGGTGGAAATCTGCAATCTCCGCGTAGACGATCCGCAGGTGAAGGAGACCGCCGACAGACTCTATGCAGAGCTGCTGTCCTACGGCGTTGAGGTGCTCTACGACGACCGCGATATCCGTCCGGGCGCCATGTTTGCAGACGCAGACCTCTTCGGCATTCCGCTGCGTGCGGTTGTCAGCCCGAAGGCGCTTGCAAACGGCTGCATTGAGATTTCTGCGCGTGACAAGTCTTTCCGCGAAAACATTCCGGTTGAGGATGCTGTTCTCTGGCTGCGCGACAAGGTCGTGGAGATGCTCAAGGTCTGATTTGAATACCGCATTCGGAGACGGTGCCTGTGCGCCGTCTCTTGTTTTTGCATTGACAAAGGACGCAAAATCTGGTATGATATTAAAATAGCGGACAGCACTGATTTACATGGGAGAAAGGCAGGCGGACGGTATGGCAGAGCATTTACATCACGGGCACCGTGCCCGGATGCGGGAACGCTTTCTCAACTCAGACGGAAGCAGCTGGCAGCCGCATGAGCTGCTGGAGCTGCTGCTTTATTACGGGATTCCGCGTGTGGATACCAATCCGATTGCGCATGAGCTGATCGAGAACTTCGGCAGTCTGCGCGGCGTCATCTCCGCCTCGCCGGAGGAACTGCGGCGTGTCCGCGGCATGACGGAGCCTGCTGCAATCCTGATTGCGCTTCTGCGCACCATGTATGAATATGATGCAGCCGAGCGCGGCCTCGGCGTGAAAATGGAATCTTTTGCGGGCATGTGCGATTATTTTGAAGCGCTCTATCGCTTTGCAGAGGATGAAACCGTGCGTGCGGCCTTCCTCGACGACCGTCTGCGGCTTCTGGGCTGCGAGATCATTGCCGAGGGGCAGCCGGATCAGACGCCGGTCTTTGTCAAGCGCATCGCGGAGGCTGCGTATTCCTTCGGCAGTACGGTTGTTGTGCTTGCACACAATCATCCGCAGGGCAGTGCCAGACCTTCATCCGAGGATATTGCCAGCACGCGCCATCTGACGGAATTGCTGAACGCACAGGGCATTTCGCTCGTCGATCATATCATCGCCGGCACCGACCGGACGATATCCCTGCGGGAAGCAGGGGCTTTCCTCGGATTGGAGATCAGTTAGGAGGCAGCATGGAACAGCGTTCCTTTCAGCTTCATGCGCCCTATGCGGCGGCAGGCGATCAGCCGAAGGCGATCCGTCAGCTGGTTGAGGGCTTTGAAAGCGGCAAACAAAAACAGATTCTGCTCGGCGTGACGGGCTCCGGCAAGACCTTCACAATGGCCAATGTCATTGCGGCACGCAACAAGCCGACGCTTGTGCTGGCACACAACAAGATTCTTGCAGCGCAGCTTTGCTCGGAGTTCAAGGAATTCTTTCCGGAAAACGCTGTGGAATATTTTGTTTCATATTATGACTATTATCAGCCGGAAGCCTATATTCCGAGCACGGACAGCTATATTGAAAAGGATTCTTCGATCAATGATGAAATTGACCGTCTGCGCCACTCTGCGACCATGGCGCTTGCAGAGCGTTCAGACGTCATCATCGTGTCCTCGGTTTCGTGCATTTATTCGCTGGGCTCGCCGGATGAGTACCGCGGCATGTCGGTCTCGGTGCGGCCGGGCATGGAGATGTCCCGCGAAACGCTGATGGAGGAGCTTGTGCGGATTCAGTATCAGCGCAACGATATCGCACTGGAGCGCGGCCGGTTTCGCGTCCACGGCGATGTTGTGGATATCTGCCCTGTGTATACGACGGATCATGTGATCCGCGTGGAGTTTTTCGGTGACGAGATTGACCGCATCATGGAGATTGCGCTGGTCAGCGGCGAACCGATCGCGCAGCTGAAGCACGCAGTCATTTTTCCGGCCAGTCATTATGTGGTATCCGGCGAGCAGCTTGAGGATGCCATCACGGATCTTGAGGATGAGATGACGGAGCGCGTTGCGTTTTTCGAGGCGAATCACCGGCCGCTGGAAGCCGAGCGGATTGCACAGCGCACGCGCTATGATATTGAGATGCTGCGGGAGATCGGCTTCTGCAGCGGCATTGAGAACTATTCCCGTGTCCTTGCGCGGCGGGAACCGGGCTCGCGGCCGTGCACGCTGCTTGACCACTTCCCGGACGACTTCCTGCTGATTGTGGACGAATCGCATGTGACGCTGCCGCAGGTCGGCGCCATGTATGCCGGTGACCGTGCCCGCAAGGAAACGCTGGTCGAATACGGCTTCCGGCTTCCGAGCGCGTTTGACAACCGGCCGCTGAAATTTGATGAGTTTACAGCGAAAATCGGTGAGGCAATGTTTGTCTCCGCGACACCGGGCAAGCTCGAAAAGGAATTTGCAGATCAGACCGTCGAGCAGGTCATCCGTCCGACGGGTCTTGTGGATCCGGTCGTCAAGGTCAAGCCGGTCATCGGCCAGATTGAAGATCTGCTTTCGGAAATTCATCTGCGGACGGAGCGGAACGAGCGCGTTCTCGTGACGACGCTGACCAAGAAAATGGCGGAGGATCTGACGGCGTTCCTTGCGAATATGGAGATTCGTGTGCGGTATATGCACCACGATATCGACACGGTGGAGCGCATGGAGATCATCCGCGATCTGCGCCTCGGCGAATTCGATGTGCTGGTCGGCATCAATCTGCTGCGTGAGGGCCTTGATCTGCCGGAGGTATCGCTCGTTGCGATTCTCGATGCGGACAAGGAGGGCTTCCTGCGCTCGGAAACGTCGCTGATTCAGACGATCGGCCGTGCAGCGCGAAACGCGAACGGTGAGGTCATCATGTACGCCGACGAGATCACAGGCAGCATGGAGCGTGCGCTGCGGGAGACAGAGCGCCGCCGCAATCTGCAGATTGCCTTCAATGAGGCGCACGGCATTGTCCCGAAAACGATTGTCAAGGATGTGCGCGATGTGCTCGAAATCTCCACGAAGGAGAAAACCGAAAAGAAGGTGCATCAGAAGCTGAGCCGCAAGGAGCGCGATGCTCTGATTGAGGAACTGACCGCCCAGATGAAGGAAGCAGCGCGTCTGCTGGAATTTGAACATGCGGCCTTCCTGCGCGATAAGATCAGGGAATTGCAGCAATAAGAGGGTACACGCAAATGGAAAAAACAACGGAAAAGAAAAATGGGCATGCACGCACCGTCATTCTGATTCTGATCCTGCTGATTCTGATTGCCGCCGCGGTTATTCTGAACAAGACCGATGCAGGCTATTTTCTGAAATGTCACATCAGCAAGGATCCGCGCATGAACTGTGAGGTTGTGGTTCAGCTGGACGGCGCGCCGTGCGCTCTGACGGAGACGCAGGTGACCGGTCTGCCGATGGGCACCGGTGAGGAGAACAGAGTCTCGGATTTTGTGTCCGATCCGTCCGGCTGCACGTTCCGATGCAGCGGCGGAGAGTACGGTGACCAGCCGTTTCAGCTCACGGTTCCCTGCGTGGATGGCAAAACGGCTGTCATACCGGTCAGACCTATCGTTGCAAGCAGTTGGGAGATGTCCGATGTGAGAGTTGTCATCAGCGTGGATTCAGAACAGGAAACCTATTCCTATCAGATCACGCTGCGGGTCAACGACGACGTGCATACCAACTCCGGTGAGGCCAAGTTTGACGATGAAACCGGCATCAAGGTCAGCAATGTATAAGGAAAAACAATGCATACATGGTCAAAAATAAGGCAGAAGCTCGAACAGGAATACCTTGCCGAATCCCTGAAAGGACGGCTGACATACTTTGTCACGACATATCATGCGATGCATGACGGGGATGAGGGCAGAGTCGCTGTGCGGCTGGACGGGCAGGAAATTCTGAAAAGCAATTTCTTTGAGCGGTTTGCTGCGATGTGGCAGCAGTACGAGACGCTGAAGCAGGATCCGGAGATACCCGATCCGTGGCGTCAGGCCGCCGTGAACGCGATTCAGAACGGCGAATTTTATCAGGTGGATTTTTATCGCGCATTCAGCGAATTTGACAGTCAGAGCATTGCAAAGAGCCTTTCCTCGGAAAACGCACTCGTGCGGATGTTCGCGCTGCTGGACCGACGTACCGGAAAACGCACGCTCGAAAGGCTGCGTGCGCCGATGCGAAAAGAGCCGCAGTGGCTGCAAATGATCTATTATATCAGACTGGAGGCGGAGCATATGCCGCTTTCACAAGAAAGGAAATCAATGAAAAAAGGCATTTTATTTGATCTTGACGGCACACTCTGGGATTCGTCCGCAGAGTGCATCGAGGCGTGGAATACGGCAATCCGGGAGCAGACAGACCGCCCGGAGCAGTTTACGCTCGATGACATGCACAACTTCATGGGCAGAACGATGGAAGCCATTGCGGCTCTGATGTTCCCTTCGCTGCCGGAGGATGCACGAATCCGCATTCTGCAGCTCTGCACCGACCGCGAGCACAGCTATCTGCGTTCGCATCCCGGCCATCTGTTTGCAGGGGAGCGTGAAGTGATTGCAGCACTCGCCAAGGAGTACAAGCTCGGCGTTGTGAGCAACTGTCAGGATGGCTATATCGAGATTTATCTTGACCAATGCGGCTTCAAGGAACTGTTCTGCGATTACGAATCGGCTGGCAGAACGGGGCTTTCCAAGGGACAGAACATCCGCCTTGTGATGGAACGGCAGGGCATCACGGAATGCATTTATGTCGGTGACACGCAGGGCGACGCGGATGCGGCGGAGGAAGCAGGGATTCCGTTCATCCATGCGGCATACGGCTTCGGCCGGGTACGCAGCTGCAGTGCATCCCTGCAGAATATTCAGGCGCTTCCGGAAACGGCAGCAGCCGTATTTGAAAAAGGAGAGTAAAATTATGGCAACAGGAAAAGTAACATTTCGCACGGATACCTTCAAAGAGGAAAAGAGCGGCAGAGAGGTGCCGGGCGTCACGCTGATTATCGACGGCCCGATCCGTGAGGTGCTCGACAAGATCATAGCTTCTGATCCGGACAAGTACAAGACCTATGTTCACGCGGTGCAGGATGCGCTGTTCACGGGCATCAATGTGATTGCAACGGAGATTCAGAAGAAGGAAAACGCGGAAAAATAAACCGCAGAAAACCAATGAAGAAAGGGGGGGCTTGCCGTATGGAGTCATTTGTGCATCTGCATGTGCATACGGAGTATACACTGCTGAGCGGTGCGTGCAGAATTGACCGTCTGATGGAGCAGACCCGTCAGAACGGGCAGATGGCCGTTGCTATCACTGACCGCAGCTTCATGTACGGCGTGCTCCCGTTTTACCGTGCTGCGATGGATGCGGGGATTCACCCGGTCATCGGCTGCGAGGTGCTTTTGCCGCGCTGTTCCGGCGGACTGCCGCTCGGTACAGACCGCTTTCCGATGGTGCTGCTCTGCAAGAATATCACCGGCTATCAGAATCTGATGACGATTGTGAGCAACGCCTGCACCGATCAAACGGAGCGGACGGTTACGGTCAAGCCCTCGGTGCTCAATGCCTACAGCGACGGCCTGATTGCGCTGTCCGGCGGCCGGGATTCGGAGATTTCCCGTCTGCTGCAGGACGGCCGCACAGAAGATGCCAAATGGGTTGCGCTGGCCTATGCTCACATGTTCGGCGAAGGCGATTATTATCTTGAAATTCACAATCACGGGCTTCCGGGGGAGCAGCGTGTCATGCGCATGATGCGTCAGCTTTCTGCGGAAACGGGCATTCCGCTTGCCGCGGCCAATGACGCATATTTTCTGCAGAAGGATGATTTTGAGGTGCACCGGATTCTGAACGGCATCCGTGCGCCCGGCAATATTCCGCCGGAGATTCTGGAGCATGCGGAATTCAGCCTGAAATCCACCGTCGAGATGAATGCGCTGTTTGAGCAGGATCCGGATGCGCTGCGGGCAACCGAGGAGATTGCGAACCGCTGCAATGTCCGGTTTTATTTCGGGGTGCACCGGATGCCGAAGTACGGCGATACACACGGGCAGGATGCCGCGTCATTTTTCCGCGAGCTCTGTAAAAGAGGGCTGTATCAGCGGTATCCCGATACGATTCCGGCGCCTGAGGTCACGGAACGTCTGGAGTATGAGATCAGCGTCATTGAGAAAATGGGCTTTGTCGATTATTTCCTGATTGTCTGGGATTATGTGCAGTATGCAAAGCAGCATCAGATTGCCGTCGGGCCGGGACGCGGCTCCGGTGCGGGCAGCTTATGCGCTTACTGCATCGGAATTACGGATATCGACCCGCTGAAAAACGGACTGCTGTTCGAGCGTTTCCTGAATCCGGAGCGCGTCAGTATGCCGGATTTTGATATTGATTTCTGCGTGGAGGGCAGGCAGAAGGTCATTGATTACGTCTCGGAGAAATACGGCAAGGCCTGTGTCGCGCAGATCATTGCGTTTGATACGCTGAAGGCGCGGGCTGCCGTGCGGGATACCGGCCGAGCGCTGAATTATCCGGCGCTGCTCTGCGACAGCGTTGCAAAGGCGATTCCGAATGAGCTGAATATCACGCTGGAGCACGCTTTGGAGCAGTCTGCGGAGCTGCGGCGTCTGCGCGATGAGGAGCCCCGTGCAAAGGAGCTTCTGCGGATTGCCATGCTGATTGAGGGCTTTCCGCGGCACCCGACAATTCATGCGGCAGGCGTTGTCATCACCGATGAGCCGCTGACGAAATATGTTCCGCTGACACGCAGTGACGATACAATCGTCACGCAGTATACGATGACTGATCTGGAGCAGCTCGGTCTGCTCAAAATGGATTTTCTGGGACTGCGCAATCTGACGCTGATCCGTGAAGCGGAGCGGCAGATCCGTCAGCGCATATTTGAGTTTTCGGTCAGCAAAATCCCGGAGGATGATGCGGCTGTATTCCGGATGCTCTCTGAGGGAAAGAGCGTCGGCGTATTTCAGCTGGAATCCGAGGGTATCCGGCGCGTGCTCATGCAGATGCGGCCGTCCTGCATCGCCGACCTGACGGCGGTGCTTTCGCTGTACCGCCCCGGTCCGATGGAATCCATTCCGCAGTATCTGGCTGCGCGAGCCGACCCGAAAAAGATTCGCTACGACCACCCGATGCTGGAGCCGATCCTGAAGGAGACCTACGGCTGCATTGTCTATCAGGAGCAGGTCATGGAAATCTGCCGTTCGCTTGCCGGGTATTCCTACGGCCGGGCCGATCTTGTCCGCCGTGCAATGGCAAAGAAGAAGCATCAGGAGATGGAAGCCGAGCGTGAGGTGTTTGTGCACGGCAATGATGATTGCTGCGGCGCGGTTGCAAACGGTGTCCCGGAGGAGACCGCGAATGCGATCTTTGACCGGATGAGCGCCTTTGCAAGCTATGCGTTCAACAAATCACACGCGGCTTCCTATGCGCGGCTTGCGTATGAGACTGCGTATCTGAAATGCAGATACCCCCGTGAATATTACTCCGCGCTGATGACGTCAGTCATCGGCAATTCCGCGAAGCTGCGCGAATATGTCTGTGCAGCTGCCGCAGACGGTGTCAGTCTGCTGCCGCCGGATATCAACCGGAGCGAGGCGGGCTTTACCGCTGCGGGAGAGGGCATTCGCTTCGGTCTGCTCGGTATCCGCAGCATCAGCAGTAATTCTGTGGAGGCGTATCTCAATAACCGCGGCAAGTACGGACCTTATGCGGATATGCGCGATTTCTTCCTGCGGAACAATTCCTGCGATCTGAACAAGCGCTCAATCGAAAACCTGATTCACTCCGGCGCATTCGATTGCTTCGGTCTGCCGCGCAGGAAGATGGACGATATGTTTGAGTCACTGAGCTGGTTTGCAGCCAAGCAGTTCCGGCAGGTGCTCAGCGGACAGCTTTCGCTGTTTGAGGAGTCGCATCCGATGCATGCAGACCCGTTCTCGAATCAGCCTGTCAGTGAGCCGGATTATCCGGAGAAAACGCGGCTGCAGCTGGAACGCGACGCCACGGGCTTTTATCTGACCGGTCATCCGCTTGCGTGCTGGCGAGCGCAGGCACAGCTTCTGCGGATGCCGGAGATCGCAGATGCGATCCGGATGAAGGAGCACACGCAGTTTTCGATGCTGTGTCTGGTCAGTGAATTTGAACGTCAGCTGACGAAAAAGGGCGGTGAAATGGCTCGCATGACCGTTGAGGACTTCACGGGAATGCAGGAATGTCTGGTTTTTCCGCCTGTATATAATCCGAACGGTATGGTGCCGCAGGCAGGTGATCTGCTCTGGATGCGCGGCAGAATCTCAAAAAAGAACAACGCACTCCGCATCATCTGCGAAGGCATCATGCCGGAGCAGAATTTTGCAGATTTTGTATCACAGCACCGTCTTTGCTGCAAGGTCGATGATGCCGACACCGGAAAAATGCAGAAGATCGTGCAGCTCTGCCGGCGGTTCCCCGGCGATACACCCTATTGCTTCTGGCTGAAAAGCAGCCGCAGATTCCTGAAACCGAAACAAGGAACCGGTGTGCAGATTGACATGCGTTTCCTGAAATATCTGACAGAGATCATCCCGCTTTCTGACTGCGGACTGATTGAACAGAAGGAGTGATCGGATGCTGCATTATGAATCACTTTCCCCGGCGCTGGAAGAGGAGATCCGGGAGAAGCAGCGCATCGGCTGGGTATCGCCGTATGCGTGCAAAAACAGCGACGTGATCCGCCGCCTGAAGCGGCCGGGCGATGCGCCGAAGATTTACCGGCAGCCGTTTTCCAAGGACGCGGACAAGATTCTCAACAGCGCGTTCTATAACCGCTATGCAGACAAGACGCAGGTCTTTTCGTTTTACCGCAATGACGATCTGTCCCGCCGGGCACTGCATGTACAGCTTGTTTCGCGGATTGCGCGTAATATCGGCGCGGTGCTGGGGCTGAATGCTGACCTGATCGAAGCAATCGCAATCGGGCATGACATGGGGCATACGCCGTTCGGCCATGCCGGTGAACATGCGCTGCATGCGCTCTATCATGCGCGGACAGGCCGCTGCTTCCGGCACAATCTGCACAGTGTCCGCGTGCTGGATACAATTATTCCCTATAACATTTCGCTGCAGACGCTGGACGGTATCGTCTGCCATAACGGTGAGGTGCCGATGGCAGAATACAAACCGTTGCCGCTTTCCGGCTTTGACGCATTTGACAAGCGGATGGAGGAATGCATTCTCGATGAGGACGGCGACCGCAAACTGATTCCGGGTACGCTGGAAGGGTGTCTTGTGCGCATCTGCGATGTGCTGGCCTATCTCGGCAAGGACCGGCAGGATGCCGTGCGTGCCCATCTGATTCCGGAAGAATCCGTGTTTCCGGAATCGGCTGTCGGCAGAACCAATGCCGAGCTGATTAACAATCTTGAGGTCAACCTGATTGAGCACAGCTTCGGCAAGCCGTACCTCAAACTGGATGCCGTGCATTTTTCCACGCTCGAACAGCTCAAAAAGGACAACTACGAGAAAATCTATCTGCAGGAGGCCGTACAGAAGCAGGTGCGCGAAAGCGTCGTACCGATGATGGAGCAGCTGTATCAGCAGATTTACCGCGATGCCTGCGAACACAACCGCAGCTCGTGCCTTTACCGGCATCATATCGCGTCCGTGCTGGAAAAGCAGCAGTGGTATCCTGCGAAAACCGGCTACGAGGATTCCGACCCGGATGATCTGACGATGGATTTTATTGCAGCCATGACAGACGATTATTTCGTGGATTACTATAACTATCTTTTCCCGAAGAGCGGATACCGCATTTCGTATATCGGATACTTCGATGATGAAAATATTTGAAATGCATGTGCGCTTGCTTTACAAATCTTCAGAATGTTTTTATTGACAGGATTTGTGAATTGTGTTATGATATAAAAAATGATTTCGGGAGGAATCTGAATGCGTATCATAACAAAAGTGCTTTCTGTATTCTGCTGTGCTGCATTGCTGACCGTTTCGATGCCGGTGCAGGCTGCTGCCGCAGAAACGGAGAAAACGCCGTCGGGTGTGAAAATAACCGACATTCAGAAAACGATTGAAGATTACGCAGAGCAGAACAAGAGCGATTATGCCTGTTTTTCTGCTGCTGTGTTTGACCGCAACGGCATTTTGTATGCAAACGGCTTCGGAGATGCCGGCGGCGGTCAGAAAGCGGATGCTTCCACTGTTTACGAATGGGGCAGCGTATCCAAGACGATGGTCTGGGTCAGTGCGCTGCAGCTTTACGAGCAGGGCAAGCTGGATCTGGAAGCGGATGTCCGCGGCTATCTGCCGGAGGGGTTCTTTCAGCATCTGCGCTATGACGACAAAATTACGATGCTGAACCTGATGAACCATACGGGCGGCTGGTGCGAGAATACATGGAGCATCCAGACACCGAATACCGGGGACATTGTGAGTCTGCATGATGCGCTCCGCAATTCCGAGCCGTATCAGCTTTACCGCCCCGGCGAAATGAGCTCCTATTGCAACTGGGGCGCAGCACTGGCGGGCTATGTGGTCGAATGCATCAGCGGCGAAGATTACTGCGACTATGTGCACAAGCATATTCTCGAACCGCTCGGCATGGAGGAGACCGCCGTCAATCCGACGCACAGCGACAACGAATGGGTCAAAGAGCAGCGCGAAAAGCTCGAATGCTATAACCCTGCCGGAGACAACTGGGTTTCCGCAGGCAAGCAGCTGATCTACATCAATCTGTATCCTGCGGGCGCCGTCACAAGCTCGATCACGGATATGGCCAAATACGGTCAGGCATTTCTTGCAGAGAAATGTCCGCTTTTTGAGAAGCAGGAGACACTTGATCTGCTGCTGACGCAGTCCGCGGAGCTTCCGGGTACAGATATTGCATACTGCTATCACGGCTTCTGGGATACGGATTACAAAACAACAAAGACATACGGACATGACGGCGGCACGAACGGCTGCAGCTCGGTTTTTCAGTTTGATCCGGTATCCGGTATCGGAGTTGCTGCAATGACAAGCGGCGGCGGTGCAGCCCTCGAAAAAATGACCGAGCTGATCTACGGGGAGCAGGAAATGCCCGACACGAAGGATCTGGGCGGTGATATCAAAAAGCATGAGGATATCAGCGGCTTGTATCACGGCGTGCGAAGCATACTGCACGGCCCGATGCGCTGGATGGGAATTGCCGGTGTGCTGCCGATTCTTCCTGCGGGTGCAGACAGCTTCAATGTTGTCGGCATCGCAACGATCGACCGCATCTCAGATGATGTGCTGCGGCTGAATCAGAATGGGTACCAGATACCGCTGGTTGTGAGAAACCTGTCAGACGGCGGCAGAATGATGACGCTCGGCGAACAGAGCTATATCAGCAAGACGGAAAACATGGTCGGCATGGCCGGATTGATCGTGCTGGTTCTTTTCACGGTCATCAGTGCGGTGATGCTCTTTGTCAAGCTGATTCTGCTGATTGCCAAAAAGCGTAAAAAGTTCATCGGCAGAGGCATCATGACGCTGGCGCAGCTTGCAAGACTTGCATCGGTCGGTGTTCTGATCTGGTTTTCATCTATTTACGGTATATATTACGGCCTGCCGAAGCTGCAGGGCATGATCGGCGTCGGCATTCAGGCGCTCTGTCTGCTGATCTACGTGCTTGCCGTATGTACGGATCTGCGCGGACTGTTCTCCAAATCTGAGGAGAAAGCCGGCGCCGGCAAGTATCTCATCAATCTGATTGCAAACGGCGGTTCCATTTTTGCAGTGGTTGCACTGGAGCTGATCCGGTTCTGGGGTGTCTGATTTTTCAGCGGCAGGCTGCTTATTGCGGTCTGCCGCAATTCTGTTCCAGAACTTCATAAAATCTTTCGGCTTGACTCTTGCATTCCTGCTGCATTCATGCTATAATATAGAGTGACGGCAAAAAGCCGGCAGATCGTGAACAAATGGAGGAAGCAGAAAACATGTCTGATTTTCAGAAGATCCTTGTTGTAATTCCGTCGCTGGATCCGGACGAGCGCTTGCTGGAAGTGATCCGCGGCGTTCAGGAGAAAGGCTTTACTGATATTTTGCTGGTGGATGACGGTTCCGCAGATCAAAACCAGCATTATTTTGATGAGGGCGCAGCGCTCGGCTGCGCAGTGCTGCATCATGAGGTAAACAAGGGTAAGGGCCGCGCACTCAAAACAGCATTTGAATGGTTTATGAAGAACCGTCCGGATGCCGCGGGCGTCGTGACCATCGACGGTGATAATCAGCATTTGCCGAAGGATATTGCAGCCTGTGTTGATCTGATGTTCAAGCAGGAGAAGGATTCTCTGGTTCTCGGCGTGCGGGACTTCAATCTGCCGCATGTTCCGCCGAAAAGCCGCTTCGGCAACAAGCTGACTTCATCGGTATTCCGGCTGTTCTGCGGCCTGAAGGTCAGCGATACGCAGACCGGTCTGCGCGTGTTCCCGCGCGGCATCATCCCGAAGATGATCGAGGTCTCCGGCGAGCGCTTTGAGTATGAGACCAATATGCTGCTGGTCTGCAAGCAGTCGGATATTCCGCTGGTGGAGCAGACCATCGAAACCGTTTATATCAACGCCAATGAAACGACGCATTTCCATCCGATTAAGGATTCGCTGCGTGTTTACGGTATTATCATCAAGTTCTTCATCAGCTCGGTGCTGTCCTTCCTGATCGACCAGCTGCTGAATATTCTCGGCTACAATTTCCTGTTCAAGCTCTTTGCCGAGGGCGCAAGACAGTTTGCATCCAGCACGCTTGCGCGTATTATCAGCTCGCTGTTTAATTTCACGATGAACCGCAAGGCGGTGTTCAAAAGCGATGCGCCGCTTGCCCTGACCATGGCAAAATACTATATCCTGTGGGCTTGTCAGCTGCTGACGTCCATCGGAGCCGTGTATCTGCTCTCAAAGATTTTGCCGGTCAAGCCGACGATCATCAAGCCGTTTGTTGATTTCCTGCTGTATTTTGTCAGCTTCCGGATTCAGCAGGCATGGGTGTTCAAGCCCGCTGCCGGGAAGGAAGCGGAAGAATCCGGCGAACAGTAATATCATAAAAAAATGCGCCCTGCAGTTGTCGTCTGCGGGGCGTTTTACATGAAATCAGTCGCGTGTTAGGAGAACACAATGTCGATCTGACAATGAAAAGTATAGCATATGAGATGTTCAAAATTTGTCGAACTGGCGGCGGCGGAGAAATTTTTTCTGCACGGGAGCATTCGTGCCGGAAAGACGGAGCAGCGCATATAGATTCGGCAGCGCCATCATGCCGTTTGCGCAGTCGCAGAGGGTCCAGATCCATGCGGGATTCCAGAGCGCACCGGCAAAAGCTGCGAGCAGATAAGCAAACGGGAAGCACGCTGCTGCGCGCTTTCCAAGCAGATCACGGCAGGCGGCAGCGCCGCAGGAAAACCAGCCGATCATGGTTGCAAATGCAAGCAGAATCATGCAGGCTGCGAGAAATCCCCGTGCAGTGCCGCCCAGACCCGAAGCAAATGCCTGCAGGAGCAAGGCAGCGGCGTCCTTGCAGGAGTGTGCATCGGCCGGTGCGGTCAGGATGACAAGCGCAGTTGCCGTACAGCTGACCAGCGTATCCGCAAAGACCTCTGCTGCCGCCCATTCGCCCTGATGAGGCGCGTCATCGGCAGACGCATTCAGATGCAGCAGCGGAGAGCTTCCGAGTCCGGCTTCATTGGAGAAGATTCCGCGGCAGAATCCTGTGCGCACAGTTCGCAGGAGCATACAGGCACAGAAACCGGCGCCGGCAGCACGGAAGCCGAATGCCTCGCGCAGAATCTGCCGGAGAACGTCCGGTACGGCATATATCTGCCGAACGATGATGACAGTGCATCCAAGCAGATATCCGCCGCAGAGCAGCGGCATCAGGTATGCTGTAACGGTACCGATGCGGTTTCGGCCGCCGTGCAGAATGACTGCGAGCAGCAGTGCTGTCAGGAGTGCCGTGCAGGGCAGAGGAATCCCGAATTCCTGTGCGGTTTGCGCGATCGTGCTGCTTTGTGCAAGATTGCCCATACCGAGCGCTGCGGCGATACAGCATGCGGAGAAGCATCCCGCGGCAAAGCGGCTGTGCAGACCGCGGCGCAGAACCGCGGCAGGCCCGCCGGTAACAGTACCGTCCGGGTGTGTCTGCCGGAACCGGCTGCAAAGCATATTCTCAGCATACACAAGAATCATGCCGAGCAGCGCAGAAATCCACATCCAGAACAGCGCGCCGGCTCCGCCTGTTATGATTGCCAGCGCTGTCCCGACGAGATTGCCGGTTCCCATTGTTGCCGCCAGTGCAGAGGCAAAGATTCTGTGCTGTTCGCGTCCGCAGCCCCGCCGCAGCAGGCTTCCGTATGTTCGTTTCAGAACCCCGCCGATTCCGCGCACGGGATATCCGCGCTGCCGGATGCAGCAGACCAATGCCGTCAGCGTCAGCAAAACCGGCAGAAGCCATTGCCAGAGTATTTCGTTCCAGAATGTCAGCAGCCGCATGATCCGCCCCCTTGCTGACAGCATATGCAGCAGGCAGCGGAAAAAGAATCAGTGCGGCAAGGTCAGGGATAAGTCTGCTGCTTGCAAAACGCCCGGAAATCATCTATAATAAAAACAGAAAATTTTTTTGCAGTGTGTTGTATTTTTGCATCTATCACGTTCTTATGTATGAAGGCGGACACGAAGGGCGGTGGCAGCCGTGAAGGATCAGGCAATCATCCGGCTATTTGAACAGCGAAGCGAGCAGGCGATCTCCGAAAGCAGCAGGCAGTACGGAGCGCTCTGCCGGTCTGTTGCGCGCAATATCACCGGCAGCGATGAGGATGCCGAAGAATGTCTGAACGACGCGATGCTTGCCGCATGGAATGCGATTCCGCCTGCTAAGCCAAAGAACTTTTGCGCGTATCTGCTGCGTCTGGTACGCAATGCCGCGCATGACCGCTACCGTGCAGCCCACACGGAAAAGCGCAGCGCAGCAAATCTTGCCGGTTCGATCGACGAACTGGAAGAGATTATTCCGGACAGAGGTGATGTCATCAGCGAAATCGAACGCCGCGAGATGCTGGATGCGGTCAATGCCTTTCTGAAAGGACTGCCGCAAAAACAGCGCGATCTGTTCGTCCGCCGGTATTGGTATGCGGACAGCATTGCAGCGCTTTCTGACAGGTTTCATATGACGGAAAATCACGTAACTGTGACGCTTTCGCGCCTGCGCAAACGGCTGCAGAAGCATCTTGGAAAGGAGGGACTGCTGTGAATCCAACTGCATTTTCGGAACTGCTGACTGATATTTCGGATGAATACATCGTATCTGCTGCAAAACCGCGCAGCAAGCCTGTCCATTGGTATCAGATTTCTGCGGCTGCTGCGGCGATCGTTCTGCTGATTGCGGCGGTTGTTTATCCGAAGCTGCGGATACAAACACCGGAGATTGCGGAGCTGTCTGAATCAACGGCGGCATCGGCGGAAGTTATCACTGCAGCGACAGATCCCCCCGATTTATCCTGCTATGCTGAAACACAAACTGTAACTTTGCCGGTGCAGACAACAGAATCTTCCGTAACTGTACCCGTGCCTGCATCGACAAATGTTCCGGTTTCAGCTGTTGTTACTGAAGCGGACACACCGATTCAGACAAATACCATCACCGAAGCTGCACCCATTCGGACGGATGCGGCTGTATCTACAGAGCCGCCGAAAACTGAACGCACTGCAACTGCAACAGTTGTTCCGGTTGACTCACCGGTTACAACCGAACCGCAGACTACGGCAATCAGGGTTCCGCTCTGGAAAGGAATCCCGATGCATCAGGATGATTATCCGGAAGAACCCAAGCCGATGATTTCAGGCAAAATCACCGTTTGTCCGCCCGTTTCAGATGATGAACAGCGCGAATATTACCGTAAAGCATATGGCATACCGACGGAATATGATCTGACACAGCATCAATGTCTGCTGATCGTACTGGATACATTTATGTATCAGGATGCAGCGGTGATCGGCGGCACTCTGACAGACAATGGATTGCAGCTGAAAATCGCTTGCCTGAAAAAAAAGAATATGGAGAATTCTACTTTCCATTTTGCGCTGCCGATTCCGGATGATCTTGTAATGGAACCGGAAAACTGCACCGCAGAGTATTTGATTCTGACAGATGAAACCGAATATCAGGCAATGCTGACAGACAGCCTGACCATCGAAATCCGGGAACAGGAGGGATTACAATGAAAAAGCGCATGAGATTTGCTGCGATGCTTGCAGGCGCAGTCATGCTGTGCGGCGCAATTCCCGCAGCGCCGGTTTCTGCCCTGCATTGCTGGGGAAGCGCATCCGGTGCGGAATTCCACGATATGACGCTGCTGGACGACAAGGGGATGTTTGCAGCGATACCCCGCGGCGAAGGGATCGGAACTGCTGACAATTATCAGGTTTACACCTATCACTATTCGTATGACCGGGATGAAACATGGACCGACCTTGACACCGGCGAAACGAAAACAGAACGGCGTCATCATGAAGGCAATCCGGTTTATGTGGTCTGTCCGCGGGAGAATGAACTGCGGATTGGCTTGCGCAAGGAGCTTGACCACGATGAAGCAGAACAAAAAATGTTTGAGATTCTGGAGAAATACTATCCTGGGATTACCGAATTCTCCCGGATCACAACGCCCCTAGCACCCCAAAGGTATTATGTTTATCAGGTAACAGAAGGCGTGTCTGACCTTGAATACTACTATGATCTTTGTGACAGGAGCAAATATGATTCGACGGAAGAAGCAAAGACTGCCGGCTCTCCCGAAATCTCTGACGGCATTCTGCGTGATCTTGCAGAAGCAGAGCTGATCTCCGAATTCTATACATGGGGAGAAACTGCAAATTATCAGGAAGTCTGGTACGGCTATCCCACAGCATATTTTCCCACTCGCCAGAAATGGAACAGTGACCATACTGCGCCGGAAGAAATCACATACGACTGGACATCCATTGAAGCGTGGGTACAGGTGCATCATCCCGAATGCGAATTTGTCCGCGTAACGCTCGAAGATACGGAGCTTGCCAAAAAAATCGGACGCTATCTTTACGGACAGAACAAAGCATACTTTGACGATCGGGACGAAATGTATGCTGTGATTCCGCCGGACAGAATAACATTCCCGGAGCATTTTGCGATTGCAGCAGAGCTTTATGAAAAATTCGGAATCGCATCTGAATGGAGTTGTCCGGCATCTGCCGCTGCGCCGCTGATCGGTCAGAACGCCCTTGCATCGCCCGGAGACCTGAACATCGACTGCACGGTTGATATCTCTGATGCGGTGCTCGCTGCAAAATTCGTCAGCGGAGACAGCAGCGCTGCCGTTACCGATCTCGGCAAACAGAACGCAGACCTCAACAGTGACGGAGACATCAACCTTGACGATGTGACTGTGATCCTGAAAATGATCGCAAAGCTGATCTGAACATGCCGCATCTTCAAGACAATTCATCCTGAAAGCAGCCGCCGGTGTGCAATCGCATACCGGCGGCCTTTGCAAATATTCCTGTGATTCTGCGGCAGGATCCTTGCTGCATCCCGACAGAACAGCGCTCCGGCTGAGGATTCCGGAGCGCTGTTTTTGTTATGCGGTTATGAAAAAATCAGGCTTTGGTGTGGGATTATTTTGCTCTTTTGTCACCCTTCGAGCCGTCTGCATTTACCCAGTAGCCGTCCGGTGCAATGCAGTTAGAGAGAAAACCGCCGTTTTCGCCGACATAGTATTCTGTTCCACAAATCGTGTTCCATGCATTGCGCTCCAGCAGTCTTAACTGTGTCCGGATCGGTGCATTCTGGAGAGCCTGCTGTTCGGAAACCGTCAGTGGCTTGTACATTTCGACCACCAGTTCTTCAGGGTTCTTGATTCTGGTATCTTCTTTGTCCTTTTCATACTTTGCACTCAGAGTACCGTCTTCGTACTGATTGTAGATCTGGTGGAAGCAGCCGGAGATTGCCTGACGGTTGCAGGAATTCGGGAACATTTCAAACTGATCGTTGAAGCTGATCCATGTGTTTCCTTCACCATCCTGTCCACCGAACAGCCAACCGTTATTGTAATCCAATGTGGAATAGTCACAGATGCTTACGCCGGAAAGATCTGTCTTATACCACTTGCCGTTGTCATTGGGGTCATTTTTGTCTTTGACGAAGACCATATTCAATGCGTGACCGGGAGCGCCGCAGAAATAGTTTCTGATTCCGAGCTGATCCATCACCAGAGAACCTGCAAGCGAGAAGGACGCGCATTCTGTATAGGCCGGTGTATTGGCATCACCCTCGATGAATGCAGTGCTTGCAGAATAAACGCTGCCGCGGCAGATATCATTGGTATTGTACAGATCGCACGGATACAGGAAGAACTGATTGGTAAAGATAAACGGATTGGAGTCCGATTCGGGGAGATTTACATTCAAGCGGTCGAGGCTGTGGTATGTGCTGTACTCGGTATCCTTTGCAAACTTCTTTCCAAGCTGGAGAAGCAGTTCCTTCTCATTTGTCGGATCCTTACAATTATCCTTGATTGCATTTGCAAATGTTTTCACCTTTTCCTGCGTTGCAGTAGCAAGGAAGCTTGTGTTATTAAATGCGCAGTTATAACGCTTGATCGTTTTCAGGATCTTCTGGTGATTTGCATCCTGGTTCTGTTCAAAGGATGCATAGGACTCTCCGCAGATGGTTTCCAGATTTTTGAAGCCGTTGAATGCATAATCTTCAATGAATTCAAGTCCGGACGGAATCTGAATATCGGTCAGCGTCTCCTTATTCAGCTTCTTGGTGACATTCGTGCAGATGGCGGTTGTTTTGTTTTGGAAGGTGATGCTTGAAGCATTCTTCATGCTGTCCTCGATATCGTAAGCGACGTAAACCTTTCCGCTGCTGTCTTTGATATAGCAAACGCCGTCTATAATGTCTTGGCCTGTTTTGATGAACTCTGTATCTGCGAAAACATCGCTGTTGCTCAGCTCAATATGCGTCGGCAGATAGACATTTTTCAGGTTGGAGCAGCCTTTGAATGCGTCGTCACCGAGCCAGAGATTTGTGCATGCCGTGACGGTTCCCGCAGTCGGAATGAGCTTGTAGCCGTCAAGATTCACACCGCTTGCACGTCTTGCGCTCCAGAACGGCTGGACGTAATCCGAGAATACAATCGTTTCAATCTTTTTGTTGCCCTTAAAAGCATCGGAGCTGATACGGCTGACCGGGAAAATACGGCCGTATTTGAATACCTTGGAAGGGACAACCACCGTAGGCAGGTTGCCGTTGTATTTTGTGATTGTAGCTGTCATTTCAGAGGCATTGATATCACAATCAAAATCCTTCTGGAAATACTTCAGAAGATAGCAGTAATCCTTCGGGGTGGCAAGACCGTCGCCGTCAATGTCGTTGGCCGGGTTTGCCTGCTGTGCTGTTGCCAGCGTATAGCCGTTCGCTTTGTACAAATCATTGATCGTTTTTTCCAGTTCATAGAAATCCTTGACGTCAATAACAGTGTCTCCGTTAAAATCAAGATCATGTGAAACATGGAACTTTGCAATCACTTCATTGACGTCTTCAAGATCGGACGGAACATAGGAAAAGTATTCCCAGTTAAAATGCTTCGGCTCCGTGAAAGCAGAAGCGGTGATCATGCCGCTCTGCAGGGACAGCAGTGCAACCGCAGCTGCTGAGACAGATAAAAATCTTCTTTTTGCAATTTGTTTCATTTTTTTCCTCCCGCAACGATACTTTTTTGAGCATACAAATTCTGCTCAGCATCATTGGTCTTTTTAATTTTTCTGTTTGCGCAAACATGCTCTATTATACACATTTACGATGAAAAGTCAAGCGATCATAAGAATATCTTAATCTTATTCTGCAATAATATCCAATAATGGGGTGATGGGCGAGGAACTATTATTCATTCTGTTGCTTATATTGTTAACAAAACAGAAGGGGTGATATGCACAAAATTGTAGCATCCGCAAAATAATCCACAAATCCGTTTGAAAGCCAATCAGACAACTTCTGCGCGGTACACTGCCGGAAAAAAGTATGGAAAAAGAAAAGGCTGCGTAACCGTTCAGGTTATGCAGCCGCAGTTTGCAGATAAATGGAACGAGCCGATATCAATCGGCTCGTTTCGTTTCATTCGGTTTATAGTTTCTGTAGAACAGGGTGTCAAGACCCTTGAGCAGCAGTTCGTCGTCAATGATGACATCGTGCTTGCAGTGCGGCACAATCAGCGGGGCAAGTCCGCCGCTTGCAATGACGGTTGCCGGATAGCCGAGCTCTGCAAGCATTCTGTCGATGAGCGCATCCATTGCGCCTGCATTGCCGTAGACGACACCGGCCTGCATACTGTCGATGGTATCCATATTGATGACCTTGGCCGGAGCCTTCAGCTGAATATGCGGCAGCTGAGCCGTGCCGGACTCCAGCGACTGCAGTGCGATGGCGACGCCGGGAAAAATGATGCCGCCGATAAAGTTCTTCTTGTTATCCACGACGGTCATCGTCGTTGCGGTGCCCATATCAATGATGATGCACGGAGCACCGTAATCTTCGATTGCAGCAACAGCGCCGACCACGAGGTCTGCACCGACGCCCTGCGGGAGAATATTGATGCCGGTTTTCATGCCGGGTCCGACAATCATCGGGCGGACTCCGGTCAGCTTTTCGACTGCATTGGAGAGCAGATCGGTCAGCGGCGGCACAACAGAGGAAATGATCGCGCCGTGCAGAGCGGTAATGTCGATCTGATGCAGATCCAGCACCATCTTGACGAGCACGGCATATTCCAGATCAGTTTTGTTGCGGTCAGAATGCATCCGCTCGACGAATTCAACCTTGTGGTCATTCGCGCAGCCGATGCAGATATTGGAGTTTCCGATATCAACGGTCAGAATTTTCATAAGCTGCTGCCTTTCGTTATGCTGCTTCGGATTTTTTGACGATTTTCAGGATGCGGACAATAGCGGTGCTGAGCACCAGATTGATGCAGAGCTCGACGACGAAGTTCAGTCCGACAAAGCCGAACAGGAAGTACGCGCCGACATTTTCGTATCCGCTTGCGGCGCCCCAGTTTCGGACGGTATCGAGGAAGAACAGCAGACAGCCGAGCAGGAATACGCCGGTATTGACCACCGGACACACAATGCCGGAGCAGATGACGGCTGCCCATTTGCTTTTGTTTTCCAGCAGACGGTAGACGCCGCCGGCCGCTGCGCCTGCAAGAACGCCCTTCATAATGCAGGTGATGACCGTGCCCGGAACGCTGATTGCAAGAAATGCACCGGCGTCTGTTGCCAGCACGACAACGCCGAATACGAAGCCGAGCCATGCACCGGCCTTCCAGCCGTAGAGCGCTGCGCCGACGATGATCGGGACGAGAACCAGCGTAATGCTGAACGTACCGAACCGGATGACGCTGCCGAGCGACTGCAGAACAATGACAAGTGCGGTGAGCACGCCCATTCCGACGATGGCCTGAATGCTCAGTTTCTTGGATGATGCGAGAGTTTCATTTGACATAAAAATGCCTCCTCCTGTTATTATTCCCGTGCGGGATACAATACAAGTTCGGACATTGCCGAGCGGCATACATTGCGGACGGCTTCGATCAGACCGCGGCAGCGTATCTGTCTCAGCACACTGTATGCTGCAACAAGTATAGCACATTTGCTTCCTTTTGTCAAGTATCATAAAAGAAAAAGCACACAGCCCGTAACTGTGTGCTTTGGTATTTGTATATTACCGGCGCTTTTTCTTTTTCCGGCGGCCGCTGCTGTTCGGCTTTTGAACCGCGGCAGGATTCGGTGCGGGTTTTGCCGGGGGTTCCGGTTCAGCGGGTTCTGCAGCAGATTCCGAAAGCCTGTCAGAAACTGCTTCCGGTATTTCAGCAGTTGTTCCTTCGGCAAGTGACTCCATCGCAGGAAGATGCGGTGAACGGTTCACAGGCGTGGAAGCTGTCTCTGCTTCTGTCTGCGGTTCCTCCTCATCCATGTTGTCGATGGCCTCCTTCAGCAGCTGATAAAGGATTGCGCAGACCGGAACGGCGAACAGAATGCCGGGAATGCCGCCAAATCCGCCGCCGAGAATAACAGCAATCAGCACGAGCAGGCCGGGCAGACCGATGGAGGTACCGACGACACGCGGATAGATCAGCTGGCCTTCCAGCTGCTGCAGCGCGAAGATAAACACCAGAAACCAGATGGTTTTCTCTGGGCATTCCACCAGAATCAGCAGCGCGCCGATACCGCCGCCGATCCATGCACCGATGATCGGGAGCAGGGCCGTGATGCCGGTCAGAATGCCGATGGTAGCGGCATAGGGAAACCGGAAGGCGGAAAGACCTATGGCACAGAGTGAGCCGATGATAATGGCTTCAATGAACTGGCCGGTCAGAAAATTGGAGAATGAGATATTTGCCAGATGCAGGATCCGGAAAACTCTGTCGTGATAGCGCTTCGGAGAGATCAGTTGGATCAGCTTGTGCAGGAGAAACAGCACGCGCTCCTTCTGCAGCAGCAGATAAACTGCAATAATCAGGCCGAGCAGGAGATTGGTAACGGTTGAAAGGACGGATGCCGTCGCAGAGAATGCCGTGCCGAGCACGGATGTGATTTCAATTTTGCCGTCCAAAAAATTGATGACGTAGTCATATGCGGTATCCCAGTTGATGTCGATTTCGCGCAGCTTCTCCATGAGGAAGGGCGGCGCGTTCCATGAGGTCAGCTTGGCCTCGACCATTGCGAGTACCTGTTCCTGACTGTCCGGCATTTTCTCGATCAGCATGTTGATTGCCGTCGTAATCTGCGGGATAATGAGGAAAATCACAGCCGCAACGAGAATCAGCCCGACAAGAACCGTACAGACTGCGCTCAGAACCGGCGCGAGCTTCCGTTCCAGCTGGTGCTTGGAGTTTGACATCCCGCGGAAGATTTTGTTCTGAAACAGATTCAGAAACAGATTGATGACAAATGCGATGCAGATACCGTAAGCAACCGGCTGCAAAATGGCAAAGAGCCAGACAAAGGCTTTTTTGATCAAAGAAAAATTCTGCAGTCCTAGGTAAAGCAAAATCCCGTATGTGACAAGCATAAAGGACGATTTGACGCGCGTTTTGTGTTCCTTATTCATGCGTACCCCTCAGTTATTCTTCATCGTTTTTTGCATGTTCCATTTCGTGTGCACGTTCATAGGCTGCGCGGTGCAGAGCTTCCTGCGAATTTTCCGCAGGGTTGCCGCCTTCCGGCAGGTGATAGTCACCGTCTGCAGTGCGGTATCTGGCCTTGACCGGGTCATGGAACTGCAGGCAGAATTCATCGTAAAGACGGGTACGCAGTGCGGCATCCTTGACAGGTGCGCAGATCTCCACGCGCTTGACTGTGTTGCGCGGCATAAAGTCCGCGGAGCCGAGATAGACGCGCATTCTGTCCGGCGTACCGAAGAAATAGACTCTGCCGTGTTCAAGGTAGCGCCCGACAATGCTGCGGACCTCGATATTTTCGGTCTGCTCCGGGATGCGCGGAATCAGGCAGCAGACGCCGCGGACAAGCAGTTCGATTTTTACGCCGGCACAGGATGCTTCCGCCAGCTTTTTCATGATTGTCTTATCGCAAAGGCCGTTCATGCGCAGGCCGATGTATGCATCCTCGCCGTTTTGTGCATATTCGATTTCGTTGTCAATCATTTTGAGTACGGGATCAAGCAGCCCGTAGGGTGCTGCCAGCAGATCGGTCTGCGGCTGCGGCAGCTGATTGGCCTTCAGTGCATCAAAGATATTTGCAGCATCTGCGGCAATCTGCTTATCTGCGGTCATCAGGCAGTAGTCTGTATACATCGCAGCTGTTTTTTCGTTATAGTTTCCGGTACCGATCTGCGTAAAGGATTCGATGCGTCCGCGGTTTTTGCGGGTAATCAGCAGCAGCTTGGAGTGTACCTTGAAGTTTTCCGGGCCGTAGATCACATGGACGCCTGCGCGTTCAAGCGCCTTTGACCATTTGATATTGCCTTCCTCGTCGAAGCGGGCGCGCAGCTCGGTCAGCGCGGTGACCTCCTTGCCGCGGCCTGCCGCTTCACAGAGCGCCGCGATCACGCGGCTGTCGCGTGCCATACGGTAGAGCGTGATCTGAATGCTCAGTACGGCGGGATCGTCGGCCGCCTCGTCGAGCAGACGCAGGAACGGCCGGATGCTTTCATACGGGTAGCTCAGCAAAATATCCTTCTTGCGGATCTGCGGGAACATGGATCCGTGCTCTGCGACCATAGCAGATTTCTGCGGCACCATGCGTGCATATTGTAAAGCCGGATTCGGTGCAAGATTCTTGCATTCATACGCAAAGGAAAGATCCAGCGGAGCCTTTGCATAAAATACCTGCTCCTGTGTGATTTCTAGCTTTTTGCAGAGATATTCGAGCGCGGGCTGATAGAAGGTCTCGGAAAGCTCTGCGCGTACAACGGGCAGACGCTTGCGTTCCTGCAGCATCAGTTCCATATCGGCTCTGGTATCGCCGGTGCGCATATCGCCGATGTCCTCCGGCGAAATGCTTGCCGACCGCGTGACGCGCAGAATCGTGCGGTCAATGACGCGCGAATTGCCGAATACGGTGTGCGCATAGGCCAGAATGACGTCCTCTGCAAGTACGAATCTGCCGCCGCTGCCCAGCCGGATGATGCGCTGGCACTGATCGGAGACCGGCAGAATGCCCATCCGGATGCCGGATTTGGATTCCAGCCGCAGAATGATATAGAGCGCACGGTCGCGCAGGAACGGGAACGGCTTTCCCTTGTCAACAATGACCGGCAGGCTCAGCGGACGGATCTCCCGCTTGAACCAGTCGGAAAGAATATTCTGTTCGGCAGCCGTCGCAGAAGAAACAGAGATCTGTTCAAGTCCCTCGGAACGCAGTGCAGCCATAATCTCGTGATAGGCAGTATCGCGTTCAGGGGTCAGCGTGCGCACCTGTTCAAAGATCGCGCGCAGCTGCTCTTTCGGTTTCATATCGGAGAGGGAATCGGCCTTTTTCGGCTCCTCCTTCTGCTTCCGGACGAGGTTTCCGACGCGGACGCGGAAAAACTCATCGAGATTGCTCTGGAAAATTGCGGTAAAGCAAAGGCGCTCCAGCAGGGGATTGCTCTCCGTGCGGGCTTCCTCCAGAACACGGGCATTGAAACGCAGCCATGAAAGCTCACGGTTTTCAAAGCAGGATAATTTCATATTGTCACTCCTATCTGAGTGTAGTTATATTTATTATACCTTTTTTCGGCGGAAACGTCAAGTGCATATATAAACAAAAAGACAGCCTGCGCTTTGACACAGGCTGTCTGATGAATTATTCTGTGACCGGTACCCATCCGTAGTACGTCAGAAGCGTGCCGTCCTGCAGCCGGAATCCCGGTGCTTCGATACGGTGAAGCAGTTTGCCGTTTGCGTCAAAGGCTTCGCCCGTACAGATTTCTTCCGGCGGCTTTTTCTGCCTGAGGCGGTCTGACATAAGCTCAGTATTCGAGATGTAGCCGAATCCGTTTTCATCCGGTATGATTGTATGGGATTGGCCGAATGCTTCAACCGTGATTTTTTTGACGGCTTCATCTGTCACATAGAATATGAAATAGTCCATGATGCTGCCGCCGTTGTCAAAATGCAGACTGCCCTCTGTCATCCGGATTGTTTTTTCGGCCGGGAAATGCCCGGCACTGCCGCCGCCGTCCTCCCACATGCCGAGCTGCAGCGGATTGTTCCGTTCTGCGATGCTCTCCCAGAAGGCTGTGATGTTCGTATTTGGAACGTCAGCGATGAGAAACGTGGATTTGGTTTTGCGGTCAGGTGTAATCATTTCTCCAAGGATCCGGAGCTCCAGATCGGAGAAGGAACATGTGCTTGCTATACCGGGTTCCACGGCAAGAATTGAATCCTGAAGGGAATCCCAGTCCTCGCGTGCAAACCGTTTTGCAAGTGTTCGTGTGGAAAAACGGTTGCCGATATACAGATTTCCGAGTATCACGATCACCAGGATACATGCAAGCGTCAGCAGAACAGATTTCAGCAGCCGCCAGCGCGTTTTTTTCCGCACCCGTGCAGCGGTTTCCTGATATTTTTCAGTTGATTCCGGCAGTGGTTCTGCTTCCTGTACCGGAGCGCCGGTGTTCATCTGTGCCCATTCCTTTGCACAGTCAGGGCATTCCCTGATGTGTGCCTGCACAGCTTGTTCGCTCTGCGGGGAGGCTATTCCGTCTATACACAGGGGCATCAGGTCGCGGATGACTTCGTGCTCATATTTCATAACCATACCTCTCTTTCATGGATTTGCGCAGTCTGGCCAGTGTGCGGTTGTAGATGACCGCTGCTGTGCCGGAGCGGATATTCAGCAGGCGCGCAATTTCCGCATAGCTTGTATCAGTATACAGCCGGTATTCCATGACCGAACGGACAGGCTCGTCAAGTGCCTCGATCAGATCGCGGAATGCACGCAGCATTTCCCGGTTTTCGATCAATTCCGCCGGAGCTGATACATGCGGACTTTCCTGCTGCAGCTTGATGCTGCGCTGTCTGCTCTCGCGCCGGATGTATTTGCCGTACACATTTTTGGCGATTTGGTAAAGCCATGTCCGCAGACCGCATTCGCCGCGGAATCTGCCGAAGGAGAGAAATGCCTGATAGAAGGTTTCCTGCGTCAGTTCCTCAGCGGTTGCCTGTTCGTAGCCGGTCAGCCGGAGCAGAAACCGGTAGACATCCGGCTGATACAGCCGGTAAATGTCCTCAAACTCGTCCATGCGCGATCACCTCCTCATTGATGATGAAATCCGGATTTGTAAATTAGTACCCGCAGCGGCAAAAATATTACAGCATCCTGCCGGTTTTATGAAAAAAGCGGAGCTTCCGGAGAAGTTCCGCTTTGTACTCAGATTTGAGAATGCGTATCCAGCCACGCGATGACGTCGTCAACGATTGTGAAGCAGAGTGCCGTGCAGGTATCCGCGCAGCCGTAGTAGATCGCAATGCGGCCGGTATCGGCATCGGTCAGGCATGCGCAGGGGAATGTCACATTCGGGACATCGCCGACGCATTCATAGGGCAGCTGCGGGCTCAGGAGATACTCCCGGCCGCGTTTGAGCACCTTCCACGGCTTTTCAGGATCGAGGAGTGCAGCCGAAAAGCTGTACACAAAGCCGTTGCACGAGGTCAGCACGCCGTGATAGAAGAGCAGCCAGCCGCGTTCTGTTTCAATCGGGACAGGGCCTGCACCGATCTTGGTCGATTCCCACGGCATGGCAGGCGCCATCACATGGCGGTGCTTGCCCCAGTAGGTCAGATCGTGGGACTGCGAAAGAAAGATATCGCCGAACGGCGTATGCCCGCTGTCAGACGGACGGCTGAGCATCATATAGCTGCCGCCGATCTTCCGCGGAAACAGCACACCGTTCCGGTTGAACGGCAGAAATGCATTTTCCGTCTGATAGAATGTTCTGAAATCAAAGGTGTACGCCATGCCGATTGTCGGCTTCCAGTCAAGTGCATTGCACCATGTGACATAGTAGCGGTCCCCGATGAAGCAGACACGCGGGTCATAGCCGTACTGGAACGGCTGGATTTCATCGTTTTCCCGGATGAATTCGATGCGCTCCGGGGAAATGTCCCAGTTGATGCCGTCCTTCGAGAAGCCTGCGTGCAGTTCCATGTTCCGTGCTTTATCATCCACGCGGAACACGCCTGCAAATCCGTCCGCAAACGGCACCACGGCGCTGTTGAAGATGCTGTTTGACATCGCAAGATGATTCCGCCCGATGACAGGGTTATCCGCATAACGCCAGATGACATCCGTACAGTCAGCCGGTTTTTCCTGCCACGGCAGATTGGGGATTGATGTACCGTTTATGATCTTCACATTCATGATATTGTCCGCCTTTCATCCGCGCCGCAGCAGCGGAGATTTCTGGTAATATTATATCATAAATGCGCCGGAAATACAATAGATTATTGATATAATGACAGAAAATCATTGAGCGATAAAGCTAATTCAGAGTTGTATAGATTATACAAATCGTTACTTGTGTAAACCGCATCGTTCAGCGTGCCGTCCGGCTTCATGAGATAATCGCCGTACCAGAGCCCGAAGAACGACCAGACGGACGCATCGACCTGCATCATCTCAGGATCGGGCAGCGCACTGCATTCGCTCAGTGCAAGCATTTTTCTTGCGCCGGTGATCTGCGCGAGCGATACAAACTGTTCGTAGCGGCTGCCGAATTCCATGCGCTCGTCCAGATAGACGTCTGCGGATGCGATATCGTAGGTGTCCTCCGGAACCAGATACGAACCGCTCTGCCCGTTCCAGATCCAGATCAGATTGTTCAGCTTATGGTAATCCGTCAGGCGGTGATAGAGCAGTACCCAGAGCTTCTGATAGGCATCACGGCCGGAAGCGCCCCACCAGTACCATTCTCCGCTTGCTTCGTGCAGCGGACGCCACAGAACCGGAATGCGCATATTTGCGAGCTTTTGCAGAGAACCGGCGGTTTCGTCAATATCGTTCAGGAGCATCTGTACTTCTTTTGCAACCGCGCCGCTTTCGACGGCTTCCTGCAATTCCTCCGGCGTCATGGCGGCGAGCTTTTCGGGCTTGATGCGCCGCAGCGCCGCATGGAAGCTGAAATCTGCATCCTCTGCATAGACGGAATCCGTGCCGGGGGCGTTCCATTCCCACATCAGTCCGACGATGCCGTGCATGTAAACGCTCCAGTCGATTGCCGCATTGATCTGTTCACGGTCGTGACCCGTGCCGAGCATTCCGAAGCGGATTGCAGGAAGCTGCCCTGTGATCTGATAGATCAGGTTGAGCTCCGGGTTCCGGCTGTTCGAGGCATATTGCCCGGTCAGGATTGTTTTGCCCCATTGTCCGCGCAGAAACTGATAGAGCTTTTCGGTCTCTGCATCTGCATTTGGATTACAGGGGTGCTCTGCGACGGCAAACTCCGGACGGTATTCGGTCTTGTCATCGGTAATCAGGATGTAGTCAATATCAAGACCGCCGTCGATGCCGTCGAGTGTGAGAGTGCGCTGTCCCTCTTCCAGAAAGATACCGTAAAAGGTGATTTTCGTAAAGTTTCCGGAGCCTTCCAGCGAGAAACGCGAAATCATGTTGTTTTCAATGCTGATTGCATTGACAGTATCCTGATCGGCCGCAGCGCAGAGCGTAATGTCATAGTGCTGCGTCGCTTTGATCTCCAGCGGGACAGTCACCGCAGAGACAGTATTTTCCGGCAGCTTTCCGATGTATCCGGTGCCGCTGAATCCGGGTCTCGTGTCAAGAATTTTCATTGGCTTTTGCAGACTGAGCGTTTCTGCCTCAATCTGTTCTGCGAACGGGATCTGCGTGATCGCAGGCACGGACAGTGCACAGCGGTCAGGGGGCAGCTCATCTGCTGAACGCGGCTGCTCTGACAGCGCACTGCCGGAGAGATACTGATAGTATCCGCCTGTTGCCGTGCGGGGCGCAGACCATGGCTGCAGCGGCGTATACAGGAACATCATCGACGTGAATAAAACGGAAAGCAGAATAATCAGTGGACGGGAAAAAACGTGTGGATCGGGTTTCCGGTTCAATTTGCGGTCAGGTATTTGGCACCGTTCCGGACGGTTTCGCAGTTCATGAATCCATCCGCCTCCTTTCAGTGGGACGCAGTCTGTCCGGCAGCTGTGTTCGTTTCATTGCGGGATATCCCGCAGACAGGGGGAACCGTGGTGTTGCTTATGGCCGTATCAGGAGCAGATTATGCTGCATCCTGCGTTTTCAGCATATCCAGCATAGCCTCCTGCGCCGCCTTGAGCTGCACATCCTCCTCAGATTCCGGATCGAATACGCTGAGGATATCCGGCTCAAGACCGATTTCGTGGTAGCAGGGCGTGATGCCGGTTTCATAGGTTGCGACGGTCAGTGTGACGCCGCCGTTTGTCAGATCAAATGTAGACTGCATGATGCCTTTTCCGAATGTCTTTTCACCGACGAGCTTTGCATCGGCATAGTCGCGCAGCAGGCAGGCAAACAGCTCCGAGGCGCTTGCTGTATTGCCGTCCACCAGAACGATATACGGCATTTTTTCGCAGTTCGCATCAGAATGCAGAATCGGCGTGGAGTTGCCGTCCTTATCTGTCGAAAAGGCAAGGTCACCCTCCGGCAGAAGCGGATCCGCAAGCTGTTCCAGTGCGGAGAGCACACCGCCGCCGTTTGCACGTACATCAAAAATGAAGCCCTTTGCGCCTTCCTTCAGCAGCTGCTGACGCGCAGATTCAAACTGCGGCGCAGTAACGGAGCGGAATTTTGCAATGCGGATATAGCCGATTTTATTTTCGAGCATCAGACCGCGCACCGTCACCTCGTCGATCTGCACGCGGCGGAGCGAGAGATTCTGCTGCTGGCCGGAATCCTGCTTCTGAATCCGGATTTTGACTGTCGTACCGACCTCGCCGTCAATCAGGTTGATGGCTTCGCGGTAGTTTTCTCGGACAGAGATGCCTTCCACCTCAATCAGCAGATCGCCTGCCGTGATGCCTGCTTCGGCGGCCGATCCGCCCTCAGTGACGTCCATAATCACAACATCGCCGGATTCATCCTGCTGCACGGAAATACCGATTCCGGTATAGACACCCGCGTTGCTCTCCTCATAGTCTGAGAGCTCGCGTGCACTGCGGTAGGTGCTGTAGCGGTCGCCGAGTCCGCGGACATAGCCGTCCAGCAGTCCGTCCGTGACATCCTCCTCCGGCACTTCGCGGTAAAAATGCTCGCGCACCTTTGCGTCCAGTTCGTTGAGTCGGGTATAGTTTTCGGCCATGCGGTCAACCTCTGTGATCTTCCGGTTGAACGTCCTGCGGCTGACGGAAAGCGTGATTACAAATGTAACCGCGGCTGTCAGCGCCATCATGCTGAGGACAGTTCCCGGAGAGAACCGTTTTCTCACTGTCGAAACTCCTTCCGGTTGGAATACCGGAAACGGCAAGAAGCGCAAATGCTCCCTGCCGTTGTCCCGGATAATCCTGATTTTACTTTCTTTTTGTTCATGACGGATGATTACGGAAGATAATTGACCGGATTCTGCGGAACGCCGTTCACCTGCACCTCAAAATGCAGATGCGGGCCTGTCGAATTGCCGGTGGAGCCAACGACGCCGATCTGATCGCCGGTGTTGACATACTGACCGACCGTAACCGTGGTTCTCTGCAGATGCGCGTACAGCGTTTTGTAACCGTTGCCGTGGTCAATGACAACATAGTTGCCGTAGCCGTTGCCGTAGCCGCCGTTGAAGGAAAGGATAACCGTTCCGGGCGCAGCAGCACATGCGGCAGCACCGTTGATTGCAGAGACTGTACCGATAATGTCAATACCGGAATGACCGGTCATTCTGCCGGAGCCGAACGGATCGAGCCGCATACCGAACGGGCTCGAAATGCCGTAATAACCGGGAACCGGCCATGCCATTTTTCCGCCGTTATAGGTAGCGGACGGGGCAGGGGTCTGCGTGACAGGCGGCGGCGCAGTGGTCGGAGCCGCAGTCACAACCGGCGCAGGCGCTGCCGTAACCGGCGTCTGCTGTGCAGCCGGTGCGGGCGCAGCGGTTGTCACGGTCGTCGTGACCGGAACTGTCGTCTGTACGGTGGTGGAGGTCATGGCGGCGGCAGCAAGTTCTCTCTGACGCTGCTCCTCTTCCGCTTTTCTGATCTCCTCCATCAGCAGCTGCCGTTCCTCTTCCGAGATTTCTTCCATGGCAGCCTGCTGTTTGCCGAGCTCGGTTTGTGTCTGATCCTGCTGCTCGGTCAGCCATACGATATTGGCATGGTTATCGGAAATCGCAGTATCAAGCTCTTTGCGGTTCTTCTGGAACTCATCGTGCAGAACGTCCATCTCGGTTTTCTGCAGATTGAGTGCCTGTTTCTTTTCCGTGAGCTTCTGTTCGTTTTCCTTGAGTGTCTGGATTGCGGTTCTCAGGTTGAGAATGATGTCATTGTCATGCTTGGAAATCCGCTCGATCAGATCCATTTTGGTAAGCACTTCGTAGAAGTTGCTTGCGCCGACGAGCGCGGAAAGCAGGCTGTCATTTCCGTGGATATACATGGCACGGAGACGCTTTTTGAACAAATCCGTGTCCTTTTCGACCTCTGCCTGATTCCCGGCGATTTCCTTTTTCAGGGCTTGAATGTCCAGTTCGGTGTCCGTCATTTCTCTGTGAAGATTGGTCAGCTGTGTGTCGATCAGCGTCATTTTGTCGCTGATAAGGCCGACCTGCTCGCGCAGCGTCTGTTCATACTGGGATTTTTTTCCGATATCATCGGCAATCTGCGCAAGTTCATTTTTCTTTTTGTCGATCTCCGCCTGCATTTGTTTCTTCTCTGTCTCAATCTCGCTGAGCGTTTTCGCAGTGCCGGAGATTCCGGCGGTCTGCGCGGAGAATGATGCTGCAGTGACTGCCGCAGCGGTAAATGCCGCAAGCAGTCCGGTCAATCGTTTTCTCATAAATACACCCTTTTCGATATGCACGAACAGCCTTAGAACAGATATGCTTCCGGATCCACGCGGTTGCTGGTATTGTTGCCGCCGACGCGGACTTCAAAATGGAGATGCGGGCCGGTGGAATGTCCGGTCGAGCCGATGACGCCGATCTGCTGGCCGACTGTGACCTGCTGTCCCTCGGAGACGGTCGGTCTGGCCAGATGCGCATAAAGCGTATACAGACCGTTGCCGTGGCTGAGAATGACAAAGTTGCCGTATCCGCCGTTGCATCCGCAGTTATAGTTCTTGCCGAAGTTATGGGTGCAGCCGGTTCTGACGCAGATGACCGAGCCGGAGGCAGCTGCACATGCAGCAGCGCCGTTGATCGGGCCGCTGGAGCCGATGATGTCAATGCCGCTGTGATGCGTGCCCCAGCGCGGACCGAAGCCGCTGGAGATGCGGTAGTATCCGGGGGCAGGCCATGCGAGCTTTCCGCCGCGGTAATCTGCCTGTGCGGGAGCAGGTGCAGCCGTTGTGGCAGGAGGCGGCGCTGCGGTGGTCGGTGCGATGGTGGTAACGGGCGCCGGAGCCTGTGTTGCAGGCGGCGCTGTTGTTACGATCGGATTCTGTGCGGGAGCAGCGGTTGTAACAGTCTGCTTCTGCTCTGTCTTGGGCGCAGCTGTTACAGCGGGCTGCGGAGCCTGTGTGACAGCAGGAGCCGCAGGCTTTGCAGTGGTCGTCACGACAGGCTGCGGCTTCGCCGTTGTCGTCATGGCAGCCTTACGAGCTTCTTCCTCGCGCTGCTTTTTCTCCTGCTCTTCCTTCTGCTTCTTGGCGGCTTCCTCTTTGGCCTTCTTTTCGGCCGCTTCCTTTGCAAGCCGCTCGGCTTCAGCCTTTGCAATGATCTCGGCGATGATCTTTTCCTCTTCCTCGTCGAGTTCTTCCATGATTTGCTGATCCGTGTCGATCTGCACCTGAATATCAGACTGCTGATTGGTAATCTTCTGAATCTCGGTGCCGTTTGCAGCAAAAGCTGCGTTCAGGTCTTGCTGCGATGATTTGAACTCATCGTAGAGCACGCCCATCTCAGTTTCCTTGATATTGAGTGCCTGCAGATTGGCCGTGAGATCCTGCTGATTCTTGCTCAGCGCTTTGATTTCCTCATGCAGCTTTTTGATGAGGTCATCGTCGTGCTTGGAAATCCGCTTGATGATATCGACTTTTGCAAGCACATCGTAGAAGCTCGACGAACCGACAAGTGCGGAGAGAATGCTGTCGTTGCCGTGGACATACATCACGCGGAGACGCTTTTTGAAGAGCTGCAGATCCTCGTTGACTTCGACGGTCTGCTCCTCAATCTGCTCCTGCAGGGTGTCGATCTCCTGCTCGGTTTTTTCCATATCCTGATGGAGATTCTGCAGCTGCGTATCAATCAGGAGCATTTTGCCGTTGATGAGCTCGATCTCCTCATTGAGTGTCTGCTTGTACTTTTCCTTCTGGCTGAGATCATCGGCCAGCTTGGCAAGCTGTTCCTTTTTGGCATTGATCGCAGCCTGTTTTTCCTTTTTCTCCTGCTCGATCTCAGCGACTGTTTTTGCTTCGGCAGGAATCTGCGGCTTTTGCCATCCGAAGGATGCTGCGGTAATCGTCAGCGCGAAGATAACCGCAAGCATTCTTCTGAAACGATTTTTCATGTTCTACCATCCTTACATGTTTGCAGCACGGTACTTGAGGTGCACTCTGGTAGAGAGCACGCTTCCGATCGCGCCGATCAGGGAACCGAGCAGGACATAGGAAAGTGTCACGATCGGTCCGATTTTTCTGTACGGAATAACATTTCCGAGGCCGATAACATTCAGCACCTCGAAGCGTCCGATGAGCTTCACCAGACTATTATATGTGAACCATGTCAGAAGGGTTGCAAAGACACCGGCCATGAATCCGTTTATCATGCCCTCGATAAAGAACGGGAAGCGGATAAAGTTTTTCGTGGCACCGACGCTCTGCATGATGCTGATCTCCCTGCGGCGGGAGAACACGCTGGCACGGGTGGTGTTCGAGATGATAACCATCGAAACGATCAGCAGCGCAATGATGATTGCCGATGCAACGATCGTCACGACACGGCGAGCCTCTGTGAGCAGTTCAATGAACGCATCAGGGGAGCGGACATTCAGCACATCCGGAATTTCCTGGACAGCCTTCAGTGTTTTGCTCATCTTGGAAATATCGGCAACATGGATCAGATAAGCATCCGGCAGAATGTCTTCCTCATTTTCGAGAGACTCAAACACGTCGGTGAAATCGTCCATTTTGTTCTTGTAGTCGTCCAGAGCCTCGTCGCCGGTATAGAGCTTCACGGAGCTGACATTGTCGATCGTGCGGAGTGTTTCGCCGATCTCGTCAATCCGCGACTGCGGGGTTTCATAATTCAGATAGATGATCGCTTCGTTCCGGTTCTCAATACCGCCGATGATGACATTGATATTGATATAGAACAGGATCGAGATGCCGACCAGCAAAAGACTGACCAGCAGGACGCAGAAAGACGCAAAAGCCATTACGCGGTTTTTCCACACATTGTCGAAGCCCTGCCGGACGAGATATCGAAAACTACTGAGCTTCAACTTCTGCGCCTCCAATCACTTCATCAAATACGACTTCACCCTCGCTGATATTGATGATACGGCCGCCGAAGTGGCGCACCATCTCATGTGCATGGGTGACCATCAGAATCGTCGTGCCGCAGGCATTGATGCCCTGCAGCAGCTCCACGAGCTCATAGGCAAGCTCAGGATCGACGTTTCCGGTCGGCTCATCCGCGATCAGCAGTGCCGGGTCGTTGACCAGCGCACGCGCCAGAGCGCAGCGCTGCTGCTCGCCGCCGGAAAGCTCACTCGGATAGCAGTCTGCCTTATCCTGCAGGCCGACAAGCGACATCACGTAGGGGACACGCTTGCGGATCTGCTTGCGGGGTGCGTCAATCACGCGCAGCACAAACGCGATGTTTTCGTAAACAGTCAGGTTATCAATCAGTCGGTAATCCTGAAAAACAACACCGATCGTGCGGCGGAATTCCGGGATCTTGCGTTTTTTCAGTTTTGTCAGATCATAGCCGTTGACATATACCTCACCCTTGTTGGCATCCAGTTCCTTCATGAGAAGCTTAATCAACGTACTTTTTCCGGAGCCTGAGCGTCCGATGACGAAAGCAAATTCTCCGTCCTCAACCTTCAGACTGACATCGGAGAGCGCTTCCACACCGGTACTTTCATAGGTGACGGAAACATTTTTTAGTTCTACCAAGAAGAATCCTCCTTTTGGACGTTTTGAAAACAGCAGAAGGTTTGACAATGCATGTGCTGTTTTCCGGACATCTTTCCGGGGGTGAAAATCAATTCATTGAACATGGAAAATGCCGAGACGAATTGCTTCGTTCGGCACTCCCCAGTAACCAGTTCAATCGTGAAATCAGAATTTCACAGGACTTGCAGACAGATATTTCTTCACCATCAGGGCGATCTTAAAGACGATTGCGTGGTCGAATTCACGCAGGTCAAGACCGGTCAGCTTCTTGATCTTTTCAAGACGATAGACAAGCGTGTTTCTGTGTACGAACAGCTTGCGGGATGTCTCGGAAACATTCAGGTTGTTCTCGAAGAAGCGCTGAATGGTGAAAAGAGTTTCGTGATCGAGGCTTTCGATGCTGCCGCGCTTGAAGACCTCATGCAGGAAGGTCTCGCAGAGGGTGGTCGGCAGGTGATAAATCAGACGGGCGATACCGAGGTTATCGTAGCTGACGATGACCTTATCCGTATCAAAGACCTTGCCGACCTCCAGTGCCATCTGAGCTTCCTTGAAGGAGCGCGCAAGCTCTTTCACGCCGACGACGCTGGTACCGATACCGACATTGACGCGGGTATAGAACTCACTGGACAGCGTGTCTGCGATCGAGCGGGCGAGCTTTTCGAGGTCCTTGCTCTCAACCGTGGATTTGATTTCCTTGACGAGCACGATATCGGTTTCCGTGATGTTGAACACGAAATCCTTGCTCTTGTCCGGGAACAGATTCTGAATGACATCATAAGCGGAGATGTCATTTGCGGAAACGATCCGGATCAGGAAAACAACGCGGCTGATTTCAGCATTGAAGTGCAGCTCGCGGGCCTTGATAACGATATCGCCGGGCAGAACATTGTCGAGGACAACATTCTTGATGAAGTTGTTTCTGTCGTATTTTTCGTCATAATACTGCTTGATGCTGGACATTGCGATTGCAAGGATATCCGCATACTTTGCAGCATTCTCGTCTGTTCCTTCCACAAACACCGCGTAATCGGGCGTGGTCCGGACACCGAACGGCTTATAGGTGAAACCGTCCCGGATGAACAGATCTCCGGATTCGTTCATATCCGCGGATACGAACTCATTGGTTGTGCCGACCTTATTCGGATCGCTGCAGGCGATGACGGTGGCAGTCTCATCGACGACGCCGATGGTAGCGTGGATGGTGTCGTGCATCTGGACGACAAGTCCCTGAAACGGTCTGTTAGACATAATCTGATCCCTTCGCTTTCTTCATGATTTTTCAGAGTGGGAGTGCCATGTGAAAAGCGGAAAGGAAATGCCTGTCAAAACAGGTTTCACCCCAAGGAAATGATCCCGATCTGAAACTATTACAAATTGTAACACATTTCCTCCGCTTAATTGTTACCTAATTATGAACAAAGTGTTAATATTCCGTGAAATCGGCTTTTTTTTCAGCCTCGGTTGTGTATTTTACCGAACCGGAGCAGGCACGATTTACGGCCTGCAACCGAAATGTGACAAAACGGTTACATCTTTTCCGGCGCTGTAACCTTCAGCAGGCCGAGCGTGTTGCCGAGCACCTGACAGGTCGCTGCGCACAGGAGCAGTCTTGCATCCCGGAGCGCCGCTGTTTCCGCGTCACGAACCTTGCAGGCGTCGTAGAACTTGTGGAACTGCGCTGCAAGATCAACGGAATACTTGGTCAGTCTGGACGGATCGAGCTGCTTTGCTGCGGCTTCGATCTCTGCCGGCATCAGCGCCAGCTGGCGGATAAGCTCGCGTTCTGCGGGCGTGCTGAGCAGTTCGAGCTGCGCGTCGCCGGCAGCAGGAACCGCAGCGCCGGCATCGGCAAGATTCCGGATGAGACTGCAGATTCTCGCGTGGGCATACTGTACATAGTATACCGGGTTCGAGGAGGATTTCTCCACCGCGAGGTCAAGGTCAAATTCAAAGTGGGAATTCGCCTCGCGCAGATTGAAGAAGAATCTTGCGGCGTCTGCGGGAATATCTTCAAGCAGCGTGACAAGCGTCAGCGCCTTGCCGCTCCGCTTGGACTGCTTGACCGGCTGGCCGTCCCGCATGACGGCAACCATCTGCATGAGCACGACGGTCAGGCGGGAAGCATCGACGCCGAGTGCGGTCAGCGCTGCTTTCAGGCGGGGGACATAGCCGTGATGGTCTGCGCCGAGAATGTCGATTGCGCGGTCAAAATTCCGTGTGACAAGTTTATTATAATGGTATGCGATATCCGGCACGACGTAGGTCGGAATGCCGTTCGAGCGGACGATCACGAAATCCTTGTCTGCGCCGAGCGCTTCAGCCTTGAACCACAGTGCGCCTTCCTTTTCGTAAGTATAGCCGCTGTCCTTCAGCTGCTGAATGATCTGCGAGACGCTGCCGTTCTGATGCAGGGTGCTCTCTGCAAACCATGTATTATAGTGGATGCGGTACTGTGCGAGGTCGTCCTTCAGGCCCTGAATGTTCTTCGGGAGTGCGTAGCCGACAAGCGCCTTGCGGCGATCTTCTTCGGTCAGATTTTCAAGAGAATTGCCGTTTGCATCGAAGTAATTCTTCGCATGTGCGATGATATCCTGTCCGAGATACACATCCTCAGGCATCGGGAAGTCTGCCGTGTTGCCGTCTGCGCCGTAGACCGTCTTGCAGAAGGCCTCCGTGCTTTCCGCCGTCTTATAAACAGCCTGACCCTTTTCCGAGCAGACCTGCATATAACGCAGGGAAAGGGATTTGCCGAATTTTTCGATCTGATTTCCGGCATCGTTGATGTAGAATTCACGCTCGGTCTCATAGCCTGCTGCCTGCAGAACAGACGCGAGGCTGTCACCGATTGCGCCGCCGCGGGCGTTTCCGACATGCATCGGACCTGTCGGGTTTGCGGAGACGAATTCCACAAGAACGCGCTGTCCCTTGCCGATATCGGAATTGCCGTAGGATGCACCTTCCTCACTGATGTTTCGGATCACGCGGGAATACCAGTTCTGGGAAAGGTAAAAATTCATGAAGCCGGGACCTGCGATTTCGACCTTATCGAATGAGCTTCCCTCCAGCTGCAGAGCCTCCGCGATCGCTTCGGCGATCTTGCGCGGCGCCATGTGCAGGGTTTTGGCGGAGACCATCGCAACATTTGCGGCAAAGTCGCCGTGTGCGCGGTCAGCGGGGATCTCAATGTTGAAAGCCGGGAGCGGTTCCGGCGGGAATACCCCTTCGGCGACCAGCCGTCCCATTGCTTCCATGATCAGATTTTTGGCCTCTGCCGATGATGCTGATATATGATTCAATTGCAGCACTCCTTCCGTAGCTGTATGTGATTGATATGAGCAGTGTCAGCGGCTGCTGCGCAGGCTGACACGCAGATCTATCGAATTCTGTGCGGAATATGCTTCTCCGATATCAATGAGATACCGCAGCTGCAGTCTTCCGCCGCTGCTGTGCAGATCCTGCTTGACATCCAGTGCGCAGAGCAGCATATCCATTGTGCCGAGCATCGTATTGTACCGGACGGCATGTGTCTTGCCGCATTCCAGAATCATGACGGCCTCGGTGAAGCCGGTTTTGTGGATGGTGACAAGGTTGTCCGCCAGCACCGTGATGACCGTTTCGCCGTTTTCGTTGCCGTTTTCATCGAGCTCGGTATAAACAATTTCCGTTTCATTGGGTGAATACCGGTAATGTGCCGTGGTGTTCAGCTCCGAACGGTCCGTCTCGCCGTCCGCAGTCTGTGTGCTGATGATGCGGAGTACGGCATTTTCATTTCTTTGTTTGCCTGCCAAATTCGTTCCTCCGTCTCAGCGGTCTGCGTGTTCGACTGCCTGCTCGATCAGTTTTTCGAGCAGATAGCGGTAACGCATTCCAAGATCGGACATCAGCTCCGGATAGATATCATTTTCCGTCAGCTCCGGCATGGTATTGACCTCGCCGAACAGGATATCGCCGCGCTCTGTCCAGAAGATATCAAACAGCGCCAGCGAGCGGCATTCAAGCGTCTGATAGGCTGTGATTGCAAGCTCACGGATGGTCTGCGAGGTTGCGTCGTCGAGCTCGGCCGGAACGGTCATGCCGTCCGCAGTGATCTCACCGACGAATGACGCGAACGGGAGATCGTAGCCGAACACGCCGATGCGGAACTCTCTGCCCTTGACATATTCCTCGACAAGGACGGTGCTGTCCTGCGTAAAGGCGCGCTTGACATGCGCTGCAAGCTCTGCGCGGCTGTTTGCAGGGCCGGACGCGATGGAATCATTGCAGCCGGCCGGCTTGACATAGACCGGGTATTCGAGCTTGTTTTCGATTCGTTCGTATTCATGCTCCAGCTGACTTAAATTCCGCTGAGAGACCGCGACCCAGTGCGGGGTTGCGATACCGGCTGCATTCAGCAGGGCATGGGTGAATGCCTTGTTCCGGCAGACTGCCGAGCCGAGCACGCCGTTTCCGACATACGGGATATGCGAGAGCTCACAGAGCCCCTGAACAGACCCGTCCTCGCCGTAGCGTCCCTGCAGAACAGAGAACACGACGTCGATGCGCTTGAGCGTATAGCTGCCGTCCTCAAGAATCAGAACACCGCGGTGCGCGGGATCCGGAGAGAGCACGGCAGGGGAGCAGTCGGGATTTTCGCTCCATGTTCCGTTTTCGATTTCGTCAATATCTCCCGGAAAAAAGAACCATCTGCCTTTTTTGCTGATACCGACCGGAACAATCTCGTACTGTTCGTCCTGCAAAGTGCGCAGAATCGAGACAGCCGTGGTACATGAGTTTTCATATTCATTGGTTGCGCCGCCGAAAAGAATCAGCAGCCGGAGTTTTGCCATAGCGTGCAGCCCCTTTCAAGATGATGAGATCATGCGTCTGATGTTGGATTCTTTCGTTCTTTTGGGCATTTTGCTATTTGTGCATTATTCTGATGCGAAAGCGCAGAAACCAATGAAAAACGCTGAAATCACGAAAAAAGTGCGTGAACACGCAGAAGCAGCAGGGTTCACGGCATTTTTTCTTACTCCTCTATTTTAGCATACTTCACAAAAAAATGCAAGTGTTTTTTTGCAAAATCACAGAAATTTTTTTGAAAAATTCGTGAATCCGTCCTGTCACGGTGAAACTTGTTGCTTTTTTACACAAATCGCACCGCAAAAATCGCAAATCGACAGGAATCGGGTGACTTTTTTTCAAAAATCTGGTATAATAAGAACAATGCGATACAGCAAAGAATGAACCGGAGGCAGAATATGGATATTTTGAAACAAATTGCAGAAGAAATGAAACTGCGTGAGGAACAGGTCGCACATGCTGTTGCGCTGCTTGACGACGGCAAGACCGTTCCGTTTATTGCACGTTACCGCAAGGAGCAGACCGGCTCGCTCGATGACCAGACGCTGCACGCGCTCAGTGACCGCCTGAACTATCTGCGGAAGCTGGAGGAGCGCAAGCAGGAGATTACCGATGCGATCACGGCGCTCGAAAAAATGACGCCGGAGCTTGCCGCAGCGATTTCTGCGGCGAAAACGCTCGTTGAGGTTGAGGATCTCTACCGCCCCTATAAGCAGAAGCGCAAAACGAAGGCTTCTGTTGCAAAGGCACGCGGTCTGGAGCCGCTGGCGATGCTGCTCATGGAGCAGAATATGAAAACGAATCCGGAGCAGGAGGCCGCAGCCTTTGTCGATCCGGAAAAGGAAGTTCCGGATGCAGAAGCGGCGCTTGCAGGCGCCTGCGATATCATTGCGGAAACGGTCTCCGACGATGCCGATCTGCGCAAGCGGCTGCGGAATGTCCTCGGACTGCGCGGCAGCCTGACGGTCAAGGCAACAGATCCGGATGAGGACAGTGTTTACCGGAATTACTATGACTATGCAGAGCAGGTCGAAAAAATTGCGAAGCATCGTGTGCTGGCTGTCAACCGCGGCGAGAAGGAGGGCTATCTCAAGGTTTCCGTTGTGATGCCGGAGGGGCTCGGCGAGCAGATTGTAACAAAGGCTTATGTGAAGAATCAGAGCCCGGCAGGATGTCTTGTGGAGACATCTGCGCTGGAAGCATATAAAAAGTCGCTTCTGCCTGCCGTGCAGCGTGAGGTACGAGCCTCTCTGACAGAGGATGCGGCGGAGCAGGCGATCACAGTGTTTGCCTCCAATCTGCGGCAGCTTTTGCTGCAGCCGCCGATGAAGGGCATGATTACCCTCGGCCTTGACCCCGGCTTCCGGACCGGCTGCAAGGTCGCTGTGGTCGATCCGACCGGCAAGGTACTTGCGACGGATGTTGTGTATATCACGGCAAACTCGAAGCAGGCTGTTGAGGGCGGAAAAATCAAGCTGAAACGTCTGATTCAGCAGCATCATGTTGAGGCGATTGCTATCGGAAACGGCACGGCCTCGCGTGAATCCGAGCAGGTCGTTTCAGAGATTCTGCATGAGCTGCCGGAATGCAAAGCTGCATATATGGTCGTCAGCGAGGCGGGTGCTTCTGTGTATTCGGCCTCCAAGCTGGCTGCGGAGGAATTCCCGGATTATGACGTTGCGCTGAGAAGCGCAGTATCCATTGCACGCCGTTTGCAGGATCCGCTTGCAGAGCTTGTCAAGATCGAGCCGAAAGCAATCGGTGTCGGCGAATATCAGCATGACATGCCCCCTGCAAGACTGAATGAGTCTCTGACCGGTGTGGTCGAGGACTGCGTCAATGCGGTCGGTGTTGATCTGAATACGGCATCCGGATCTCTGCTCTCTTACATTTCCGGCATTCACAGCGGCATTGCGCACAATATTGTCGCATACCGTGAGGAAAACGGCGCATTTACGAGCAGAAAATCGCTTTTGAAGGTGCCGAAGCTCGGTGCAAAGGCCTATGAGCTCTGTGCGGGCTTCCTGCGCGTGCGGGACGGCAAGAATCCGCTGGACAATACCGGTGTACACCCGGAAAGCTATGCTGCTGCCGAAGCGCTGCTGAAGGAATGCGGCTATTCGCTTGCCGATATCGGCGGGGATCTCGGCAGACTGAGCGAAGCGGTTACAAAGCAGGGCTGCCGGGATATGGCAGCGCGTCTCGGCATCGGTGAACCGACGCTCCGCGACATTGTCAAGGAGCTGCAGAAGCCCGGCCGCGACCCGCGTGATGAGCTACCCAAGCCTCTGATGCGCAGCGGCGACATCATGACGGTTGAAGATCTGAAGCCCGGCATGGAGCTGGTCGGCACGGTGCGCAATATCATTGATTTCGGTGCATTTGTCGATATCGGCGTCCATGAGGACGGCCTTGTCCATGTGTCGCAGCTTGCGAACAGATTTATCAAGCATCCGCTGGATATTGTCAAGGTCGGACAGATTGTCCGCGTCCGCGTCATGGAGGTCGATGCCAAGCGCAAGCGCATCAGCCTGACGATGAAGGGCGTTTCGCAGGAAGGTGTGGAGGCATCAAGCTGAAATGAAAAAGCTGCTGCGGATCCTGATGCTGCCGGTGTTTGCCGGTGCGCTGCTTCTGACTGTCCGGTCTGCGCGGTCGCTTCTGAAAACGCGGAACTGGTACCGCACAACGCTGACCGTGACATTCATCGGGCTGCCGGACGGCACGGTTTTCGGGGACTATACCGATGCGCACGGAACACTGCATCAGAATGAACCGGCACTTCCGTTTCCGTTCGGTGACCGGAACCATGTTGAGCAGTATTACGGCACGGAGATTGCTGTGCTGAACGATCCGGATACCGGAGAACTGGTGAAGGCGGACGGCATGGTCAGCAATTTGCTGCTTTCCGGCGGTGTGACGCTGCTCTCCGGCGGGCTGTTCCTGCTGCTGCGTCCCCGTAAAACCGGATACGGCTTTTGTGAAATATAAGTATCATAAAGGAGAACTCTATGGTTTATGTAACCGGCGATACCCACGGCGATTTTACACGCTTCAAGAATACGCTGCTCAAAAAGGCGGACGAAAACGATATCCTGATTGTCTGCGGCGATTTCGGCTTTTTCTGGGACGATTCCAAGAAGGAGCAGAAATTCCGCCAAAAGCTGACGGAGCTGAAATACACGGTTGCCTTTGTGGACGGCTGCCACGAAAATTTTGACATGCTCGAAGAATACCCGGTCTCAGAGTGGAACGGCGGTCAGGCGCGTGTCATTGCACCGAATCTTGTGCATCTCCTTCGCGGTGAGATCTATACGCTCTGCGGCAAGAACTTCTTCACGTTCGGCGGCGGACACAGTCAGGATTTTGAATACCGCACCGCCGAAAACTGGTGGGAGCGCGAGCAGCCGACCTATGAAGAAATCATTCATGCAGCTGAAAACCTCAAGGCGCATGACAATACGGTCGATTACATCATTACGCATGAGCCGCCCGCGTCGCTCAAGGACTGTCTGCGCGTCGATATGATGCAGCGGCTTGAGGTACATGCCTTCTTTGAGGATCTGACCCAGATCTGCAATTTTAAGCAGTGGTATTTCGGAAAGTGCCATCTGAACCGCTATGTTCCGGTCAAGTATTATGCGGTATTTGATGAGATCTATCCGCTGAAGGATACACAGGGCAAGGCAATCTCTGCGCAGTATGACGCGGCGGAAATTCCGGCGGAGCCCGAAGAAACCGCAGAGGAGGGATAATATGGCGGAACAGCTGGAAGCAGGTCACGAGGCGCTGGAGCATACAACCGGCGTTCTCTATGAGCTTGGCGAAAAGCTCGTAAAATTTATGCCGACGCTGCTGATTTCTGTCATCGTATTTCTGATCGGCGTTCTGATTGCCCGGCTTCTGGTTGGTTTGCTGCGCCATGCGATGAAGCGGGCAAAGGTCAATGCAGCGGCAATCAGCTTCGGGCAGTCTTTCGCACGAATCCTGCTGCTTGTGATTCTTCTTATGATCTGCCTGTCGCTGCTCGGTGTTCCGGCGGCCTCGGTCGTGACGCTGCTCGGTGCAGCCGGTGTGACGATCGGTCTGGCGCTGCAGGGCAGCCTGTCCAATATGGCAGGCGGATTTATTCTGATGCTGGCGAAACCGTTTCAGGCAGGGGACTACATCATTGCGGACGGGCAGGAGGGCTATGTGGAAGCCGTCACAATTCTGTATACCAAGCTGACAACACGCGATAACCGCAGTGTGTATCTGCCGAACAGCATGGTTTCGTCCGGCGCGGTTGTCAACCTGTCGCAGAAGGGCAAGCTGCGTCTGAATGTGAAGGTCACGGTTCCTTATTCTGCCGGTCTCGATACGGTTCGTTATGCGCTGCTGACGGCGGTGAACAAGCTGGATTTCATTCAGCAGCCGGAACCGAGTGTTGTTGTGGATGCGCTCGGCGATAACGGTGTTGAGCTGATGCTCTATGCGTGGGTCGGCAAAAATGATTATTTTACCGCAGCACCTGTTTTGCGCGAAACAGCCAAAACGGCACTGGATGCTGCCGGTATTGCGATTCCGTTCCCGCAGATTGATGTGCACACGAATCCTGTAACGCCGACGGAAAGGACGAAACAGCATGAAAATCACAGACGAGGTCATTGATGCGTGGCGTGAAGCGCATGTTGTCAGGGATTTCAGCAGGCCGTTTCAGATCACGACATATGAAGAGCGTGCGGCGGAGTTTTTCAGTCAGCAGGCAACAGAGGATATTCTGGACTATGTCAACTCGCGCAAGCCGCTGGAGGAATGGTATCTGCAGGCGGCACTGACGGAATGTGCAAGGCGGGCGGACATGTTCGATCAGTGGATGAACATGGACGGCGAGTTCGATGATATCTGGCGCGAGATTTCCAGACGCCTTCGCAGGCAAATCCGGGAATCCAAAAAGAATGCAGACAAAACAGAATAATACCTAAGCCCCCGAAGCATGTATTTTGCTCCGGGGGCTTACGTATCATATTCGTTGCTGCGGGCGTCGGCTTATCCGCCGTCCGCAACGCGCAGTGTCTCAGCGAGCGCGGCATCCGGATCGACAAACGCAGTCTGATAGTTCGTATAGATCACCATGCCGGGTCTTGCGCCGCCCGGCTTTTTGACAAACCGAGCCGGACAGTAATCGACCTTGACCTGTGCAGACTCACGCCCTTTACTATAGTATGCTGCAAGGATTGCCGCCTCCGTGACCGTGCGGTCAGGCGGCTCCTGACCGTCTGTGCAGAGGATGACATGCGCGCCGTGCACCAGCTGCGTATGCAGCCAGATGTCCGATTTTGCTGCAAATTTCAGCGTCAGCTGATCGTTCTGTTTGTTGTTGCGGCCGACATAGATATCAAAGCCGTCTGACGAACGGAAATGAAGCGGCTGCATCGGCTTCGGCGGCTTGCCGGCCTTCCGGTTCTCCCGCAGATAGCCCTGCTCCGTCAGCTCAATCCGCAGCTGCGCAATATCGGATTCGCATTCTGCACGGGTCAGCGCGTCGAACACGCTGTCAATATATTGCTGTTCCTGCTCGCCGGCTGCGATCAGCTCGGTGAGCTTTTTCTTTGCCGTGCAGGCTTTTCTGTACTTTTTATAGTATGCCTGTGCGTTCTGCGCCGGCGTCAGACGGACATCCAGCAGAATCTCCGTAACCGGGCAGGCTTCGTCATAAAAATCCTCAACTCTTGCGACGCTGTCGCCGCGTGTGATGCGGTACAGATTGGCGGAGATCAGATCGCCGCGGCGGCGGTCGGTCTCCATCGAATCGCAGCTGAGAAGCTCCTCCTTCTGGTTTGCTACGCGCTTTGCGGTGCGTTCGGAGAGGTTGACGAGGAACCGGAACAGATCGTTTGCACGCTGATGCATTCTTGCATAGTGGTCGCGCTGTGCGTAAAACGCATCCAGCAGCGTGCTGGCGGACAGATACGCTGCTGTGACCATCAGCGTGCCGTACTGCGCAATATGCAGGTATGAAAATTCTTTCAGGCGGCCTTCTTTTGTACGCAGAACCGTATATTTTCGTTGATCAGGATGCTGCAGCGCCGTCTGCGTCTGATGAACCGTGAACAGAAAGCGCTCGGTCTGCTCGGCGGTCAGCGGGAAGGTCAGTTCCTCGCCGCGGCCGGTGTAGAATTCCCATTCCCTTGCAACGACAGGGGAGACGCCCTCAAACAACCGGATTACCGCCTTTGTAAACGACATCTGCGGGAGCTCAGCGATTTTTCTGCGGATTTCATCATCGGTGCAGTTCAGCATACAGATGCGGTCCTCGCGCGGCGGTGCGGTGTATTCCATCGCCGGCAGAACCAGTCTGACACGCGAGATTTCCTCATCGACACGGCGCAGACTGTCAATGATCCGGCCGTGCTCGTTGACGAGAATCACATTGGAGAAGCGTCCCATGATCTCGACAACCAGCGTCAGCAGAATAGAATCGCCCATTTCATTGCTGCACCGGATGCGGAAGCGCAGAATGCGCTCAAGGCCGTCCTGCTCGACGGCTTCCAGCTTGCCGCCGCTCAGATGCTTGCGCAGAAGCATACAGAACATCGGCGGCTGCGCGGGGTTTTCCGGATTTGTCTCCGTGATATGAACGCGCGCTGCATCCGCCGAGACAGAAAACAGCACGCGCTTTGCTCCGCCCTTTGCACGGAACGAGAGAATCAGTTCGTCCCGTGCAGGCTGATAGATTTTGTCGATTCTGCTGCCGATCAGTGTTTCAATCTCCTGTCTGATGCAGAACAGAAATGCACCGTCCAGTGCCATAAAAGGGCTCCTTTCTTTCTGGTGACGCGCTGTGAAATCAGCCGAGGAAACCGCCGAAGGATGCAAATTCGCCCGCGATCATACCGGACGCAAGATTTGCAAACGGAATCTCCTCAGACGGAATCTCCGGCACGATCAGCTGCACATTCTGCTGCAGATCGCTGTCGAGCATGGCGATGCAGGTGCACAGTCTGCTGAGCCGGATCAGATCGCTTTCCTTCTCCGGTTCGCAGAGCCAGTTGATATCCGGAACGCCGATTGTGCAGAGCACAAGTTCAACGCCGTAAAGTGCGCGCATGATTTTCAGGAGCAGTCCCGGCTCATAGAGGTCGGGGGCTGCGGTATCTTCAAATGCCATGCCCCAGCCGTCGGGCTGCGGAATGCCGTCGCTGAGCGTCAGACGGATCGTGTAGAACACGGAATCGGGCGTCAGCATTTTCATGGCGGTGTAGCAGTCGCGGACAAAGCGGGTGCGGTCATCGAAATCGCCGCCGAATTTTCCGTCGCGGTGGAAGGCAGCCAGACTTTCGCCGAACAGACTGCGGTCGGCCGCGTTGAGCGCGATGCCGTCGGCGCCGGCCTTTGCAGCGAATTTCGCCGCATTGGCGCACTGCACGACAAGTGCCGTCAGCTCGTCATCGGTCAGGATCCGTGCATCTGTCGGCAGACTCGGGCTGTGCTCCATCGAGACCGGATACAGCGCATGATGTCCCGCATGGTCAAGGAGCGCAACAATGAGCGGTTCGGTGCCGTGCGCCTCACGGGCGGCGGCGCGGATTGCCGCAATCAGATCCGCAAAGGCCGCCTGCGTTTGTTCCGTCAGTGCAAGACCGTTCTCGTGCTTTCTGCTTTCCGGAGAAACGGCAGCAGGCTCAAGCCAGACGATGCTGCAGGAGCGGTCGCGGACTGCAGCCGTATAGCGTTCGATCGTTTTTGCGGTCGGAGCGCCGGAAGCGTCGCCGTCACGTCCTTCCTGCATCATCAGTACGCTGCGGTTCGGCAGGGTATGTCCGTGCAGCTCTGCGGCTGTTCCGAGGTCATCTGCCTGAAATGCGAGCGGGAAGAATACGCCGGTGTCCATTGCAAGTTCACGGATCTCTTGAATCTGCATCATTTTTTGACTCCTTTCCATTCAAAACGGAATGCCTGCTGCCGCGTGAAAAACGGCAGCAGGCGTTGTGCGTAATTTGCGTTATCAGTTTGTCAGCAGCTCGAGTTTTGCAATATGCTTGAGGATCAGCGTGATGTCCTCAGGTGTGACATCGTTATCCTTGTTGCAGTCAGCATTGCGTCTGCCCTGATCGTAGATAGTAGCGGAGCTGTCGCCGCTGACGAATTTTGCGACAAGAACGGCATCCGATACATCGACTGCATTGTCAAGGTTTGCGTCGCCCAGCATTGTGATATTGTCATTTTTTCCGGGCTTTGTGGTCGTAACGGAAGCGCCGTTATCTGTTGTTGTGACAACAGACTTGGTCGTGGTGGTCTGCTTGGCTGTTGTGGTGACCGGTGCGGTCGTAGTCTTTTCAGGCTCCGCAGGCACGGTGCCGTCCGGCTCGGTGCCGCCGAGCAGAACGCCGTTCTCATAGATGCAGATATGCTCGTTGAGCACCTCCGGCGGGTTCTCGACTTCATAGAAGTCACCCTTTTCACCCAGCTTCAGTGTCTTGAAGCTCCAGTCATTGGACGGATCCCAGTCGTAAACGACATATTTGTGGGTGTCCGGATCGGTATAACCGATGCCGTAGAAGCCGACCTCGAACTGCGTCTTCTTGCCGCTATTTGCAAAGGTGCAGCCATCCCACTTGAGCTCAACATAGTATACATTATCCATCTTGTCCCATTTCACAGGATTGCTGACTTCGATGGAAGATCCTTTGATTTCAGCTTCCGCCTGGTCGTAGAGCTTCTTGGCTTTTACGATATCCGGTTTTGCGACCTCGGAAAGGTCGATATAGTATCTGACTGTGATGTCCTTCGAGGGCTTCGGCAGGCCGGAGTATACCTTGAGGGAAACTTCCACAGCACCTGTGCCGTCGTCATTGCGGACATCGCGTCCCATTGCTTCGACCCAGTAGCCGGTGCCGCTCTGCTCATCCTCGCTGACCTGCTCGGCCGGCGGGAAATTCTCGGTGACCTTCATATCGTCCGTGCCGTAGTACTGGTACATTGCTGCACAGGCGCCGACGAACGCTGCATTGTAGTCGATTGTAACCTCGTTTTCGCGCCAGTCATTCGTGCTGTCGCTGTGCGCATCCTTGTTGTCAGGTCCGCCTGCCAGTGCACCCCAGAGCGTGTGCTTCTGCTGGCGGGGATCCTCTGCCATTGTGAGACCGGAAGCAGCGCGGTGATGCGGGTTCATGACGGAATAGGTGTCGTCATAGCCGCACAGGAACACTCTCTTGCCGTGTTCGCCGTTTCTGCCTGCGAGAACCGTCTGCTTTGCGGTTTCCTTATAGGTAATATCGTTGTCGCCGAGGATATAGTCAATTTGCTTTTTGCCGAACTCGCTCCACTCGCTCGGCTTGCCGTCGTTATGGTACTTGTCATAGACGGCGCAGCAGAGTGCAAATGCGGAAGCATAGCGGCAGCTGCCCCAGACGTCGATAAAGACCATGCCCTGCGGCGTCGTTTTTGCCTTGTATGTAGACAGAATCTTGCCGACGCAGTCATCATCCCAGAAGTCCTTGAATACATACTCGTTTTTGCCCTGTGCGTCTCTGATCTTCTGCACCATATCAAGTTCAGGGTGTTCCTGATTGATCGCAGCCCAGAGGATGGAAGCGCCGCTCCACACATCGTTCCAGCAGTATACCCAGCCGGAAGCTGCGTAATAGTCGAAAATCTTGTAGGCGTAGTCAAATACGGAGGCATCGCCGGTCGCTCTGTACAGCCATGCTGCAGCCCAGCAGTAATCATCCTCCCACTTGCTTGAATTATAGAACTGTCCGGGACCGTCGCCGTTGTCTGAGAGCGATTTCTCATTGGCATTGGCAAAATCCCAGAGTGCCAGTGCATAATCAAGGCATTTCTCTGCATATTCTGCATCAGAATCTTTGAAGTTGAGGTAGTTGATTGCCAGCGAGGCGCACGCAGATACGACGTAGTCAGTCTGCGGCTTTTCGGCGGTCAGGAAGTAAGCCGGGCGCACCATCGTGTCAACCTCCGGCGCCTCCCAGATTGCGTGGTCGATTCCGCCTTCGCCGACCTGATAGCAGTGTGCAATGACAGTGCCGTCTTTGTCACGGAAGGTACACTTCATCAGATAGTCGTTGAAGTGGCGGAGAACCGTCTCAATGTGATCGTCCTGCTTGAGTGCGGTGTAGGAATCGCGGAACTCATAGTAGCCCCAGCCGAGTGTTGCGGCAGCGTAGTTTTCCGGCATACCGAATTCAACGTGGTCACCGGCATCATGCATACCGCCTGCAACGTCAATCGTGCCGTCGCCGTCCGGGTCAAGGACATCCTTGTACTTGTCCATGAATGCCTGCGAAAGGTTGGTGCCGCCGCCTTCTACCGTGTTGCCGTCCCACGGCACCATCGGGACATGTGCGTCGTAGGTGTGGCAGTCATCGCGCCATGAAAGGCGGGTGTGCTCGCCGACCTCCGTTCCGCACATATTCGCATCGTAGAAATAGATCGAATACTGCAGCGCCTTGGCGTAGTTTAAGTCGAGTGCCGATTCCGCTGCGGAAATCTGTATCGGCCCTGAGTAGGGCAGCGCAGCCGCAGACGTGATGGCAGCAAGCAGCGCAGCGAGTGTCTTTTTTGTTCTGCGTTTCAAATTACCCATAAAATAACCCCTCCTCAAATTGATGCCCTTTTGTTTCTGGGCATTCTTACTGATATTATAGCATATCTTTCCGAAAAAAACAAGTGATTCCTGAAAAAACATATTTTTTTTGAAAAACCCTTGATTTTTTTTCGGTAATGTGTTATAATATTCAAGTCGGGCAGATGGGACTGCCGGATCTGCGGAGATGTATCGAAGTGGTCATAACGAGAACGACTCGAAATCGTTTGAGCAGTAAAATGCTCCGTGGGTTCGAATCCCACCATCTCCGCCATCTGGGGCATTAGCGCAGCTGGGAGCGCACCACACTGGCAGTGTGGGGGTCACGGGTTCGAATCCCGTATGCTCCACTCAATGAAATTCACGAAAATACGCCGTTTTCCGAAGTTGAGGAAAACGGCGTATTTCGTTTGTATACCGGTTTAGGGCTCTATCAGGACACTACAAATAATTTTTGAGGGGTTCGCCGTTTATGGTGAACCCCTCTTTTTGCTTATTCAACCTTGCGTGGCACTTTAATGATTGGCCGTTCTCGGGGTTCAATGGATTTGTCGATTTCGTTTAGAGAAATCAAAACCCAGTGCCGCAAAAATAGGCTTCTTTATAAGAGAACTGGTAGTCAATACAGATTGCGGTTCCGTTCATGCTCTCCGCAGCACCCGCCGCCGTTATTCAGATGACGCACAATATAGCGAATGATTTGTACAATGATTGCGGCTAAAGCAATAAAATATAAAATCTTCATATTTTGAAACCAAAGCGGCTGCAATCCAATACAGCCGCTTGTTATTTACGCCGGATCGCGCCGGGTGCTTTCAGTTTTGCAGGATCATCACCGGCCGCCTACGATCACAACACTCATACTGACCTTTTTCTGTATTATAAAAACGTTAGCTATCACTAACCAATGGGAAAATGGTACAGCGGCAACCGATTTTAAGCCACTGATAATTAGCGAGTGCTAACCATGCTGAAATTATAGCATATTTCTGTTTCATTGTCAAGTGATAACCGAACGAAATCGCAAAAACATCATTTTGAATAAAGAGCGAAATCATTTTCTTGCGATTATTGTAATCCATGCGTTCCCTGTTCAATGATTCTGCCGTCATCCATCACGATGATCTCATCTGCATTTATAACAGACTGTAAACGGAGCGCAACGAGGTTTGCAGATCGGGATTCTCTGGATGCTTCGGTATGCATTTCACGGATTTTCAACTTATTCCTCGCACGGTGCGACCTTCGGACTGATCGGTAATGCACGGAAAAAGCTGCTGAAAAAGCTGAACACGATGCCGCTCGGTGCAGTGCAGGCACGCTCCTCCGGCGAATACAAAAATATCATCTGCGACAGAGCCGATCAGGTAGAGCCGACGCTTGCTCATGTCGTTCCGGAATTTACTGCGAATATCATCGGTGCGATTGCAATGTTCATCTATATGATGCACATTGACTGGAGAGTCGGACTGTGGCAGCTGATCTGCATTCCTGCGGGCTTGATTGCATTTGCGGTTATGATGGCATCCACGCCGAAATATTATCCCAACACGATCAAAAAGACAAAGGCGCTGAATGCCGCGACCGTTGAATATATCGGCGGCATCGAAGTCATCAAGGCGTTCGGGCAGAGCAAAACATCCTACGGGAAATTTGTGAAAGCTGCAAAGGAAGGCGCTGACTGCTTCATTGACTGGATGCAGAGTCAGAATTTCTGGCAGAATTTCGGCATGGCGTGTTTTCCGGCAACCATGCTCGGACTGCTTCCGTCCGGCGTGTTTTATTGCCTGAACGGCAGCCTTGCGCCGGCTGATCTGATCGTACTGATTATTCTGTCCTTTGGCACAGTTGCGCCGCTTGTGACCGTATTCGGCTATGCGGATGATATGTCGAGAATCGGCGAAATCGTCAGCGATATGGCAGATGTCATGGACGAAAAGGATATGGTTCGCCCTTCGGTTAGCAAGAACAAACCCCGCAGCTTTGCAATTTCTCTGCAAAATGTGCGGTTTTCTTACAAAGATACAGAGATTCTGCACAGCATCAGCATGGAAATCGCAGACGGTACGGTCAATGCGCTTGTCGGTCCGTCCGGTTCGGGTAAATCCACGATTGCAAGACTGATTGCATCGCTCTGGGATGTGGATTCCGGTGCAATCACAATCGGCGGTGTGAATATCAAGGATATGCCGCTTTCGGTATACAATCGGTATGTGGCGTATGTCTCGCAGGAGAATTATCTCTTTGACAAAAGCGTTATGGATAACATCCGCATGGGCAGAGAGGGTGCGACCGACGAAGAGGTGATGGAAGCGGCAAAGAAATGCGGCTGCCACGATTTCATCATGTCCCTTGCAAACGGCTATCAGACCATCTGCGGCGGTTCGGGCGGACATCTGTCCGGCGGTGAACGGCAGCGTATTTCCATCGCAAGGGCAATGCTCAAGGATGCGCCCATTGTAATTCTCGATGAAGCCACGAGCTACACCGACCCCGAAAGTGAAGCTGTCATTCAGAATGCGCTTTCCAGACTGACCGCCGGAAAAACGCTGATCGTGATTGCACACAGGCTTTCGACCATCGCGGATGCAGACAAAATTTTCCTGATTCATGACGGCAACATTGAAGCGTCCGGCACACAGCAGGAGCTGCTGCAAGCAAGCCCGCTCTATAGAAGTATGTGGGAGAATCACATTGCGGCGCGAAAGGAGGAGGCATAATGTTTCGTACATTAAAAAGTTCTTTGATTTCTGCGGTGAAAAAGAGCGAAAGCAGTTTTATTTTTCAATCTTTCTCGGCGTATTTCATGCGCTCTTTGTCGCTATGCGGATTCCGGCTGTTTTCGTTGTCGTCAAGGCAATTCTGGAAGGCGGGCTGTCGAAGCAGACTGCTTATTCAGCGGCAGGCATCATATGTGCCTCCATTGTTTTGCAGACGCTTGTATCCCTGAAAACAACCATGCTGCAAACCAGAGGCGGCTATCACACATCGTCCATCAAGCGCATGGAAATTGCTGAGCATCTGCGCTATGTGCCGATGGGCTATTTTAATACCGAGGGACTTGGCAAGGTCACATCCATAGCAACAAACACAATGGACAATCTCGCCGGCATTGCCACAAGATGCGTCATGGTTGTTACAAAAGGAATCATCACGACACTTGTCATCATCGCATCTATGTTCTTTTTCAAGGCAGAGATCGCACTTGTGGCACTAGCGACAATGGCTGTTTATCTGCTCGGCACAGAGCTGATGATCCGGGCGGAAAGCAAAACCTCTGACAAAGCAACCACCGCACAGGATACAATGGTATCAAGGATTCTGGAATATGTGAGAGGTATCGCTGAGGTCAGAAATTTCAATTTGTTCGGCAGGAGCATCACAAGTGTGGATGATTCGATTGACGCATTCACAACTTACAGTACGCATCTGGAGACAACCTACGAAATCGCAATGTTCCTTCTGAGCAGTCTGAACAAAATATCCGGTGTTGTCATGATGCTGATGAGCATTGCGTTTTATCTGAACGGTTCTATGAGTCTGGTCTATGCGGTGATGATGATGATTTGTTCATTCATGATCTTTGAGTCGCTCGATCAGGTCGGTGCGTTCAACGGACTGACCAGAACCATTGAAAACTGCGTGGACAAGGCAAACGAGGCACTTTCGTCCCCGACAATGGATATTGACGGAAAGAACATCACGCCGGAAAATATGACACTGACAGTCCGGAATGTGGATTTTTCGTATGATACCAAGAAGATCATTGACAATGTATCATTTGAGATTCCGGAGAAAACAACGGCTGCATTTGTCGGGCCGTCCGGCGGCGGAAAAACAACGATCACACAGCTTTTGGCGCGGTTCTGGGATATTGACAAGGGACAGATTCACCTCGGCGGAACGGATATCCGGGAATACAGCTATGACAGCCTGATGAAGAATTTTGCATTTGTGTTTCAGAATGTCTATCTGTTCAATGATACGATTGAAAATAATATCCGCTTTGGCAAGCCTGATGCAAGCAGAGAAGAAGTCATCCAAGCGGCAAAGGCTGCCTGCTGCCATGATTTCATCACAGCGCTGCCGGACGGATACGATACGGTGATCGGCGAGGGCGGTGCAAGTCTGTCCGGCGGTGAGCGGCAGCGCATTTCCATTGCAAGAGCAATCATGAAGAATGCGCCGATTATTATTCTTGACGAAGCGACCGCCAATGTTGATCCGGAGAATGAAAATCTGCTGATGCAGGCAGTCGCATCACTGACCAGAGAAAAGACGGTTATCATGATTGCGCATCGTCTGAAAACCGTGGAAAATGCAGACCAGATTTTCGTGATTGACCGCGGCAAGATCGTTCAGCACGGCAGACACACCGAACTGATGAACGAAGACGGAATCTACAAACGCTTTATTGGCGAAAGAAAAGAAGCCGCAGGCTGGAAAATCAGCAGTCGCGCATGATCTCAGATACTTGATGGATGGAAACCGTTTGTCTGTAAAAGCTGTGAGAAAATGTGTATGTGTCCCGTAACATTGATTGCTGCATTGGTGTTCAGTATTATCGGCGGACGAATCGGAAAAATACTGGTGAAAAAGCATGATCCAAAAAGCTGGGACCGCATGAAACAGGGGAGCCGTCGCAAGAACGGTACTGAAGTACAGCACACAGAATTTTCTGCTCTCGGCGAGCCTGATGATGTCCGCTGGACGGATGCGTCAGTCGGGGAAGGAACGCCCGTGTATGTGTTTACGCTTGCGGATGGTATACAGATCTCATTTTACAGCGACGATACCGGATCAAAGCTGTCTGACTGAATTCGGATATTGCAATACGAACGCCGCCTGATGGCTGTCAGGCGGCGTTTGAGTTGAGGATTGACTGTGTTAAAAAGGAAGCACCGAGATTCAATCCTTTTTTATGCGTAAAATGGCACTTCGTATTCTGTGAACCAGATTACCGGGACATTATTTCTGTATGAGGAATCAGCCATACTGATTATATAGATCCTGTGGTGACATCTTCCATTCTTCTTTCAAAAACCAGATATATACCGGCATGAAATCCAGTACAGCACTATCATATCCGTACTCGTGCAGTTTTGCAACATCAGCCAGTCGTGCAGTTGTCTTGCTTTAACCAGGTCGCTCATCCAGCCTCTTATCTCATTACAGTGTGTATGACAGCCGCATTTTCTCCGGTATTCTGCAGCATGGTCAGATTGGCAATAACCAAAACACAAAATTACTATATCATATTTTTGCTCAGATGTCAATATTCTTATATTTATTTTAGACATTAGACGATTCATTGCTGAAAACATGACTGGTGCAAAGCCTTTCACAGCTTTGGCAAGCTTGCATCGTGAGCGTTGATCTCCACTGCTGCTCGTAAATCAATATATCCTGTGGCATATTTTATCTCGTTAGCCCCAAATTATCTTAGATTGCTATTAAATCATACTATAAAATTTCTGTCTGATCTGTTGAAAAATCAGTTCCTGCTCCGTTCAGATTGGCCCTGATTTGTTTAGTTCATATAGTCATATCGCGATACCATCAATGTGCACAATGATAGATGCCCTGTCACTGTCAATGACATACAGATGAGCCAATTTCTGAACTATTTTCATTTAATCCATTGACATTTTGAGGATAAGGTGATATTATATATACAAGGCGATGAATTGAAATTGCTATTCTGTTCTATATTGCCCTAAAAAGAAGCGAAGTGATACAATTTTTGTGACTGCGAAGTGGAAAATATGTATATCACGACGCATTTGTTTGCGCGTTTTGTATAGAATATACTGAATAGGATTTGATAATTGAATGTGAAATATGTACAAAAATTGACTTTGAGAACGGAAGCCGAATTTTGAGAAAAGCGCTTTTTGAGGCTGGAACGGAAGTGAAAAGCAATGGAAAAGTATTTACGAAAATTCAAATTCCGGAAAATGCCCCGGCAATTTCGGAGCTGTTCGTTGTTTGGATATCCGGAATTGTTTCAAATTATATACTATAGACGTTTCAAAAGGGAATCAGCAACCATGCATTGATTATCAGCATTGTGATTTCGGTTATGGGCTGCGCCGGCGGATTGTTGATCTGCGGCGTAAATTGCAAAAAGTGGCGGTGTTTCAATCTGAAAGACTATGTTTCTAGTGTCCACGGTAATTTGCTTGGCATTTCCGCATCCTGTGCAGCGATTTTCATTGCGGGTAAATAGATCCCCTTCTTTTATGCCTGATTATCTTCGGAATCTGTCTTTTTTTCTCGGAGCTTTATTTTAACTCCGGGGTTAAGCATGAAGAACAGATTGCCGTTTCCGGATAATCTGCTTTTATCCTATTATTCTGTGTAAGTTACAGCGCATATACAATTTTGTGAAAGGACTAATATTCACCATGAATGAAACCTACTCGATTAAAGACATTATCACACTGCTTTTCAGTCATCTCTGGGTGCTGCTGCTGGCAATCGTTCTTGGCGGAGCGGCTGCATTTGGTTTTTCAAAGTATATTCTGCCTTTGGAATATTCTTCTCATATAACAATGTATGTGCAAAGTTACACAGGCATCAGTGAGAATGCAAATAATGTTAATAACATCAGTAATTCCAAGCAGCTCGTCAATACTTATATTGAAGTGATGAAAGACGATGCTGTGATGAATGCAGTGGGGGAGAGGCTGCTGCGGGAATTTGATGAGAATACGCTTTCTGCGAATTTTTCGCTGACTGCAGATAAAAAAATCATTCCTTCTTCTATCCGGACATGCCTTGCGATTTCCTCTGTGACAGATACTTCTGCTGTTAAGGTCACAGCGAAAACGAAGAATGCAAAGGTCGCTGCTGCGATCTGTAATGACCTGACGCAGGTTGCGCCGCAGTTCGTGCAGGATGCGGTCGGCGTTGGTTCGGTTAATACGATAGATACGGCAAAGGTTTACAATACACCTGTTGCGCCGAATATTCCCAAGAATACCATGATGGGTATGGCAGCGGCCTTTATGCTTGCGGTTCTCATCATCTTTGTGATTGACTTCTTTGATAACACCGTGAAGGACGCCGATTCGCTCGGTGAAAAGTATCATAAAGCGATTATCGGTGAGATTCAGCAGTTTGGTGACGATAAGAAGAAAAAACGGAAAAAGGAAAACGATGAAGATTCGCACATGAAACTGACAGACAGCGATGTTCCGTTTTATGTCGTTGAGAGCTATAAATCAATCCGCACCAATGTCACATTTTCTCTGTCTACCGTAGAAAAGAAGATATTTGCAGTTTCATCTGCAAATCCCAGCGACGGTAAAAGTACAACGGCTGCCAATATTGCCATTGCAATGGCGCAGGGCGGTAATAAAGTGCTGCTGATTGATGCCGATATGCGAAAATCAGTGCTGCATAAAATCTTCAGTCTGAAAAACAAAAAAGGTCTGTCAACTGCGGTCAGTAAAATGGCGAGGCTTGATGACTGTATTCAGAAAAAGGTCATGGATAATCTCGATGTCATGACAGGAGGCCCCATTCCTCCGAATCCTTCTGAACTGCTTGCAAGTGAGAATATGAGCAAGATTCTGACCGAACTCAGTGAGAAATATGACTGCATTATTATTGACACGCCGCCGATCAATATCGTTACCGATGCAATGGAGCTTGCGAAGGATATTTCCGGTATTATTCTGGTCGTGCGGTACGGGAAAACTACTGTCGAAGACGTTGATGATGTGTTCAAGAGAATTGAGCTTGCGAATATGAATCTGCTCGGTTTTATCATAAACGGTATTAAATCCAAGCGTGCCGGCTATTATTCAAAATACAGGTATAAGGGAAAATACTACTATAAAAAGGGTTACGGCGATGGCTACGGTTACTTCGGTACAAAGCCGGATGCGGCTGATAACGAAGATTCCAAGGATAAACAAAAGAAGTAAAGGTTTTATACAATGCTCGTAACAGAATATCATTGCCATATCCTTCCGGGTATGGATGACGGTGCCAAAGATGCGGATATGTCGCTTGAAATGATCGAAATGATGAAGAATCAGGGCGTTTCCCGGATTTGCGCTACACCGCATTTTTACGCGCACCGCGAGAAATCCGTTTCTGCGTTTTTGCAGAAGCGACGGGCAGCTTATGAAAAGATTCGGCAGCGTGCCGCTGTTCAGACAATCTTTCTGGGGGCTGAAATTGCGATTGAACACGGTATTTCGGAACTTCCGGAGATCGAAAAACTTGCGATTGAGGGCACGGATCTTATTTTGCTGGAGTTTCCGTATCGTCCGTATGAGAAATGGATGTCAGAAGAGATCTATAATATTGCTGCTGAATATAAGCTGACAGTTATGCTGGCGCATGTTCACAGGTATTTAGAATACTACAGTAAGGATGAGATCCGAACCATTCTGAATACCAAAGCGATATTACAGCTTAATAATGAAGCGTTTTCAAGCTGGAAAGAAAAAAAGATTGCGAAACGGGTCATTTCTGAATATGAGCATTTTGCTTTCGGCTCGGATGCTCATAATGTGACAACGAGAAAACCAAATTGGGATTTGCTGCAAAAAAAAGTCAGGAGCGAGATCATTGAGACTTCAAATGCAGTACTTGACAGGCATCGGTTATGACAGTACCTGCTTGTATTAGAAATAATTTTTTATAAAGGAAAGGATGGACACAGGCTGCGAACCTCGCGTTTCTCTGTAATAGAACTGTGTAAAGTCCTTGAGGGACATTTTGCTGTATATTATTGCAGAGACCGGCGGCTGATTGGAGAATCACCTCGAACGGTCTCTGTGCATTTTATCTTGGATTCATCCGTTTTCTACATGATCTTTTTCTTGTTTTTGTCTCAAGCGGTGCAGACAAAGTTGAATATTGAGATTAGTGAGTCTGTACTATCAGCTATCGCGGCCAATGTCGGCTGGTAGCGTGTTATAAAGAGTGGGGGTGCTTATCTGGTAATTGAGTCATTAACGGCACGATAAGTTGTAATACTAATCTAACGTTGGGTCTATATTAGCTGTTGTATGCAATTTGACAATTCATACAATTGTTTTTAAGGAGGCTTGTTTATGAAAAACTTACTTATTATAGGTGCTGGACAGTATGGTATGGTGGCCAAGGAAATCGCAGGATCTATGAGATGTTTTGATCGGATAGATTTTGCTGATGATGCCAATGCATCTGCTGTCGGGAAACTCTGTGATATTGGAAAGTTGATTCGTGAATATGATTCAGCGGTTGTTGCGATTGGAAATCCCGAACTGCGTCTGGAATTGATTTATACATTGTGCAGGATCGGATATAATGTGCCCGTCCTGATTCATGAAAAAGCCTATATAAGTCCGTCGGCGAAAATTGGCATGGGGTGTTTTATTGAGCCGATGGCTGTTGTTCATACAGATGTGACAGTTGATGTTGGATGTATATTATCGGCAGGTGTTATTTTGAATCACAATTGCGTGGTTCATCAGGGCTGCCATATTAATTGTGGTTCTGTAGTAAAGGCAAGGGCTGAGATTAAGGCTGGAACGCGGACAGGATATAATGAAGTGTGCGATACTGAGAAAACTGAAGTTAAGGAAGTTAGGCATCAGATGCCGGTTGCTGTGTGAGAAATAACGGTGTAAAATATATAGTATTTTGAACGTAGCTAAAATACGGTATAGAGATTGTAGAAATAAAGATTAGATAAGGTGAGGTAAGGTAATAGAGCATGAAAGAACAGACTAAAAAGAACATGAAAAAAGTTTCAATCGCTTCAGGCGCTATTCTCGGAGTTACATACCTTGTTATGCGTCATATCGCAAAGAAACAGTATCCGAGTTCGGTTTATGCTAATCAACCAGAAGAGCAAAATCCGCTGCAGGGACGTAAAGTTGTGTTGGTTGAAACTGATTCTGATCCTGTAAATGCCGATGGTAAGCAAGGGCATCTTGAAGCTGTTGCAAATACCATGCATATTCCGACTTTCTATGAAAAGTATGTTAAGCGCGGTTTTGATATAGTTCTCTCTTTTTGTGGCCTTGTTGTACTTTCACCGATCTATGCTGTCACTGCTCTAGCTATTAAAGTTGATGATCCGGGACCTGTGTTTTTTAAACAGAAACGTGTTGGAACAGATAAGTTTTATTTTGAACTGCTAAAATTCAGATCTATGTCTGTTAATACACCTAAGGATGTTCCTACTCATATGCTTCATAATGGCGGCATTACTAAGGTTGGCGCATTCATCCGTAAGGCGTCTATCGACGAGCTCCCACAGCTTTGGAATATTTTCAGGGGGAACATGAGTGTTATTGGCCCTCGACCGGCTCTCTGGAATCAGGATTATTTGACTGCCGAGAGAGACAAGTATGGCGCTAATGATGTAAAGCCTGGCCTTACTGGTCTAGCTCAGATTAGTGGACGTGATGAGCTGGAGATTGAGAAGAAAGCAAAGTATGACGGAGTCTACGCTGACGCTCTGAAAAAGAGCAGTTGGTCAGGATTCATCATGGACTGCAAGATGTTCTTAGGATCAATCTCAGCTACATTACATAGAAAAGGTATAGTTGAAGGCGGAACTGGTGCCATTGCGAAAGAGAAAGCAAAAGCGGATACTATTGGTGTAGATAAGAAGCGTGTACTTTTCCTCGCTAATCACTTCATTACCCTCCACGCATTCCGTAAGGAACTTATTCAGCGATTGGTTGAGGACGGACATGAGGTCTATCTCTCGTTGCCAGAAGATTCGGATAATAAATACTTTGAGGATCTTGGTTGCCATATCATCATTACTGAGATTGACCGCCGTGGCGTAAACCCCGTGAACGATTTGAAGCTTATTGCTTTCTATAAGAAGATGATTCCTGAGATTAACCCTGATATTATCTTCTCCTATACAATTAAGCCGAACATCTATGGTGCTCTTGTCACAAATGGAAAATACAGACAGGTTTGCAATATTACCGGAACAGGTGCGACATTCTTAGAGGACACTCCTGTGGCAAGAATTTGTAAGAGTCTGTACAGAATGTCTGTTAAAAAGGCCTATAAGGTTTTCTTCCAGAACACTGGCGATCGTGATTTCTTTATTGATAATAGAATGATCGGTTTCAATTATGAAATGCTCCCAGGTTCTGGTTGTAATCTTGAAGAACATCCATACACCGAAATGCCCAATGATGGTGTAATTCGTTTCTTGTTCATTGGCAGAGTCATGAAGCTGAAAGGTATCGATGAATATCTGAAGGCTGCTGAGATTGTAAAAACTAAGTATCCTAACACAGAATTCATTATTGCTGGCTTTAATGAGGAAGAAGAGTATCAGGAGATAGTTGCTGATTATCAGGAAAAGGAGATCGTAAATTACATCGGTTTCCGTGAAGATATCAATGACTGGATTGCTAAGTGCAACTGCACTGTCCTTCCTTCGCATGGTGGTGAAGGCGTTCCGAATGTTCTTCTCGAAAGTGCAGCAATGGGAAGAATCTGCATCGGTAGTAATATTCCTGGAACTGCAAATGTCATTGATGATGGTGTGACAGGCTATCTGTTTAAATCAGAAGATGTCGAAGGACTTGCGGCTGCTATGGAAAATGTAGTTACGATGAACACTTCGGAGAGAAGTGCTATGGGAATTGCAGGTCATGAGAAGGTAAAGGCAGAGTTTGATAGAGAACTTGTTGTCCAGAGATATGTAGATGAGGTTGAGAAGATTTGAATAAGTATATAAGAGCAGCGATTTGTGTCCCCTGCGGGATGATAAAAATGGGATGGACTAAACTGTGCCATCCGGCTACATTTTCAGGCCCGATTATCAGTTTGGTGTCTCCTTTTACAGAGATTACTATGGACAGAGGGGCAAAACTGAAAATCGGCAAAAACTTCAAGATGCGTGATGGCGCTAAAATTAGAGTTCGCAAAGGAGCGACCTGTATTATTGGTAACAACACAGCAATCAACTGCAATAATATGATTGCTTGCAGAGAGCGAATCGAGATTGGTCATGATGTTCAGATGAGTCCTAATGTCCAAATTTATGATCATGATCACGACTTTCGAGTTGTCGGCGGAGTGAAGGCTGGTAAGTACAGAACAGCACCGGTTAAGATTGGTAATAATGTATGGATTGGTGCAAACACTGTGATCCTTCGAGGATCAGAAATCGGTGATAACTGTGTTATAGGTGCTGGTTGTATTATTAAAGGGAAGTATAAAGAAGGTTCTATTATTCTTCAAAAAAGAATAGAAGATGTTAGGTAGGAACTAGAGCAATGAGAGGACGAGAAAAATTTGCAAAATTCAAGCCGTTAATAAATGCTCTAACAAAGGTGTACTCAGTATTTCCGAAGAGCTTCAGATTAAAGATGATGGCTAATTTACGAAAGAAGCCTGGAAACATAGCACTTGTTAAAAGGTATGCCCTGTTGAAAACACTGGCTAAAAGCGTGGGCGATAATGTTTCTATATTTCCAGATGTTTATTTACAGAATGTCCAAGAATTGGAGATTGGAAATAATGTAAGTTTTCAACCTATGGTTTATATTGAGGCGTATGGTGGAGTGAAAATTGGAGATGATGTATCGTTTGCTGAAGGTGCATCAATGTTTTCTGTAAATCATGGCTTTTCTGATTTGGGTACTCCTATCAAAGACCAGCCACTTATAGCTTTACCGATTAGAATTGAAAGTAATGTTTGGATAGGCGCTAAAGCCACTATTCTTGGAGGAACTAAAGTAGCCACGGGTACTATAGTTGCCGCTGGCGCTGTTGTAAGTAAGAATACAGAGATAAATTCTACTGTTGCTGGAGTGCCTGCAAAAATAATTAAGATAAGACAATGAAAGGAAGAGTACATGCTTTTATTTGTTCACGATCATAAGTTTCGTAGAGTTAATGGAAAGATATATACTACTGGCGGATTAAACAATGAAGTTTTGCAACGGTATTTACGCTTAGATGATACACTATGTGTCTATGCCAGAATTATAGATGAAAACCATACATTAAATCAATGGTCTATAATCCATGATAAATATAAGATATATGGTGATTGTACTTTATCAGGAAATGATTTGGGTGATTTAATTAAGAAAACAGATGGAGTAATAGTAAGACTTCCATCATTTCTTGGGCTAAAAGCATGTAAACTTGCTAAGCGCTATAAAAAACCAATAATGATAGAAGTAGTAGGCTGTGCATGGGATAGTTTGGTAAACCATGGAATTAAGGGTAAAATAATAGCACCGTATTGTTATCTAAAAACCAAACATTATGTTAAATACGCACCGTTTATTTTGTATGTAACAGAACAATACCTTCAAAATAAGTATCCCACAGGTGGACATAGTATTAGCTGTTCTGATGTCGAGATAGATCATATAGTAAATAGTAATAAAACATACTGTTGCGCTCCGACTAAGAAATATATAATTGGAACTATAGGAGCTGTTGATGTTCGCTACAAGGGGCAGGAGTATGTAATTGAAGCATTGCGTATTCTGAAGGATATGAACATAACAAATTATGTGTATCACCTCGTGGGTAATGGTGATAGTTCATATCTTAAGGGATTGGCAGCGAAATTCGGAGTTGAAGATAGGGTTGTTTTTTGTGGAGGCTTACCGCATGAAAAAGTTTTCTCTTGGCTAGATTCAATAGATATATATATTCAGCCAAGTCAAACAGAAGGCTTGCCAAGGGCTTTAATAGAAGCAGAAAGTAGAGGACTACCTTGTTTGGGCTCGAGAATCGGTGGAATCCCTGAATTGCTTCAGGAATCTGCGATATTTGATATAAAAAAGAGGCCTGCACAGAACATAGCAAATATCATCGCTAAACTCTCAAAGAATACATTGAGCGAAATGTCAACACATTCGCTAGAAGTTGCTTTAAGATTTGATCGAAGTTCTTTGGAAAAGCGAAGAAGTGATTTTTATCATTCATTTTATAAATATGTATTGGATTTAAAAGTACGAAAATAGATTAAAAGGGAGTATCTAGATGAGTCAGGATTTTAGAGAACTTATTAGTATTGTTATTCCAACTTACAAAAGAAATGAAACATTAAAGCGTGCTATCGAAAGTGCTATTGCACAGACTTATTCGCCTATTGAAATAATTGTTGTAGATGATAATGCTGAATTTCCTGATGTGCGAAATCAGAATGAATTATTGATAAAAAAATATTGCGATTACAATATTAGATTAATAGAAAATAAAAAAAACCTTGGCGGTGGATTATCCCGAAATGTAGGGGTGGAAAATGCCAAAGGAAAGTATATATGTTTTTTAGATGATGATGATGAGTATCTACCTGAAAAAGTAGAAAAACAGTATCTTACTTATATTAATGCTAATAATGACAATATTGCAATGGTGTATTGCTACGCAAATATGATTAGAGTAGATGGGACAACATATATTCACCATAAAGATCTTGAAGGGGTACTTCTTTTTGAGAATGCTATTAATTGCATAGCCGCTACTTCGTGGTGGTTTTGTCCTAAAGAAAAGTTAATTAGCGTAGGTGGATTTGAAAACATAACAAGCAGACAAGATGCATCTTTGTTAATGAAGTTCTTTTTAAAAGGATATGAGGTCATTAGAGTGCCTGAAATACTGTTAAATTACTTTTGGCATGATGCTAATAGTGGTATTTCAAAAGTAAGCCTCAAAACGCTAGCGGCCGAGAAACAGTACAAAGATTTATTCATGGAGAACTGTTCAAAAGTTCCGGAAACACTGCGGAATAAAATAGAGTATCAATTTTTGTATAGAATTGCTCATCAGTGTATTCTTCTAAAGGAACGAAAGCAAGCTGGAAATGCACTTCACAAAATGTTCAAGCTCAGATTTACTGATAAGAGAAATCTTAGAATAGTTTTTGGGATTATTTTTAATAATATATACTGCTTGATTTCTAAAAGAAAGAATAGAGGAAAACTAGGAACATGAATGTAAGTGCCAAGCAAAATGTGTATCCCAATATATACAGAATTTACTTTTTTGCAAATTGTTTTTTTTCAATAATCACCTTTTTCGTATCTTTTATAGTGGACAAGGGAATAGGTTATGAATTAATGCCTATTATACCACTTGTTTATTTTGTTTGTTTTGCTTTAGGGAAGGATATTCATTATTATTCTGTAAGATATCCGGGCGTCTTAATACTAAATGTGCTCATGTTCCTAAAATATGTTGTTACGATTTTTTTTACAAGTATAAATCACAACTACGAACTTGCTCGTTACTATCAAATCAATGTTATCGAAACTTCGTATCACATGGCTACGATCATCATTCTTATAGAACTGTGTTCAGTATTTGCAACTATTTCATTTGCAGCACATCGAATATATGAAAAATCCGACCAGAATAAATCGAACATAATTATAAGATATCAAAAGATAAATTTTGGCCCAATTCTGTTATTAGCCTTGGGCTGTGGTGGATTAACAATAATTCACAATCGAAAAGAGTATATTGCTAGATCAATGATTATATTTAGTGATAATACCGCCTTATCGGAAAAAATAGAAATTAACAATTCTCTTTCACTGATTTTTCATACTTTGAACGTAGTAATAATTGGACTTCTTATTAATTATTTTATTGTAATGTATGATAAATCGCGTCAGAAGAAATACATTATATGGTCATACATAGCGATTACAGCTCTGGTATTCTTAAGTATTAGTACAAGTCGAATGAATATTGTCATACCATTCGTACTTTTCATATTGATAACTTCAAAAAGATTTGGCAAAACAGGAACAGTTTTGAATGCGGTAGCTTTTGTCGGTTTGCTTATTGTATTTGCAATTGTGTCAATGTATAAAAATCCTTGGCGCTATGTAGAAGATTCAACAATTTCTGGAATCTTATTAGAGTTTGCAAGAGGTATGCAAGAATATACTTCTGGAATATTGCCTACGGCAGTGGGGTTGCAAGCAATCTCAAGTTATGATAATTCTATTACTATTTTCACATTTTTCAACGATTTTTTAGGTGCCGTACCAGGAATTGCGGGTTTTATTAATCAAGAAGATAGGTTGAATTATTACTATAATTTATATGCACTTGGAGGAAGTTCTACTTCACAAATCATTCCAATGTCAATTTCCTCTTGCGCTTATTTTTCTTGGATATTTAGCTTTATTTTAGTCGATATATGTATTATTCTTCTCTTCTGGGTGGAGAGTCGCACTTACAATAAGGAAGATCGATACAGTAATTTTATTTACGAGTACCAATCGCTATATCTATGTTTTATATTGGCCTCTTCAATCAATTCTAATTTGCAAATAATTTCAGGAAGATTCTTTGTAAACTATCTTCCGCCGATGTTAATCCTTTACTTTAACGGGTTAATTACCATGAAAAACAATAAAAAAGCTAGTTAAAAGGAGACTGTATGGCAACGAGTAGTTTACGTAGGAATTTCATTTACAATTCAATGTATCAAGTATTAGCTCTTATTCTTCCTTTAATTACTACACCTTATTTATCTCGCATTCTTGGAGCAGATGGAATAGGAGAATATGGTTATTATTTTTCTATAGCTAAATACTTCGTTTTATTTGCAATGCTTGGTTTAAATAATTATGGCAATCGTACTATTGCTGCTGTTAGAGAAGATCAGGAGAAGTTATCTAAGACGTTTTCAAGTATTTATGTTATGCAATTATTATTTTCAGTAGCCGCTTTATTGCTTTATATTATGTATGCTTGTTTATTTAATCAAAGCAAAATGGCGATTGCGTTGATTCTTTATGTGATTTCGGCGGGACTTGATATCAATTGGTTTTTCTTTGGCATAGAGCAATTTAAACTTACTGTGGCTAGAAATACTCTCATCAAATTATTATCTGTTGCCTGTATATTCGCATTTGTTAAAGATCAAAAAGATGTTTATGTATATGGCTTGATAATGGGAGCTAGTTTCCTTTTAAGTCAAATCGCAGTATGGCCTTTTGTAAAGAAATACACTCATTTTGTTAAACCTACGATTTCAGAAATCCTAAATCATATTAAACCTAATCTAATTCTTTTCTTACCAGTGATTGCAGTCAGTTTATATAAATCAATGGATAAAATAATGTTAGGAAGAATGACAGATTTAAAAGAAGTGGGGTTTTACCAGAATTCAGAAAAAATAATAGATATACCAGAGTCACTCATTATGGCTCTAGGAACAGTAATGCTACCTCGAATGTCAAATTTAGTTGCGAAAAAAGACGAAAAAACAGGAGACAAATATATATATCTTTCTATTCTGTTTGCAGCATTTTTATCTTCTTCAATCGGTTTTGGAATCGCAGGAGTAAGCCCTGAATTTGTTCCGTGGTATTTTGGCAAAGGATTTGAACCATGTATTAGTATATTTGCTGTTTTAGCTCCTAGTACGGTATTTATTGCACTTGCTAATGTTATAAGGACTCAGTTTCTTATTCCACAACATAGAGATAAAATATATGTTATATCTGTCTTTTTAGGCGCAGGGGTGAACATACTGATGAATATCCTACTAATTCCATATCTTCGAGCGACTGGTGCAGCAATCGGCACTTTAACTGCAGAAGGTGTTGTATGCATATATCAATTCTGCATGGTCTGCAAGGAAAAAGATTATTTGAAGCCAGTTATTCGTGCTATTCCTTTTTTACTATCTGGCATCGGAATGTTTGTGATATTAAAATCTTTTTCATTGCAGTTCTCTAGCGAATTAGTATGTATAATCGTTAAGACACTTATTGGAGCCGCTATTTATTTAGCTATTTCTGCTGTCATATATGCAATTCGCAGATGGATATTTAAGAAATCTAGCATTCTCGCTTATGATTAAACGAAGATATAAAGAATAATGAAAAGAGGAAGAAATGCGAGATAGAAATAAACGAATCGATTACATTGATCTCTTTAGAGCGTGGGGAATCCTACTAATGATTATGGGACATGTGGCGTTTGGAGGAGGATTTGATAAATGGATTCATATTTTTCATATGCCTATGTTTTTTATTGTATCTGGGTATTTCTATAAAAAACAGGAGTTCCTGATTCTATTGAGAAAAAGACTGAAATGTTTGATACTTCCATATTTTATATTTGGATTAATGCATATTTTAATATATTATTATCGATTAGGTAGGATTGATTTTCATGCATTGTATCTTTTACTTTGGGAGAATACTGCCGATAATGGAATACCAATTTCAGGTGCTTTATGGTTCCTTTCTGCATTGTTTATTTCTGAAATAGTATTCTATTTTGTTTTTACGCATTTCAAAAGTGACATTATTAAAACATTAACGTCTTTTGCAATTTCAATCGCTGGAATAATCTGTGCTAATTATTTGCCTTTCCGTCTCCCTTGGGCTATTGATGCAGGTATGGTAGGCGTCGCTTTCTATCAAGTGGGCGGGATAATACATAAAAAACAAGCACAATTAGAAAAAGCTGGTTTAGTTTATACAGTATTAAGCATTATATTGTTCTCTTGTTTAGGCTTGATTAACGACTATGTAAATTTGAGGATGGGCTATTATGGAATATGGCCATTATTCTATGTTTCCGCAATAGGGTTATCATTAGCTTTTTGGAATATGTTCAGATTGGTACATATTAAATTTTATAGAAAAAGAGTACTAGATAGAGCATTGTCGGTAATTAAAATAATGGGACGTGATTCCATTGTTTTTCTATGTCTAAACCAACTTATTATTTTACTTTTGTCTGAAAGGATTGGGTCTTTTCTTCCTTCCACAGAAATTAAAATGATCTTATTAAAAAAGATCATTATCCTAGTGCTAACCATAATAGCATTGTATATTATATGTATGATTGTGAATAAAACCAGACTAAAAAAATTTTTTGGAAAATAATGAGGCAAAATGAATAGTCTTGCTTGGAGTCTTAATAAAAACCTATAGGAGAAGTAATGAATATACTTGTTACAGGCGGAGCAGGCTACATAGGCTCCCATACACTGATTGAATTAATAGCATCCGGTCATTCTGTAGTTGTAGTTGATAATCTCTGCAATTCTTCTAAGATTGCCATTAACCGTGTGGAGAAGATAACTGGCACTTCCATTCCGTTCTATGAAACAGATATTCGAGATAAGGAAGCACTCAATATCATTTTAGACAAGCACCAGATTAACTGTTGCATCCACTTTGCAGGTCTCAAAGCAGTTGGTGAATCTGTTTCACATCCTCATGAATACTATGACAACAACATCACCGGTACACTTACCTTGATTGGCGCATTGCGCGAGCATGGAATCAAGAATATCATCTTTTCCTCCTCCGCAACTGTTTACGGTGAACCGCAAGTCATTCCGGTTACAGAAGATTGTCCAAAAGGCATCTGCACAAACCCATATGGCTGGACAAAATGGATGATTGAGCAGATGCTGATTGACCTTCACACAGCTGATCCGACCTATAACGTTGTTCTTCTTCGTTATTTCAATCCAATCGGAGCGCATGAATCTGGCTTGATCGGCGAAAATCCGAACGGAATTCCCAATAACCTCATGCCGTATATCACACAGGTTGCAGTTGGGAAGAGGGACAAACTCCACATCTTTGGCAATGACTACGATACACCGGATGGAACGGGTGTAAGAGATTATATCCATGTGGTGGATCTAGCAAAAGGTCATGTCAAGGCTCTGAATGCGATTCAGAGTAATTGCGGAGTGGAAGTCTATAATCTCGGCACAGGCAAAGGATACAGTGTTCTTGATATCGTTAAAGCCTTTGAAAGAGTCAATGATGTCAAGATTCCATATGTGATTGATGACAGACGTCCGGGAGATATCGCTACCTGCTACTCTGATCCTAGTAAAGCGTGGACAGCGCTTGGGTGGAAAGCAGAATACGGCATTGAAGAGATGTGTCGGGATAGCTGGAACTGGCAGCGGCAGAATCCAGATGGATATGGATAAACACAGTGTGTTCCCTTTTTAGCAAATGTAACAGCGAATCTGAAGAGACAGGAGGTTACTATGAACAGGTTATTTATTGTTGGTAACGGATTTGATAGAGCGCATGGTCTCCCCACAGCATACTCTGATTTCAACAAGTATTTAATAAGTATTTGCCCGCCTTCAAAGATAGATCAATTTGCGATACCGGATCCTATAATGGATAAAGATGGATGTAACATTTATAATCCGGATGACCTTATTCCACTATTCCTTAATGTTATTTCATTGGCTACTGCGGCAAAAGATATTGATGATTATGACACTTGGACTGATTTTGAAAATGCCCTTGGTCGTCTTGATTTTAGATGGTTTTTAGAACAATTTGAGATACAAGACGATGATAAAGAATCACATCTGATATATCGTAATGAAGATAATGCGGTTGCATTGACAGAATGTTTTAGCAAGTTATCAGATTATTTTACCGAATGGATTGAACAGATATCTATAGACTGTCCTCAACTACCTAACTTTCAAAAATTGTTGGCAGATTCAGATAACCTCTTCTTATCGTTTAATTATACAAATACTTTAGAGACACTTTATTCCATTCCGAATGTATATCACATTCATGGAAGAGTGAATTTTGATAACTTGATTTTTGGACATGCTGAAGACGAAGATATGTTTCAGCAAGAATATGAGTCAAAATACTGGGGAGCAGATTTTGCTTTAGGTGATTTGTTTGATGCTCTTAGAAAGCCAACAGCTGACATTATTAAGTCGTCTTCGTTCAAAGAATGGCTTTCTATGTTGATGACACAAGTTCCCGATGAGATATATTCTTTCGGATTCTCGTTCAACAACATTGATGAGCCCTATATTCGCAAAATGATGGATTGTATTCCAACGCACAATACAATATGGAAATTAAACACTTTTGATAGAGCTAAGTATCCTCTGTATAAATCAGTTATTCGAGATTGTGGATTCAAAGGCGTTTTTGATGAATACTCAATATAATCCTACGCATTTATTTGCCCTCTAACCAGCGGAAAAATTAAGGAGGCTATTCTTATATCCAAACTCAAGCAATCCAATCTAACTTCTATAAAGACATATGTAATCTGCCTCCGAGTGACATAAGCAGAAGTTGAAAACTTTAGAAGTAAAGCTGTTGAGGAAGGAGACAAAACTGTGAGCGAGTACATTAGGTCCAGATATATACTTGATGATAGTGTAGTATAGATAAGATTCAGACTGTTCATATGCTTCCAGATTATACTTACATCATCATTAATCTGTCTGAGACAGAGAATCTTGTGACTGTTATTTGAGCTAATGAGCAATGTGATCCTAATCATCCGGAAATCTTCTTTGAGAAGGTCTGAAATCCATAATGCCTAAAGGAGGCCAAAATCAATGAGAACTAAAACTCCTGACCCATCCACCGTACGTTCAACAGTAATTCGCCTCCGGGTAACGGAGGCAGAAGTTGAACTTTTCAAAAGAAAAGCCAGAGAAGCTGCCTCAGTCTGTCCACAAAGCCCCTCTGCGAGCAACGCAGAGGGGCTAATTACACAGAATATCAGGCAAAAACAAGATCAGAACACAAAAATGGGATATATACAGTATAAAACAACGAAGGCTGACGATCCTTTCTGAGGTGGATCGCCAGTTTTTTCAAATTGAGGGCAGCAAATTTAAGCCTGACCCATTTTGTGACCTGAGCCAAGCCTCTGTACGGCGTATAACGCATACCATGCTTCTCTTTAGCATCCGCAAAGACACGTTCAACCGTTTCCTTGCGCCGCGCATATAACACCTGATTTTCAGGAGTGTGACGATTGTCCTCAACCAACTCCATATAGTCTTCCCAGATATGCCGCGTGACAGTCTTCTGGCATGATCTGCTATGTGTACATTGTTCTCTGGACGGACACTTTTCACAGATATACGGTTTGCTTTTGTATTCCCTGTATCCGTTACGGTTTGTTGTGGCGTAGTTCAGAATATGATGCTCCGGACACAGAATGCAGTCATAATATTCGTCATACACATACTCATACGGTCTGAAAAAAATCATCTTTCCCCATCGGTCTCTTATATGGAAATACCGGGATTCTGCCGCTGTCAATGATCAGCTTTGCCAGATACGGGATCTTATAACCGGCATCTGCAACGACCTTTTCAATGCCGGGAAAACGCTTCAGGAGTTTACGGTATAACTTTGGAAAAGCTACGCTGTCATGCACATTTCCGGCTGTTACTTCAACATCCATGACATAGCCGTATTTATCGCAGGCTGTATGT
>JAFRTG010000009.1 GCA_017427265.1 Oscillospiraceae bacterium | reverse complement strand
TAAAACTGTTGTCATCGAGTGGAATGCCGGTACGACTGACGGAAAAGCTCTCTTGGACTTCGCCGCGCAAAGTAATATTGCCAGAGCGTATTTCAATCTGGTCGCACTGAATGAAAACGGTGAACCGATGATTATCCAAGATGCTGATATAACCGATCCTAATGATAATGCTGAATTACCCCAGACTGGATACTCTGACATTTACAAGGCGATTGAAGGTCTTGCAACTCTCATGACAGTCGGCGGCGCAGCACTGGTTGTGAAAACGAGAAAAGAAAACGAATAATCAAACCATAGGAGCGTCGCTTGCTTAGTGACGCTCCTACTTGTAATGAGGCTTTATGAAAAAGAAAACATTACGAGTACTCGGTAGTGTCATGATGATCTGCGGAGTATCTATACTATCCCTGTTCATTTATAGAAAAATCAGCAGAGAGCTATATCTCCGCAAATTGCTCGATAACAACATCAACTTTGAGATTCCACGGTTGAATATTAAGGTGCCTGTGCTTGAGGGGACTGATTCAAGAGCTCTGCAAGTATCAGCAGGGCATTTTGAGGAAACCGGCGCACTCGGTAAGGGCAACTATTGTATTGCAGGGCATAACAGCACGATATATGCCGAGATATTCAATGACCTCGACCAGATTCAGATAGGCGATGAGATGTATCTCGTTGATATAGATGCCAATCGAACACGCTATCTATATATCGTCGCTGAATACAGAACAGTCGAACCTATTGATACTTGGGTGCTTAATGACTTTGACGATAACAGGCTCACGGTCATATCCTGCACCGATGATGGGACGCAGCGACAAGTTGTTGTCGGCATATTAAAGGAATAACGGCACGTTATTCGGAATGCTTGCGGCTTTTCTGTGTGTGGTATTCGCGGGACTTGTAATCACTTTTGGGATTATACTTGCCGGAATTGTAATATTCTGGATTCTTTCAAATACAATGGGATAAACAATAATGAATCCTGCGGGCAGATTGTATCCGCAGGATTTTTCTGTTTATGGACGTACATTCTGCTGACCTGAAAAAGAAAACCGGCGAGGACGTCACCGGCAAAGACAAATGAGTGCATAAAGAGAATGGCTCGTAAGTTGCTACTAGTAGCAACTTTTTGGAAAGGGTTAAACTTGATTACTGCTTATTCATTATAGCATGTTAATCCTGATTTGTCAAACACAATCCGATTCAGAGCGTGCGCTTGAAAAGATGCTACTAGTAGCATCTTTTCCCGATTGACTTGACATATCTATCATACTATGGTAAAATGAGTTCAAAAAGGGGTATCATGTATCATGACAAAAGAAAAGCGCACACTAGTATAACAATGCGGACGGCGTGGAGCTGTCCGCATTGTTGTTTCGGATATTTTTTTCGTTAAAACAGATGTGTTCTATGTAAAGCACAATGTTAAAGTTTTATTTGTGAATTATGTAAGTTTTTTCGACAGAAGTTGTGTATATAAATAAGAGGACCCATCGGTAACAGAAATGAGGTGCGTACCTATGGAAGATAAAGATATAGTTCAGTTATACCTTGATAGAAACGAACTTGCTATCGCTGAAACATCAGCAAAGTATGGGAGCTATTGTACGAGCATTGCAATGAATATTCTGAATAATCCCGAAGATGCCGAGGAAAGTGTCAATGATACCTATCTGAAGACGTGGAACAGTATACCGCCGCATAAGCCTAATATATTGTCTACATTTTTAGGGAAAATAGTACGGAATATTTCTTTCAATAAGTATAAGGCTAATCATGCTATGAAGCGCGGCGGCAATGAAATTTCTGCTATTCTTGATGAGATCAGCGAAATCGTTTCAAACAATGAGTCAGTTGAAGACGAAGTTATTGCAAATGAACTGGCGAATGCTGTTAATGATTTCATCAATACTCTTTCTGAATTGAAAAGACATATCTTCATTCGCCGTTATTGGTACTCTGATAAAATATCAGTAATTGCGCACCGATGTGGAAGCTCTGAAAACTATATCCATGTAGAATTGAATCGAATCAGAAAGCAATTGCGAAACTATCTTATTGAAAGGGGGTACGAATTATGACTGCACTACGATTTTATGAGATACTCGGTAATATTGATGAATCGGCCGTGAAAGCTACTGAAAAGCCGTACAAAACTACTAATCATCTGCGAACGAGGTATATTGCTGCTGTGGCAGCTTGTTTTGCCGTAATTGGAATCGGTATTTTTCTTAGAGAAAGTAATCTCCTTATCCCTAATTCTCCGAACAATGAGTCCTCGGATATGAATATTGCGGTGGAACAAAAAGATGTCAATATTTACTATATTAACGGTGATGAATTGGCATATAAAACAGAGTATCTGGAGTGTACACCGGAAATTGTGTTCGGTTCTTGGAAAAAAGCAAATGATATTGGCGATGAAGTAAAACTGATCCAGATTGAAATAAAAAATAATGGACAGGAAAGCGTTGATTCCTCTGTTGCTGCTTATTCCGCTGGCGATCAATTCATTATGGAAGTGACACTTACGCAAAACATTCAGAATTATTTTTCTGTAAAGCCAGAAGATAAACTGATAGAATCACTGCAATTAACACTAACAGGATATGGCTATGTTGATTATGATGCCTTTCATGTACTTTACGAGTGAATTAGAAAACAGCAGTATTGCTGAAAAAGAATTGACAAGAGTTTCAATATCGCAGGAGGTGATACCATTGGGCTAAATACCTTCATCGATCAAATGATAAGCAAATGGATTTCAAGCGAATGCGATTCTTCATGAAGAATCCGAATATCGGTTGAAAAGGAGTGGTCAACATGAAAAAAGCCTTTACAATAATAACGTCAATCTGTGTTTCGTGTTCATCTGTGCTGCTTTCGTTAACAGCAACCGGAAATGAAGCTCATGCTGTTGAAGATATTGATGTAACAGCCGCATTTGTTCAAACTGTCGGGGAAGCTGTTACAACCGATCTCAAGGCCATTGAGCAGAAACTTGCAGATTTCGTCAAGGAATTAGGCTATGATGCAACTGTGACTGCTTCCGAGGAAGATGTAGCGGTTTCTTTCAAGCAGCAGGCTGAAGGCGAAACGGAGTATGATGCTGCTGCAATCACGCAGGAAATCAAAACTTTCTGCGAGAACAACGCTCTTGATTCCTCCTTGGTCAAAGTCATTTTCCAAGCAAATGCTGTCGTGGAAGCTGTTACAACCGATCTCAAGGCCATTGAGCAGAAACTTGCAGATTTCGTCAAGGAAAAAGGCTATGATGCAACTGTGACTGCTTCCGAGGAAGATGTAGCGGTTTCTTTCAAGCAGCAGGCTGAAGGCGAAACGGAGTATAATGCTGCTGCAATCACGCAGGAAATCAAAACTTTCTGCGAGAACAACGCTCTTGATTCCTCCTTGGTCAAAATCATTTTCCAAGCAAATGCTTCAAATAGTACATTACCCCAGACTGGATACTCTGACATTTACAAGGCAATTGCAGGTCTTGCAGCTCTCATGACAGTCGGCGGCGCAGCACTGGTTGTGAAAACGAGAAAAGAAAACGAATAAACAAACCATAGGAGCGTCGCTTGCTTAGTGACGCTCCTACTTGTAATGAGGATTTATGAAAAAGAAAGCATTACGAGTACTCGGTAGTTTCATGATGATCTGCGGAGTATCTATACTATCCCTGTTCATTTATAGAAAAATCAGCAGAGAGCTATATCTCCGCAAATTGCTCGATTACAACATCAACTTTGAGATTCCACGGTTGAATGTTAAGGTGCCTGTGCTTGAGGGGACGGATTCAAAGGCTCTGCAAGTGTCAGCAGGGCATTTTGAGGGAACCGGCGCACTCGGTAAGGGCAACTATTGTATTGCAGGGCATAACAGCACGATATATGCCGAGATATTCAATGACCTTGACCAGATTCAGATAGGCGATGAGATGTATCTCGTTGATATAGATGCCAATCGAACACGCTATCTATATATCGTCACTGAATACAGAACAGTCGAACCTAATGATACTTGGGTGCTTAATGACTTTGAAGATAACAGGCTCACGGTCATATCCTGCACTGATGACGGAACACAGCGACAGGTAGTTGTCGGCATATTAAAGGAATAGTTTATAAGGCATTCAGAAAGCATCTGAATGCCTTATCTTTTTAGGATTCCCGATAATCATCGTAAGTGCCAATCGCCAAAGACAAAAAGACGGATTACGTTTTTACCTTCACTTCTGAAAGAAAAAAGTATCACGCATCACCGAGATACTTCTCGATAATACTCATGACCTGTTCTGTCCGCTTCTCGCCCATACCGCTGATAGCACGGATTTTCTTTTCCATATCTCGCAGATCAATGGGCTTGCATAGATTCTGCGCGTATCGAATGAGAAAAGCATTCAGCTCCTCACGGCTCATTTTCTTAATCTGCCGGTAGGTGTCCCGGTCGATTGCTTGTTGATCCATGTAGTTTTCTTCCTTTCTGAAAAGAAAATGTTTCCGATTTCATCTATATACGGAATCTATAGCTAACAGCTAAGTCTATCCTTGCTGATTCTCCTGTTCTATTTCCATTTCGATTATAGGTATGATATGTAAGAGTATACTTCAACTTGTTATTTTGGATTGGAATATTGTACTCTCTAATAAGTTTCCTTTGAAAAGGAGCTTCAAAAACACAAGCATGAAGAAAAAACGCACCTATTTCTATTTCTTCTTGATTACACAAGTCAGATAAAATCTCATGAACCTTTTTTACTTTAGGTAAATTATCAATCTCTATAGTATCTTTGTGAATAGTATGAAATCTAAACAATGTCTCGTGCTTTTTATGTGTTTCTTTATATGTCGCGCTTATAAAATAGCCCTCATATCCTTCTGGCATATCACCATTATTCCAACCAAGTTTTGTATAATAAATCGGGACAATTCCTTGAATAACACCGTTTTGAATATCTCCTCTGGAAGATCGAGCCAGAATATCTTTTTTTATAGATTCAAAAATAATCCTAGATGTATTAAGCAAACTTTGTTCTTCCTTCTTTTTTTCAATATCTGATAACTCTGACACAATCTGTTCTTTGGACTTCATGACTGATTTTACTTCATCTCTAAAATTCATAAGTGCCTCCTTATTTATAAGCCGAGATTCTTCACGATTCGATAAAATCGGTTTGGCTTTATATCTAGCTTCTGCATGGTTTCTCTTGCGGTCTGCTCACCGGCTCTCCATTTCGCACACTCAGCACGGAGCCTGTCTTCATCGACCGGGATTGGCTTCCGTCCCTTATACTTTCCGGCAGACTTGGCGATCTCAATGCCTTCGCGCTGCCGCTTGTCCTCCTCCACTTGAACCGCCTTGTAATTCCACAGCAGTTGTAGTAATTGAAAAAGAACTGAGCACCTGCACACACATAGTAACAGTACATAAACCTGAAATCACTTTTTTGAACATTGTTATACACTCGTTTCAAACAGCCTATTTGCTCCTTAGAAAAAGCCAACCTTCCAACTTCCATCTTCAAAGCATATAGAAAAGTTATCAATATTATCTATACCGCCGTCATATACCCATGCTGAATCACCTTGCGAATAATCCAAATAACCACTGAAGAACACTTCGTTGCCGGATTCTTTTTGCTTTGTAAGATGAACAACTCTAAACGGTTCACTATATGCAATATCCAGAGGAATGTCCCCTTTTCGGAAAATCGCATCCAAAAGATACCATCGTCCATTATTATTCCAGTAGTAAGGGGGATACGAATCATTGCTCTGAATTAACGCTTTCAGCCCACCTTCGTTAAATGCGCGGTCATCATCGTATTTTGCACTAAACTGTTTATGAATCTGAGCGTACCAATCCGCTGTAGTCTGTATGCCGCTAATTGGGTAATACCGAAATTCATTGCTGTGAGGATATGAATCAGGACAACCAATATAGCTCTCTATACTGTAATCAAAGCAATTGCTATATGACCACGACTCGGCATTCATAGCTGAAAGATATAACAGTTTCGCAACGCTTGTTATCTGCTCATCTGTCATTCCTACTCTGTCAGCTGTTTCTTTGATGTATTTTGCGCTTACAAAACCAGTTTTACCATTATAATCTGCATAGTACCAGGATGTTTGATCGCCGTCATCTCGGGCAAAGTAAGACTTGAACGGTAGTAAAAGTGCTATCTTTGTACCCTTCGGTATTTTTGAAATCACATTTGTTTTATCATTCGCATCAGGCAATCTGCGCAGCATGAGATCACTCTTCTCGGTATTAACTATACCTTGAATTGAAGTATACTTATCAGATACTGAGCTAATTGAAGCTGACTTTTCAGATGAGGATGTGGATGAAAACGATTCCTTGAGCGGCGAGCGATCAACAGGAGAGTATGCGACCAACTTCTTGCCGAGTTTACTACGGATATTATCAGGAATAGTGGCATATGGAACATGCATCTCTACCGTATCTGTGTGAAAATCTCCTATTTCTGGAAAGTCTCCAATATAAGGTATTAGATGATCTCGTTCTTTAATGTCCCAAAGTCTCCAATAATGGAAAGCATAAACATGATTATCTTCACTCCAACCGCCCCAACTTATAACAACCAAGCCATTTCCGTCAGAAGCTAAATAGCAGTCCTTGATCATATAAATATCAGTATATATGCCACACCATTGAACACTTCCGTCTTTATAGGTGTAGCATTCACGGAAGGTTTCATCTGTTCCGGAGACTGTAACTTCAAGAATCAGCTCCTTAATTCCGTCATTATTAATATCTTCCAAGAAGTATTGGTGAATTCGATAGCCCGTCGGTTGAGAAACATAATCCTCATGTCCGAACAGTCCTTTTTGATCATTGACGCCATCAAATACAAGCGAACCATATATATCTTCATATGTCTGGCTTGTATATTGTGAGGATGGTTGTTCCGGAGCTCTGTCAGGAATAGTTAGCATCCACTTTCCATTCTCGTTAAGTATTTTGAACTCAAAAGTATTTATGGGTGCGTAAAATTCATAGAAATTTGGATTGATTATTTCATCGACTTCGTATACTATTTCAGTTTTTGAAACCGATTTTACAGATTTAACTTCAAAATGATCAAGCCAAATTAGACCGCCATATCCTGTTGCTACCCAAAGGAAGCCATCTTTCTCACTAAAGCTCTCTTCATGGATGCTCTCGGTACTGCTGAAATATTTATAAAATTCTTCTTTCAACTTGGAGATAGACAAACCAGCGGGTAACATTTTTTGATAGATACTATCGTATTCGTCAGATAATGTGTAATCTAAAAGCGAAGCAAAACTAATAGGCAGTTCTGAAAAATATTCACATTCGTTAAACAGAATTTTGCCTAGATCTAATATTTGCTCTTGCGAATACAACGATATATCTATACTCGGATCGCATCTTAAGCATAATGAATTTATATATCCTTGTTGTCCGTTATAATCAACTAATACCATGAGGTGATCCGGTTCTCCGTCTTGATAGTTGTCTGGAACGGAAATGATGGTAACAATAGTTCCATTTGGAATAGTCGTAAGCAGCTTAGAATTGCTGGACGATTCTGCATACATCGGGGCTGAATGGCTATTGTCTGTGGTTTGATAAGGTTGAGCAAAGACGGTAGCAGAGATATTTAGACCATTAACAGGATCATCAGATAATGTAATGCTGGAGATTTCTGCTTTTAGTTCCTTGATCTTCTGATTAATATACTCTACAGAGTCTGCAAAGCATCCGTTGTTAGCTTGATATAGCTGTTTAAGCAATTCGTCGATTTGATCAATTTTCTTCTGCCATATACTTGTCTCATTTCCAACTTGTTCTTGTGAATAAATCATTACTTGATATGATGATCTACTTGAAAGTAGTGTCATAATGGCAGAAAGGCGAATTTTCTCCATTTGAGATTTAGACATATTAGCATTTGAAGAATACTGTTGAAATTGTGCGAGCCCTGTTTCCATTAAGTGATTATAATGTCCCAAGTACTGTGCTTTTTCTGCAATATTATAAATGTTAAAATCAGTATAAATGAATACACCTTTTGCAATCAAAGCGCCGGCACCAGCCCAACTAATAGCAGCTGAGTTTGCGGCAGCACCCACAAACTCTGGTGCTTTATTAACAACTATATCTGCTACGCTTTGTCCAATATAGCTTGCGGTTGATTTTGTTTTATCAGCGGAATATCTTGTATATATCCTCTCAGCAGCAATTTTAGCTTCGTCATTACTTGAATATAATAATAGCCCATTGGCATTATCTGTAGCGCCATATACTGCATTCAACATCTGATAATGATCTTCAATGTGATTGTGATACACTGTTGCGTAAGAGCATAATTTTAGAAGCAAATCAACTCCAGTCGCTGTTTTTCCAAGTGCTTCTATATTTGTAAATTCATTTGTATATGAATCAATCGTTGGATACAATTCTAGCATTTGCTGATGTAGTTCGCCGGAAATATCAGCGCTTTGGCTTAACGATTCTAAAGCATAGTTTATTATGTCATTATCGTCGTTTTTCAAATACTTTACTAATGAGGTATTATAATCTGTGCCATTGTCCATAGCCTTCAAATAAGCCTCATCTTCATTTAGAAACGAATTGAAAATCTCGGTATAGTCATCTACCTTTCCAAGATTTTTTCCGCCTATATTAATCAGTCTTTTCCATTTGAAATTAACTAAAGATGAAAAGAAATAGGAATATCCAGTTAGAACCTTATCATAAGATAAGCCCAAAATATCTTTATCATCATATGTGTTATATAGAAAATCATGCAGATCAAAAGAGGAAAAAATATTTGTTAGGGAATACGGAATACGCTCTATATGTAACTCGTGATTAACTATATTTACATTGCTGTTCAACACGGGAAGTATCTCTGGAATTGAAAAGTATTCATCCGTATCAAAAACAATGATTTCTGGTATTTCAAGAGTATGTTGAACAGATGGAATAGCAGAAAGACAAGAAACGATATGCAGCTTCGATGACTCATTTACCCATATTTCTCTAAAGCCATTGTTTTCCGATGCTCGATCATGAATAAATTTCCTCTTGATTTTATCATAATAAAAATCAGTGTAATTTGACAATGATTCAGATGAGAGATAAAGATTTCCGTTTTGTTGTAATACGGGGATGCGCTCATGCTTTCCTTCTATGACTGCATCTATATACTTGATTTCATAGTCGGAGTCAGCATGAACAAGCAAAGAATTAAAATTACTGTCAATAAAAAGGACAAAGCAAAGCATTGATGCTATAAAAGAGAATATTTTATTGTTCATTATCCACACTCCCATCACTACTTATTTTACGACCAAATTTTTCAAGTTCGCTATAATAACCACTATATATCCCGCCATACATTGTGTCAATAATCTCATCTGAGAAAATTGGTACAAAATCATTATCTTTCGAAATAAAATACAGCTCAAAATCAGCAGAGCTTCTCGATGCATTTTTTACCAATTCTGCAATGTCGTAATTAACCTTTTGCTCATCAAAAGATGTTGAGACATCGGCTTCAAGGTATTTTCTTATATCATCCGCAACATCCGGATAGGTCAATTCAATCGAAACTAAATATGCTTTTTCGCCATTAAGTTCAGTTTCTGAGTAATCATTTACCTTAAATAAACATGAGTCGTTCATTGCCGAAAGAAAAAGCGGAACATCTTCCTTTTCTTCATCAGAAAGATGTATTTGATTATTGAGAATATCCTCAAAACCCAAAGGCGCTTTAGAATCCGACTTTTCAGAACGCTTTTGGAACCATATTCCACCTAGGAATGCGGTTGCTATTACAGGAATAGTAATAATAGTAATTATAAATGCACTCTTTTTCTTTTCCATACTCTTCTCCCTTTTATATGAAAATAGCGCAGCTCGCCGGTTTCCCGACCGACTGCGCCGTTTCAGTCCAATATATTTCACCTTTTCACTTTCCCGACTTTCGCCGGTTGCAATGCTTGCAAAGCATCTGGCAGTTTGCAGCATCGTTTTTGCCGCCGAAATGCCACGGATCAATGTGATCGCCTTCCATTTGGTCAATCTCATAGTGTTGCTTGCATTTCGGGCAAATGCCTTGCTGCCGTTCGTATGCGTCCCGCTTCTGTGAATCAGAGAACCGCCGAATGCTGAGATACTTCTCGTCCCCGGTCAACAGATACTCATAGATGCCTTTTTCGCAGTCACTTTATCGTCTATCATCAGGTCTTTGATCTTTGCTTCCAGCGCGGCAGGATCAAGAGCATCACCCTTGTGTGCGTGAATTAGTATTCCTCTTGTTTTGTATTCGCTAAAAGCTGTTTGATTTCATCTGCTTTAATCGGAATATATTTACCACTTTGAAATAAATCGCGTCCCAATATTCGTGCCAGTTCATTGTATTCTGTCATTCCAATTATGTTGGGATTGGATTCAATAGTTTGATTGAATTGGGCAATCACCGATCGGTCTGTTAATTGTTTTACGGAATCTTGCAAATCCACCTCACCATTATTGTATCTCGTGACCAGACCTTTGAACTGGACAATAAAGTGGAAGGCAATCCGTTGCTGTTCGGTATATTCTTGTACTGCCGCTTGGTTTCGAGAATCGGATTTCGAAGAATTGACAGAAAACGATGTGAGATGCGTTCTTTTTTCTTGCACTTCATTGGTTAGGGACATTTTGTCTTGCTGTTTAATTTTGGACTGTGCTTTAAGCTGCTTGGAAGAAGTTGATGTTTCTTTTTGTTCCTCAAGCGCTTTATCAAGCGAATGTTGATTAGCCTCAAATTGAGCTTTAAACTTTTTATATGTAGGAACAATCTTCTCATAGACAAGATATGGCATAGCCTCATGAACAAACCAATTAGCTAGTCCTTTAGCACCCTCAGTTGATATTTCGCTAATAAACTTTCTTGCAAAGCCTTTTGCTCCATCAACTACTTCTTGCTTTAGGGTTTGATCGATATTTGATGCAGGAACAAAAACTTGTTTTGCAGTTGGGGTGACTTGCTTTGTAGCCACCCTATGTTCTAAGATTTTAATCAGAATTTTAGTCTTCGAGTTGATAAGGCGACCGCGTCTATCAAGGATTGCCACTCCTTGATTATACATCCGAAATGATTCATCATCTGGAAATGTATAAATGATGCCATCTCTTTCGATTTCATGTTTTGCCAATATAAACCGCCTCGTTTCTGTTGAGCTTCGTTGACATCGCCAAAATCAAACAAATTGTTAGCCATTTAGCATCGTATACCTCATATAGTCATGTTATTGCAAACAACTTATGAAATTATATTGAAGCACACTTGATGTAGCAAGTATACCATAAATTAAAGAAAAAGTCAATGCAAACAGTCTGTGTTAATGTGCAAAATGACAATGGCTCCTTGATTATAATGGGACAGAAGCAAGCATCGGTCGAAAAAGTTGCTACTAGTAGCAACTTTTCAGGAGAACCTGATGCGGAAGAATAGTCCAAGCCGAAAAAGAGAGGATGTAAACCAAAGGCAAAAACTGAATCATACTAAAAATACAGGCAGCATAAGCCGTCTGCACTGTTTTATAAGAAATAATCCCTGCGATACTATTTCGCAGGGATTAAATAATGCGTTGTCATGATTTGGCTTTTATGAACCGAGCAATGTTCTTTTAAGTAATGAAAAGTCAATTACATTGATTGCTCCGTCATCGTTCATGTCACCTGATTCCCAATCAAGCGAAAATGCCGAGGCCCCCACAAGTGAACAGCACAAATAGCGTTGCATACAGATAACATCTGCAAGATTTACCTGTCCGTCATTATTCACATCGCCTTTTGGCTTTGTAAATCCTTCGCGTACATAGTATTCAGCATACTGCTTCGGACGCAATGCATTCTGACAATACTTCGTAATTCCGCGCTGAAGCACAATATAATCATCATTGCAGACATAGACAGAATCTGGTAATATGATCTCCGGATAAAAATCTTCGGGAAGCGGCATATAGTCTTCATCGGCTTGTAAATACGGCACTTTTCCCAATTCAGTATCACACAGGTCATATATCTGAACGGAATTGTCTGCAAACGCCATCCGGTCAATATATTCCAATGTTTCTGGCAAAATAACAGTATCGCCAAGCGCCCGAACAGTACCGAAGCCGTAGGCATATTCTCCAATATACTGAACAGACTTCGGCACATTGATCTTACAGTCTTTCAGACGATCCGACAGGGAAGTGCATTTTTTCTGCGTGAAGACACCTTGAAATGCACGGCAACAAATAACTTCAACGCTGTCCGGAATGCTGATTTTTGAGAGTTTAGGAAACACAGCACCCTCAAAGCCGTCAAAAGCGTGTGGAGCAATCTCATAAACCGGGAATCCGCCCAGTGTTTCCGGAAGCGCTAAGACTTTTACGTCAGCAAACTGCTCAGCATCCGCGCCGTGTATTGTTGCTGCGCCGTCATGAACGGAATAATAAAATCCGTTTTCAAGCTCACAGTTGTGATAATTCCGTACAAGATGCGGTGGTTCACTCGTGTCATCCTTGATGCATTCAACATACTCTGTCCAGTCATATTCCAGAGAATTGCCGGACAAATACGCTGAATAAAGGATGCCGTTGGCGTATACCTTGTTCTGCATATAGTTCTCATTCTTCAAGCGTTCGTTGTCAGCAGCGTAATTCTTTTCAATTACTTTGAACTTATCGGCATATTTCGTAAGCAATTCGCCGTCAGAATAAGAAGCAGCAAATGATTCAATTGGAAAACATGATACGGCAATTATTGGGCCGGTTAGCAATAGAATAAACTTGTATATTATATATTTGCGCATTATTATATCACCGGTGCCCAAAAGTAGCTTGCAGAGTTGGCAGCGTAACTTGCAATGAGTACAGCATCAGAAATATCGACATATGCACTAAAATTAACATTTGCAAGTTTGAATTCGAGTGTTCCGGGCGAAACCATACTTGGGAGACTTGCAATATACTTTGTAATCTCGTCACAATCATCGTCACTCTCAATAATGAAATCCGCATCGATGTCTCCCATTGCTCGTACAACGGCAGACGTTTTATTGCCAACGCTTTGAACATTGTAATAATAATCTGCAAGATGATTGTAGAGATTATAATACTCATTATTAAATGCGCTGCGGACATTGCTGATATCGTCGATTGCCGAGAATTTAAGCATAAATACATTCGGGCAAGCTGTTGAAGAATTGGGGTTCTTGTATCTTGCAGATGCAGTAAGCAGCATCCATCCATCGGCTTGCTCTGAAACGGAAATAGAAAAGCTGTCATAATACCAATCTGACAATACATATCCGTCATAGGTGATTACGTCCGGATTATATTTAACAGAATACGAAGCGGTAAGGGTAGTAGTCGAGTTGGGGTTGCTCGGATTAACGAAAGCAATGTAATTCACAGGATCTCTGCTGTAGACTGTGTCCGCACTTGCTGTAATCGTAGACATGGAAGCAAAAGAAAAAAGCGCCATAAAGCAAGCGATTATGAGCGAAAAGATCTTTTTCATACTTAACCTCCTAAAATCATATTCGTTTGTGATCGTGTATTTTTCTATTGGGGATTAGCATCAGAATCAAACTCAAACACTTTTACCCATTGGAAACACCTTCTTCCATCAATCAAGTTTTTAGTTGGCTGGTACCCATACCACATTTGATGTATTTGCGATAGACTGCGAACTAGGGAAAAACCAGCCCTGTTCTTTAGCATAATGATCAAGAACCACACGATAGTAATATCCGCCGGATACATCAACCGGGAAGCCATCCAAGCCATAATAATTGGTATCAGTATCTGTTTGATCAGTGGGAGTTTTTTCTGTAACCCACCCTGTTGACCCGTTACTGCTGTGCTGGACTTTAATATTCGTAAACCCTATTTTTGCCATAACATCTGTTCCGTAAGTTGTAGCAGTAATTTTCACCTTTCTTACATCAGCTGAAATCATGAGTGAGTAGTACGAAATCAATCCAGCGGCATCAGTATCATCGTTAGTTAGTGTTGCTGTCGCAACTGATCCTGTAAAAGCTGCAGAAGCAGACATTGCGGAACAGTTTATAATCGTGAATCCTATCGCGCACAACGCAGCAGCAATTTTCTTAGCCTTCATATTCATACTTCCTTTCCTGATGTTTATTTGATTCGGGAGGCGTTCTATTTACCTCTCTATATATTCATGGTTTCTGTTTCCTTAGTTCTTCCATTTTGAAAAGAAAAAAACGAATTATTGTATGAATCCACAAAAAATATGCAGACACTTTGTGAAAAGTGCCTGCGCGGAATTGTTAAAACATAGATTGCAATATCTTTTGTCCTTCGGCATAATCAGTATTGTCAATATACAGCATGTACTGTATTGTTCCCTCCTCAAATACCGCAGTAAATTGCTGATCTTCCTTAGAGATACATACCCTTATGCCATCAATAATCTGCTCTGAGATGTTGTAATGATCTGATGGAACACCCATTGGCGGCATGTTATCGGACGAATCGTAATCCATGATTTGAAGAATGAGTTTTGAACCTTGATGCTCAAAGTGAAATATGACTGTGCAAACGTGGGTGGCACGAATAATCTGTCCAAATGATTCAGTTTTCGTATATTCGTCAGGCAGATAATCCGGTAATCTGGAAGATATATTCTCATTTTCACAGATCCTTCGCATTTCAGCAAGATAACAATTATATAACGAATCAGAGTTGTACGACTCAGGTGGAACATTTTCCTGTTTTTTGAAGTCTATTGTGATTCCGCCGCTCATAACCTGATACATCGCAGAAAACGCACTCATTCCCAAAACAGAGTAGCTCCAAATGTTTGAGATAATGAGTACACTTGCACAAAAGCAAGAAACAAAGGTGCAAATAATGCGCTTCATTCGCCTTCGATTGACTTTTTCCTTTTCTTGTCGAAGCTGTAAAATACCGATTTTGCTTCTTTTATCAATCAGTTCGCTGGTTCCCAACAGCAAATTGATCGTATCCGTCCATTCCTCAATTCGGTCATAGTTTCTTTCAGAATGTGGCATTTCCAATTCTTTTGAAAGTTTTTCCTGTAATTCTTCCAGAAATGCTTGATCCGGATTGACGTGGGAATTGCTGCGGCTTGAACTGTTTTCTTCCATTGCGTCATCCTCCATTCTATATCCTTTTGAAAACAGAAATATACTTTAATATGTATATAATTGCAGCAAATACATCGTATCCATCAGATCACTCTTTATTTTGAGGAGTAATCTTTTTTCTTATACTGCATATTTTTTTATAGAGTTGTGATGTGGTCATTCCATATTTTTCAGCGAGACTTGTACGGTTCCCATATTCTTCTGTATAGTAGGCTTTCAATAATTGGTATTCCTCATGAGAAAGATAATCGAGTATAGAATCAGAGTCAGACGAAAACGGATCATATGCTTGGTCTTTTATATCATCCAATGTGTTTGTGATATGCGATAATCGACGTGATTCCCGTTTTCGATAGTCTTTACATATTCTTTCAGCAGATGCATAAAGCCAACCGCGTATATTTTGTCCAAAATCAAGTTTGTCTTTCTTTACGGTTAATAACATAAATACTTCCTGTGTACATTCTTCTGCTGCATATCCGTCATAATCTAATAACCGTAGGCAGAACTGCAAAATATTCTTGTAATATTTTTGTGCCGCATCATCACACAGCCTTTCTTTTTTCATTTGTCCGCTCCTGCTTTTGAACAAAGTAATATCCTTTACGTTCTAGTGCTCCGTTGTATCTCTTTGAATAAACCCACAATAATAAGATTTTCTTTATCCCCTATATATTCATGGTTTCAATCGCTCTGCTTTTTCTCTTTTGAAACAATAAATTGTATGTATGCACAAAAACGTGCCAAATAATCTGAAAAAACTCCTACTTAAATATCCCCAAGATACTTCTCGATGATATTCATGACAAGCTCTGTCCGCTTCTCGCCCATGCCGCTGATTGCACGGATTTCTTTTTCCATGTCTTTCAGGTCGATAGGTTTGCAGAGGTTCTGCGCGTACCGAATGAGAAAATCGTTCAGCTCCTCACGGCTCATCTTCTTAATCTGACGGTATGTATCTCGGTCGATTACTAATTTCTCCATATTGAACTCCTTTTTCAAACGACTATTATTATGACGCCCACGAATCATCCGAGTAGCGGAAGTATGTTCCATCAAAACTGATTGTTTGTTTATTATAAGTTACACTGTGTCCTGTTTGGACAGCTTCAGTTATCACGCTTTCTGCATTGGATGAACCTATAATTGCTGACAAAAAGTTTATTACTTCATTTTTAAAGCATTCATTTGAAGCGCTTTCATTCGCTGCCATGGCTTGCAGATAGAAACTGTCTGCATAGCATATCTCAAACCGAATACCATTTTTATACGCAGTGGTATGATAACCTCCACCGGTATATTCATATGATATGTCATCTTCTGTAATTCTTTCCAATTGTGTTTTAGTATTATATCCCTTCAGTATTCGATCCGCATCCTCATCAGGAGTCAGGAGAACCTCAACTGACTGTGTATTACTATTATCCGTAATTTCGATATCAGTTGGATGGCATTTTTGGCAAGGGGAATATCCTTTTTCAACTAAATCCGCACATGTTGATTCGACATATTGTAGAGCCTCTGCTCGTGCCATCATTACAGATGCACAATTTGTACAATGAAAAACGCCGGTATTTGAATTGATTACATAATATCCTTTGTAGTGTTTTTTAGAATTCGGCGTAGAATCAGTTGTCAGGTTTGAGCCTTGAACGGAAGTCAAATCGCCCTCGCTGTTATTAGTTGATGCTTCTAGTGTAGTGACATATGTATTTGCTGAATAATCATCAGACGAAGGTACAGTGCTATAATCAATACAACCTGTTAAAAGCATAAGGGAAATCGCTATAAACAGCCAAATGTGTATTTTTTGCACGCTCTTCATTTTAAGTTTCCTTTCATAATTACCTTATTCCGAGCCGCTTCACAATCCGGTAAAACCGGTTAGGCTTAATATTGAGCTTCAGCATGGTTTCCCGTGCGGTCTGCTCACCGGCTCTCCATTTCGCACATTCAGAACGAAACCGTTCCTCATCCATCGGAAGCGGTTTTCGTCCTTTATATTTTCCGGCAGACTTAGCGATCTCGATACCTTCCCGCTGCCGCTGCAAAATCGTGGCGCGTTCCAGCTCTGCCAGAGCAGCGAAGACTGTCAGCATAAACTTACCTTGCGGCGTTTCAGTATCCAGATTCTCTTTCATGCTGATCAGACCGACACCTTTATCGGTGAGATCCTGAACGATCTGCAGCATGTCCTTCGTACTGCGGGCAAGCCGGGAGAAGTCCGACACCACAACCACATCGCCTTCGCGTACATAGTCCAACATGGCTTTCAGCTGCGGACGGTTCATGTTCTTTCCGCTGCACTTGTCAATGAACGTCTTGGAGATCGGTTCGCGGAATGTCCGGAATGATTCGAGCTGCCGGGCTTCGTTCTGTTCTTCGGTCGATACCCGTGCATAGCCGATATAAGTCTTTTGCATGATCTATTCCTCTTTTTCTTTCAGGAAGGATATTATATATAGTATGTGCTTGTCTGAAAAGAAATAATATACCGATAGGGTGCGCTTTTAATTATGACACATCCCGAAATATAAATACTAACTTATATGACACACATTTCAAGCCTTTTTGAATATGTCGTTAGAGTAGGCTCTAACAGTACACATTTATTCGGCATCTTCCTTTTCTTCTTCAGGAATGTAATGATGAAATTCCATATCAGCTTCGATCAGCTGGGTGATCAACTCAGTCAGACTCATACCTCTGAATTGCGCATAGGCTTTGAAGATTGCCTTCTTGCCCTTCGGGAAGTTCAGATTCAGGTTTTCGCGCTTCTCTTTCATGTATTTAAGAGTCGCTTTCTTGGATACTGCATCGTACATAAAACAGCACCCTCCTTTCTACCTATCAGTATACCACAAGTCCAAATAGAATTTCAAGCTAAATAGCGCACAAAGATAGTCTATATACGCGCGTATATTCTGTGATTTGTTACAAATATGACCGCATCGCATTGACATATACGCGCGTATATGATATAATTATAGTGTCAGGTAAGACGAAACCAAAGCTCAAAGGAGAATCAACCATGAACTTTATGAAAGACATCAGAACTACGATTACCACAACCGAGCAGATCAACCGGATCATTGACAGGTATGAAGCAGAGCAAGAGGAAGCGGACGATACCGAAGACCTCTATGGCGATGCGCCTACTGACGAAGAATGGAATGACTGGTTTAACGGCAAATGAAGCGATAAGCTGTCCTATCGGCATAACGGGGAGAAAGGGCTACACTATGAATAAGAAGGAACGCTGCGACGCTGTTCGTGCAATGGAGCTGCTTGCCAGAGCAGTCAACAATGAAAACTTCTTCGAGGAATGGCTGATAAGCGGTGTCGCTGACGGCGACATTGACGCTGACACAAAAGACGAGGAACTGGATTACTACGTCGAGGACGATGCAGTCTTTGCAGATCTCATGGACACATTCCTGCATGTCATGAAGAATGCTTACAAAGACGGCGGTCTGTATATTGACGGAATCGTGAGCAAGCCTGATGCTTAACTGAAAGAAAAAAAGAGTGGGGGAGCGCACAACTCCCTCACGGAAAGGAATGAATATGGAATACACAGAATTTCGCAGAATAGAGAGTACCAAGATGCAGGCACTCTGCATCAAGCATAACTGGTACAATGCTGGGACTAACGAGGAATGCCGTCATCTGCTCTTTGAGCTTTGCGGATACCGGCACCTTTCAACGGCAGATGTTTCCGAGATTGTCGATGACATTATTGAGCATACAGCGGAGTTTCGTGATGTAACCGATTACGAAATGAAAGCTGCTATCGTCCACAATGTATCTGTCGAGGTCTTTCGGAATATGTCGATGTGGCTGTTTTTCTAACCTGTTTTTAGAACGGAGCCGAGCCGGGCGGCGAATCCCGGCAGAAAGGATCAGTTATGGAACCGAAAGAACTTGCTGAAATCTTTACCTTCGCTTATGAATATACTCTCACGATGAAAGGCAATGCTGCTAGGGCGGCAGATCAATACTATAATCTCGGTGAAGCCACAACTGCACAGGCACAGGAACGCCGGATTGACTATTGGGAACGCAAAGGCGCAGAGATCGTACAAAGAGCAAAGGATATGAACCTTCCGGTTCATTTTGACTGATACGAAGCCGATAACGGCAGAAAGGAACTATTATGAAACTGTGTGACTGCAAAGACTGGAAAGCAGTTATCTTTCCGGATCGCACAATTCTCAAAAAGGATTGTCCCTATATGTCAGGGACGCAACTGCATGAGCTGGCAGAAACAGAAGTCGAGCCTACGGAGCGCAAAGGGTACTACAAAACGATCTCGTCCATGTTCGCAAGTAGAGTCTGATGCTGCTAGGTTGCTACTAGTAGCAACTTTTCGGAATGCACCACGAAAAGGAGGTTGCCGCTTTGAAAAGAAAGAAAAGACCGCTGATAACCGGCACGGTTCTATGGTATGTGATCGAGCATCTATACTACATTCCGGGACGAGCTGGACCGTTGAAAGAATACTGTGTGAGCAGCGGCATCCTGACAGGCTATTATGACGGCACTCACTACACAGAATTTTGTATCCGCGGTTATGAACCCGGAAAAGGCTGCGTCCCTCGGCGGTACAAAACAGCAGCGCTTGGCAAGTGCGTTTTCCTGAATCCGTGGGATGCAGCGAAGCTGGCGCAGCAATGGACTGAACACGAAGAACAGGCATTCTGGTTCTGTCATGAAGAACCAATGCGAAGGACTTGGGAAAAGTGGCTGAACATCTGATCTCAACAGGAAAGGAAGGTAACTAATAAAACTACCAGTCTGCCTGACTGTTGCATCATAAAATAGTATAGGTTGTAAGAGATGCCGAGCCGGGCGGCGAATCCCGGCAGAAAGGCGGGAGCTATGAACACGAAAGAACGCTGCGCAGTTGTTCGCGCAATGGAGCTGATTGCTCGTACCGTAACGAATGACTCTGTATTTACTGAATGGCAGATAGAAGGTGTGGATGACGGAGATATTACTCCGACCACAACCGATGCAGATCTGAACTGCTACGTTCAGAACGATGACCAGTTTGGCGGTCTTCTGTATACATTCCTGCATCTCATGCATAATGCATATGTTAAGGACGGTCTGACCGTGGACGGCGTGAAAAGTGAATACTACGATCTTTACAATGACATGAAAGGCGGCATTCAGTACAACAGAACGCTTTACTCTTTCTCTGAACACAGCTTGACTATAAGCGGCGAAGAAGAAGATTTGCTTGAATTTGCAAGAAGAATCGACGGCAGCGAGTTCAGCAATACATTTACAGACCTTGCATTCAAGATCTTAATGGAGCTTGATGATGCCTTTCGGGAACAAATGGAGGATCGACAGCATGAGCAAGAAAGCTGAACGTGCGCGGAATCTCCGCTATAAGCGACCGGCACTTGCAATGCTTGGCTATGAGCTGATTCACAATGAGTTGTGCGACATTTGCTCAGAGTGTGACGAAATCCGCTACGCATGGGATGATGAAAACATCCTTGAAGCAATGGACGGCGAAGAAGAAGACTTCTACGAGTTCCAGATGATGTTTTCCGATCTTTCCGCAGAAGCGGATCAGCTCTACAGCATTCTCGATGACGAACTAATCTCGGAGCATTTCGATGACTGCACGGTTGCTCTCATGGGTAATCGCTTTCAGTGCATCGGCTTTGATACTGTCGAAGAAGACTACTACGGGCTGTGTCAGTACGAATCCGAGCTTGCTCAGACGGTCAGCGGAAAGCGAATCATGCAGCTGACAAAGAAAGACATGCTTTCGGTTATCGGTCAATGCGTCAGCGCAATGGCAGCATTCTGGTCGATCCGTGAGAAGTATGACCGGCTGGAAGCAGTCTTCGGCATCCTGAAAGATGATAACCACAGTATCATCGAAACGGTTAAGGAGATCGAGAAGGCTTATAACGATTTTTGCAATGAAGGCTGCTACGCATACAGTAACGCAGCCAAACAACTGGACAAACTGTGTGAAGCATTACCGGAAAGAGCATGGATTATGTGATCCATGCTCTATACCCATATACGTTACTGATTGAAAAAGGAGGATGACCTATGAATAACACTTTTGATATGTTTGAAGGACTGCCGGACTACGCAGTTATGTTTCTGCAAGATCAGTGCAGACTGTATCTGACCGTGCCGGGTGTGAAGGAGTACATTGAGCGTACATACAACGGTTTTCTGCGCGAAGGCTATTCCGAAGCTGAAGCGCAGCACGCAATTAAGCGAATCGTGGAAACGAAAACGCTGGCGTTCATCGGTGAAATGAATCGTGCGCAAGAAGCAGCTCGGAAGGAAAACAAGGGAATCCGCCGCATCCGGAACCAACTCCGCCGCTGGCTCTCGCGCACATGGCAGCGGATCGTTCTGGAATTTCATATTCACTTTTTTTGAAATAGCACTTGACAAATCCATAAAATTATGCTACAATAATTATAGGATAAATCCTATATCAAGGAGAATCAAAATGCAGGAATTTGAAATCATATTCTATACAACAGAGAAGGGCGAAAAGCCAGTTGAAGAATTTCTTAACAGTCTTGATACGAAAATGAGAGCAAAAATGCTCATGACTATTAGAATTGTTAAGGCAAACGGCTATCAAACAAGAATGCCTTACTCGGAAGAATTAGAAGACGGAATCTTTGAATTGCGTGCAAAAGTTGGTACGGATATTTCCAGAGTCCTTTATTTCTTTATGATCGGACGGAAGATTATACTGACAAATGGATTTATCAAGAAAACGCAAAAGACACCTAAGAATGAGATTGAAAAAGCAAAGCGCTATCGAGCAGATTACCTGTCAAGAGAGGAGAATTGATATGAAAGATGATTTTCAGAAGTATCTGGATAAACAGCTTGAAGATGCTGAATTTCGTCAGGAATGGGAAGCACTTGAACCTGAATACGCAATTATTCAGGCTATTATTGATGCGAGAAAGGAAACAGGCTTAACACAGAAAGAGCTTGCTGCTCGTTCCGGAATCGCACAAGGTGATATAAGCAAGCTGGAAAACGGAAACGCAAATCCGTCTATTCGGACGCTGAAACGACTTGCGACCGCAATGGGAAAAACGCTGCGAATTGAATTTTTATAATGAAAAGCGCAAGGCATCTGCCCTGCGCTTTTTCTCTTTAGATGAGTTTTTCCCTGATTACGAGCAGCACCAGCATGTGCGCCGGATAGTAGACATAAAAGAACCAGCGTTGCAGATTCTTATGCCGGACGCAGCCGCGCTCGCCGTTGTATAGCGAGATCGGAATCAGCGCGAGAAGCGTACCGTACTGATATGTGAACATCAGGAAACTATCATAACTTTTTGCGAAGATTACAGTTTGCAGCACAACACATGCAACAGCAAATATAATTGCTTTCTTCCGGAAATCGTTTCGGAAGACATAAAAGATTACCGTCCAAACCGGAATCATGAGCGACCAATCGGCAAAGTGTCCGAGTGAAATCAGAACAGCGACCAGAATCAGGCGCGGTGTTTCCGGCAGTCTGGATTCCAGTACGATCAGACAGAAAAGTGCGAGTGCAAGTGATACCATGACGTTCCAATTTCCGATCAGATTCAACGTACTGTCCGGTATTTTTCCGAAGATCATTGCAACGTAAAACGGCTGTGAGATCAATCCGAAGGCAGCAAGACGAAGCAGATACTTCTTCCGGCTGCGCGTGTACTGAAAGCCCTCGGCAATGAAAAATGCCATGATCGGCGCGGTCAGCCGACCGAAAAGTCGCATAAGATAATAGAGCAAACTCTCCTGCGGAACGAACATCAGCGCGGTATGATCGACCGTCATAGCGATGATTGCCAGTAATTTCAGAGCAGAAGCAGAGCATTTTTTCTTCATAACGACTCTCCTGAATAGATACCATTCATAAGCACTTCCGACGCGGCAATGCGGCGCTGATCTGCAAGCAAATGATCGACATAGGTGTGATTGGTTGCTTTTTCGATAACGCTTAATGCTTCTGTAACGGTTTTCAATTCTGAACGGATAGCTCGATGTTCCTCTGCAAGTTCCTGAACTTTCACCTTCGCCGGATCGACAACCTTATCAATATTCCTATAGTTTGATGCGTTAATATCCGGATATTGCCGGACGGCAGCTTTTGCTTGTTCCAGCGAAAATGCATCGGATGCTTTGCCTTCAAAGACGATTTCGATTTTCTCTTTCATCTCCAGATACTGACGCAGATCGTTCTCAGCTTGTTCCAGTTCAGCACCTTTTGTCTGTGCGGTTGCTTCAAGCGTTTCTGCCTTTTTACGGATCGTTTCTACGGTCATCCCTTGATTCAGCATGTTGTTTAACGCAAGCAGCTTGTCAATCTCCGGATCGTTGCTCCAACTGAATGGCTGCGTTTTATCTTTCTTTCTGATTGGAAGATCGCCCTTTTCGACTACAACAATATACCGCCGAACCTCTTGCAGAACGCAAAGGTTCGTAGCCTTTTCAGCTTCCAGTTCTTTGATGCGTTTATCAAGGCGTGCTTCAAAACGCGCCTTGATCTTCATTCGCTTTTTTAGCGAAAACTCGTCATAGTGTTCTCCAAGCGACTTCAATCGGGTGAACCTTTGACCGTAAGGCGGCTTGACAGAAATATATTTTCCTTGTTTGACTTCGTAGTTTGCGGCTTTCATCTTCTGGATGAACTCGTCAAATGACTTTGACTGATAGAGGAAACTATCAATATCATCCCGAAGCCTGTCGCGGATCGTGGACGCCGGAGCCTGATATGTCTTCTCGATTTCCCTGATCCGTCTGGCGAAGCATTCCTGCACTTCAAAACCGTTGTCTGTTTCTCGGAAGTGGATGCCCTCTTGCCGCATTACGTCCTGAACGAAAATCTGTTTGTCCGGCGATGAGTAATAAAAACAAGCGTAAGGAGATTTTCTTTCAGCTTCCAACTGTTCAACCTTCTTCTCGGATGCTGCCAGTTTTGCATATAGCTCTTGCCGTGAACGCTGTTCTTCTCCGGACAGTCCAAGTCTTGCTGCGATTCTTTGCATCGTCTTTTGACTGTTTACCATTGTCTTGTAGTCGGCTACGCTCATGTGCTTGTGTTTCACATGCTTGTCCTCACGGGTATATCCATGCGAATTAAGAATCTGATCCATTACTTTTTTCTCTGACTGAACCCAAAGGACTAATTGATTTTTCATTTTTCCTTGCGCACGGAAGCCCATTTCTTCTAATGCAGCTTTCATTGACACACCCTTTTCTAATCCGTTCTTTCGTCCTTTTGTATAATAAGGCACAAAGTCGATATGAAGATGCGGACTTGCTTCATCCAGATGGAGTGTAGCGTTGAAGACATGTAAATTGGGATTTCTTTCTTGAAAGCCTTTCATAAATTCTATCAGCATATCTTTGGCAATTTTGCCGCGTTCAGATCCAACCGGAGCATTGATACTGTCACCAAACTGAACGATTGCTTCATAGAACGGCGATTCACGATTTCCAGACGCTACGTGTTGATAGTAATTCTGAATCCGTCTGCATGGTCTATTTTGTTTTTCGTTATATTTTTCAAGTGCATCATCAAACAGTTGATGGTAAGCATCCTCAATATCTGTTCTTGTGAAAACAACATTCAATGGCGATTTAATCTCATTCACGTTGCTAGCGAGAAACTCTCTATTGTTGTGTTCAATATTTCCACCATGAGGTGCGCTACCTTTCCCTAGAGCAAAACTGATACTAAACTGTTCCATGTTTTTTCCACCTTTCTTTTCTTTCAGCTTCTTGCTGCTCAACTTGTTGTTCAGCTGATGCCAACTTGATCTGCAATTCCTTAATCGCTTGCAGATCTCCTTCCTGAAAGATTTTCGCTCTCGCATTTTTCATCATAGCATCTCTGCGCAGCATTTCTTTGTATTCATATACACTCATGTGCTTGTGTTTCACATGCTTGTCCTCACGGGTATATCCATGCACTTTGAGAAGCTGATTCATAACTTTTCTCTCCGCCTGTTCCCAAAGTGATAGATGATTCTCTCTGTATCCTTTTGAAATGTATCCCATTTCCTCCAATGCAGCTCGCATCGAAACACCTTTTACCAATCCATTTTTATGATTTTTGCTATAGAATGGAACGAAATCAATTCTTAAACGTGGGCTTGCCCCGTCCATATGAAGCACAGCGTAAAATACATGCAAATTAGGATTTCTTTCTTGAAAGCCTTTCATATACTCTGTCAACAACTGCTTTGCGATCTTTCCGCGCTCTGAGCCGACAGGCGCATTGATACTGTCACCAAACTGAACGATTGCTTCATAGAACGGCGATTCACGATTTCCGGACGAGATATGCTCATAGTAATCCTTAATTTTGCGACATGGTTTTTTCGTGGAATTGTATTTTTCAAGTGCTTCATCAAACAACTGGTGATAAGTATCTTTTATGTTCTTCATAATGAACACAATACAAGGATCATGCTGGTTTTTCTTGATTTTTTCGGCAAGATATACATTGAAATAATGGTCAGTGTCTCCGCCATGAATCTCTGCACCATTGCCGAGTGAGAATGAAACGCTGAATTTCTGCATAGTCGTTCCTCTTTCTTTTTTCAGTTTGGCAGTCGGTTTTGTTCGTTTTCTCTCTATTCCAAGCGTACTTCGTACACTTTGGAAAGAGAGAGGTAACACATTTTCTGTTTTGTACGTCGCTGTTTCACGCGATATACAAAACAGACCGCCGGGTATACACCCAGCTATGTGCAAAGTCTGCGACCTTGACGGCTTTGGAAGTTCCGTACCCATTTCAGATTTCTCGGATTTTATATCAGAAATCATGAATACGGAACTTCCGGTCTGCTCCGCAGATTGGGATAATCCCAAACCCTTGACTTTTTTACGTTTCGTTACTGTTATCGTTCAGCGGCTTTATCATTCGGACAGTCTTTGCAAAGAACTTCATCATTGCTGCCGCTTGCGATTCAAAAAAGCATATCGTGTAGTGCGTTCCGTCACTCCTCTTATATGCTTTTCTGTATTTGAAGATAACGTCCATTATTTTTTCTGCTTGCTTTCCGTCTTTTCGTGGCTCCGATATATCTTCTTCCTTAAAGAGATTTAGAATCGAAAGAAGTGCTTTCAGTTCATCTTCATGAAGGGAAACATGAATCACCGGATCATTCTTCTTGGGCTTCGGTTCATTGGTCTTATCCATCAGTGCATCATACTCCTTACTGCATATTGTTCATTGACAGGTGTAATAGTCCGAGCCGGTTCAGGCTTAACATCAGGATACCGAAGAAGATCGTTCCAGTCTTTCAAACCTTTTACGTCGAGATGCTCCTTCACGAAATCTGATCTCCTGAATCCGTTATCGACCTCAAAATTCTGACCGGCTGTGTCATTGTCAACACAGGAAATGATTTCGACTCCCTCAGCTTGCAGATGCTTTGGTACAGTCGGTTTCAGTCCGGCGAGAGAAATAAATGCTGTCCCTTCAAGTTTCAGTTCCTTACGGAACATGGTATAAAAACTCATCAGGTCGATTGAACTCTCAAAGATATATGCCCGTTTCAGTTTGCCGTCCTTTGCAGGAACAGGCACAAACTGAAAAGCGGTATCACCGGTTCCGGCAACCATTCCCTTGAACCGATAAACCGGATCAAGACCTTGCAGCTCACCGCCGACAAGAGTGCCTTCACGATCCCGATGAACGAAAACAGCATTAGCCTTGAAGCCATTTCCGAATTTTTTATTCGTCTGATAGAGCAATCCGGAATCTGTGAACTCTTTTATAACATCATACGGAATCCCTCTGGTCTTGTGAAGGTAAGCAAACAGCGGAGCATTCGCTGCTGCTTTCTCCGGCATCTCAATTTCCTTCTTTTGCTTCACCGGTTCTGTCGGTGTTTGCTGCGGCGAAGCTGCCTGTGTGTTCTTTTTCTTAAACCAACCGGTCTGCTGACTCTGCTTGCCGGACTGCAAATATTCTCCGGTCAAAGCATGGACAGCTTCTTTGAAGTCCATGTCGAATACTTTGCAAAGACAATCAATCGCGTTGTAGCCGCCAGCTCGCTGGTAATGGTGATACCATGCATTGCTGTTCGGGTTGATTGTCAGACCTTTGATCTCGTTGACATAAAACTCAGTTCCTTTTTTCTGTAACGTATAGCCACAGGCTTGAAAATACTCGACCAGATTTTTACGTCTGGCACTCTCAATAATTTCATCGTTCGTCATTTTCTATCCTCCTTTTTGAAAGAAGCTGCCCTCCCCTTCCGAAAAGGGCAGCTTCAATCTGTTATTACGTCTTATAATGAATGGTCAGCGAAATAGGTATCTTCCTCGTCTTCGTCATTATCGGGAATGAAAGTCTGGTCGTTGCCTTCCTCGCCGTTTGCATATTCTGCGCCATCTGTCAAAAGTCCGTTCTGCGTCAGCTTAATGTCCAGATCTGCGAGTTCCTGTTCTGCTTCATCCAGCTCGTCCTGTGCCGGGAACGGCTTGTCGATGCGCTCCTGCGATTGCTTCTGTTCCATGTTAAGGTCTTCGATTTTCTGCTCTGCTCTAGCCAACTCTTTCTCCAAACCGGTATCGAAGAAATTGGAGATGCGGCGGCAGTTATCAGCTTTTTCGTCATTGGCAGCATCCACATAATACACCTTGTCCCATTCGCCCTTGATGACAAATTCAAATTCTCCGGCATACCTGTGACTGCTCTGAACTGTAACAGTAAAGTTCCCAATCGTGAAACCGGGCTGTTCATCGAACGGAGCCTTTGCCTTGCTCTGAATCTTGGAAAGCAGGTATTTATTGATTTCGCCGTGGTCGCGTATAACCTCTCCGTGACCGGCATTTTTCCGGACGGACAGTTCGCTGATCTTTCCGGTCTGCTTGTCACGCATTGCAGAAACGCTGTCAATATCCTTTTTCGTTGCTTCGATTCTCTGCTTTGTCTGTTCAAGCAAATCCGGAATCTGCGCCACTCTGCGCTGAAGCGTAGAAGTTTCTTTGCGATATTCGCTGCGCAGGAGTTTCAGCTCATCAACCTTATTCTGCAATTCCAGATGATGCAGCAGATCGGGATTATCCTGTGCGACTGCTTGGAAGTGACCGTAAGTAAGTACAGTTTCGTCACAGTCTTCCATGATACGAGCCGGGCATTCATCGTTCCAGAGCTGCGCGATATAACGTGCCTTGTCTGTCACGATCTGATAGAGGAAGCTGTCAAGTGTTCCTTTTGTAACGTAGTTGAAAATCTCAACTGCATCATAGCTGTTGCCTTGCCGCAGGATTCTTCCTTGTCTTTGTTCAAAGTCGCTTGGCTTCCACGGAATGTCGAAATTGTGGAGCGCGTAAAGTTTCTTCTGAATGTTCGCGCCGGTGCCGAGCGTACTGGTTGAAGCAATTACCACGCGGTATCTTCCTTCGTTAATGTCACGGAAAATATCTTCACGGTTTCTTGCACTTGCCTTCGGAGCAAAGACGATTTCCTTTTCCGGGATACCCATAGCGACCAGCTTATCACGCATGTACTTATAAGCGGAGAAGTTACCCTTGTCATCATTGACAGCGATATCCGAGAAGATAATCTGGACACCGCTTTCAGGCGCGGTCTTGTCATAGAGCTTCTTGACATTTTCAAGGCAGGCATCAATCTTGCTGTCATGATCTTCGATAAACCCGTCAGGGAGTTCGCCTTTTTCGCCGTCCTTCTGCCGGTACAATGCTGCGATTGCACGGTTGCCGAGTCCGACCAATCTCGCTTCATGTGTGATCTTCAACGGATTGTCTGTATGCGGATCGACAAAACCGTTCTGGCAAGCAAGCGACCTTTCAGCAAGCTGTTCGACATATGCTTTCTGTTCCGGCGATGCTTCCACAGCGATGATCTGCGGCTGACCGGTAATCAGATCCGGACGCTTGGTCGTTTCAGCAAGTTTGTCAGCAGATACCAGATCGGCAAACTCTTTATACATCTGCATGAGTTCCGGCATATTCTTGAACGAGCTGAAACTCGTCTTGAGCTGCATCTGTCCTGCTTGATTCATCTTGTTCTTTTGCGTCACATTTCCGAATGTCGCTGCCCAATCGTCAAATCGTTCTGTGCCGGTCATCGCAAGCAGATCGGAGCGAAGGTATCTTGTCATGACATAGAGTTCTGTCATCGAGTTCGATACCGGTGTGCCGGTACTAAAAAGAATATGACCGTCACCGAGTTCCTCGTTGAAGTAATCGCACTTCATCTGCATGTCATCTGCAATGCCGGATGCCTTTGTCGTAACACCGGAAACATTTGTCATTTTTGTCGTGACGAAGCATGGTGATAGGTAACCCTTTGAGACAATCTCCGGGTTTTCCCCCACCTCACACTGTGCATGCAGCTTTCACCGCACACAGCGTTCCATCAGATTAACTTACTTTTCTCTCAACAAAGCTGTACTCTCACGATATACAGCCTGCGATAAATTTCACTTTTTGAGTTTTGCACGATATTTCATGATTTTTCGTTCTGTCTTAACATCAACATTGGAAATCGGGCTGTTATGAATCATATGATGACATTCAACACAGACCCATGCCAGATTCTGCACTTTATTGATTCTGTCCAGCGGCAATTTTCTGTCAACGTGATGACAATGTCCGTCTGCATCTCCGCTCAAATATTTCCCACAGCATTTACATTTGCCTTTGTCCCGATTAAAAGCATACTCCCGATTCATGTAATACTCGAAATTCTGCTTCCAGAATTTCCCTTTTACATAAGGCGTAAAAGCAAGCGTCATTGCATTGTTAATTGAAGGTCTGTTGCATGGTAGGCGCTTGTTATTCTTACATTGCTGTAAATATCGTTTTCTGCCGTCTTCGGTATAGGGTGTTGTTTTCTGATCGAAAGGCTTGGTCTCATACTTGCTGTGCGTGATGAATGCGTAGGTCAGACCGAACCAGAACCCCTCAACCCTGATCGCAAATGTCGTACTTGTATATCCCTGATGTCTGTGCGGGAGATTACAAAGGTTTTGCAGCGGAATCTGCATTTGATTGTAGCTGTGCGGGTACATTCTTTTCCATACCGCAAATGCAGTATTATTGACTTTCCTGTCTATGATGTTATAAGCGTGCGAACAGATAGACGGCTGTAAATACTGTGCAATTCCCATTATCATGGAATTGATTTCCTGTATCTTTGCCGCTCTGGAAGTAGGTGCTTCATACGTTTGGATTGTCCTGATCGCTTCCTTAATTTTATCTGTTTTCCGCTTTAGCCTTTCAAGGTCTGGGTACGGTTTTCCGACAAGATTGTCAGTCCATGATTTCGGATTCGGTGTTTTCCGTTTCCGCTCCGCTTTCACTACAAATCCGAGAAATCGGATGCCTTTGTCGCGCAGGTCTGTGACATATGTTTTTTCCTGCGACAATTCAAGCTTTAGCTGGTATTTGAAGTATTTGGTCAATTCACGTTTCAGCCTTTCGGCTTCTTCCTTTGATGTCGTCAGTATTACCCAATCATCTGCATATCTGAAATTATACTTTGGTGTTGCGCCGTGTGCTTTCAGTCTTCTTGTGTCATTACTTTTACGCAGGCATTTTCTATGCGGTTCCAGATATTTTCTGCCTACATACCAGTCAAAATCATTCAGATATACATTTGCAAGCAGCGGCGATAATATGCCGCCCTGCGGGGTTCCTGTTGTAGTCATATGATACAATCCGTGTTCAATATATCCCGCTTTCAGCATCTGGCTTATGATTTTCAGAACCCGTTTATCATGGATTCCTATTTTCCAGAGCTTCCGCATCAGAATCCTGTGATTGATCGTATCAAAGTATCCTTTAATGTCGCCCTCAATCGCCCATACCGCCTTATCTTTCCGGATGCCTGTTGCATTGATAACATTTACGATGTCTCTGATTGCATGTTTCTGCGCCCTGTACGGTCTGAAACCGTAGCTGTGCGGGTAAAACTTTGCTTCGCATATCGGTTCCAGTATGATTTTCATACATTGCTGTATGATCCTGTCAAGCATAGTCGGTATGCCTAACGGACGCAATTTTCCGTTTGCTTTGGCGATATATTCGCGTCTTGCAGGTTTGGGTTTATAACTGTGAAATCTGGACTGAATCAGTGCAATTAATTCATCTTTGCCCATTTGCAGATATTGGTTGATGTTTCTACCATCCACTCCCGGCGTTTTACTGCCGTGATTGGATTTGATGTCATGAATTGCTGTTACAATCGTAACCTCGTTACACATTGCTTCAATCAATCCTGTGAAAGTGACATTGTCAAGGCTCTTTTGGTAAAGATAATCCTGACATCTTTTTAGGTCGCTTTCGTCCGAGAACATGACGTTTAGATGTATAAGGTATCACCCCATAGTTCGTCACCCAATATTTCAGGGAGTTATTTGTTCTCAATTCGTGAAATTTATCATTAATCTGACTCGTCCCCTTCGCCGCAGAGCATTTCAGCTCTTTGTGGTTGGCTTTCCCAACCTCAGACTACTATGGGACGGCTGACTTCCTGTTACCTTCAGCGTTCTGTAAAACTCCGATAACAGGCTCTCAAACGTTCCTAAATCTCTATCCTATTTGTGAAGCCCTTAGGCTGCTGCCGTACACCGAGAGAATCTGACTTTGATTTGAATTACAGTTCTTCAAAGTCCTCAATGGTATTTCAACCGATGAGATGTATACAGAAAAACGAACCATATACATTTTGAGAAAGCTGGCGATAGAGGTAAATATCGCCGGTATCGAACCGAACGCAGTCCCATGTGAAAGCGATGATCTCACCTTCGCGCATTCCGGTAAAAATAGAAACAATAAACAGAAGCCGCTTAGGATGATTCTTGATTGCACCGAAGAAGTCATGCAGAATCTCCGGTTCAAGGTGAACAATCTCCGGAGTGGTTTTCTTCGGCAGAATGATCTTGTCCGCTGGATTCGCATTGATATATCCGAAATCCACAGCGACTTTCAGGCAAATATGGAGTGTCCCATGAATGTTTTTAATGCTTTTCGGGCTTAACTTATTGTCGATACCGATTCCCATATTCAGGCTGTTGATAAACAGCTGAACATCCTCGTGTGATAATTCCGTCAGAAGAACTTTTCCGAGAACGCGATTGATATGCTGCTGAACGATCTTTTCGTACTCCATTTTTGTGGACTCTTTAATTCCGGAACAATAATGGAGTAACCAGCAGACAGTCCAGTCGGCAACTGTTGCACACTCGTACTTTCCGTCCGGAATAGGGGAAAGCGAACGCATGTATGCAAGAACATCGAATGTGGGATCGTTTTCAGGTTGTTTTAACGGCATCTGTATGCTCCTTTTTATATATAGTAGTCCAATGGACACATATATTATAGCATAGTGACCAAAAAAGCATCCATACCAATCCAAATGCTTCAGGTTGATATGGATGCTTTTTTTTGAAATAATCTTGACATTCCACTTGATGTATGATAAAATAATACTGTTTGACTGTAACAAATAGGCGGATCGTTTGACTCGTGATAGGTAGATTTTGTTCAAGTCCTGTCACCTCGACCATTTTTATGAGACAGGTCGTAAACGGAACAGTTTGCGGCCTGTTTTCTGTATACAATCAAAAAGGCTGAACGCTTCCGGCAGCTCAGCCTTTTTCAGTATGCAAGCATCCGGCCGGCAGGGGAATGCGCCGTATTTCATGCGCTGAATGTGCATGTCAGCACTGTGATGATAAACCCGATCAGAATGAGTCCTGCAATCATTGTAATGAAAAAGATTTTCTGCTTGCGTTTATTCTTTTTCATCTCCGCAGCCTTGCCGCTGGAGTACAGAAAAATTGAGAACAGCGCCACTGCTGTTAAGGAGAAGCACATGTCCCGGATGTTGATGACCACGGTATTGCTCCCTGTGTAAAACAAGGCAAGTATAATGCCCGTTGCCAGCGTTATGATACCTGCAATCGACTCGTGCAGCGTCTGTTTGATGACCTGTTCCTTGTCCTCGGTCGTATAGTCAACAACCTTTTCGACAATCTCTTTTGTTTGCATATCCATATCCTCACTTTTCCTTTCTCCGTCGATCAGCTCGCGGATGTCAACACTGTAATAATCCGCAAGCTCAATCAGAATGCTGATATCCGGCATATTGTTGCCGTTTTCCCAGCGGCTTACAGTTCTGCCCGATACGCCGAAATGCTCTGCCAGCTGTTCCTGCGTCAGCGCCTTTTCCTTTCGCAGCTCTTTCAGAAATTGACCGATCTTGATCTGATCCATTCTGCTGCCTCCTTTCATTACAAGCATACTGCTTTTTCCCGCCAAAGTCCACGACACAAAGTGAGAAATGCCGCTTTTTCGGCTCCGGACACGGCATGTCTTGTGTAAATATCACATAGAGTGCGCTGTAAACGATACGCAATCGCAGCAATTTGCCGATTGCCGTTCGGTGCGATTTCATCGCAGCGCATGAACCATTATATCACACACGGAGACAAAATACAAGCGTGCGGAATGATTCCGGAGCGCAAAAAAAGCTCTGGTGTGGATGAAATGCTCTGTCCCCGCTGAATGAAAAACCGGACAGCACATGTCTGCTGTCCGGTTTGGTGTTTACGGGAGCGGAATGATCTGCGGCTGCGTATGGACCGCATCCGGCATCTCTTCAACTGCGGGGATATTCTGCTCCGTGAGATATTCAGGAGGCGGCAGCGTCGTTTGCGGTTCGGCAGGGTTTTCCGGAACCGGTACGGACGCAGCGGCGGTCGATATGAACGTGTTGTGCGGCGCAAGCGACGGCATGGTATCGAATACCTCATATGCGAGAAGGCTGCCTGTCAGGAGCGTGAGGATCAGCGCGACAGCCGCAACAGCCGGGCAGCAGCGCTTTCGGACACCGGAAAGGATTGCCTGCAGACGGGAACGCAGAATCTCCTTGCTGCATGAAAAGCCCGTTGCAAGCACTGTATCTGTTCTTTTGCCGGCGGTGCGGCGCATGGCCGTGTGCAGAATCGCCTTGCAGTAAATGTTCGCGGAATCAGACGGTTCGTTCTCCATGACGGCTTCATCGCAGGCGAGCTCGCAGTCCTGCTCCATCTGCTGCATCAGCAGCGGCAGAAACGGATTGAACCAGTGAACTGTCCGGCAGCCGATCCACAGCAGCTTGCAGAGCAGATCGTCGCGGCAGTAATGGCAGAGCTCATGCTTCAGGATCAGCCGCAGCTCTTCGCTGTCATATTCCTGCTCCGGCAGCAGAATGCAGGGGCGCAGCAATCCGCTCAGCATGGGCGTTTCAATCACCGGAACCGTATAAACCGGGATGTGCCGTCTGATGCTGAGCGTATCGCAGAGCAGGTCTGCGAGCGCCTGCGTGTGCATATCTGCGGGTCTGTGCAGCCGTTTGATGTCCCGTCTGAACTGCTCCTGACGGTTCAGTGTCACAGTACCGTATACGACGGCACCGATCAACCAGACGCAGAACAGCAGAACAAAGAATTCTTTGCTCAGATCGCAGCGGCTGTGCAGACGGTATGCGATCATATCCGCCAAAGTAGGTGAATCATGGAGTCCGTCTGCGCTGATGACGGTGATAGAGCCCGCCGGATGCGGCTTGCACGGAATCAGGAAGCCAAAACCGATTACCCACCAGAGCAGGCAGCGTCCTGCGGCGGACTGCCGGTTCTTCATATGGCGGGAGATCAGGAGCACGAATGCCGCGATGAAACTCATCGTCAGCGAGCAGATTATAATGCTCTGAATCACATATGACAGGAAATTTTCATTCAGGATTGCGTGATACAGATGCTGCACAATTTTCATCATCATGACTGCTTGCTCCTTTCTTCGAGCCAGCGCTGCAGATCCTCGATGTCTGCTGCGGTCAGATCATCGGTATCGCAGAGCGCCTTGACAAGTCCTGTGAAGCGGCCGCCGGAAAACCGCTGCCGGAAGCTGCTTGCTTCGATTTGCAGATAATCTGCCTGCGGAATCAGCACGTAGTATGCACGTTCTCTGCCGTGCTTTTCCGATCGCAGAAAGCCTTTCTGCTCCAGACGGGTGAGCATTGTCAGGATTGTCTGCGGCTTCCATTCTCTTGGGGGAACCGTCAGCCGCAGCTGTTCCGTGACCATGCCGGATGTGACCGGCTCCTGCATTTGCCAGATTGCCTTCATGATTTCAAATTCGGCATCCGGCAGTTTTTTGGGTTCCATACAGAAACCTCCTTTCGTTCTACAAATGTAGTTTACTGTATTATACTACATTTGTAGTTCTTTGTCAAGCCCTGACCGGTATTTCTGCAAAAAAATTTTCCGGCGATGCAAAAACATCGCCGGAAAGCATGATTTTTAGCATTTTGTGACGCAGACGCAATGCGGTGAGAGCAGGGGAGAGGGCATTCCGCTGCCTGAGAGCCGCAGCGTTTTTTGTGCACGGCTCGCGGCTGCATAGAGCAGGCGGAGCTCCGCCCGACGGCTGTCCTCAGCACCGGCTTGCGCCTGCGCCGAGAGGCCGGGCAGAAATACATGCGGAAATACCAGTCCCTTCGCATCGCGGTATTCAGAAAGATAGACTGTGCGGTGCTGGGGAATGGTACTGGAATCTGTGTTGAGTACGGTGAAGCCGGCACGGCGGCAGCTGAGCATTTCCCGGAAGCGTTCAAGCATTCTTCCGTTCCGGCAGAGGATGACCGTCGGTTCATGCCGGCTGATCTGCAGTGCCTGCGTGATGATCGCTTCGGCCTCAACGGAAGGCGTCGGAAACAGACGGAACGCAAGTCTGTCTGCATGATCGCACTCCTCTGCGGCAGGCGCACGGCAATCCAGACGGCGGAGGATATTGCTGAGAAATGCGTCGATTTCTGCAGATGCGCGGCATTTTTCCGACAGAACACGGATCCGGCTGACCGGAATGCCTGCTTCCTGCCATGCGTGCCTGCAGCTGCAGATCTGCTGGGCGGGATCGGCAAACATCGTAAAGGAGCCGCCGCTTTGCAAACATGTGAGCAGCGACTGCAGCATGACGGGCGAAAATTCTTCTGCCTGATCTACAATAATATGCGCATAACGGTATTCCGGACGCGATGTCTGTGCAGAGCGGTAAAACGCTTCCGCCAGATCGTCCCGGTCGTAGTGCCAGCCGTCAAAGGTACGCAGCTCCAGATATTTCATATAGAGTGCTTCAAGGCAGCGGCGGAGTTTTTCCGGAACGGAGCTGTCAGCGCCGTCCGGCGCGGAGGCCGCAGCCTGCCGGAATGAATAAAGCTGCGGTGCATAAAAAGATTCCGGGAGCTGAAACATCGGCTCATCCGGATAATGGCTTCGGCAGTATGCGAGTGCCTGCCGCAGATAATTCTGCTGTTTTTGCGGTGTCAGGATCCGGCAGCTTCCGCTGAGTACCTTTCTCTGCCGCATACGCTGTACGGCGAAATCCTGATAGCTCATGATTTTCGGGGGACGCTGTACACGGCGGAACCTTTGGCGCAGAAGCTCTGCGGAGATGCGGTTCCATGTGAGCAGCAGTACGCCGGGGTGCTCGGGCAGCGCAGCATAGTAAGCTGCGCGTGCACAGGCGGCCGCGGTTTTGCCGCTGCCTGCCTTGCCCAGCACGACAGTGTGTCCGATTTCGGGCGCAGTTGTGGTGATTTCCTGAAATGTGTCCATGATACGTTCCTTTCTGCAGCTGATGGTGTGATGAAGTAGTGTGATGAATAGTTACAAAAAAGAGATGCCCTTGCCGGAGCAAGTGCACTCTTTGTTTGTGATAACGGAACGGCCGGCAGTTTGAATGCCGTTTGCGGGAAATATATTCCCTTCTGCTGCAATTATACCATGAAAACAGCGGGTTGTAAACAATATCCGCGAAATTCGTTTGAATATACAAAACGGAATGCGGGATTGTTCAAAACAGCGGGAACCGTGCTGCTTTTTTCGTATCTTTGTTTATTTCTGTAAGATATCAGACCGCAGGCTTATCGCTTCCGGTTTGCAAGCCAGAATGCTGCCATTGCGAAAAGTGTTGTTTTGAGACAGAGGAAGAACAGCATGAAAATCAGGTCGGCGCCGCTCATCTGCGCAAGCGCCTGCATACAGGAAAGCGGGCTTGCGATCGAGAACACGCGCAGCCCCGGAATCTTTTCCGTCAGCAGGGCACTGATTGCTACCGTAATGACCGATGCTGCAACGACCGGCACTTCCTTGCGGATCAGCGCCGAAAAGATGCAGAGAATCAGCACGGCCGCCGGGACAGCCAGAACCTGTACGATGCCCGAAAGCAGCAGGCTTCCGCCGATGCTGCTGTGCAGGCTGCACTGTGCATATCCCGTGATGCTCTGCACGGGCACATCCAGCTTGCCGAGATTCCAGCGCAGCGAGAACAGAATCCACTGCAGCAGCGTACAGACTGCCGTCACGGCCACGCCGGTTACACAGGCTGCCAGCAGCTTTGCCCGTACAATGCGCGCCTGTCCGGTGACCGTCGGGAACAGGATCTGTTCCATGCCGCAGTTTTTGTCACCGAGCATCAGCAGCGGCACCAGCAGGGCAATGCACAGCAGCGATGCCCAGTTCATCCCGAACCGCTTGATATAGTCGGTCAGCTCAAGGTCATAGGTCAGCTCCGGCTCCAGTTCGCGGAAATCCGCAAACGAGGCGTATTTATCGCGGATTGCCATCAGGACACTGCTCTTCTGTGACGCCATCTCAATGCGGCGTGACTGCTTCTCGTAGGCATCCACAGAGGAAAGATCCGGCTTGGTCTGTTCGCTCATGATCTTGTCCAGAACAATCTGATTCGCATCCATCTTTCGCAGATTTGATTTCTTGAACGGCCCGGAATAGACTTCGGTATACTGCTCATAGAGCTTGGTGTCGTAGCTGTATTCATACAGATGCGGATTGGAAAAGCAGCCCAGACCGATCTGCAGCAGAATCGCTGCCAGAATGATGAGCCAGCCCCTCCGCGCAATCAGCAGCTTTTTCAGTTCAAATTGAAAACAAAGTCCGCTGTTCTTCATACGCCGTTATCTCCGAACATATAAAGGTAGACGTCCTCCAGCACCGGCGCACAGGCTTTGGCCTTCGGGTGCGGCTGCGTATCGTTCACGATCCGGATGACCGTCTGCATGTTGCGGCTGACCAGACTCGAACGCGGAAACTGATCGAGCATCGTTTCCGTTTCATCCGCATCCGGCAGAATCTCCCAGACCTTACCCTCCATATCGTGCACGAGCTCCGGAATCGGCGCCTGCCGCAGCAGCTTGCCGTGGTGAATCAGAATGACTTCCTTGGCGATCGTTTCAATATCGGAGACGATGTGCGTGCAGAAAATGACTGTGATCTTATCCGACAGTCTGCGGATCATGTTGCGGAACCGGACACGCTCCTTCGGGTCAAGACCGGCGGTCGGTTCGTCCAGAATCAGAATCTTCGGATCATTGATGAGCGCCTGCGCAAGTCCCAGACGCTGCCGCATACCGCCGGAAAATGTTCCGATTTTTTCGTTTGCGTGATCCGCCAGATTGACGGATTTCAGCAGCTCTTTGCAGCGTGCTTCGGCATCCTTGCGCGGCAGACCCTTCATGTCTGCCATATAGCGCATCAGCTCCATTGCCGTGAATCCCAGATAGAACCCCGGATACTGCGGCATATAGCCAATCAGTGCACGGAAGGAGTCGCCCATTTCCTCGATGTTTTTGCCGTCATATGTGACGGTTCCGGCTGTCGGCGCAAGCAGTCCGACCAGTATATTCATCATGGTGCTTTTGCCGGCACCGTTCGGGCCGAGCAGCGCGTAAATGCCGCAGTCCAGCTCCGCGTGAAACCGGTCCAGCGCGAAAAAGCTGCCGTATTTTTTTGTCAGGTCTGTGAAGCAGAGCATGTTTTCACCGGCTTTCTGTGTGTATTGTTGTGTGTGTAGAAGATGTTTGCAGTGACCAGAACAAATGCAGTCAGAAACACTGTGCAGAGTACCGAAAGCATCATCTGACTGACCGGATATCCGCAGACGTTGACGGTTTCATAGCGCATCAGATAATCCCGCAGATAAGAGAGACGCATCAGGCCGAGACGCTTGAGAACGGTCATGCCTTCCGCATTGTGCTCCAGCAGCTTGGCCAGCAGCATCGGGATTGCAGCAGCGCCGCCCGATACTGCAAATACGGCAAGCGACTTTTTGCAGAAGCAGGAGACCAGCGCTATGATTGCCAGCACAAAGCAGCCGATCAGAATGCGCATCAGAACTGTCAGCAGAATGAATTCTGCAACCGTCAGCGCGTAGGGACAGTAGCGGTACTGGTCGATGCACTGGATCGGTGCCGCCCAGAGCTGAAAGCTGAGTCCGCGGTGAATCCAGAGTGCTGTATATGCGATCAATGTGTAGATGAACGCCGCGGCGCTCACACCGAGCACGCCGCCGAGAATTTTTTTCCGGAACAATGCTTTTTTGCCTTTTTTCGAGGAAAACAAAATCTGATACATGCCGGTTTCATATTCTGCGGAGAACAGCGGACTGAGCAGCGTCACAATCAGCAGCAGATACAGCCAGTGGAGATAATCGCCGTATTCCATATGCAGGAATGCAAACAGAAAGCGGTTATAGGGGCAGACGCGGTAATGGTACGCACGGTTATACAGCTTGAGTGCATGTGACAGATCGCGGCGTGCAAAATCGGTCTGCGCTTCCTGAAGATCTTTGTTCATCTGGATGACGAGTTCCCGCATTTTGTCTTCCTGCTGTTTGTATTCATTGATGCAGAACTGGAAATCCTTCAGAACCGTTGCTTCCGCAAATTTGGGTGAGGATTCGTTCTGTGCTTCCGGTCCGAGCTGTGCAAGCTCCTTTTGCAGGATCGGCTCTGCCTCCTGATAGGTCATACTATAATAATGCGGCTGTTTCTGCCATGTGACTTTCAGAACGGAGAATCCTGCGAAATCATAGCGGAAGGTCAGCAGCAGCAGCGCAATCAGTGAAAGTGCGAGAACAATCCACAGCTCCTTGTGACTGAGCAGCTTTTTGAATTCAAATTTCATGGGTTCACCGCCTTCCCGTTCAGATCATAGCAGCGGATGTCATCGGAATTGCCGTCCGGCATATCCTTCATGACCAGCAGATAATCTTTGAATCTGGACGCAGGAACATGCGGCAGCTCCGGCAGTTCCTCGGTCTCTTTTGTATCGAGGTTCATGCGGCGCACCTTGCCGTCAAGCATGTAATACAGGCTGCTGCCGTCCCCGAAGCAGGGGTAGGGGTTGGCATCGCTGCAGTCGTCTGTTTTGGTAACTTCAACAGCTTCCTTTGTCTTTCCGTTATAGGAATAGACTGCGTTGTTATAGGGGAAATACAGCAGATCCTTATAGGTGAAAGCCGTAAAATGCCCGCCGCCGGATATGACGACCGTGCGTTTGGCGTTCAGCACGGTTGTCAGAATATCTGCTTCCAGCTCGCCGGTATCCATGTGATAGCAGAACAGGCCGGAGCCCAGCGATGTCCAGTAGAGGATATCGTCTGTCTGCAGGAAGAACATGGCATTGCGCGCCGGAAAATGCTTGAGATCCTGAAAATTGTTGTCGCAGATATAGAGCTCCTCGTTCCGGAGCATCATGATCTGATCGTTGTTCAGGCGGCGGATGAAGTTGATATAAAGCATCCGCTCGCTTGTCATGCCGGAGGAGTCTTCGATTGTTTCGCTGACCGGATAAGAGGCGACATCTTTGGTCTCATTTGTCAGCGGGTTCCACGAGAAAAGAATCAGATGCTTGCTTGTTTCCCGCGTGGCATAGAGCAGGCCGTCCATCTCCGAGCAAATCATATCACCAGTGCTGTTCTGATAGATTGGACTCAGCGGGCAGGCATCTTCCTTGTGTGTGCAGGAAACGCGGTCGCAGACTCTGGTGCAGCTATCCTTGTCCGGATTGTATGCGTAGAGTTCGGAAAATCGCCATTCCCATGTCGGTGAATTTGCCGTGTAATAAAAGTTCGTGTCATCATAAAAAGCGGACGGATATTGGATGCTGGCCGCGTAAACCGTGCCGCAGCCGCCGAACCGGTTCTGCCCCGGCAGCGTTTTCTTTGTTGAAAATGTACCGGTTCCGGCCAGCAATGTTGTGACAGCGCCGGCCAGACAGACCGCTGCGGTGATGATGCCTGTGATTTGTTTCATACTGTTTGCTCCGTAATGCGGTGTGAGGGAATGTTATTCAGTTGCAATCAGACTTCCAGTAGATGTTGGAATTAACAGAAATGGATTTTGTATATCGTTTTTTGTGTCAATGTAGAAAAAGGTGAAGTCATACCGTTCGTTCAGATCAAAATCATTTGGTTTTCCTGCTTCTTCTATAGTATCTGTATCTATCAGCTGCTGCGTTGAACCGCAGGCAGTCAAAAAGAAAGAAGAAAGCGCAAGTGAAATTGTTATGATTTGTTTTGTGCGTCGCATGTTTCAATTCTCGTTAAAAATGTGACGTAATATACGGAGCGCTGTATTGTGTACAGCGCTCCGTGATAGATACTTTGTATACATGCAGATCAATAGATGCGTTTATAAAATAGGCGGACGCTCATAATATATTGCTAAGTCTATTGAGTACAATTCAAACTGTATCCGGTCGTTGCATATACATTTATATTTTAGTGCAACACACATAATAAGTCAATAGTTATCAAGCGTTCTTAATAATTTTTTAAAGACTTCCGCGTTACTCAGCAACAGTAATTTTTTCAGTAATCTGCGCTGTTTTCAGTTCGCCGGTCTCGTTGGAAAGATCAAAGTAAATGCAGCCGATTTGTCCGCTTTCGCCGGGCTTCAGATCAGACGTCATCGGGATGCGCTTCAGAAGTTCATTGTCCTTCATGGAGACAGCTGCAAACGGACTGCCGTTCCAGATATTCAGCGGCTTTCCGTCGAAAACAGCAAGGCAGACGCCGCTGCGGTTGCTCGGACCGTTGTCATCATTGATGTTCACCAGCTCATAGTAAATCTGCGTGGATTGTTTCAGCTTGCAGGTGCCGGTCGTGTCATCAAAGGACTGCACGGCATCTTTATCAAACATGCGGATTACGCCGCCGTTCGGGTTTATGATTTCATCCTGTGTTTTGCCGTCTGCTGTATCCGTTTCAATATTCTGAATTGCGGCTTCCGCTGTCAGAGGAACCGGCTGAACGCCTTCATTTGCTGCATCGGCATGGAAGGTGCCGGTGTAGTTCATGATACCATATGAACGAGTACTGAATTCTGGCAGAACAGTATAGAATGCAAACGTATTCTCACCGCTCTGAGCAGGAAGGTCTTTCACTTCAAACGGAACTCTGACGTCCTGATTCACAGGGATGTCTGTTTCAAGAATTCCGTTGGTGCTTGTTTTTCCGTCAACGGTAAAATCATAGAGCTGACCGTTGATGCCCATCAGCATATATGCATGGCATTTTCCTTCAGCAGGCGGTTCCTTCATTTGGATCCGGTTAAAAAGCGTCAGGCTCATTGTATTGTTTTCAACCGGAATATTATCATAATCGGCCATGACGGGATTTCCGTCTGCATCTGTGCCGTTTTCAAATCCGCAGCCGTAGAAAGCGTCATAATCCAGTCCTTCAAACGGATCGTCTGAAGATTCTTCATCTGTATTGGAATCTGCCGAAGAAATCTCAGAAGATACGGATTCTTCAGCAGAATTGTTTACATCAACTAAGGGGGCTTCCGAAGTACCGCAGGCTGTCAGGAAGCAGCAGATCATTGCAGTACAATATATCAAATGCTTGCGCATGTTGTTTTCCTCCGTATAAAGTAAAAAATAACTGCCGGTGATATGTAAATGATAAAAAAGATAAGGTTTAAGATCTGTTTGTAATGCTGTGATAAAAATATATATAACTCGGAGGCACCGCAGTCAATGCTGCAGTGCCTCTGAGAAATGCGTCAGTCAAAAAGAATGGTTTGACTGATTGTAATTAGAGACCACGGACATAGTGATAGACTGTGCCGTTATAGTAGCGGCAGAATTCCATCATACCGTAACCATAGTTGCAAGCGGAGTCAGCAACCTTGCCGGTGATCTTATAGGTTCTGGAACCGGTTGCAGTGTTCTGTCCGCCGCCCTTGATTGCGAGGTAGCCGTAATTGACCCAGTAGTCTCCGCTTGCTTTGCCCCAGCCCTGAACAAAGTCAATGCCGTTATGAGAACGGGAATAACCCTTATTGTAGGAACCGGTTACTGCGCTTGCGGTGGTTGCGCCGATTGCAGAGAATGCAGCAACTGCTGCGAGCATGATTGTCGTAATCTTCTTGAATTTCATTGTGATGTACTTTCCTTTCGATGTAATGTGAAATGTAAATGTGATGTAGTGATACAGTCCGGAGTGTATGTGTAAAGAATAGGATATGTGCTTTGCAATTGCATCGTCATTATACCTTGGCAGGGAATCAAAAGTCAATTCCGGAAAATGACGTTTATCATAAAATATGATGCGATATCTCTTGAATTCTCCGGATATCTCCCGATATCTTCGGAATTCTCCGCATTAAATAGTTTTCTGTTTTGTTTTATGTGTAGGATATGTTAAATATGCCACGGATTTGCACACAGAAACGGTTAATGTTTTAATATACAAATACTATGATAAAAACAGACGGAGGCTTTGAATTATTATCATCTTGCCGGTATAAATGGACAATATGGAATTCAGTGCGTATAGAGAAGGATCATACTGAATCAGGAAAAGAACAGCACGAGTTTTTTACAGAAACGAGAAAATGTCTGTGCTGTGCCATAAAACGCGGAATGACCCAAAACTGAAAACAGATATCAGAACAAAAAATCTTGCGCCTTCCGCTTCGGATGCAATAAAATTGTCATATGCGAACTGTATGGATGCGCTGCTTGGATTTTTGTGAAATCAGTTATCGCAGATGAATCAGACGGAGAACAGAAAAATGCTTTCGGATGTGCAGACTCCGGCATCAGAATTGTGAGCATCAAAAAGCAAATGATTTTACAGCGAAAATTTTTTGATTCCGAAATAAAGCAGAAAAAACAGCGGGTTCTCCGGTATGGAGAACCCGCTTGATGCACCTGACAGGACTTGAACCTGCACTCCGGTTGGAAATGGAACCTAAATCCATCGCGTCTGCCAGTTCCGCCACAGGTGCTTTTTTGAAACGCGCAACAATATTATATCAAGTTTTGCGAGATTTGTCAAGCAGAAAAAGGCTGTCCGGGTGCACCGGACAGCCTTTGCAATATGATTAAGCCTTGCCGACAGAACCGAAGAGCTCCATCTTCTCCTTGACCTTTGCCTTGATGGCCTCAAAGCCCGGAGCGAGCAGCTTACGCGGATCGAAGCCCTTGCCCTGCAGATCCTTGCCCTCTTCGATGTACTTTCTGGTTGCTTCCTGGAAAGCCCACTGGCACTCGGTGTTGACATTGATCTTTGCAACGCCGAGGGAGATTGCCTTCTTGATCATGTCGTCCGGAATGCCGGTACCGCCGTGCAGAACGAGCGGCATATCTCCGACCTTCTCCTTGATGGCTGCGAGGGTCTCAAAGCTGAGGCCTTCCCAGTTATCCGGATATTTGCCGTGGATATTACCGATGCCGGCAGCCAGCATTGTGACGCCCAGATCAGCAACAGCTTTGCACTCATCGGGATCGGCGCATTCGCCTCTGCCGATGACGCCGTCTTCCTCGCCGCCGATGGAGCCGACCTCTGCCTCAAGGGAGATGCCGAGCACGTCGCAGGTGTTGACGAGTGCGGTGGTCTTTGCAATGTTCTCCTCGATCGGATAGTGAGAACCGTCGAACATGATGGACGAGAAGCCGGCGTTGATGCAGGCCTTTGCGCCCTCGAAGGTACCGTGATCGAGATGCAGTGCAACCGGAACGGTGATGCCCAGCTCATTGATCATGCCCTTGACCATACCGACAACTGTCGTATAGCCGCACATATACTTGCCGGCGCCTTCAGAGACACCGAGGATCACAGGGGAGTTCAGCTCCTGCGCGGTGAGCAGGATTGCTTTTGTCCATTCGAGGTTGTTGATGTTGAACTGACCGACAGCATACTTGCCGTCTCTGGCTTTGTTCAGCATTTCTTTTGCAGATACCAGCATTGATAATTCCTCCTAATAACCTTTTGAAGCCGGTTCAGCCGGCTGTGTCGGTGAGAGAGACTTCACTGCCTATTTCACCATTTACCATTATACACGATTTGCCGGAAAAAAGCAATAGGCATTGTGAATGAATTATCAAACAACGGAAACAAAGGTCTGTATGTAATGGAAAAAATGTGCAGATTCTTTGTATAAATACGTCCGACCGGAGCATAATCAGGGCAGAGCAAAGGGAGGTTTTGCATATGAAACAGGCAATCCGAATGCTGCTGCTTCTGCTGCTGGCAGGGGCGGCGGCTTCACTTTCCGGCACCGAACATGCGCTGGAAGGACTTGAGCACAGTGTCATCCGGCTGCATATTCTGGCGGATTCGGATTCGACAGCGGATCAGACGCAGAAGCTGCTGGTGCGGGATGCTGTTTTGCAGCAGTCCGGCAGGTGGATTCCGGAGAAAGCGGATTTTACCGCGGGCTGTGAAGCAATCAAAGCTGCGCTTCCGCAGATACAAAAGACTGCGGAGGAGACGCTGCTGAAAGCAGGCTGCAGCGATTCGGTGAAGGTGTCGTTCAGTGCGGCGGATTTCCCGGCGCGCAGCTACGGTGACCTGACGCTTCCGGCCGGAACATATCAGGCATTGCGCGTGGAGATCGGTTCGGCGGCCGGACAGAACTGGTGGTGTGTGATGTATCCGGCTCTTTGCATTCCGGCAGCAGCCGGCGCGGAATCATGCGGATTTCCGGACGGTGTTCTGCCGCCGGACTCAGCGGAGCTTGCGGCGGAACCTGAGCGGTATGAGGTGAGGCTGAAATGTGTCGATGCCGTGCGGGCTGCCGTGCGCCGGATCCGCAGCTGTTTTCCGGAAACGGAAAATCCCGCTTCTCCGGAGGGGAGAAGCGGGATCTCGGATGTGCAGCGCTGAGATCAGCAGCCGCAGCCGTTGTTGCAGCCGTTGTTGCAGCCGCAGCCGTTATTGCAGAACATGGAGAACAGAAGAATCAGAATGATAATCCACCAGAAGCTGTTGCAATCGTTACCGCACATAGTCAGCACTCCTTTATCATGACATGTATTCGGTGCGCCGCGTCCGGATCGCGGGGCGTTTCTTACGGAAGCGGTGTTCCGCTTCCTAGTCTCATGATATGCGTCAGCGGAGATTGTGTGACAGCAGCGGGTAAAACGGAATACACCCGCATATAGTATCAACAGCACAACGGATTCGGAGGGATGGCATTTGCAGAATGCATTTTATACGCAGAAGGCCGGCGGGATTATCAGCCGTGCGCGGAAGGAAGCGGAATCGCTCGGCCACAGCTTTGTGGGCAGTGAGCATCTGATTCTGGCGATGCTGAAGGACGGCAGCAATGTCGGCGCGGCGATTCTGCGGACGCACCGTGTCTCGCTGCAGCGGTTTCAGCAGGCGGTTCTGCAGGAGCTCGGCACGGCTGCACCGTCACATCTGAGCGAGGACGCATATACACCGGCACTGCGGCGGATTCTGCTGCGTGCAGAGCATCAGCGGACAGCGTGCGGCAAACCCGAACAGCCTGTCAGTACAGAAGGTCTGCTGCGTGCCATCCTTGAGGATGCGCACTGCGGGGCATCCGTTCTGCTGCGGGGTATGGGCATCTCGCTGGATCTGCTGTATGCAGCCTGCGGGCAGCAGCCGGATGATCCGGAGCCGGGATTTCCGCAGTTTGACCGTAAGGCCTGTCCGGCGCTTGCTAAGTATGCGCGGCATATGACTGATCCGCTGACAGCCGGGCAGTTTGATCCGCTGATCGGCCGCAAGCGCGAACTGCGTGAGCTGATGCAGATTCTGCTGCGGCGGACAAAGAACAATCCGGTTCTGACCGGCCCTGCCGGTGTCGGAAAGACAGCGATCGTTGAGGGGCTTGCACAGCAGATTCTGCGCGGCGAGGTTCCGGCGGTGCTTGCAGGCAGGGCGATTCTTGCGCTTGATCTGACTGCTCTGCTTGCGGGTGCCAAATACCGCGGCGATTTTGAGGAGCGGCTCAAGGCATGTATGGATGAGGCGGCTGCCGCCCCTGAGCTGATCCTGTTTATTGACGAGCTGCACATGATTACGGGAACCGGCGCGGCGGAGGGCGCGATCGACGCGGCCAATATTCTCAAGCCCCGTCTTGCACGCGGCGAGCTGCAGATTATCGGCGCGACAACGGAGGCGGAATACCGCCGCGACATTGAAAAGGATGCGGCTCTGGCACGGAGATTTCAGCCGGTTTCCGTTCCGGAGCCGGATGCCGCGGATGCAGCTGCCATGCTGCACGGTTTGCGCAGAAAATACGAGACATTTCATCATGTGGAGATTCAGCCGGAGGCGATTCAGGCTGCTGTACAGTATTCGGTACGCTATCTGCATGACCGTGCGCTGCCGGATAAGGCGCTTGACCTGCTGGATGAGGCCTGTGCTGCCAAGCGGCTGACGGAGTATGCGGATGCGGAGACGCATCCGGCAGTTTGCAGGAAGGATATTGAGCAGACCGTTTCCGCCAAAACCGGAATACCGGCGGCGACACTGACCGAGCCGGAGGCGGAGCGACTGCTCCGTCTGGAGGAAACGCTGCGCAAGCGCGTCATCGGGCAGGATGAAGCAATCACGGCGGTTTCCCGTGCGATTCGCCGGAGCCGTGCAGGTTTGCGCAGACCCGGCAGACCGGTCGGCGCGTTTCTGTTCCTCGGTGCGACCGGCATCGGCAAAACAGAGCTTGCCAAATGCATCGCAGATGAATTATACGGCGGCAGCTGCATCCGGATTGACATGAGCGAATATATGGAAAAGCACACGGCGTCCCGGCTGATCGGTGCGCCGCCCGGTTATGTCGGCTACAGTGAGGGACAGACGCTTGCGGAGCGTGTGCGCCGTTCGCCATGCAGTTTGATTCTGTTTGATGAGATGGAAAAGGCGCATCCGGATATTCTCTCACTGCTGCTGCAGATTCTGGAGGAGGGTTCTCTGACGGACGGCACGGGGCTCCGGGCGGATTTCTCGGAGTGTCTGCTGATTCTGACCTCCAATCTTGGTGCAGAGCAGCTGCAGACCGGCGTGATCGGCTTTGCAGACCGTTCGGAAACGGAGTCTGCGCAGCGTGAGATGCTGCTGCAGGTACTGCGGAAAAACGTCAAGCCGGAACTGCTGCACCGGCTCGATGCGGCGATTGTATTCCGGAAGCTGAACGGCACGGATTTCACGCAGATTGCACGGCTTCAGCTGCAGGATCTTGCGTCGCGTGCAGCGGAATGCGGCACTGCCCTGACATGGACGCCGGAAGCAGAGCAGCTTCTGATTGCACAGGCGGATACAGCCCGCGGCGGTGCCCGTGCAATCCGGACAGCGCTGACGCAGTATGCGGAGCCGCTGCTGGCAGACAGTCTGCTGCGGCGCAGGACAGGAAACCGTCAGCTCTGTGTGCGGGACGGCGTGCTGCAGGTGGAATCCGGTCTCCCGCTGGGGGAGAAACAGACATCCTTGCGGGACGATTTATAACGCAGAATGTCATGTATGCGCTGTGCGCCGCATATGCTCTGAACAAGGAGGGTGTATGCAATGCTGGGGATTCTATCGGGCATATTCGGACAGATGACATTTTTTCTGCTGCATGTCGATCATACTGCGGCTTTTCCGCCGCCGCTGACTCGCGCACAGGAGGAGGAATGTCTGCGGCAGCTCGCAGAGGGCGACGATGCAGCGCGCCAGAAATTGATTTCGCACAATCTGCGGCTGGTTGCGCATATGACAAAAAAGTTCTATTCGCCGGAACGGGAGCAGGAAGAGCTGATCTCGATCGGAACGCTTGGGCTCATCAAGGCGGTGTCGTCGTTCCGGCCGGAAAAGGGGGCGCGCTTTGCAACCTATGCGAGCCGCTGCATCGAGAATGAAATTCTGATGCATTACCGCGCAAAAAAGAAGACCGCCGGAGAAGTATTCTTCGACGATCCTCTGGAATATGACAAAGACGGAAATGCGCTGACACTGCTGGATATCATGCCGGACGGCGGGGATCTGGAAGCGCAGGTGGAGCAGTCCGTGCAGGAAAAGCAGCTGTATCATTTTTTGCAGACGCGGCTGGATGAACGCGAATGGAATGTGATCGCGCACCGCTACGGGCTGTTCGGGTATCCGGCGCAGACACAGCGGGAGGTTGCAGATTCGCTCGGCATCAGCCGGTCGTATGTCTCACGGATTGAAAAACGGGCGCTTTCCGTTCTGCGTGCGGCCTATGCGGAAAGCAGCGGCGTGCTGTAGCTTAACCGCGGTTCATCAGAATGACGACTGCGATACACGCGCCGAGCAGGACGACAGCGGTTGCGGCCATCAGCAGGACGGATGACTTTTTGTCGTTCAGATGCTCACCGACCGGATAGCCGCAGAGCTGCAGCACCCGCAGGAACGGACGGTAGAGCACCAGCGTAATGGCTGCATTGATACCGGCCTTCAGCAGATTGAAGGGCAGGAACATGGAAGTCAGCATCGGTACGATCTGCTCGCGGGTGACGCCCATATACAGCGGCGAGATCAGATAATTCCAGAGCAGCATGCTGACGGTCATGGCAGCGACAGCACAGACCATGCCGATTGCGGCACCGTAAATATCGCGGCGCTTCTTGTAAATCAGCGAGGCCGTGCAGGCAAATGCAGCACTGGAGAGAATATTCATCACCATGCCGACCAGACCCGTCGAGCCGAACGGAAGCTCCAGAACAGATGTGACAATCGCGCAGGCACCGGCGGCCAGCGGTCCGTAGAGGAATCCTGCAAAGGTGATGAAAATATCCTTCGGCTCATATTTGAGGAAGCTGATGACCGGAATCCGGATCACGAGCGCGGAGACAAATCCGAGCGCAGAGAGCAGCGCAAGGATCACGAGCTTGCGGGTGGCGGAGTGGTTCTGTGCACTGCCGGCGAGTGCGGCATCGGCAGGCTTTTTCAGCTGGTCCTTGTTGGCAGCGAGACGGTCGGCTGCCCGGACAGCCTGTGCAACAGCAGTTGCTTTTTTCATAGAGATCTTTCCTTTCTGAATTGAAGAATTTCGGCTTCTTTCAGAAGAAAAACGCCCGTGAAACAGATCGTTTCACGGGCGGATTGAACAGCAGAAATCCGCGGCGGAAGGCCGCAGCTGTGTTGTGCAATCTGTTTCTTCCATCCGGACTGTAACCGTCGGTACCGGAATCACACCGGTTCAGCCGCCCGAAAGCGGCTCGCGGACTTTAACCGCCGGTGAGGATTTTCACCTCGCCCTGAAACATGTTTGCGGAACGGGGGAGTGCTTACTCAGCATCGCCCTCGTTTTCGGATTCGGCATCATCTTCGGCCTCTTCCTCTGCGTCGGCAGAGAATTCGGTCTCGATGTTGTCGTAGTTGAATTCGAGCAGCTCACCGCAGTGCGGGCAGACCATGCTGCCCTCCTCAAGCTGGCGTTCGCTGAGGTTGACGGTTTCATCACAGCTCGGGCAGTTGACAACGTACTGGACATCATCATAGTCATCGTCGTCGTCATCATAGGAAAAATCATCATAATCAGCGGGCAGAACCTGACCGATCCGGAAATCGTCGTCAGAGTCGTCATCGCTGTCGCTGCTGAAATCATCGTCATCGTCGTCACCGTCGCAGTAAAGGTCGGTTTCAACCTCACCGAGATCATGATCGAGCAGATCGCAGAGCTCTGTCAGCTCGTCAACCTGTGACTGCAGATCGTCGATGTAAACGCCCATCTCCTCCATGACCTCTGCCATCTGCAGAATAGCCTTGCCCTCCTTGGTGGAGCCGTCGAGCTCCATGCCGTCCAGAAGGCCTTTCATATAAGCGATTTTCTCAGTCAGCTTCATGATGAATATCCTTTCTCACAAAACAGTTTGTTCCGTCAGCGGAACATGGAAACCGCAGACGAATTATGCGCGCTCCATGTACTCGCGGGTACGGGTGTCAATGCGGATCTTGTCGCCCTCATTGATGAAGAGCGGGACACGGATCTCAGCACCGGTCTCAACGACGGCCGGCTTGGTGGCGTTGGTAGCAGTGTTGCCCTTGACGCCCGGCTCGGTCGAGGTGATGGTCAGCTCGACGAAGAACGGCGGCTCGATGCCGAAGACATTGCCCTTGTAGGACAGCACCTTGACGATTTCCTCTTCCTTGACGAAATCGAGTGCATCGCCGATGACATCCTTGCTGATCGGAATCTGCTCGTAGGTCTCCATATCCATGAAGTAGAAGAGATCGCCGTCATTGTAGCTGTACTGCATATCCTTGCGCTCAACAAAAGCGGTCGGGAACTTTGCAGTCGGGTTGAAGGATGTTTCGACCACGGCACCGGTGATGACATTCTTATACTTGGTGCGGACGAAAGCAGCGCCCTTGCCCGGCTTTACGTGCTGGAACTCGATAACCTGAACGACCTGACCGTCCATCTCAAACGTCATGCCGTTACGAAAATCACCTGCAGAAATCATATGTTTAACCTCCAAAGAATCGCGTGTATTTGAATGAGACTCCGTCATTCCATATAGCATTATTCTACACTATTTCCGTCGGTTTGGCAATAGCAAAATCAAAAAAATGAATACGTGCACAAAACAATTCACTCTGTCTGCATTCTTTTCAGCGTATTGACGAAAAAGAAAGCGTGAACGGGCGTGCTGCGGCCGTCTGTCCGTACCGGAAAGGGAGGATACTCTGTGAGGTTTGCGATGCTGCTGATTCTGATTCTGTTCCTGACGGGCTGCTGCGCACAGGATTCCGCAACGGATGTGCAGAGTGCTGCTGTACCGGTGCTGCATGTTCAGAACGGGTTTGAGCTGACCGCAGCTGCCGCGGACATGCTGCGCACGGGTTCGGAATCCGTTACGGCAGCGATACCGGCGCAGCTGTATCCGGAGGCCGGATTGCGGATCCGCGATGCGGTAAAGGAAAATGTTCTGACCGGAACGCTTGTTGATTCGGTTACATGGGAGAAGCACGGGAGGCTGCTGGAAATCCGCGCAGTATATGAAACCGACCGGGAGACCGTTCGTGCGCGGAAGGAGATGCTTGCGGCATATGCAGCGGAATGGGCGGCGCGCGCGGATGCTTTCCCGCCGGAAATCCGCGTGCTGCTTGCCTATGATCTGCTTTGCCGGAGCTGCATCTATGATGAAACGGCGGAATCGGCCGGCAGCGCATACGGTGCACTGATCTGCGGACGGGCGAGCTGTGCCGGCTTTGCAGAGGGATTTGCGCTGCTGCTGGAAGCGGCCGGGATCCCGGTCATGCAGATTGAGGGGACGGTCACACAGCCGGAAGGCATCACGGCACATGCATGGAATCTGGTGCAGCTGGACGGCGTATGGTATCATGCAGACTGCACATGGGATGCAGATGCGGATACATATTCCCATTTTCTATGTGACGATACGTTCATGCTGCAGACGCACAGCTGGGACAGAACTGCCTATCCTGCCGCGGAAGGCCGTGCATATTCCTATGCCGAAATTGCAGAAGAAATGGCGGCGCGGACGTTCACGCCGGAATGAGAAAAATGTAATTTGAATGTTGCTGCATTCACCGAAAAGGAAGAAATATGAATTTTTATTTAAAATCAGCAGGAAATCCGCCTGACAGCTGTATAATTGCTTGACAGAACGTAAAAGATATGATATAATAAGAAAGGCGAAATGCCGAAAAAATGATTGAAAGGATGTGCTCCCAATGGCAGACAAAGCTGCTGAAAAAAAGGCTCCCGCAAAAAAGACTGCTGCCAAAAAGGCTGCAGCTGCACCGAAGACTGCTGAAAAGAAAGCACCGGCTGCAAAAAAAGACGTAGAAAAGAAAGCACCTGCCGCGAAGAAGGCCGCTGCAAAGAAGGCAGAGACCGTTCTGAAGACGATTCTGCAGATTGACGGAAAGGATTTTGATATCTCCGGACTTGCAGAAAAGGCGCTGAAACAATATAAGTCCGTTCACAAGAGAAAGGTTGTCACTGACTTTACGGTTTATGTGAAGCCGGAAGAGAATGCGGCATATTTCACGGTCAACGGCGAAGGCGGAGACGATTTCAAAATTGATCTTTGATTGATTCTGGGATGCATACACCGGCATTCCGGACAGATTGCCCTGAACGGCAAGAAAAAACGTGATAAATGAAGAACACTTCCGGCGGAAATGAACCGGAAGTGTTCTTTTTATGTATCCGTCAGCGGCAGAGCCTCATCCCTGCGCTTTGAGCCGCTCTGCAATCAGATGCATATAGTCTTTTGCGGGATCAAGCTCCGTCAGCTGATAGAGCATTCTGCAGCCGACGGCGTCCTCGATTTCACCGAGCACATATCCGCCGTCCGGATGCCGCAGCAGATCGACACCGGCAAAATCCAGCGGCATGATCTGCTGTACACGCGATACCAGTGCATGCATGTCTGCATCCGGTTCGATCACTTCCGCGTGACCGCCGAGCGAAAAATTGCTGCGGAAATCGGAATCCGAAGTGCGGAGCACTGCTGCATAAATCTCACCGCCGAGCATATAGATGCGGACATCCCATCCCGTCACGACCGGCTCCTGCAGCAGAAACGGGTAAGTCGGTTCGGGATGTGCTGCATCGAATGCAGCGGCGTACTGTTCCAGCGCGGCTCTGTCTGCAATCCATGCGACGCCTTCGCCGCCGTGTCCGTCTGCGGGCTTTGCGACCAGCGGGAATGGCAGCTCCGGCTGCGGATTGCTCCGGCTGAACTGCCATGTTTTTGCCATCGGAATGCCGTGTTCGCCGTGCAGAACGCAATAGGTCAGATATTTTGAATTGGTGATGCCCGTGACCTCTGCGCTGTTGAAGCAGGGGATATGCCGCACATTCTGCGCGACGGAGCTGTGGATATAGCTCCGGGAGCGGTTCACGATGAAATCCGCATCCTGCATCACAAGTTTGTGCGTTTTCGGGCTATCAGTCAGACAGAGCCGGAGAGATAAATTCTCCGACTCTGCATACGTACATAGCTGTTCAATGAACCATCTGTTGCGTTTGGCGTCCTCCGGCGTATAGAGCAGAATCCCGTTCGGGGGGCTCATTCAGTATCGCCCTTGAGCTGATTGCGGATATGCCACATGATATTGGTTGCGGGATTGATGCCGCAGGTATCAATGGTGCTTTGCAGCTGCGGATTGGAGTTGACCTCGCAGACATAGCGCTCCTCGTCGTTCTTGCCCATGAGGATATCGACGCCGGCAAAATCAAGGCCGAGCGTATTTGCAGCCTCGACAGCGAGCTTTTCCTCCAGCGGGGTGATTGCGCGTGCAGATGCGGTGCCGCCTGCGCCGATATTGGAACGGAATTCCTGCTTCGATGCAGAATGACGCTCCATTGCGCAGATGGCCTTTCCGCCGACAACGGTGACGCGGAGATCGCGGCCGCTGCTGTCGCGGATAAAGCGCTGGAACTGGCAGTCATGCTCGCCGATGTGGTTCAGGATGCGCTCTGCCTCCTGCTTGTTGTTTGCAAGATAGACCTGTGCGCCGAAGCTGCCCTTGTTCTCCTTGATGACGAGCGGCCAGCCGAGGATACGGGCTGCCTGCTCTGCCGAAGCGGGATTGCGCTTGCAGCCGGGGAAGCAGGTCGGTGCGGGAATGGTATCCGGGATCGGAATGCCGGCAGCAGCAAGTTTCAGCGCTGTTTCCATTTTGTCGTCTGCGAGTGCGATCGCATTTGCGCTGTTGAACAGCTTCAGACCGGAAAGCTCCATTGTCTTTGCAAGCTGGATGTCCTTATCCCAGAACAGGACAAATGCGGGCTTCGGTTCGCGGGCACCGGCACCGACGACAGTCGGGCGCTGCTCGGACGTCCACTTGGAAAAATGCAGTCCTGCCTTTTCCGCGGATTCCTCAAGGACTCTGTAAAGCGAATTGAACTTTGCGGGATTGTAATAGCTGTTCACGATCAGCCAGCCGTTATAAATCTCCATATTCTTTATCCTCCGGAGCAGAAATGATTCATCGGGTCAACACCCTTCCTGTTTATTTTACAACATCCTTGCAAAAAAGTCAATACAGAATACTGAACTCTGCGCGATTTTTAGCACCTTCCGCCGATTCCATGGGAATCGTTTGGTTTTCAAGCGGATACTGGACAAAATCAGGGAGAAGGACAGGTGCCTTCTCCCTGATGAACTGTGTGGATTTTGTCTGTATGCGGCTGCCGTCAGAGCTGGCTGAGCAGGATGATCGCTGCCGTGACCAGTGCGCCGAGATTGGCGAGCCCGGCGAGCCGGCAGGGCTTTGCAATCTGCGGGCGGCGCTCCGCATAGAGCTTGTAGAGCTTGTGGCCGTAACCCGGAATGAGAAAGCTCTTGATCAGATCCTTGCGGGAAAGCTTGGCGGTACGGTCGCTGACGGCCATCTGCGCACGGCGGACAGCCAGCGGGTTCAGCACATAGTTGCAGCGGACGCAGACGCTTGCGCCGGGATCGACCTCACAGCCGCAGTTTGTGCAGTAGACGCTGCCGGTTGTCTGGTAGTGATAATTCTGCGGGCGGATTGCCCAGCGTGCCTTCTGATCCGGCGATTCGAGATCAATGCCGGTCAGATTTGTGATAAAGTTGCGGATGCGGCTGCCCTTTTCATAGCGTTCCCGTCTGGCACGGACGAGCCGCTGCCCCTGCTGGAGCGCAAGCGGGTTTGTCACATAGTTGCAGTGCACGCAGACGCTCGCATTTTTATAGATCGGCTTGCCGCAGTTCCGGCAGAAGCAGCGTTCAGGGTCGTTCATGACCTCGGCGGCCAGTTCGGCGAGGGCTTCCTCATCGGTCTGCCGTGCGGCCTCCTGCTGACCGGAGCTGAGCAGCTCGTCGTCGGTTGCCGTCTGAAAGGCGACATCTATAATATCATCCTGTTCAAATTGTTTCATTTTGCATCCTCCGTGCGGATTCAGTCATCCATAGAAATCGTGGGATTGCCGCAGAAAAGAGACAGGCGGCATCTGCCGGCAACCGGTTTTCCATGCGCCTGCAGCTGCGGATCTGTGATCGTCTTACCCGGCTGCTTCTTCATCATCCGTGCCGGCAGCTTCCGGAGCGGCCTCCGGATCAGAAGACTCCGGTTCCGGTGTTTCCGTATCACCGGCGTGATCCTCTGTTTCGGGATCCGCCGGCGGCTTTGCGGCGGCAAAAAGAATCTCATTTGTCATATAGCATTCGGTTTCCGGCGGCAGGCCTTTTTTATGCAGGCGCTCGCTGAGAAAGTCAGAGAACAGCGCGTAGACCGCGGCGAACAGCGGTACGAATGCGACCATGCCGGCGAAGCCGAACAGACCGCCGCCGATCGTGATTGCAAAGAGAATCCAGAACATTGGCAGGCCGAGCGTATCGCCGAGGATTTTCGGGCCGAGGAAGTTTCCGTCGAACTGCTGGAGCACCAGGATAAAGATGACGAACGGAATGACCTTGCGCGGCTCAGAAAGCAGGATCAGCAGCGCACTCGGAACAGCGCCGATAATCGGGCCGAAGAACGGAATGATGTTCGTGATGCCGACCAGAATCGAAATCAGCGTGATATACGGCATTTTCAGAATCGTCATGCCGATGAAGCAGAGCAGTGCGATGATGATGGAATCCAGCGTTTTGCCGGAGAAAAAGTGCATGAAGGTATAGCTGACATGCGAGCCGATGCGGAGAAATCCGTGAACACGCTCCTGCGGCATTGTGGCGTAGAGAATCTTGCGCGCCTGTGCCAGATAGCGCTCCTTGTTATAAAGAAGGTATACCGTGATAATCAGGCCGAGCAGGAAATTGGTGAAGCCCTTGAAAACGGAAACGGCACTGGTCGTGACAATGCTGATGAGATCGGCGCCGCCGCTTGCAATGCTGTCGAGCTTCGGCTCGAACTGGTCAGCGAAATTGTTGAGGGAATTCTGTGCAGTATCCCACACAGAGACCAACAGCGAATAGAGCTGCGGCTGATCGTCCTTCAGAGAGGCGATATGCGCATTGATCCAGTCGGTCATATTGGTCAGGTATTCCGGCAGATTGACAAGCAGATTTTTGATGCTCGTAATCAGTTCCGGAACGATGGCTGCAACGAGTCCGACAATGACAATCAGCAGCACAAGCATGGTTGCCGCAACGGATAGTCCGCGCCTGAGCCGCGGATGCGGCTTTTTCCGGTCGGTGAGAATGCTGATCTTCCGCTCGGCCCAGTTCTGCAGCGGGCTGAGCAGATAAGCAGTCGCAAGTCCCACGAGAACCGGTGCGAGCACGGAAACCACCTTGCGGAAAATTCCTGCGAGCGCATCAAAGCGCCAGACTGCAATGCCGATCAGCAGGCAGACGGAAAACGTCCAGACGGCAATCCGTGCGATGCCCTGCTGATGCTCATTCAAGCGTATTTTCATAGTATCAGAATGCTTCCTTTCGTCTGAAACAACAGATAATATTCGTATTCTATTCTATTATACAAGAAAAACGGAAAAAAAGAAAGTCCTATTTGCAAAAATTAAGAAAAGAATCATGAAACATTCAGGCAAATCCGGCAAATTGCGGGAATATCGGATACGGGCAGCGGGAAAATATGAAAAATATCGAAAATTTTTCTTTGGGGACTTTTCAATTCGGAAGATTTGTGATATAATAAAGTGGTATTGCCGGAAGTATATCCGTCTGCAGAAGCGACAGTTCCGCCTGCTGCGGGGATTCCGGCCGGAAGCTGGCAGAAAGGAACGGATTCATAGCAAACCATGCAGAGCATGACGGAGATCAAACAGGCCGCTCTGACGCGGTATCTGGATGCAAAGGGGCTGAATCCGCAGCAGCAGGATGCAGTCCGGACTGTGAACGGTCCGGTGAGCGTTCTGGCAGGTGCGGGCAGCGGCAAGACGACCGCGATCGTCAACCGGATCGCGTTTATGATGCGCTTCGGGGATGCATATTACGGAGAGATTCCGCCCTGTGCACCTGAGGATGCAGCGTATCTGCAGCAGGTGGCTGCGGGAACGGCGGCGCCGGATGAACAGCGCCTGACAGAACTGCTGGGCTTTGCGCCGGTTCCGGGCTGGCGGATCCTTGCGATCACGTTTACGAATAAAGCGGCTGCAGAGCTCAAAGCCCGTCTGGAAACCATGCTCGGCGAAAATGCCGGCGATGTCTGGGCGGCGACATTCCACAGCGCATGTGTCCGGATCCTCCGGCAGCATATCGACCGGCTCGGCTTTTCCGGTGATTTCACGATTTATGATGCGGATGACAGTCAGCGCGTCGTGAGCGCCTGTCTGCAGGATCCCGCGCTGCAGGAGCGCAGCAGGGGCTATTCGCTGGAAAAGGCATTTCCGCCGAAGGCTGTCGCACATGAGATCAGCCGTGCAAAGGACAGGCTGCTTTCTCCTGAGGATCTGCTGCGGGAAGCGGAAGGCGACTTCCGGCGCAGCAAGATCGCGCAGATCTATGCGCTTTATCAGCAGCGGCTGCGGGAATCCAATGCAGTCGATTTTGACGATATCATCGCACTGACGGTGCAGCTGTTCCGCGAAAATCCGGATGTGCTGGAAAAATATCAGAACAAATGCCGGTATCTGCTCGTGGACGAGTATCAGGATACCAACCCCGCGCAGTATGAGCTGATTCATCTGCTTGCGGAAAAGCATCACAATCTCTGTGTCGTCGGCGACGACGATCAGAGCATTTATAAATTCCGCGGCGCGACGATCGAGAATATTCTGTCGTTTGAGTCGCAGTTCCCGGACTGCAAGGTCATCCGGCTGGAGCAGAATTACCGCTCCACAAAGAAGATTCTGCAGGCGGCGAATTCAGTCATCCGGCACAATGAGAGCCGCAAGGAAAAGACTCTCTGGTCCGATCTTGCGGAAGGCGAAAAGGTCAGATGGTACCGCGCTGCCGATCAGAACGACGAGGCGCGCTATGTTGCGGAGACGATCGCAAAGGGCGTTGCAAACGGCGGAAAGTACAGCGATTATGCCGTGCTTTACCGGACACATGCGCTTTCCAATTCGCTGGAGCGCCAGCTTGCACATGCCGGTATCCCGTACCGGATCTTCGGCGGACTGCGCTTCTTTGACCGCAAGGAGATCAAGGATGTCATCGCGTATATGTGCGTGGTCAACAATCCCTCCGATCTGCTGCGGTTTACGCGGATCATCAACGAGCCGAAGCGCGGCATCGGGGCACAGACGCTCTCGGATATTACCGGGATTGCGCTGGATCTCGGCATCTCGCCGGTTGAGGTGCTCCGCACGGCGGATTCCTATCCGGTGCTGCAGCGCAGAGCATCCGCACTGCGGCAGGCCGCTGCCGTGTTTGAGGAGCTTGCAGATGCAGCCTCCGAGCAGACGCTCGACGATTTTTACGATACATTGCTGGATGTGACCGGCTATCTCGATATGCTGCAGGCGCTCGGAGAAGAGGGCGAGGGGCGCGTCGAGAATATCCGCGAGCTGAAAACCAGCATCCTTTCTTACATCAATCAGGCCGAAAACGAAGGCGAGGAACCGACGCTGAACGGCTTTCTCGAGGAAATTTCCCTCTATACCGATCAGGACCGCGCAGAGGATTCGCAGGATGCTGTCACGCTGATGACAGTTCATGCTGCAAAGGGTCTGGAATTTGAGCGCGTATTTCTTGTGGGTCTTGAAGAGGGCGTGTTCCCCGGCAGACGGAGCATCGACAGTCCCGAAGAAATCGAAGAGGAGCGGCGGCTTGCGTATGTGGCGATCACGCGCGCCAAGCAGCAGCTTTCCGTCACCACCGCGGCTTACCGGATGCTCTACGGCCAGACGGCTTCCAACGGGACGTCGCGCTTTCTGCGGGAGATGGATCCTGCTGTGCTGGAAAAGGCAGGCAGCAGCAGCGAAGCAGATACGCTGCGCAAGCCCGGCAGGCAGCCGGTGCAGACGGATCCGTGGCTGAGACAGCGCAGCAAGCCGCAGGAGATGCCGGATCAGTTTGCTCCCGGCGACCGCGTCAAGAGCTTTGTGCACGGAGAAGGTACCGTGCTCGGTGTTACGCCGATGGGCGGCGACTCGATGCTGGAGATCGCCTTTGATAATGTCGGCACAAAAAAAATCATGGCAAAATATGCCCGAATCCGAAAGGTGTCATCATGAGTACAAATGTAAGAAAAATTGCCGCTGCACGCGGCAGACAGGAAGCGCCCGCGGAGCAGTTCCGTGCGTTTGTGAAAAACGCGAGAGACGCTGTCCGCACCAGAAACGGACAGTTCTTTCTGGGCGTTGCAAAATTTCTTGTCTCGCTTCTGTCTTTGCTCTATTTCCGCGGGGTTCTGAAGCTGGCCTATTACAGTGTGTTTTACCGTCTGGATATTCCCGCTGACAGCAAGGGCACTTACGGCTTCCTTGTGACGGTCTGCTGCATCTTCTTCGGTGCGGTCATGCTGTTCTCGCGGCGGCAGATCATCACGCGGCTGGTCATCATGTTCTCCATGCCGTTTTACTTGCCTGTGATTCTGTTCAATTATCAGCATCCGGTGCTGTTGGTTCCGCTGATGCTGATGGTCGCAGTCACGTATCTGGCGAGCGGCACGGGCGAAGGACCCAAGACGATCTTCGGCGCGGTTTTCCTGATGATCTACGTGCTTGGCGCATTTGTCTTTCTGATGGTGCAGAGCATCCTGCAGCCTGCTACGCAGGAAACCGTCGTGGAGCGCGCCGTCACACCGCACGGCAACTACCGTTACTCTATCGTACAGGTGCTCGATCAGGGTCTCGGAAATACGTATGTTTCCATTGAGCCGAATACAGAGGACATCGGCTACAAGCACTCTACGTGGTATGCAAAGGGCTATGCCCGTGAGGTTTATCATGAGCGTCCGCTCGATGAGTTCCATGCAGAATGGAGCCTGCAAACCCGTTCCGAGATTACCAGAGAGCTGATTACGCACAACCCGAATACGACCTTTACGCTGGATGCGGAGCAGATGAAGCTGCTCGGTCTGAATGTCGGTTATGCAGAGGATTTTGAGATCGGTGACCTGACCCGCAAGCAGCGCCACAAGCTGGGCTACGGTTCGGAGAAGGATCCGATTGATTCGCGCCTTGCAAAGTTCTTCCGCGTTTCGCTGGTCGAGCCGGAATTCAAGGTCTCGCTTGATTTTGACAAAATGGTTTCGATCGGTCTGAATCCGACCTACGATCTCCGTCTTTCCCGCATGAGCGACGAGAATCTTGCGGCGCTGGGCGTGCCGGAGGAGAATGAGGTTCTGACTGTCAACGGCAAGGTCGTGTTCCGCGAATATGTCGCAATGCTTGAGCGGATCTTCGATCCGGACAACCGTGAGCTGACTGCGTTCCTCGAATCCAATACGCTGCCGCCGGTACATCCGGAGGGACTTGATATCGAGGCTATCCGTGCGGCACAGACCACCAAGCCTGCGGAAACTGACGAGGAAGAAGAGGAAGAAACGACTACGACTACCACAACGGATGAAGAGGATGAGTCATCCGAAGAAAGCTCTGAAAACGCAGCCTGATTCGGCATAAAACGGTATTCATTCCGCGGCGCTCTGCTGCGGATGAAGCATAAAGCAGCCGGGAAACCGGCAGAAAACCCAAACTGAAATATATAGAAAAGGGGATTTGCACTATGAACTACTATCTTGGCGCAGATATCGGCACAAGCGGAACCAAAACCGTTCTGTTTGACAGCAAGGGCAGCGTGATTGCCTCGGCGACAGAGGAATATCCGCTCTATCAGCCGCAGAACGGCTATGCAGAGCAGGATCCGCAGGACTGGGCAAATGCCGTGCTGCATACGATGGCTGCCGTGCTCGAAAAGAGCGGCGTGGATAAGAATGACGTCAAGGGCATCGGTCTTTCCGGCCAGATGCACGGCCTTGTCATGCTGGACAAGGATAACAAGGTCATCCGCAAGTCGATCATCTGGTGCGATCAGCGTACCGCAAAGGAGTGCGAGGAGATCACTGCAAAGGTCGGCGCAGAGCGTCTGATCGAGATCACTGCAAACCCGGCACTGACCGGCTTCACCGCATCCAAGATTCTCTGGGTGCGCAACAATGAGCCGGAAAACTACGCAAAATGCGCACATATCCTTCTGCCGAAAGACTATATCCGCTACATCCTGACCGGCGAATATGCAACGGAGGTTTCCGATGCATCCGGTATGCAGCTGCTCGATATCCCGAACCGCTGCTGGTCCGATGAAGTGCTCGAAAAGCTGGATATTGACAAGAGCCTGCTTGCAAAGGTCTACGAATCCCCGGAGATTACCGGAAAGCTGACGGCTGAGGCTGCAAAGCTCACGGGTCTTGCAGAGGGTACGCCGGTTGTCGGCGGCGCGGGCGACAATGCCGCTGCTGCAATCGGTACCGGTGTTGCTTCGGACGGCAAGGCATTTACGACGATCGGCACGAGCGGCGTGGTCTTTGCACACAGCTCCAAGATTTCGATTGACCCGAAGGGCAGAGTGCATACATTCTGCTGCGCGGTTCCGGGCTGCTGGCATGTCATGGGCGTGACCCAGGGCGCAGGCCTTTCACTCAAATGGTTCCGCGACAACTTCTGCGATGCCGAAAAGCAGACCGCAAAGGGCATGGGCGTCGATGAATACTATCTCATGGATAAGGAAGCGGAAAAGTCGCCGATCGGTGCAAACAGAATGCTGTATCTGCCGTACCTGATGGGCGAGCGCACACCGCACCTCGATGCGGACGCACGCGGCGTATTCTTCGGACTCTCCGCAATGCATCAGAAGCGCGATATGCTCAGAGCTGTCATGGAGGGTGTGACCTATTCGCTCCGTGACTGCCTTGAGGTGTTCCGCGAAATGAATATCACGGTTGACGACATGATGGCCTGCGGCGGCGGCGGATCGTCCCCGTTGTGGCGTCAGATGCTCGCAGACCTCTTCAACTGCCCGATTCAGACCACAAAGTCCAAGGAAGGCCCGGCGCTCGGCGTTGCAATCCTTGCAATGGTCGGTACCGGCGAGTATGCATCCGTTCCGGAAGCATGCGCCGCAATTATCGGCACGGACAAGACCTGCGCACCGCAGGCAGAGGCCGTTCCGGTCTATGAAAACTACTATCAGCTCTACCGCAGGATTTATCCTGCACTGAAGGAGCAGTATAAGGAGCTTGCAAAGCTTTGAGTGAAGTTCAAGAAAACATGATGACGCGCCGGGCATCGGGTAAGATACCGGCGCTCATCATCCATGCTGTGATTTTCTATGCCTTCTGGGCGTGCTGGACCCTTTGGCTCCGGCCGCCGATCAAGGAGGCGATGAACGGCTCGCTGCTGTTTGAACTGTTCGGTTCTGCCGTCAAGATGCTGGTCTGGTTTGTTCCGGCCATCCTGCTGGTCAAGCGGTTTGAGCCTGACATGTATGTCGGGGCGAAGCAGATGTTCACCGAAAAAGTACCGCTGAAATCGGTGCTGTTCTGGTCTTTGATTTTTTGCCTGCTCGGCAGCGGCACTTTGATTAAAGGACTGCGCGGCGGCACACTGCATATCAATCCGGAATTTACGCTGACGAACAATCAGTGGCTGCTTTTTGTAGGTATCACCGAGGAGGCGGTTTTCCGCGGCTGGATGCTCAATGCGACGGCAAAGAGTGAAAAGGACTGGAAAATGCTTCTGCTGAATGCGGTCATGTTTGTTTGCATTCACATTCCGACATGGATTCTGCACGGGCAGCTTCATGCGGCGTTTGCGCAGTTCGGTTTTGTCAGCATCATTTTTGTCAGTGTGCTGTTCAGCTTCAGCTTCCTGAAGCATAAAAACCTGCTGCTGCCGGTCTGGCTGCACATGCTCTATGATTTTATGCTGGAATTCTTTGCTGCCTGATGAGGTGAGGCCATGCTGCCGGACATTGAACTGCCGTACCCGCTGATCGACATTTGCAGCGGCGGCGAACATTTCCGGTTTCTCTGTACGGAAATCCCGGAGAATCAGACGGAATATACGATTAGGCAGGGCGGTATATACTGCAAATTCGGTATCGTATACGAGGGCAGCGGGCTGAATGCCTGCTTCGGCTGTGACATCACAGCCGGAAATCTGTATGCGTTTTACAACGCGCTGGATGACATCTTTGACGGGCTTGCAGTCACAAGGAAGGCGCAGCTTGTCAATTACGGTACGCTGGAACGGACTTCGCTCCGCGTCAGCTTTGACAAAAGAGGCCGCTGTGAGCTGAAAGGCAGCTTCCTGAATGCTGACAGCAGATATCAGAGCGGCATACAGATTGATATGCAGCTCGACCAGAGTTATCTTTCTGACTCTGTTTTTGCCATGCAGCGTTTTTTCCGAACGCTGGCAGAGGCACAGGGACATTTCCGTTTTGATTGAAACAGGAGTTTATCCCTTCGGCGCAGTTTTGCTTTGCGAAATGTGCGCAGCTCATGATCATTCCGTCCGCATGTGCGGACACCTGAAACGGAGGCACATAATGAGAGAGGCGACTGTTACCCGCAATACAAGAGAAACGCAGATTACCGTCAGCGTGAAGCTCGACGGCAGGGGCGAAAGCGAGATTGCAACCGGCATCGGCTTTTTTGACCATATGCTGACGGCTCTGTCACGGCACAGCGGCATCAGTATGCAGATCCGTGCAAACGGCGATCTGCATGTGGACGGCCACCATACCGTTGAGGATACCGGCATTGTCCTCGGACAGGCGCTCATGCAGGCGCTCGGTGACAAATCGGGCATTGCGCGCTACGGCAGTGCGTATATTCCGATGGACGAGGCGCTTTCGTTCTGCTCGCTGGATCTCTCGAACCGTCCGTTTCTGGTATTCCGCGGTGAATTTACCAATCAGATGATCGGCAGCTACGATGCCTGTCTGACAGAGGAATTCTTCCGTGCACTCGCGGTCAACGCGGGCATTACGCTGCATCTCGATATGTGCTACGGCAAAAACGATCACCACAAATGCGAGGCGCTGTTCAAGGCCTTTGCACATGCACTGAAAACCGCTGTGCAGGAAAATGCAGACGGTACGGTGCTTTCGACGAAAGGGGTGCTTGCATGATCGCGGTCATTGATTACGGCGCAGGCAATCTGTTTTCGGTTTGCAACGCGCTGAAATACCTCAATATTGCGCATACGGTCACCAAGGATGCTGCGGAAATCGACCGCGCAGACGCGGTGATTCTGCCGGGTGTCGGTGCGTTTCCGGCGGCAATGGCCTCTTTGCAGGAGACCGGCCTTGTTGATAAAATTAAAGAGAATGCGCAGAAAAAACCGCTGCTCGGTATCTGCCTCGGTATGCAGATGCTCTTTGAGCGCTCCGACGAAAACGGCGACTGCGAGGGCCTCGGCCTGATTCCGGGCGAGGTGCACCGCATTCCCTCTCAAAACGTGATTATTCCGCATATGGGCTGGAACGAACTGGTCATTACCCAGGAAAGCCCGCTGCTGAAACATATTGAAACGCCTGTATATACGTATTTTGTGCATTCTTATCAGGCGTTCTGCGATGACAGAAGCATCATCGCATACTGTGACTATGACGGCAAGGTGCCGGCGCTTGTCACGGACGGAAAATTTGTGTTCGGTTCGCAGTATCACCCGGAGAAGTCGGGTGAAAAGGGACTGCAGATGCTGCGCAATTTTGAGGAGTTGGCAAAATGATTATATTTCCGGCAATCGACATCATCGGCGGACAGTGCGTCCGGCTCGTAAAGGGCGATTATGCGACCGCATCGAAGGTCGCGGAGGACCCGCTGGAAACCGCAAGAAAATTTGAAGCCGCCGGAGCCGAATGGATTCATATGGTCGATCTGGACGGCGCAAAAGCCGGATATCCGGTCAACACAGAAATCTACAGAAATATTGCGCAGAACACGCACCTCAAGGTCGAGGTCGGCGGCGGCATCCGCACGCTGGAAACCATTCAGGCTTATCTGGATCTCGGCATCGCGCGCGTGATTCTCGGCTCGGTTGCGCTGAAAAATCCGCAGCTGGTTGCGGATGCTGTTGCAAAGTTCGGCGCCGATAAAATTGTCGTCGGGATTGACGCCAAAAACGAGATGGTCGCAACAGAGGGCTGGCTTGAGACAAGCGAGGTCAATTATATTGATCTTGCGAAGGAAATGATCAAGGCCGGCGTCAAGACCTTTATCTTCACGGATATTTCCAAGGACGGCACGCTTTCCGGCGTCAACGCAGAGCAGCTCCGGAAGCTGGCGGAGGCGACAGCCGGTCAGTGCAATATCGTTGCAAGCGGCGGTGTGCATACGATTGAGGATATCCGTATCTGCCGGGATCTCGGCCTTTACGGCACGATCGCCGGAAAATCGCTCTATCAGGGCACGCTGGATCTCAGCGAGGCCATCCGCGAGGCGGATACACTGAAAATCCGCCGGATGAAAATAGAAGATTACGATGCGCTCTATCAGATGTGGATTGCCTGCGGAAACGGGCTCAACAATCTTGATGACTCCCGCGAGGGCATCGAAAAATATCTGAAGCGCAATCCGGAGACTTCCTTCGTTGCAGAAGCGGAAAACGGCGTGATTGCCGGTGCGGTTCTCTGCGGCCATGACGGCAGACGCGGGTATATCCAGCACATGTGCGTGGATCCGCAGTTCCGTCGCCGCGGTATCGGGCGCAGGCTCGTAGATGCCGCGCTTGCTGCACTCAGGACGGAGGGCATCCACAAGGTCGCACTGGTTGCATTCAAGAAAAATGCGCTCGGCAATGCTTTCTGGGAGGCCGAGGGCTTTACGCTGCGTGAGGATCTGAATTACCGGAATCTTGCATTGACCGATATGGTCCGGATTGATCCGGATTACTGCTGAAGGAGAGCAATATGCTTGCAAAAAGAATTGTTCCGTGTCTGGATGTCCGGCACGGCAAGGTCGTTAAGGGCGTCAACTTTGAGGGCGTCAAAGATGTCGGTGATCCGGTTGCCTGTGCCGCTGAATATAACCGGCAGGGGGCGGATGAAATCGTTTTTTATGATATTGTTGCATCTCATGAGGGGCGCGGCGCGTTCCTTGACGTTGTGCGGGAAACTGCCAAGCAGGTGTTCGTTCCGCTGACGGTCGGCGGCGGCATTTCCTCGGTTGAGGACATGCGCAATACGCTGCGCGCCGGTGCGGACAAGGTCAGCATCAATTCCTCTGCGGTCAAAAATCCGCAGCTGATTTCCGACGGCGCGGAGATCTTCGGCTCACAGTGCATTGTGGTCGGAATCGACGCAAAACGGGACGGAAAAGGCGGCTATACGGTCTACGCGAACGGCGGCCGCATTGATATGCATGTCGATCTTCTGAAATGGGTCGAGGAGATCGAACAGCGCGGGGCAGGCGAGATCTGCCTTAACTCGATCGACACCGACGGCGTGCGCGGCGGCTTTGATCTGGAGATGCTGAAGGCCGTCTGTGCGCGGGTGCGCATCCCTGTGATCGCATCCGGCGGCGCCGGAAAACTGGAGGATTTTGCGACCGTGTTCCAGAATACGGATGCAACGGCTGCGCTTGCGGCTTCGCTGTTCCATTTCGGGGAGCTGACGATCCCGCAGGTCAAGGCAGACTGCCGCAGCAAGGGAATTCCGATGCGATGACAGCATGAAAATATTGCGAAAGCTGTTCGGCGGCATTGAAATGACATGGAAGCGCGTCATTGTCTCCGCAGTCGTCATCGCAGCGTATACAGCGCTGATGCTGCTGCTTCCGTGTACGAAAAACACATCGTTCCGCGACATCGGCGGCGATATTCCCTGCTGGATTCTTTTTGCGGTGATGATTATTGCAAACTGTAAAACAGCGAAGGAAGCATCCGCGAAAACCTTTGTATTCTTCCTCATCAGTCAGCCGCTGATTTATCTGTTTCAGGTGCCGTTTTCGGCACTGGGATGGGGACTTTTCGGGTATTATCCGCCGTGGTTTGTTTATACATTGCTGACGCTTCCCGGCGCGTGGATCGGCTGGCATGTCCGGAAAAAAGGAATTCTCTCCGGCGTGATTCTGACGCCGATGCTTTTTCTGCTCGCGAGCTGCGGCTGCAGCTATTTTCGCACGACGGTACACGCATTTCCGTATGAGCTGCTTTCCGGCATTTTCTGCTTTGCGGTGATCGTTTTGTTTCTTGCGGTGCTCCTCACAGAGAAAAAGCAGCGGATCACTGCCGTTTTGCTGACGGCTCTGCTGACATCCGCAGATATATTTTATGAGTGCCGTACCAGCGCCGGTTCAGTCAGCTTTCCGCTGCCGGAAACAGTCAGCGGCACGGATATCACGGAGGTTCTGGTCTCTGATCCGGATCATGTTTCTGTGGATACGGAAGAGCTGAAAGAAGATCATATGGATGTAGCTGTACGAAAGCCCGGAGAGTATGAGATCCGGCTGATCGGTGCTGACGGGCAGGAGCTTGCGCTGTATGATGTCAATGCCTTCTATCTTGAGAACGGCGCTCTGAAAGTAGAATGTGAATTGAAGGAATCAGAATGAATATACGGATACTATGCCATGCTGCGGTCTGGCACTGGCTGCATCTTCCGCTGGAGGATGTGCGATATACGGAGCGGGGCATACCCGCATTCCGAGCGAAATACTGAAAATCCATCTGTGCGGCGGACGCTGTGCGGATACGAAATAAAGGAGAATGAAAAATGACTCTTTACGAGGAACTCAAGCGCAGAGGACTGATTGCGCAGACCACTGACGAGGCAGAGATTGCCGAGCTCATCAACAACGGCAAGGCAACCTTCTACATCGGTTTTGACCCGACCGCGGATTCGCTGCATGTCGGTCACTTCATGGCACTCTGCCTGATGAAGCGCATGCAGATGGCGGGCAACAAGCCGATCGCACTGGTCGGCGGCGGCACCGGCATGATCGGTGATCCTTCCGGCAAGTCCGATATGCGCAAAATGCTTACACCGGAGACGATTCAGCACAACTGCGAATGCTTCAAAAAGCAGATGAGCCGCTTCATCGACTTCTCCGACGGCAAGGCGCTGATGGTCAACAACGGCGACTGGCTGCTCAGCCTCAACTATGTTGATGTGCTCCGCGAGGTCGGCGCATGCTTCTCGGTCAACAAGATGCTTTCGTTCGAGTGCTACAAGCAGCGCTGGGAACGCGGCCTGACCTTCCTTGAGTTCAACTACATGATTATGCAGAGCTACGATTTCTACAAGCTCTATCAGGATTACGGCTGCAACATGCAGTTCGGCGGCGATGACCAGTGGGCAAACATGCTCGGCGGTACGGAGCTGATCCGCAAGAAGCTCGGCAAGGACGCCTATGCGATGACCATCACCCTGCTGCTCAACTCTGAGGGCAAGAAGATGGGCAAGACCGAAAAGGGCGCTGTCTGGCTGGATGCGGAAAAGACCTCGCCGTATGACTTCTTCCAGTACTGGAGAAATGTCGGCGACGCCGATGTTATCAAGTGCCTCAAAATGCTGACCTTCCTGCCGATCGAGGAGATCGAGGAGATGGAACAGCATCTCGATTCCGGCGCTGCATACAACAATGCCAAGGAAATCCTTGCCTACGAACTGACCGCTCTGGTTCACGGCAAGGAGGAAGCGGAAAAGCAGCGTGAGGCTGCCCGTGCAATCTTTGCAGGCGGCGGCGTCAGTGAGAATATGCCGACCACGGCACTCACCGCTGACGATCTGACAGACGGTGCAATCGGGATTCTGCCGCTGCTCGTCAAAACGAAGCTCTGCCCGTCCATTTCCGAGGCACGCAGACTCGTGCAGCAGGGCGGTGTGACCGTCAATGACGAAAAGGTCACCGATCCGAAGGCACAGTTTACCCTTGAAAACGATTTGATTGTGAAGAAGGGCAAGAAGGTCTTTCACAAGGTCACAAAGGCTTAATCCGGACAGGATATTTCCGTTTACCGGGATACGGGGAAACCGCATATCAAACCGTCTGCGCAGCATATGCCGTATTGACGGTGCAGTACAGGGAGGAACAGATCATGCAGGACGCAGTCGCAAAACAGCTGGCACAGGTTTATGATAACTGTGCACGCTGTGACGAAAAAGGGTATCATGTCGGCGTGCAGGGGAAATCCATGCAGGATTATCTCCGCTTCACCATGCTGAAATTTTATGTGTATCTGAGCAGCAGCAACGGCAATATCTCCATGGCGGAGATTGCCTATCTGAATGATGCGCTCGGCTATACGATGTCGGCCGATCAGATTGACCGATTCAATGTCAGCAGCAAGATCACGAAGTACAGTCTGAAGGACAGTATGATTACGATGATGATGCCGTTTCTGAAAATGGATCTCGAAACATCGCCGATCGGCCCGACCAGTTTGGCTTTCATTGAATTTGTCAATCAGGCAGGTCTGGAATTCATGACGATCGACAACGGCGTCGCAGACCGTTTTGTCATGCGCGACCTCGGCGCACTGGTGCTTGCACTCCGCAATTTCCGCATGGAGTACATCACAAACTGGGAGAACATGATCCGTGAGCAGAAGCGCCGCGAGGAGATGGCGAAGCGTCCGTTCTTCCCCGGACAGGGCGGAAATTCTCCGTGGGGCAATCCGGTTCCGCCGGTGAATATTCCGAACGGTTCGGTGCCGTTCAATAACAATCAGCCGCAGAACAATGCGCCGCAGAACCAGAACGGTGCACCGATCAATCCGTTCCAGCAGCAGAATCAGCAGCAGAACCAGCAGGCTGAACAGAAGCAGGAAGAAAAGGAGCTGACGCTGGAGGAACAGCTGCAGAAGCTCGAGGATCTGACCGGTCTGCAGGCCGTGAAGCAGGATCTGAACAGCCTCATCAATCTGATCCGCGTCCGCAAGATGCGTGAGGACAGAGGTATGCCGCAGGGTGCCATGACGCTGCATATGGCGTTCCTCGGCAATCCGGGTACCGGTAAAACGACCGTTGCGCGTATTCTCGCCGGGATCTACAAGAGCCTCGGCGTTCTGAGCAAGGGACAGCTGGTCGAGGTAGACCGCTCCGGTCTCGTTTCCGGCTATGTCGGCCAGACCGCGATCAAGACCAAAGAGGTCATTGATTCGGCAATGGGCGGCGTGCTGTTTATCGACGAGGCCTATGCGCTGACATCGAACACCGGCAAGGGTGATTTCGGTCAGGAGGCCGTCAATACGCTGCTGAAAGCGATGGAGGACAGCCGCGACGACCTGATTGTCATTGTTGCGGGCTATTCCGATCTGATGATGGAATTCCTCGACAGCAATCCGGGTCTGCGTTCGCGCTTTAACAAGATTATTACATTTGAGGACTATATGCCGGACGAGCTGCTGGATATCTTCAAGAGCATCTGCACGAAATCCGGTATGAAGGTGACGGAGGAGGCCGAAAAGGCTGTGCTCGAATTCTTCATCGAGCGCTGCGGCCAGAACCTCAAAACATTCGCAAATGCGCGTGATATCCGCAACTTCTACGAGCGCGCGATTACGAATCAGGCAAACCGCCTTGCCGCGATTGATTCTCCGACAAACGGTCAGCTTGAAACACTGACCATTGACGATGTGACCGGCATCGAACTGAATTGAGTGCAAGATCAGACGAAAGTCTGTGTGAGAAAGGATAGTATTATGATCGTTATTACAATGGAAAACGGCAAGCAGATGAAGTTCCGCCTGCGTCCGGACTGTGCTCCGATCTCCTGCGAGAACTTTGAAAAGCTCGTAAAGGAAGGCTTTTACAACGGCCTGACCTTCCACAGAATCATCTCCGGTTTTATGATTCAGGGCGGCTGCCCGGATGGAACCGGCATGGGCGGCCCCGGCTGGCACATCAAGGGCGAGTTCCTCGCAAACGGCGTGAACAACCCGCTGAAGCATACCCGCGGCGTGCTCTCGATGGCGCGCGCGCAGAACCCGGACAGCGCAGGCTCGCAGTTCTTCATTATGCACGCAGATGCGCCGTATCTGGACGGCAACTATGCTGCGTTCGGTGAGATCGTTGAGGGTCTGGATGTTGTGGACGAGATTGCAGGCGTGCAGACGGATTATTCCGACAAGCCGCTGCAGCCGCAGGTCATGAAGACCGTGGAGATCATTCCCGACTGATACAAATGAAGCATGAAAAAGGCGCTGATGCAGCAATCAGCGCCTTTTCTTATCGTTCAGTTTTGATAACAGTGCAGTGCGTGATGCCGTAATACTGCATACAGGCAGCGGCCTCGGCGGAGATGCGCTCCCCGCACATGACAATCGGAACTGCCGGCGGACAGGAAATCGCAAATTCCGCGCAGATGCGTCCTTTGCACTGCATAACAGGGCACGCTTCCGTATCGGAATCCAGCATGGCCTGCCGCGGTGTCAGGATCCGCTCCGGTTTCGGAATCGCGGGCGGCTTTTCTGTGATCGGCGGCAACTTCGGCAGCTGCAGCAGAATGTCCTGCACAGCCTGCAGATCGTCGTCGGTATTCTGCGGCGACATCATCAGTACAGTGAAATCCGGATCCGCAAATTCGACGAAAATACTGTGTTTTTCAAGGATGCCGGCGAGCTTTGTCCCGGTGTATCCGCAGGACTTCGGACAGATTGTCAGCTTGACCGGTTCTGTTCCCGACAGCTGCCAGCCGCGGCTTATCAGCGCTTCCTTGAGACGGCTGACTTTGCCGGTCAGTGTATGCAAATCTGTATGATATTGCTTTTTCAGATATTTATTGCAAAGATCAAGCGATTCGAGAATCAGATAGCTCGGACTGGTCGAAGCGAACAGGCTCATCGCATTTTTCGCGTTTTTCCGGACGGTTTCCGGTGCGCTGCCGCCGATGTGCAGATAGGCGCCGCCGGTCAGAACAGGCAGCGTTTTGTGTGCGGAATCACAGCAGAGATCAGCGCCGAGATCGGAAGGGTGCAGCGATTCCGGCAGAAATTTCAGATAGGCGCCGTGTGCATTGTCAACCAGCAGCAGCATATCATGTGCATGACAAAACGCAGCAGCTGCGCGGATATCCGCGAGATTGCCGAGATAATCCGGGCTGGTCAGATAGAGCGCGGCCGGCCTGTCCACGGCTGAAAGACACTGTTCCCATGTCTGCGCGCTTTCCAGGTAGGAGCCTGTCTGCGGCAGCCAGAGAATCTCAATATCCAGCAAAGCGGCAGCCGTCAGAAAGACCTTGTGCGCGTTGCGTCCGGCCGCAATGACCGGCTTCCTGCCCTTTGAGACTGCATCGCGCATTGCCAGCCAGAGCATCGCACGGATGCAGAGCGAGGAGCCCTCTGCGGAATAAACCGTCTGACAGCCGAAGATTTCGCTTGCATTTGCTTCACTTTCCGCGATGATTCCATGCGGGGCAAACAGTTCGTCCGCACCGGAAAATTCTGTCAGATCAAGCGGCTCGCAGCCGAGAAACGGCTTTCCCTTGTGGCCGGGCATATGCATTCTGACCGCATCGGAATCCGCGTATTTTCTTGCGAAATCATAAACCGGCGTTGTCATTTTGAGAACTGGCGGTCAATCTCCGCCATGATGGCACATTCCATGCGCTTGCGGAACAGCTTGCAGCCGTATTCGTATACGCCGCGCACCGAACCGGTCGCGTGATAGGCATTCGCGGCACAGCCGCCGGAGCAGTAAAGTCTTGCCCAGCAGTTCCGGCATTCTTCCCGCGCGTAGACGTTACATGCCATGAAATCATCCTGAATGCGTTTGTTTTCGACGCCCTTCCAGATATCGCCAAGCTTGAATTTTTCCTCGCCGACGAACTGGTGACATGGGTAAAGATCGCCCCATGGCGTCACAGCCATGTACTCCGTGCCGGAGCCGCAGCCGGAGATCCGCTTGTAGATGCACGGGCCGCCGGTCAGGTCGATCATGTAATGATAGAATGTGAACGGGTCGCCCTTCTTGCGCTGCTCAATCATCAATTCTGCGAGCTTTTCGTACTGATCCATGACGATTTGCAGATCGTCCTCGGTCAGTGCGGCGGGATCGCCCTCAGCCGCAACGACCGGTTCCATGCTCAGCTCCCGGAAGCCGAGTTTGAGCATCACTTTGATATCGTTCAGAAAATCGGGATTTGCGTGCGTGAAGGTGCCGCGCATGTAGTAGCCTTTTCCGCCGCGTGCCTTGACCAGCTGCTGGAATTTCGGTACGATTTTGCTCCAGCTGCCGTTTCCGGCGTAATCGACGCGGTAGCGGTCATGCACCTCCTGCCGGCCGTCCAGCGACAGCACGACATTGTGACATTCGCGGTTGGCAAAATCAATGACGTCGTCGTCAATCAGCAGGCCGTTCGTGGTCAGCGTAAAGCGGAAGTTCTTGCCCGCTTCCTGTTCGATGCTGCGCGCATAGGCGACCAGATCCTTGACGACCTGAAAGTTCATGAGCGGTTCACCGCCGAAGAAATCGACTTCAAGATTTCGGCGCGTGCCGGAGTTGGCGACAAGAAAATCGAGCGCCTGTTTGCCGACCTCAAAGCTCATGACGGCACGTTCGCCGTGATATTTGCCCTGACTTGCAAAGCAATACGAGCAGTTGAGATTGCAGGTGTGCGCGATATGCAGGCAGAGTGCCTTGACGACGCCGGCGGTTTTCTCCTTGAGCTTGCCGGCCATCGGCTCAAAGGTATCGGGGGCAAAGAGCTTGCCCTGCTCTTTGAGCGTTGTGATATCGTCATAGCATTCTTCGATGTCCTGCGGGGTGATTTCCGCGTCATTGCCGTATTTTTCCTGCATGGCTGCGATCACCGCATCCCGCGGGTGCTCCTCATACATGGCAATCATATCGTATGCGAGCGGATCAACGGCATGGACGGAGCCGGAGCAGACGTCCAGTACGATGTTGTAGCCGCCGAGCTGATACTGATGAATCATAGGTCAGTCTCCTTCCAGTTCGCTGACGAAGCGGCGGATCTCCGCATTCATTTTTTCTGCTTCCTCGACATGGCAGTAGTGTCCGCAGTGCAGATCCACGTATTCCGCTTCATTATTGGTATACTTTCGCGGCAGGTAGTGCCAGTCCGCGCGCTTTTCGGGAACATAATTGTCTGACGAAAAGAACAGCATCGGAACGTCCGGCACGCCGCCGTCCGTGACCGTCTGCATATTCTGTACGCAGATGAATGCTTCGTTCATGACGGTCGGATTGTTCTTGCGTGCGTAGCTGAGGGCCTTGACGGTTTCCTTCTCGGCATCTGTGAGCAGGGTGCTGTTCAGGCACGGCTCAACCTGCCGGATGTCAATCAGCCGTGTGATGCCGAGCCGCGAACACAATGCCATTGTTCTGTCTGCAATCAGCGACATATCCTGCATTTCATAGGCGCCCGGCATGACGATATCCGATGCAGTGATTGCTTCGATTTCTTCCGGGTACTGCTGTGCCCAGTAGAGTGCCTCCATGCCGGATGCCGAATGCGGCACCAGAATATACGGCGCTTCGATGCCGGCGCCGGTCAGTGCAGTGCGCGTCTGGGAGAGCATAGTCTTGAGATCCCGCGGCGAATCACTTTCATCGCTGAAGCCGTATCCGAATTTTTCCACGACGGCAATGCGGTAGTCGGTGCTCAGCATCGAATACAGCGGCTTGAAATCGTAGATCGGGGAGGCTGTGCCGAAGCCGGACATGAATACAAAGGTATGCGGTCCCGCGCCTTCGCTGTAGACATACATCGTTTTGCCATCCACGGAAACCGGTGTGCCGGTTGTCCGTCCCCGGATCGGCTGTTCCTGTTTCAGCTTGTACCGGTGGAACAGAAAGAGCCCTGCCAGCGCAAGCACATCAATCAGCAGAAAAACAAGCAGCACGATGCCGATGCGCTTCAATACTTTTTTCATGAGGTTCAAACTCCTTCAAATGGGATCGAAAGACAGCAAATGCCGCCACATACGGGCGGCATTTCGCTTGCACTGTTGGAAGCAATTACTTCTGCTTCTTGCTCTCGCACTGCTGATTTGCAATGCCGCAGCTGGTCTTGCAGGCGGACTGGCAGGAAGTCTGGCACTCGCCGCAGCCGCCCTTCTTTGCGCTTTCGCAAAGATTGCGGGTTTCGATCGTCTGGATATGACGCATAACAGGAACCTCCTTACAATGGGATGTCTGCGGAAAACCGCAGCATGAGCGTGCCTTTTGAATCGGGCACAGAATCTCCTGTACATTATAGCACACTTTCTCATATAAGTCAAGTATTTTTTCATGCCGAAAAAGAACATGAGTGCGCAATCGGACATGTACCGGTGACAAAAGCACATTGTAATTGACGGGAGAATTTGCTATAATATATATAGAAATATGCGCAAGGCCATTTAGGGGGAATGCCGGCCGGAGCGGCGAATGCTGTTCCGTCCGGTATATCTGTTTTCTGAGCAGAATGATACAGCGGGAAGGACGCAGATACATGCTTTTCTGCATACGCCGTCAGACGGATTCTTTCCCGTGCATGATAAGCAAATCATCCTGTACGCAATACGCCGCCGGTTTGTCAGGCACACCGGCGGCGTATTGCTGTATCAAAGAAGGAATCCCTTATGAAGAAGGCGGATGATTGATCTTTCTGTTTATTCGCAGATAGATACGAGCTTGCAGATGAACTGCAGCAGGAGCGTCAGGTCATCAGCGTCAAGGGTATTGTCCCTCGAATAACGCATTGCATTTTTCAGGCCGGTGTCGCAGATCTGCAGCGTGGAATCGCCGGAGATGAACTTCGCCATCATCACAGCGTCCGTGACATCGGTCTCACCGTCGAGGTTCAGGTCGCCGTACTGCTCCAGACTGTTGATATGGACGGCCTTCAGCGGATCGAAAATATGAAGATATTCCTCATAGGGCTTGATGTCAAAGTTCTGCCAGATCTCAACGGCGATGCGGAACTGCTCCTCGAATGTCAGCTCTGCCTCCGTTTCGATGCGGTAACCGGGCACATTTCCTTCCGGAAAACCGTCCTCCGGATTGGCCTCAAGCGTTTTGACGGTGCAGCCGGGATGTGTCCCGTCCAGCCAGTTCTGAACAGCCTCTGTGTCAACCTGTTCTGCGAGCGCGTAGGTCAGGAGCGATGTGCGGTCATACCGAAGCCCGCTGATATATGCGACCTCGCCGGGATAATAGAAGCCGTCGATCAGCCCGGCTTTGCAGAATCTGTCGCGTACCGCATCTATTTCATCCGGCGTAAATGCGGCGGCGTTCTGGAAAATGACAAGCGAGCCGTTGATATTGAAGCCGGTGCGTTCGGTGTATTCTTCAAGGAGTGCATCCACACGCTTCTGCGTGTCCGAATCCGCTATCGGCTTTCCGGCCAGGATATTGCGCTTGATTCTGAGCGCAAAGCAGTCCCGCAGCGGCGAGATCAGACAAGCGCTGGTGCCGTCTGAATAGACCTGTCCGCCGTACATGCCGCCGTCAGCCAGCGGATACAGATCCGCCGCTTCTTCTGAAGGTGTATAATCGTTGACCGCGTGCCACGGGATAAACATCGGCGGGGCGGGTTCCCGCATGATAACCTGCGGCTGTGCAGCCTCAGTCTGTTCTGTTTCGGCAGATACGGGGAACATGCAGGGGAGTGTGCTGATTGCTGCGGCTGCAGCGGTCAGTACGGATAATAAACGGTGTGAGTGTTTCACGGCTGATTCTCCTTTCGGTCAGTGAACCGGTGTGCGTATCTGATTGCTTCTGTCTATATAGACCGCAGCTGCGCGGAAAGGTTACATGCGATTGGAAATTTTTTCTGCAAACGGTATTTTTTGCGCAGCGGTTCCTGATAAATGTTACAAAAATCAGGGCGAATGCCTGAAATTTGCTCCGAATCCGGAAAAAATCAGACGAAAACTTGACAGAAGGCGCCCGGCGGTGTTATAATCAGATGTTGCGAAAAGGAGGGATATTGGATGAAAGAACAGATCATGCCGTCCTATCTTCCGGCTGCGGCCGTGCAGTTTGTGCCGGAAAACGGCGGCGATCCGGTAACGGTATACCGTCCTTATGAAGCGTTTCCGCTTGCAGACCTGGAGCGCCATGCGCAGGAAGACGAGCGCGGCGTGCTGCTGGAGCTCGGTCAGCGGTATTATTTCGGAACGCTCGGTGCGGAGCAGGACAATCAGAAGGCCTATGATTATCTTCTGAAGGCCGCAGAGCTCGGCGTGCAGGATGCACAGTCCCTGCTGGCCGGATTCTATCTGAACGGCAGACTGCTTGCGCCGGATCCGCAGAAGTGTCAGCAATGGCTGGAAACTGCCGCGGAAAACGGTTCGTATGATGCGATGGAAAAGCTCGCACGGTGCTTCCGCTCCGGAAAGGCCGGCTTTCCTGTCGATCACGAAAAGGCGTATCAGTGGGCGCTGCAGGAGGAGCGGATGATCCGCATTTACTGGGCGTTCTATACGCAGAAAAACTTTGTTGATTTTGCGCAGAAGCAGAAGGAGCTCCTTGCTGCCCATACGCGGACCGCATTTTTCCTTGCGGACTGCTATGCGGACGGCATCGGGACAAAGCGCGATCTGAATGCGGCCATGCGCATAATCCGGACGGGTGAGCAGTTCGTCTGCCGTGCCACCGGACTTGCGGAGGTGCCGATGTTCCGGATCCGCCGGGAGCAGCTGCTGCAGCGCATGCAGAATGAGGAACAGCGCAGACTGCGTGCCGAACGCGCTGCGAAGGCCAAGAAGAAAAAGAAGTGAGGGTGCAAAGTGGTAAGAAATGATCTGAGAAACATTGCGATTATCGCGCACGTTGACCACGGCAAGACGACGCTGGTCGATGAGATGCTCAAGCAGAGCGGCGCATTCCGTGAGAATCAGTCCGTTGCAGAGCGCGTGATGGACTCCAACGATCTGGAGCGCGAGCGCGGCATTACGATTCTCGCAAAGAACACTTCCATTATGTATAACGGCGTCAAGATCAACATCATTGACACGCCCGGCCACGCCGATTTCTCCGGCGAGGTGGAGCGCGTGCTCAATATGGTGGACGGCGTGCTGCTGCTGGTCGATGCAGCAGAGGGTCCGATGCCGCAGACGCGGTTCGTGCTTTCCAAGGCGCTGGAAATGGGTCAGAAGATCATCATTGTCGTCAACAAGATCGACCGCCCGGATGCGCGGCTTGACCAGATCGGCGACGAGGTGCTGGAACTGCTCCTTGATCTGGATGCCAATGACGAGCAGCTGGAGAGTCCGGTGCTGTTCTGCTCCGGCCGGAGCGGTACAGCGTCGCTTTCGCAGTATGAACCCGGCAAGGATCTGAAGCCGCTGTTTGATACGATTCTCGACTACATCGAGCCGCCGCAGGGCGAGCCGGAGGAGCCGCTGCAGATGCTGATCTCCTCGATCGACTACAATGAATATGTCGGCAGAATCGGCATCGGAAGAATCATCCGCGGAACGGCAAAGGTCGGTCAGCAGGTGCAGGTCGGCAACTTCCACAGCGAGGAAAAGCCGGTCAATGCAAAGCTGGTTACGCTGCTGCAGATTGAGCAGCTGCAGCGTGTTTCGACGCAGTCCGCAACGGTCGGCGATATCGTCTGGATCTCCGGCATCGACGGCATCAACATCGGCGATACGATCTGTGCAGCAGGCAGCTACGAGCCGCTGAGCTTCACCAAGATCAGTGAGCCGACCGTCGAAATGACATTCTCCGTCAATGACAGCCCGCTGGCCGGCAGAGAGGGTAAGTTTGTGACCTCCCGCCAGCTGCGTGAGCGTCTTTATAAAGAACTGCTGAAGGACGTTTCGCTCCGTGTGACCGATACGGATTCAACGGATTCGTTCCTGGTCGCAGGACGAGGCGAAATGCATCTCTCGATTCTGATCGAGAACATGCGCCGCGAAGGCTATGAGCTGGCTGTTTCGCCGCCGCGTGTGCTCTTCAAGGAGATTGACGGTAAAAAGTACGAGCCGATCGAGCGTCTGGTCATTGACGTTCCGGAAACTGCCGTCGGCGCGGTCATGGAAAAGATCGGTTCCAGAAAGGGCGAGATGCAGGAGATGCATCCGCAGGGCAGCAGAATGCGTCTGGAATTCCTGATTCCGTCCCGCGGCCTGTTCGGCTACAAGAGCGAGTTCCTGACCGATACCAAGGGCGAGGGCATCATGTCCTCCGTGTTTGAGCGCTTCGATCCGTACAAGGGCGATATTGAGCGCCGTTCCATCGGTTCGCTGATTTCCTACGAAACCGGCGAGGCTGTGACCTACGGTCTTTACAACGCGCAGGAGCGCGGAAGCCTCTTCATCCCGGCCGGCACGCAGGTCTATGAGGGTATGGTCGTCGGATGTTCTCCGAAGGCAGAGGACATCGTCGTCAATGTCTGCAAGAGAAAGCATCTGACCAATACCCGTGCAAGCGGCAGCGACGATGCACTCCGCCTGATTCCGCCGAAGGACATGAGCCTTGAGGACTGCCTGGAATATCTGGCTGAGGACGAGCTGCTCGAAGTGACGCCGGAAAATCTCAGAATCCGCAAACGGATTCTGGACAACAGCCTGCGTATGAAGCAGAAGTTCCGCAAAGCCTGAGAAGGGTCTGCGCAGACCGGGTTTTGCATAAGATAATATTGCTGCAAAATGCCATTTTATCCGGAAGGGCTGTGCAAAATATGCAAAAACCTGATTTTCGGCAATATTCACAAATAGACACATTTCACGCAGAAGGCAGACAAATTGCCCTGTGGATTCCGCAGCGCGGCGCAATAGCCGCGCAGAATGCGGAAATTGATGCATTGCGTCTCCTTCAGATGCTTTGCCCCCAAAAACAGGGCGCATCCAAAGAAAAAACTGAACATTTTTGATGAAATATTTGTATAATGTGCATTTTACACAAAAATCATACTGAAAAACACAGCCGAATTGGCAATGAAAAAGTTGCTTATGGCTTGACTAAAAATGATTTTTGTGATAAAATACAGTTGTATCACTGATATTGTAGCGATGCTCCTGTGTCAGGCGGGCGCATACGGCTGCAAGGGTGATTCAGGCAGAGTTCTGAATGCCAGTTGGCTCGACGGGTATTGCTTGTCAGGGCTGTGCACGGACGAGCCGAACAGTTTTGGAAACTGAATTCAATCTAACAGTTTCCGCCAAAAAACAGAAAGGATTGAAACACATGAGCAAATCTATCTTATCTAAGGTAGCTGCAATCGCATGCGGCGTAGCTTCTGTTGCTGTCTTGACCGTGACTGCAACTGCAGCAAAGACGGTTCTTGAAGTCAACAAGACCAACTATCCGGAAATTAAGGACGGCCAGCTGAACTTCGTTGCAACCAGAGTTACGGTTGATGAGTCTGACGTTAAGGCAGCTGCAGACGGCTATGTGATCAGCTATTCCGTTGAGATCGCAAATAACACCGGTTATGCTTCGGCAGGTGTTGCTGTTGTTTATGACTCGAAACTCACTCCTGTTATGAACGGCGAGAATGTCAAGTATGAAAAGGGCGATGCAGGTTCCGGTATCGGCGTTGTCAAGGAGAACCTCAGCAAGCATCTGGTCGGCTGCGGCGCTTCCACCATGGAGAACGTCACTGCAAACGGCAAGTACATCACCATCGACTTCAAGCTCCCGAAGGATGCAAAGGTTGGCGATAAGTACCCGATGACCTGGGATATCGACAGCGTCATTGATGCAAATGATGAAGATGTGACCTGGAATGAAGTTGACGGTTACATTGAGATCGTTAAGGATCCGACTCCTATCACCACAACTGTTATTACCACCACGACTCCGGCTCCGACCACGAGCACCACAGTTCCGACCACGACTGTGACTGTTCCGACCACTTCCAAGCCGGTTGATACGATCGTGACCACCACCATTACCACCACCACCGGTGCAACTGGTTCCCGTACGACCAACACGACCGCTTCCAACACCACCGCAAAGGCAACCACCACGAAGGCTGCTAACGGCGGTAACAACACCAACTCTACCAAGACTGGCGATGCAGGTGCCGGCGTTGCTGCTGCTGCTCTGCTCCTCGCAGCTGGTACTGCTGTTGCTGCCGGCAAGAAGAAGAAGGACTAATTCGATCTCTTGCTGACAGATAGCGATATCTGATTTCAAACAGGACGGTACATTTTGTGCCGTCCTGTTTTTATGCGAATATTGACAAACATGTTTCTTTGTGCTATACTGAATAGGGTGACCCGAGAAAACAGAAAGGAATGAAACACTTGAAACAATCTATTTTTTCCAAAGTCGCTGCCGTGATTTGCGGTGCAGCATCGTTTGCTGCTTTGAGCTTGACCGCTGTGGCGGCGGAAACGGTTCTTGAAGTCAACAAGACAAACTATCCGGAAATCAAGGACGGCCAGCTGAACTTCGTTGCAACCAGAGTCACTGTGCCTGAATTTGACGTTAAGGAAGCAGCGGACGGTTATATTGTTCACTATTCCGTCGAGATTGCAAATAACACCGGCTATGCATCTGCCGGTGTTGCTGTTGTTTATGACTCGAGACTCACGCCTGTTATGAACGGCGAGAATGTCAAGTATGAAAAGGGCGATGCAGGTTCCGGTATCGGCGTCGTCAAGGAGAATCTCAGCAAGCATCTGGTTGGCTGCGGCGCTTCCACGATGGAGAACGTCACTGCAAACGGCAAGTACATCACCATTGACTTCATGCTGCCGAAGGATGCAAAGAACGGCGACAAGTTTGCGATGAGCTGGGATATCGACAGCGTCATTGATGCAAATGATGAGGATGTGTCCTGGAATGAAGTTGACGGTTATATCCAGATTGGTTTTACGGGTCCGTCAACGACCAGCGCGACGACATCGACTACAACGACGACCACGAGCACAACAGTCCCGACCACGACTGTGACCACTCCGACGACCTCAAAGCCGGTTGAAACGATCGTGACCACCAGCGCGACGACCACAGCCGTAACTGTTTCCGGCACAACCAACACGACCGTTTCCAATACTACCGCAAAGGCAACCACCACGAAGGCTGCGAACGGCGGTAACAATACCAACTCTACCAAGACCGGAGATGCAGGCGCCGGCGTAGCTGCTGCTGCTCTGCTCCTCGCAGCCGGTACTGCTGTTGCTGCCGGCAAGAAGAAGAAGGACTGATCTCCTCCTTTGCCGATAGGTAACAAAATCTGATTTCAAACACCGACGGTATATCTGTGCCGCCGGTGTTTTTTATGCCTGAATGAAGCCGCGAAACCGGAATAACGGGGATGAAATGCGCTGTTCGGAGCGCCGGATTTTTGGTCGGATATTGCGGCGATCAACCGGGAGAAAGACCGGTTTTTTTCTGACATATAGTAATATTATGTGCTTATTTAACAGAGCGTTGTGCAGAATATCGTCCTCGCTTTCCTCTTGTTTTATAACAAAATCAAAAAAGTGTAAGCACCGCCTATAAAAATATGATTAAAAAATGTATTGAAAATGTTCAAAGCCGTATGGACAATGTTGTATTTTTGTTAAAAAAGCGTTGACAGAATATCTGAATTATGGTATACTGGTCAAGGGTGACCCAATTTTCTACAGAAAGGACGATACACATGCACAGATCCATCTTAATCAAGGCCGCTGCAATTCTTTGCAGCGCGGTTTCACTTGCAGCCGTTGGCTTATATGCAAGTGCAGCTGAGACAGTTCGAGAAGTGAATCCGGACAACTATCCGGAGCTGCGGGATGATGTTATCAATTTCGTGGCGACCAGAATGACTGTTGACGAAGCAGATGTTCAGGCTGCAACGTCCGGTTATGTTGTCCGCTATTCGGTCGAGCTGGCAAACAATCCAGGCTATGTTTCTCTCGGCGCTGCGATCAAGTATGACGAAAGAATCTCACCGGTTCGCTACGGCGATACGCTTGCCTATGAAAAGGGCGAGGCCGGAAACGATATCTGCATCGTCAAGGAAAACCTCAAGCAGTGCCGGATCGGCTGCGGCGCAGCCGGAATGGACGTAATTACCGACAACGGCAGATACATCACAGTAGATTTTGTTATTCCGTCCGACGCCCAGGCGGGCGATAAGTTCCTCGTGACATGGGATGTTGAAAGTATCATTGACGAAAATGATACGGAAATTGAGTACAACGTCGTGGATGGCTACATTGAGGTTGTCGGCTCTGAGACTGAGCCGGATCCCATTGATGAGCCGGATCCGATCGACAATCCTGACCCGATCGACAACCCCGATCCGATCGAAGATCCTGACCCGATCGAAGATCCGGATCCCGCTGAGGATCCCCACCAGGGCGGCTGTCAGTGCAGCTGCTGCTGCAATCACGGCCATGCCAAGCACCACAATTTCCCGGGAAAGCCCGGCGGACATCATGAGCCGGTTCGTCCGGGTCATCATCCGGCTGCACCGGGTAAGCCGGGACGCAGATAAGAATACATCAGAACTGCCGGCCGGTTTTGGCAGTACGGAAGCTGCGTGCACAACGAAGGATTGCTCTGGCTTCCGGCAGTTGACAAAAATCTGATCCATACGACAGGACGGTACATGCGTGCCGTCCTGTTTTGCGTTCAGCCGTTGACAAAATCGGCGGCTTGTGGTATACTGAATAGGCAATGCTTTATCTGAAGAAAGGAAGATTGAAATGAGCGAATGTACGCATGATTGTTCCAGCTGCAGCGCGGCATGTTCCAGCCGCGAGCCGCAGGATCTGCATGAAAAACCGCATGAACTCAGCAAAATCGGCAAGGTGATTGCCGTTGTCAGCGGAAAGGGCGGTGTCGGCAAGTCGCTTGTCACGGCGCTGACGGCAGTGTCTGTTCAGCGTACCGGTCACACGGTCGGCGTGCTCGATGCAGATATCACAGGACCTTCTGTTCCGAAAATGTTCGGTATTACGGCACGCGCAGAGGCAGACGATCAGGGTATCTATCCGGTTCGTTCCAAGCTCGGCACAGATCTCATGAGCGTGAATCTGCTGCTGGAAAATCCGTCTGATCCGGTGATCTGGCGCGGCCCGGTGATTGCCGGCGCGGTCAAGCAGTTCTGGACGGATGTCATCTGGGGCGACGATGAATTCCTGTTTGTCGATATGCCCCCCGGAACCGGCGATGTCCCGCTGACTGTTTTCCAGAGCATTCCGGTGGACGGCATCCTGATTGTCACGACGCCGCAGGAGCTTGTCTCGATGATCGTGGAAAAGGCAGTCAAAATGGCGGAAACCATGCAGGTGCCGATTCTCGGTCTGGTCGAAAACATGAGCTATGCAGTATGTCCGGATTGCGGCAAGCATATTCAGGTATTCGGCGAAAGCAAGATCGACGAGATCGCGCTGAAGCACAATTTGCCGGTGCTCGGAAAGATTCCGATGAATCCGAAACTGGCCGGAGCTTGTGATGCGGGTATGGTTGAGCTGTTTGAAGGCGACTGGCTTGACCCCGCTGTGGATGCGATTCTCGCACTCGGCGAAGGGGAAAAGCAGTGAACTGGACAGAAGTAACGATAGAAACCGCAAAGCCGGGGCTTGATCTGCTTTGTGCGATGCTGACGGATCTGGGCTTCAAGGGCTTTTCGATCTATGATCCGGATGATTTTGATGAGCTGATGGCCGGCCGCGTCGGCCATTGGGATTATCTCGAAGAGGGATTGCAGGAACAGCTGACATCGGGCGCGCCGCGCATCACGGTCTATGTGCCGGAAAATGCACAGGGCGCCGAGCAGATGACAGAGGTGCGTTCCTTGCTTGACCGGCTGCGCAAAAGTGCGGATGCGGAACTTTACGGAACGCTGAAACTGGAATCGAAAGGCATACGCGAGGAGGACTGGGCGAATAACTGGAAGCAGTATTTTCGTCCGCTGCCGGTCGGCGAACGTCTGTGGATTACACCGACATGGGTGGACGAGCCGATTCCAGCGGGACGCACGGCGCTGCGGATTGATCCGGGCTCCAGCTTCGGAACCGGTCAGCATGATACGACGAGACTTTGCCTCGGCTTACTTGAAACATGCGTGAAACAGGGTGCGAAGGTGCTTGACATCGGCTGCGGCAGCGGTATTCTGTCTATCGGCGCCATGCTGCTTGGAGCGGATGAGGCCTATGCAATCGACATTGAGCAGAATGCGGCCGAAGCTGCTGCGGAAAATGCGGAGCGGAATCATGTGCCGGCAGAGCGCTATCATACAGAATGCGGAAATATTCTGGAGGATGAAGCGCTGGCTGCGCATTTCGGAACCCGATATGATGTCGTCTGTGCGAATATTGTTGCAGATATTTTGATTGCGATGCGCAATTTGTTTGTGCATTATCTTGCGGACGGTGCATCGCTGCTGCTTTCCGGCATTATTGACGAGCGTTTGGATGAGGTTCTTGACGCAATGAACGGCGTTGGACTGAAAACGGAGCGGATTGAGCAGAGCGCGGGCTGGGCAGCAGTTTTAATGAAAAAATGAGGAAATTGCCCGGAGATTTTCATGTCTCCGGGCGATTTTGTTCCGGAGGGTGTGACATATTTAACGTCGGTTGACCGTGATTTTGGACTCCTTTTGTTGAAAACGGAAAAAGAAAGAAAAAGGGCGTTTTTCGCTTGACTTTTTCCGGGAAATATGTTATTATATACAAGTCGCCGCGAGAGAGCGGTGAGCACAGGAAAGCACATCGAAAAGAATTTGAAAAAAGTTTCCGAAAGGGCTTGACAAACGATCGAAAATGTGCTATAATAAATAAGCTGTTGAGAAACAGCGAACAGCATCTTGAAAATTGAACAATGCAACCAAAGAGGAACCCTTGAAGATTCCGTATTTACTGAGGAAACTGAGTAAATACAACGTCAAGGCGAGACGTAAAAAACGCAAAACAAG
>JAFRTG010000008.1 GCA_017427265.1 Oscillospiraceae bacterium | reverse complement strand
TTCATTATCTGCAAACAGCCGTGCATCGCCGCCGTTTCCGACTGTCAGGACACTGCCGTCCTCTGTTTTTGTGCAGCCCATCCGGAATTCGCCGCTGTCGTCGGTGAAGTTGTACCATGCTGCGGTACTGCCGTCCGGATAAATCTCGTAAGCCACAGTCACCTTGCCGCTGACCGACTGACCGGCAGCGTCCGTATAGATGTAGGTGCCGTCTGCCGAAACAGTCACAAGACCGATGGTATCATAAGTGCCGGTCTTTTCATTTCTCGTCTGATAGAAGAAGCGTCCTGCAATATCGGAAGGTTTTGCAGTCTCATAATTCTTCGTATCCTTTGTGAGCTGCGCAGTGCCGTCCTGTCCGACCGGGAGTGTGTTTTCGCCGGTTTCCGGCTTCATGCAGCCGAAACGGAAGGTACCGTCATTGCCATAGAAGCTGTAAATGGCTGTCTTTGTGCCGTCCGGATGCTCGTCATATTCGACTTTGACCGTGCCGCCGTCTGCGGTGTTTTCCGCATAATTGAAATAGGAATATGTGCCGTCTGTTTCGACCATCACATACGCAACATTCCTGCCGCTCTCCTGATAGTACCATCTGCCTGCGATGTCTGCCGGTGATTCTTTCTGTTGTTCTGCTGCTGCCGTAACAGCCGGTGCGTCTGCTGCCGCCGCCTGAATGCCGGCTGCCGGAACCGATGCAAGAACCATGCTGACCATTGCAAGATACGTGATGAGCTTTTTCATAGTGATTACCTCCGAATCGTTTTTCAGTTTATTTTGCGAAGTTCCCTTCGACTGACCTCATCATAGCACACAATTCCGGAAAAAGGGACAGAATTACAAATTTGTAATTGAAATGACTCTATCATTTTTCAGAAGGCCCTCTGATGATATTGCCGCGCAGCAACTATTATAATATCCTGCAATCCTTCCTTCTGCCTGACGATATCTTGCGTTTCTCAATAAAGTATGTTATAATAAAAATAATTTTTACAGCACTTTTCTGATACGCAATTACAATTCTGTAATTCTGCACTGATTTGCTGCAAAATCTGCTATAATCACCATATCAGCAAACGCTGTTCTGAATGTCTAAATGAAAAGGAGTATGATTATGAAAAAGCAGATTATTGCAGCAGCCGCTCTTTGTGCCGCCATTTGTCTGCCAGGATGCGGCGCAGATATCAATATTACAACCGCTCCGGCAACCGCCGTCGTGACGGCGGCAAACGGAACCGATGTTTCCGATGTCTCCGCTGTCCCGGAAACAACAGAAACAACCGTCAATGCCATACAAGATACAACCGCAGCAGTCACGGAGCTTCAGACGACTGCCGCGGAAATCACGCCCGCGCCTGCTGAGACGACCGCCGCCGCGATCATTACGACATCCGCTGCGGAAAAACCGGTCATTACCGTTTCAGAATCCAGCGCAAAGGAAGCATACCGGAATCCGGACACACAGCTTTACTTTCTTTATGAATGCAAACTGCCGTATTACGAGTGCAGCAATCCGGATAGCGCAATGAAAGCAAATCTGGATGAACTGAACGAGCAGCTGCGGCAGATCATGATCGCGCCGATCAGGGAACAGGAAGCAGCCAATGCCGAAGAAGTCGATTATGATACGGCGGAAAAGACAGTGCGGGAGAACCCGATCGGCCATGAGCAGGTCTCTGTCAGCTATGAAACGGCGTTTCAGGGCAAGGCACGCACACTGTTTATCTGCAATTCATGGTACGGCGGCGGTGCACACGGCTCGAACGGGCTTTCCGCATTCCTGATTGACGATACGCAGATGAAGCTGATCCGGCAGCTGGATGAGATCTCCGCTGCGCCGGGAGAATTTGTCAGCTTTGCCGCGGATTATTTCCTGGCGCATTATGCAGAAACATATGCCGGTGAAGATGACTGGAACAAGGATTACCTGACAAAGGGAATGAACGGCGAAGCAGCATGGTATTTTGCAGACGGCAAGTTCTGTCTGGAATTCTGCGAATACGCGCTGGGCAGATGTTATGCAGAGGGCAGACCTTGTCTGGAGATCCCGCTTTCCGAATGCCTGCCGCATCTCAGCGAGTACGGAAAGCAGTTGTTACAATAACATCAGTTGCAACAGGATATTGAAAAAACAGGAGCGTTTCTTATGAAATTACGATGGATTTTGCCAATGCTCACGGTAACAGCGATCAGCATGACCGGATGCGGCAGCAGACAGGATATGACTGTGCAGCAGGAGGAAATGCCTGTTGTTCTCACAGAAACGACGTTTGTTCTGAAAACGGACACCGGTTCTGAGGGTGAAACAGGTACAAGTGTGGTCACCATTACACAGAATACAGCATCTGTGCAGACAAACAAAGGTACCACAACACGAACTGAAACCGGAACAGCGCAAACAACCGCAGCAAACAGCACAAACAGCGCAAACAGCAGTGCGTCCGGCAATTCCGACGGAAGACGTACCGCAAATACGCTGTACGGCAAATGGGAAACCGTCTCGTTTTCCAAAGATTCCGGTGAACGTGTGTCGTATGATCCAACGGATTCTGTACACAAAAGCAACTATATTGCGCTTGATTTGAATGAAGCCGGTCAGTCTGCGATGACTGTCGGAACAGAAAGTCACCCCGCGACCGTTTCGTTCAACGGCGGTACAGTTGAAGTCTGTACTGTCAACAGAGATAATCCGGTCAGAATAGTGTTTACCGTCAGCGCAGACAAGAACAGCATGACTGCCGAGCTCATGAACGGCAGGATTCTTGCAACGCTGAAACGTGTCGAGGGTGATTTTTTGATCAAAGACTTCCTGAATGCTGCATCGCCGGCTGAATCAGGGTATTCCGCTGCCGATCTGGTCGGTGAATGGGTGGTTCCGGGTACATTCGGAACCAGAAACAACTCTATGACCGTCAGGCCGGACGGATCTGTCATTATGCGGTATGCTGAGGGCGGTACGCGCCGCGGAAAAGTCAGAATCGACGCAGATACGCATCCGGACGGCTCCGTCAGCTACTGGTATTCGCTCTGTGATGATGATCATACGGCATGGCTTGGATTCGCCTGCGGGGTAACACCGGTCAACAGGCTTTATTCCGATCAGGACGGCGGGATTGAATTTGTCCGCATCAGCCTGGAGGATGTCGCCGTTGAAAAGATGAACACGCTGACATTCCTGATGCGTTCCATGTCCGGCGGGGGCGGTGATCTGGAACTTGACCGCAGCCGCACTGTTACGGTTGGAAATCAGACTTACGCATTGGTCACGGATGCGCGTTTTTCGATCAACAGTCGCGGAAAAGCAGCATTCGAGCGTCTGCTGGAAGAAACGCTGTCCGAAAAGGAAAAGCAGGACTGGGAAGGCACTCTTGACGATTGCCTGATCGAACAGGACGGTCAGGTCTATGTGCTGATTTCCAATGCACACGGGTACTATACGTTTGAAACAGGAAGCGGTGTTACGATTACGCAGCAGACAGCGGATTCCTTCACAGCCGTTACCAAAGACCGGAATATGCTGGACGGCCCCGGCACGGCAAACTTTGTATTTGACGGCACGAACTGGACGATCAAAAGCAACGATTTCCAATAATCATATTGTAATAGAAAAGCCTGCAAAGAAAAACTTTTGCAGGCTTTTTTATGATAGACCGGTTTCAATTACAAATTTGTAATTCTGCGCACATGCGGCGTCTGATATGCTATAATGACACTGTCAACAGAGAGTTGATGAAACATGATTGAATACGAAAAGGAGAATGAACCATGAAAAAGCAAATAATCGCAATCGCAATTCTGAGCGCAGCCGTCTGTCTGACTGGATGCACCGTCAATATCAGCGATGACACCGTGTCGCAGGCTGCCGATATCGCAGCTTCCGTGCTGGAAGAAACCGACATCACACTCAACGGTCAGCCTGTTGATGTTTCGCTCGATTCCGAGGGCAATGTCAGCGTCAGCATCAGACAGACAACGGCAGACGCAGCACAAACCACACAGGCTTCTGCTGAAACCACGCAGGCATCTGCTGGACAAACTGCGGATAACACCAATATCGAGCCGCTGATCGGTGAATGGTATTATCAGAAGCAGGATTCGCAGAACGGCGCACTTTATAACATGGCAGGCTTTGTCACAGTGAAGGCAGACAGCACCTACCTGTATCAGCCGCGGAACGGTGCTGCCCCGAAAAAAGGAACGGTCAAGGTAGACTATGATGAATATGGCAACGGTGACAAGGTTCCGTTCTGGGCATTTTATGATAATGACGGGAATTTCTTTATCGGCATCTACTGCACGCAGGAGCATTGCGACACGTTTTATGTCGGCAACGGCGGTTCAGAACGCATTGTCCGCAAAACCGAAAATGAGAACCCGTATGATGAATATGTCGGAACTTGGCAGTGCGACAGATGTTCCATCAGAATCAGCGACGTAAGCGAACAGGGGTACAGCTACGACGTTGAGATCCATTGGGCAGACAGCGCATCCGAGGACAATGTCTGGACATATTCCTGCTTCTGCAGCGATGACGGTACATATATCGAATGCACGAACGGCGGCACACTCACGCATATCGTGACGGCAGATGACGGAACGGAAACCCGCACGGTGGTCTACAATGACGGCGCGGCAAAGTTCAATATCAAGGGCGGTACGCTGTTCTGGCAGGATGTCAAGGAAGACAAGGGGCATCAGATGGGCTTTGTCAAGCTTGGGTAATCTGTTCTGTATGATTGCTTTGCATTATGAATAAACCAGCCGCCGGACTTTTCCTGACGAAGTCCGGCGGCTGGTTGCTTTTATTCAGGAACGGAGAGACTGTCAGCAGGCAGATAGGCATTCAACAACCGTTCAATCAACGCATCTTTTCTTTCGATCTGCTGTTCAAGTCTGGCGATATTACTGTCATATATATTTTTTCGTTCTTCATACATAGTTTTGCGAGAATCGAAATCCAATTCTTTTTCGTCAAGTTTTATCATCAGAAATTCAATCAGTTTATTCTTCTCACGAATAATATGGCGCAAAGAGTCTGCATCCTCGAGACTGCTTGTGTCACCGTAAATATCCATCAGGACATCTGCGATCGGCGCGATGCTGTCCTGATACCGAAAGCTCTGCTCCTCTGAGCCGTCTGCAAATACGCGTTTAATTGTAGATTCTGATACGAACTGCCCGCGCTCTTCCAAAAGATCCATGATCTTTGGGATCGTCAGTCCCTGCTCTGATTTAATCTCTTTTAGCCTTTTGATTGTCTTTCGTTTCATTTTTTCGATTTCCATGGTACGAAAATCTCCTTTCCGGTTCCTTTTGAGACATGTAAATGACATTTTTTTGTGCTTGCTATTTGCTGCGAAACTTAGTATAATACTGGCAGAAGGAGAATACCGCTTTAAGCCTACAGAAGCGATATATATTATAGCATATCTGGTGAAAAAAGTCAACCGGCAATCGAACTCTGCTGAAGGCAGTAAAAAAGGTATGCCGCACACAGAGTTTGTGTGCTCATATAATAAAAACAGCAAGGAGAATTCAATGTCACCAATCACTTTACTTTCTGCGGAACAGCGGATTGCAGCAATGTTCCCGCAAAACACCGGGCTACCGATCGAACACATAACACAGGCTGCCAAGCAGTTTGTCCGAAAAATGTGCATCCGTTCACATCTGAGAGGATATTCGTATCTGATTACAGCGATTGTCCTTGGAAAAAAAGAACCATACTTGCTTTCCTCGCTGACAAGCCTGCTTTATCCGAGTGTCGCAGCAATTTACAGTACAACACCGGCAGCTGTTGAGAGAAGTATTCGTTCTGCGATTGAATCAGCTGCCCGTCTTTCCCCTGAACAAATGCAATCCGTTTTCTATTACCATACAAAAAAGCCATACATTTCTGAGGTGCTGGCACTGGCTATGGAAACAATTCAGCCGGAACTGTATACAGACATTAGTCTTGATCTAAGTCCTTCACAGTCATGCTGATGCTCGGCATCCCTGACAAGTACGCAATTGAACGCGGCGGATGGGCAAGCAACGGTGTATTGAAGTCGGTTTACCAGCACACCTTCTCTGCTGAACGCCAACAGGTAGACGAACGGATCGACGGATTCTTCAATAACTTGTTGAGGGGTTGAGCACCCTCTCTACCCCCAAAAGTTCCCCATCAGTTCACTTATTTGAAAATCTGTTCTTGAAAAATACGCAAATACGATAGGTTTTTGCATGTGTTGAGGGGCGCTGCCCCAACCCCCGCCAAAGGGTCGGAACCCTTTGGAATCCCTATTTGATATATACAAAATGGGGGCTGGGGATACGTCTCCAGTGGAAGTTTGAGGGCAAAGCCCTCATCATAAATCATCGCGCAGCGGATACCTTTTTTGACAAACGAAAGGACGCCGGATCAAACCGGCGTCCTTTTATACATAACAGGATCCGGGGATACGTCCCCGGCGGGCGTTTGCGTGCAAAGCCAGCATCATAGAGCATCGCACAGCGATACCTGATTGATTACAGCCGCCCTGCCTCGCGCACCAATACATCCAGCATCGAATAGTGCAGCGCCGCTACCTGCTCCGGCGGCATCCGGAAGCCTGTACGCGCCCATGCGATCGCAGACCCGATGCAGCCGTTCACATGATAGATGACAGCAAACTCCTGTGTCTCGGAAAGCCTGCTGAGCCCAAGTCTGCTCAGCAGCAAAAGCCGCACCCGCTCTGTCTCCTGCTGAAACAGAAACTTCGGCAGCAGACTGCTGGTCTCATCCGCATACAGCCGCTTATAAAAAATCTGATGCGCACGGACACAGTCCAGATACGCTGCAAGCTGTTCCGGACAGAACTTGCCGCCGAAGCGCTCCAGCACACCCTCCCATTCACGGGAAAGCATCCATGCGGCAAGATCGTATTTGTCCTTGAAGTGATAGTAAAAGGTCTGCCGTTCTGCGCCGCACTGCAGACAGAGTGCCTTGACACTGACCTTCTGCAGCGGTGTCGTCCTCAGCAGCTCATCCAGCGCCTGCGCAAACATTGATTTTGTCGCATCCCGTATCGCCATACAACCGCCTCCCCGGTTCCGTACCGTCATTCGTACTTGTATTTTTAGTATATCATATCTTGACTTTGTTGTCAACGCATAAAAACTTGACACTTTCGCAATTCTGTATGGTGACAAACAAAAAAAAATATGCTATAATATAAATGTTATGGGAAGTAGAACTGTCCAGAGTGACAGGCTGGGAAAACTTTACATGCACGAAAACAGATAAATAAACAAACACACAGCAAAAAGCCAACCGTCTTTGTGTATTTGGGATCATCAATGGTGAAATCACGTTATGCGTCCGGCAATGTGCTCTGTTGATTTGTCTGATTTTCAAACGAATTCAACGATTATCCGATCGCCGTACGCTTTGTGTACGGCGTTTTTTATTTGCCGGAGCAAACCGCAGCGTGCATTTCCGTTTGATGCCGATACAAGACCAGTCTGGAGGTGAACATTTCTTTTCCGCATCGGGCGCGTCGCTTGTCTTTCTTTCGGGGGAGAGAAACCGGTAAGCGGACACAGCTTTCATCCTTCGATTCTTCTGGGAAACAACAGCGGCCATTCCGCCGCAGTTCTGTCAGCAATGCTGATCCGACGCTGCTGTGACTGCTGTCCATGCAGTGACTTTGTCAAAGAAGCAGCTTAAAACGGTGTACGTGCCGCACAAAACGATCTGCTATTCCGGACAGCAATTCAGTATTCTGACAGATAAATCACATACCAAGCCGGTCTGGCAGCTTTTCAGACCGGACGCGGCAGGGATTCTGATTGCTGCCCTGCCCCGACAGTACCGGCCGGAATCCGGATCTGCACAAGCTCCCCCTCCGGTACAGTGCTTCGGTACCGGACATATCATTCGGCGATCAACATCCGCCTGAACGCCCGCACGGCTATTCTTTCCTGTCAAATACGGCCGCAGCGTGCTTCAGACCTCTCTGCTTGTATTGCAGCAGGATTCCGAAGCAATACAGCATCCGCTAGAAAAAAGGGTGATGAACATGAAACATTTTCTCAAGATAGCCGCCGGTATTACACTGGCAGCTGCCGTTATTCCGGCAACCGCCTTGCCGCAGAGTACATGGAAGGCATCTGCTGCGGCGACCGGTGACGTAAACAATGACGGTAAATTCGATTATTCGGACGTCAGTGCGCTCCAGGCATTCCTGCTTGGAAAGACCGCACAGCTTTCAAACTGGCAGGCCGCCGACCTCGATCAGAACCGGACGGTGGACGCCAGAGACCTCTCTATGCTCAGACGCATGGAACCTGCCGAAGAGGCGGATCCCGATCCGGTCTACATCCACCTCAAGGGCAGCAGCATTACTTCGGAAGGCGGCAATGTCGATATCTCCGGCAAGACTGCGACAATCACGCATTCCGGCACGTATTACATCGACGGAACGCTGGACGGCGGACAGATTCTCGTCAATATTCCCGACGAAACGGTCGATGCAAAAACTGTCAAGCTGTTCCTCAACGGCGTCAATATGAAAAACAGCAGCGCACCGTGCATCATGGTGGAAAATGCCGAGAATACCTCTGTGAATCTCGAACCCGGCAAGGAGAATGTCCTCTCCGACGGACAGGAAGCCCCTTCCGCTGAGGTAGAACCGGAATTTGCAGTGCTCCATGCAAAAGATGACCTGACTGTGAAGGGCGAAGGCTCGCTGAAAATCACAGCAGGCGTCGCATACGGTCTCCACTGCAACAATGACCTCAAGCTGAACGGCGGCACGCTGGATGTCGAAACAGAAAACGGCGACGCGATCCGCGGAAGAGCTTCCCTGACAGTCAAAGCCGGTACAATCAACGTCAATTCTGAGGGCGACGGCATCAAGGCAACAAAGGGCTCGCTTGAGATCCTCGGCGGTGATGTTACGATTAAATCCGGTAAGGACGCTGTCCAGGCTGATACCACGATGACCCTTTCCGGCGGCGCACTCACTGCCTGCGGCGACCGCGGTCTGACTGCACCGGTCATTACGCTGGACGGCACGACGCTGCTCGCAACCGCGACAGACGGCCCCTGCGAATCCCTCACCAAGACCCAGCAGAATGCCATTACCGTTGCACTGACAAAGGAATGGTCCAAGAACAATCCTGTATCCCTGACAGACGGCTCCGGCAACATCGTATTCGACCGGAATACGCCCAAGAAGTTCCGCTACGGCATCGTCTCCACGCCGGAGATGAGCAGCAGCACCGAATATGAGCTCTATGTCGGCGGCATTCAGGTCAAGCAGAACGGCAGCGGCAGCTTCCGTGCGGGTACGCCTGCTGCATACAGCGACGTCAACAACTCCGCGAAGGATTCCAAGCTGCTCTACAGCGGTCTGTTTGACAAGTCCAAGATTCACCGCATTGATGTTGAAATGCCGAGCGCAACATGGCAGGAATTCCTCACGCATGCAAATGAAGAGGCATGGTATCCCTGCGATGTCAAGATCGACGGCACGGTCATCAAAAATGTCGGTATCCGTACAAAGGGCAACAGCTCGCGTATGTTCATCAGCAACTCCGGCACCGGAAAGTACAGCTGGAGACTCAAGCTCGATAAGTATGAGAAGCTCCAGAACTACTACGGCCTCACCGAGCTCGCAATGAACAACTTCTATTCCGACGCTTCCTGTATGCGTGACGAGCTCTGTTATCTCGCATGTGACGAGGTCGGAAGCTATGCTTCGAGAACATCCTATACGGATATGTATCTCAACGGTGAGCTTTACAGCTTCTACTATCTGCTGGAGCAGCCGGGCACAACAATGGCCGAGCGCCTTTCTGAAACCGATGATTCCGTGCTTTATAAGGCAACGGAAAAATCCAGCGGAGATTACTGCTCCTTCATGAGCAATATGCCGCTCGACAACTTCAGCGTCAAGTGGGGTACGGACGATCAGTATCAGCACATTGATGAAGTGAAGCAGGCTATCAACCAGGTGACAACAAGCAATTATAAGTTCATCGAGGACGTCATTGACGTTCCGAGCTTCCTGCAGGGTTTTGCTGTCAACTGTATGCTCTGCAACTACGACAGTTATAACGGCTCGCTGGCGCACAACTACTATCTGGTTTACACCAACGGCAAGATGTACTACATCAGCTGGGACTTCAACCTCTGTCTCGGCAACTTCATGGACGGCGGTTCGTCGGTCAACTCCGATATCAATTCCGGTATGCATTCCACCCAGCTTTCCAACAGACCGCTGCTGAAGCTGCTGGAAATTCCGGAATACAAGAAGCTGTACAACAGCTACTGCCGCCAGATCATGCAGCTGTACAGCAATCCGGAGCAGAAGGTCGCCGGCATTGCAGACCAGATCCGCGATCATGTCAAGGCTGATCCGCGCTTCCAATTCACATACGACCAGTTCGTAACCAACACCAGCAAGAGCGCTGAAGGCCTGCAGGTCGGCAATACGAATCCCGGCGGCGGTTGGCCCGGC
>JAFRTG010000007.1 GCA_017427265.1 Oscillospiraceae bacterium | reverse complement strand
GCATCTGCAACGACCTTTTCAATGCCGGGAAAACGCTTCAGGAGTTTACGGTATAACTTTGGAAAAGCTACGCTGTCATGCACATTTCCGGCTGTTACTTCAACATCCATGACATAGCCGTATTTATCGCAGGCTGTATGTGCTTCATATGCAAAACACTTCTTATGCTCTCCTTTGTGAAAGACGCCGCTTTCCGGGTCGGTCGTGGATTCGGTAACGGTCTTTTCTTCAACCGGCTGCGTACTGCCGTTCTGATCATCATGATGATCGTCAAACGGTTTCTTTCCGTGTGCTTCACGGTCAGCGTTGATCTCCTCCATCAGCTGCTTTTCATATTCTCTTGCTGCCTTCGGAATTGCTTTCTTCACGGCTTTATGGAGATTGGCGTTTGCTTTAATATGCGTGCCGTCAACGAAAACAGCATCCGGCGTAAGATACCCGTGCTTTTCTACCTCACTCAGGATCCATTCAAATACCTGGTTAATTGTTTCTTCGGTGAAACGGTGCTTAAAGTTCTGACTGACCGTTGAGAAATGCGGAAGCTGCTCGTTCATCAGGTAACCGAGAAACCAGCGGTATGCGACATTCATCTTGATTTCTTCGCAGGTGCGGCGCAGCGACGGAATGCCGTAAAGATGCTGAATGAACACGATTTTGAACAACACGACCGGATCAACACTCGGTCTGCCGTTATTATGGCAGTACAGATCACTCACGATGTCATAGATCCTGCTGAAATCCACCGCTTCATCTATTTTTCGCAGCAGATGATCCTCCGGTACAAAACTGTCGATACAAAACATTTCCATTTGATTTCGTTCCGCTCTGTTTTCGCTCAGCATTCTACTCAGCTCCCTTCTCCTATATTAGTCTTTCCTCAGGCCAAATATAACCTGCGTAGTATCGACAAAAACAATAAAACATGGTATAATATAAGTGCGAGGAAAAAGCCGTAAAACGCGAAAAAAACTTGCACTTCGGAGGATGCCATGTATAAATTCAAGAGAGAAAAGCAGATCTCATTCACAGATTTCAATCAGCCGCAGGGTTTGCAAATGAATCCAAATAACCGCTGGGTGAAGAAGGCGGCAATGATTCCGTGGGATACAATTGAAGCAGAATATGCCAAACTTTTCCCTAGCCATACCGGTATGCCTGCAAAGCCTCTGCGCATGGCACTCGGTTCGCTGCTGATCCAGAAGCAATATCACTATCCTGACGAAGAACTGGTTGAACAGATCAGAGAGAACCCGTATTATCAGTATTTCATCGGTCTGCCCGGATACGAGGACAAGATCCCGTTTGTACCGTCTCTGCTCGTTGAATTTCGCAAGCGTCTGTCTGAAGATGTGCTGAACGAGATCAATGAAATGATCATCGCATACAATGCACAGCAGGACGATGACGATTCAGATGACGGCAACGGGGATGCCGGTCGGCCTGATCAACAGGATTCTGCAACGAATTCAGAAAACGCAGGCACATTGATCCTTGATGCAACATGCGCATCGCAAAATATCAAGTATCCGCAGGACATTGAACTGCTGAATGAAGCACGTGAAAAACTGGAAGATATGATCTGCCGGGTCAGCGTTGAATATAATTTCTACAGGCCGAGGATGTACCGTGAAAAAGCAAGAAAAGATTATCTCGCACTTGCCAAATGCAGAAAACGCAGCTCGAAAAAGATCAGAAAAGCAATCAGAAAACAGCTGCAATACATCCGCCGTGATCTTGGATATATAGCGAATCTGCTTGAAAACAACGGTATAGCACTTTCCCGTTCTGACACACAAATGCTTGACACGCTTCAGGCATTGTATGCACAGCAGCAGTATATGTTTACGAACAACACCCATTCCGTCGAGAACCGAATTGTCAGCATCAGCCAGCCGTATATCCGACCGATTGTCAGAGGAAAAGCAAAATCTCCGGTTAAGTTTGGCGCCAAGCCGGATCTGTCTGTGGATGAAACCGGGATGTGCAGAATTGAGAAGCTCTCCTTCGTTGCCTACAATGAGAGTGCCGTTTTGAAAACAGCGATTGCAAATTACAAGGAACGTACCGGGCATTATCCGGAGCGTGTTCTGGTCGATCAGATCTACCGCAATCGCGAGAACATTTCTTACTGCAGCAATCTCGGCATTCGTCTTTCCGGCAAGAAACTCGGAAGACCAAAGAAGGATGCAGACAGCAAGGCTGAGAAGAAGGTTGCCTATCAGGATAATACCGATCGAATTGAAGTGGAGCGGAAATTCAGTCTCGCAAAGCGCAAATTCGGTCTGGGTCTGCTGCTTACAAAAAGAGAAGATACAACAAGAGCATCGATTGTTCTCAGCATCATTGCAATGAACATTGACCGCCTTGCGGCGATGCTTTTGCGCTTCATTCAGTTTATACTGGATTTTGGATTCTCTTATGCTCGGTTTGAATGATTTTGAAATTTAGGCCTTAATGAGGAGAGACTATATTATACCACATAAATGCGAAAAAGACCAGCTTTCGCTGGACTTTTTCGACAGGCTGAGCCAGAGAAGCTGGCTGTAAGTCTGTCAGCGAGTACATCAGAATAAGATGTATTGATGGTATTGGAACGATGCTGGAGAACAATACTAAGGAATAAAAATAATCCTCGGAGAGAAAAGTGAAAACTCACAATTCTTCGAGGATTATCTTTAGCGGCCACACTTTAGCGATTAAAACCGTAATGGTTTACACAGTAAAATCCAATGCGAATCATACCTTGTTTGGTAATGCTATCAACATTAGTCTTCTCATCTCACCGACCATGATATACTGTTCATGCGCCCATACTTTTCTGATATCAACTTCTTCTATTTTGCCGAGTTTCATTCCCGTTGTGTATGCCGCTCGGACTGCCACAGCTGCACGGGCATTTTGCCCACCCTCGCCGGTGACTGCCCACGGGCACTGCCCGGCAAATTATGATATACTTGGTATGGCACGTCAATGACGTGACTACATATCAAGGAGGTCTATCACATGGTAGACTATAAAGAGATTCTCAGGCTCAGTCAGCAGTACTATAGCCTGAGACAGATCGCAGCAAGTGTCTGTCATTCACATCACACGGTGAAGAATGTCCTAGATCTTGCCGCACTGCACGGGATGCCGAGCTGTGCTGCAACTGCATTCTGGCTCATTCCGAGTTCTTTCAACTCTTGGATTTTAGCATACATTTCGATTCCTTTCATTTTCTGCATCGCCTTTTCCATGGTTTTCTTTATTATACCATAGAAAATGCGTTGTACAGTTCGTGGCGAGAACCTGTATATTTCGTGGCGAATTATTGTATGCTTTTATTGGCCGATTCTGTACGTTTTATTATACCACCTACAACTTTATCCCTCAAATGGGCATATTCAGAAAAATGGCGTGTAACGAAATTGACGTAAAATCGTGATTTTCATTCTCCGCCGATGCGTTAATCCCTACTGACAAACTTGGAAGAACATGAAAAAAGTTTCAATCGCTTATATTGCTGCACTTTGACGGTTTAACTTGCAGCCGATAGCTTTATTCTCAAATTTAGTAACCGTTATTTTACTCCGAGCGTTTAGATGTCATTGCTGATGACAATACAAGAAAGGCCGAATACCGTCGTTTTTGCCAAATTTATTAAAATCGCTTGACATTGTAATTGCTTTGAATTATAATAAAAGCATAGTATATTCAAACTTCCATGTCGTTATCAATGACAATCCTTCACAGGAGGTTTAACATGAAGCACTTATCTCTCAAACTGTTGGCACAGACTGTAAGCAGTAAACGCAAGGCTTTAGGCTTTTCACAAACTGCTCTCAGTCAAAAGACCGGTATCAGCCGTACCATGTTTACGAGACTGGAACAGGAGGATTACTGCCCTTCGGTCGATCAGCTCTTGTGTCTTTCAGAGGTTCTTGATTTCGACTACCGAGAACTCTTTGTGGATGACACCGCAGAAGAGAAATCTGTTGAGCGTAAGAAGATTGCCGTAGCCGGAACAGGTTATGTCGGTCTGTCCCTCGCAGTTTTGCTGTCTCAGCATAACGATGTGACAGCTGTGGACATTGTGCCGGAGAAGGTCGAAAAGCTGAATAACTGGGTCAGCCCGATTCAGGATGATTTCATTGAACAGTACCTTGCAGAACATGAGAAACGAGGGCTTTCTTTTATTGCGACGACTGACGCTGAAAGTGCATATAAGAATGCAGACTATATCATTGTTGCTGCGCCGACTAATTATGATCCCAAGACCAATTTCTTCGATTGCTCGGCCGTAGAGGCTGTGCTTGCTTTGATTCAGAAGGTTACAAATAAAAAGAAGAATAAGCCGACAGTAGTTATTAAATCCACGATCCCTGTCGGTTATACTGTTCAGGTTCGTGAGAAAATGAGCATGGACAATATCATTTTCAGCCCGGAGTTTCTGAGAGAATCCAAAGCGCTTTACGACAATCTTTATCCTTCCCGTATCATTGTTGGTTCAGACGAAGCCAATAAAGAGGCAGCTGAAACTTTTGCTGCTATGCTGCAGCAGGGGGCCGTCAAAACGAATATCCCTGTACTCTATATGAGTACGACCGAAGCAGAGGCAACAAAGCTGTTCGTCAATACATACCTGGCTCTGCGCGTCAGCTATTTCAATGAGCTTGACACCTATGCGGAAGTCAAAGGCCTGAATACGGCTAATATCATCAAGGGCGTATGTCTGGACCCTCGTGTGGGAGACTACTATAACAACCCGTCCTTCGGCTACGGCGGCTACTGCCTGCCTAAGGATACGAAGCAGTTACTTGCGAATTATCAGGATGTTCCGCAGAATATGATGACAGCGATTGTTGAATCCAATCGCACAAGAAAAGATTTTATTGCGGATCGTGTGCTTGAAATCGCAGGAGCCTACGGCAATAGCGCCTTTTATACTGCAGAGCAGGAAAATAAGCAGAAAGAAGTCGTTGTAGGTGTCTATCGTCTGACAATGAAGTCAAACTCTGATAACTTCCGTCAGTCATCAATTCAGGGCGTTATGAAGCGCATTAAGGCAAAGGGTGCAACGGTTATTATCTATGAGCCGACACTTGAAAACGGCAGTACCTTCTTTGGTTCTCTTGTTGTGAACGACTTAAAGAAGTTCAAGCAGAAGTGCGGCTGTATCATAGCCAACAGATATGACAGTGTTCTCGATGATGTTGCGGAGAAGGTTTATACAAGAGACCTGTTCAGAAGGGATTAAGATATGAGCAAAGAAAGAATTGACTTGAACGGCAAAACTATACTTGTGACTGGTTCTCCTGGATTTATCGGTGCAAATCTTGTACTGAGACTTCTAAAGGAAATGACCTCTGGCACAGTAATCTCACTTGATAACATGAATGACTACTACGATCCAAAGCTGAAGGAGTACAGGCTGAGCCTGATTGAGGAGGCAAGCAAATCTTCTCCTGTCAAGCACATATTCATCCGCGGGTCTATTGCGGATAGTGAACTGATAGAAAGAATTTTCGATGACTATGAGCCAAATGTTGTGGTTAACCTTGCGGCTCAAGCCGGTGTCAGATACAGCATCGACCATCCTGACGTGTATATCGAATCAAATATCATCGGCTTCTATAATATTCTTGAATGCTGTCGCCGTCATCCTGTGAAACATTTAGTCTACGCAAGTAGTTCTTCCGTCTACGGCGGCAACAAGAAAGTGCCGTTCAGCACAGAGGATAAGGTGGATAATCCGGTATCGCTCTATGCGGCTACGAAAAAGTCAAACGAGCTTCTTGCGCACAGCTATTCCAAGCTCTACAACATCCCGTCCACAGGGCTGCGCTTCTTCACAGTCTACGGTCCTGCCGGTCGTCCGGATATGTTCTATTTCTCTGCGACCAACACGCTCGCCAAGGACGGAACGATCAAGATTTTCAACTATGGCAACTGCATGCGTGATTTCACCTATGTGGATGACATTATCGAAGGCGTGTACCGTGTGATGCAGGGTGCGCCGGAGAAAGCAAACGGTGAGGACGGACTTCCGCTTCCGCCTTATGCTGTGTATAACATCGGAGGCGGCACACCGGAAAACCTGCTTGACTATATCAGCACCTTGCAGGAAGAGCTTGTCAATGCTGGCGTTCTTCCTGCTGACTATGACTTTGAAGGTCACCGTGAACTGGTAGGAATGCAGCCGGGTGATGTTCCCGTGACCTACGCTGACAGCAGGGGATTGGAAGAAGATTTCGGATTCAGACCGACCATCGGTATCCGCGAGGGACTTCGCAGGTTCGCGCAGTGGTACGCTGAATATTATAAATAAACATTATGCCCGCTCACTATGGCTTCAGACGGCATGGATAATATGTCGGTTGAACGCATAGTTTGCGGGCATTCGTTTTGGAATGCTGTTCTTGTAATCCGGTATCATCTGTGATATAATAGGAATCAGCCGATGACCCCATCAATCTGCTCCCCGTATCTTTGATATAATCCGGGATGCGAAGTTTTTTTGAAAAGATGTAATCTGCGTGATGTGTTTGGTGTCAGATATAGAGAAGCTGCTTCAAACCAGTACCGAAAGGATGTTGATGACGATGGATGACAACGAACTCATTCAACTGTACTTTGACCGCAATGAGCAGGCGCTCGGCGAAACACAGCGCAGATTCGGCGGATATTTCTACACGATTGCACATAATATACTCGGCTGCGTACAGGATGCAGAAGAATGCGTCAATGATGTCCTGATGCGTCTATGGGATCACATCCCGCCGGCAAAACCGGATAATGTGTATGCTTATTTCATATCTGTTGCGCGTTCCGTTGCAAATAAACGGTACAAGATGAATCATACACTTAAGCGCGGAGGCGGTGAAACACAGCTCGTTCTCGATGAACTGTTTGACTGCTGTTCGGAGTCTGACTCTGTGGAACAGCAGGTTGACAGAGATGCGCTCTGCGAAGCAATCAATACGTTTCTCGAAACACTCAATCCCGAACACCGCATCATATTCATACTGCGCTACTGGTCTGTATATTCGGTAGAGGAGGTCATGGAAAAGCTGGAGATCTCAAAGTCAAAAGTGACCGTCACGCTGATGCGTACACGCCAGAAACTCCGGAAATATCTTGAACAGGAGGGATTCTTATGAAACCGATTGATATATTCGATGCAATGGACGGGCTTCGTGAGGAATACATCAAAGAGACGGAAGAAGCCATCAGCCGGCAAGGCGCCTCCCGCACCGATCAAGCACATGGATCTGAAAACGCCGGAAAGGTTCACGGCAAAACCGGCTTAAAACAGGTTTCCGTGATGAACGAAAATCCGGATGTGCAGAAACCGCAGATCAGAAAGGATGTAACAAACAGCAGACTTCCGGTCTGGCAGCGCATTATGGCCGGTATATCTGTGGCAGCAGTCTTTGCTGTATTTGTCGGCGGCGGATGGGTCATCGTGCAGCGGGCAAAGCAGTCGCAGCATGGTTCAGCAAACAGTCTGACCGAATCGGGCGAACGCAATTTTCTTGGAGGCACCGGTGAGATTCACGTCGCCGTCAGCCAAGGCGCTCCGAAACACGGGCTTGACCTGATGTATGACGATACAAAGGTATATTTTCAGGGCGGAAAATATGCCGCAGACCGCAGCGGCAGCATTGTTTACCATGCATACCCGACCGATCCGGGCGTACAGGAAACGCTGTCCCATACACTGTATGACGGGGAACAGTTCTATTATCAGGACGGAGAGAGCCTTTATATCATGGACAACGCGGGGAATAAGCAGACCGAGCCGTTCTATGAGATCAGCACTGATTCTGTTTTCCGTGTGCAGAATCCGCCCGATGATATGGACAGTCCTGAAGGAAACAGTATGATTCCTGAAATCTGGATCACAAATATTCAAAAGCTGCGTGAAAATGAATATGCGATCAGGGCTACATCAAATATTTACGAGGACGGTGAGGCAATTTATAAACAGTCCGGTAATGAGATATACCGTCCGCTGGAAAGTGAACCTACCAGACAGCGGGAGATAGCGCCCGGTTTCCCCGGGTGCATCACACTTGTCCGCGATGATATTGCTGTTGCGCAGTCGCAGAGCTTCGGAAGATTTCTGCGCTGGGATCCGAATCTGCCGACCGGCATCCCGACCGGCATGGACGATCCGGCCATGGCTGAGATGGCATCCAGCACACTCATGACGCTCGGTGACGGCGAAACGACCCAGCCGGCAGAACTTGGCAAAGCATGGGCCGTGCATGAAAACAGCATTTATTATATGACTGGAACCGTTGCCGATCATGTAAATTATGAACCGAGCCACTATGCAGCGCTTGACATTTACACAAACAATTTCATCGACAAAGGAGAAGCAGTGTTTGCAGATTTCATTCCGGGCGAGGATGAGATTCTCTATGTCACAAGAGATGGCAGGGGACTATACCGCTCCGATTATGAACTGAACGAACCGGAGCTTTTGTTCAGCTATGATGACAGCGTACCGGCAGAGATCCGAGGGGTTGTTTCGGAAGCAAAACCGTTGTTTTCGCTCGATGCCGCTGACACAAACTATGCTTTGGCAGCACTTGATTGCCCTTCCGATACAGACGCAGCATTCGCGCTCTTTGATCGTATTTCCGGAGAGATGCGGTATTTCACAGCAGAGGCTGTCGCTGCTGATCCGGTACAGGACAATACCACGCCGGATCGTACAGAACAGGAAAAATCTGTGCCGGACGAAACTGCCGTTCAGACCGATGCGGTCAATGCGCTCGGCGGCAGCGGGACGCTTTATCCGGTTGGCTGGAACAATCACGGCAAGATGCTGCTGATCCGCGACAACGACAATTACTATTATCACTACTATATGCAGGATGCACTCTGCTGGTTAAGTTGTCCGCTCACAGGCGGTCAGTTCAAAGCTCTCAGTACGCCGGAGGATCTCTCCGAAAATCCGTTTTACTACGTGATTTCTGACGGCGAACGCATCTATACAGGCAATCTGGATATCGTTTCCGACGGCAGCGCGGAAAACAGCTTTGATCCGTCCGATGTGCAGGACTTTCTGCACACGCTGAATACCAATGCAGAGTCGAGGGGCGGCTGGCGGTATGAATGTAAAAATATCTGGCATATCCGTGACCGTTATTTCATCGTGATGGAGGACGCTTCGCAGTTCCTCGAAGATCACATTCTGTCATCCGACAATTATGAGGTCTGGACGGATGACAGCGGCAATATTATTTCAGCAGGAAAAGCAAAGAAAGGCACAATGCTTTATTACAGCTCCGATGACAAGCGCGAGATGTACGCAATCATCAACGGAGAACATGAGCTGCTGGACTGCCCCGGCTATGAGCTGGACGATAAACCCGACCCGACGGCCTACGGCAGGATTTTTGACGCATACTGTGTCGGTGACGAGGAGTTTTATTGTGCCGAGGGTAACGTGCTGTATACCCGCGTAAACGGGCAGCCGGTTCTCATTGACGAAACGCCGAAAAACATCGGATGGATGCAGCTTGCACCGGACCGGCGCTTCTTCTATCAAAGCGGTGACGGACAGAATTCGTCTGATGCGCTGTTCCTGTGGGAAAACGGCGAAAAAAAGCTGATCTATCAGCCGGAGGACGGCAATTCTCTCGTTTGCTTCGGATTTGAACCGGCCGAATCCGGCGGATACAACATCGTCTTAGTCCAAAGCAATCAGAATGCAACGAAAATGTATTATGTGTTTATCGACGCAGACACATATGAAACGGTGAAGCAGCTCACTGTATTTTAACAACAAAAGGTTCCGAAAATAATCCGTCGGAGATGTTGCTTTGTGGACAGGCTGAGAAAACCTCTCCCTGATGGGAGAGGTTTCCTGCTATATCGCTTAAATTCGCAGAGCAGACGGATTACCAGCTGGCAAGAACATAGCGGTAGTTGCCGACCATGTATCCTTCGCTCTCGTACATATGAGCGTAGATCTCGGAGGAATCGCTGCTGTCGAGCTGCCAGTTGCCGGTGACATCAGCTGCACCAAGCAGAAGGTCATTGTTGACGTTGGAGTAGTTTGCATTGCCGTTGTGCTGCTCGATCCAGATCACGTCATTTCTGTTGACCCAGCCGTCGCCGTTTGCATCGCCTTCTGCGATCGGACGGGCAACATACTGAATGTTGAAGATTGCGCCGTCGCTGACACGCTTCAGTCTGTAATTGCTCAGACGCTTATATGCAACACCCCACTTGACGGTGGTGCCGTCCAGCTCGGAGACGGTGAAGTTATCGCCGTTGATGCCGGTGAGGAACACTGCGTGATACGAATTGCCCTGCTTCAGGAAGATCTGGTCGCCTCTGCGATAATAACCGGAAGAAGTGAAATCAGTCTTAGGCAGTTCAAGCCATGCGGCCTTGCCCTGCTCAAAGCCGAAGTGAGAGCATGCCAGGTATCTGACCCAGCCGATTCCACCGTAGAGGGTCTGGTTCACAGGCCAGTTGCTGGAATGTGCTGTAGTAAAGCCCTTTCCGACCATCGTGCCGGCCTGTACAGTCTGATACCAGTAGCTTCCTTCCGGATGGCTGTAGCTCTGCCACATGCGCAGGCTGCGGCCCATGCTCATTTCACACCATTCCTGGTCATTGCCGGAGTACGGATGGCCGTAGTTGAATGCGGATGCGTTCAGTGCCTGAGCGCCGCAGAGTACGGTGATCGCTGCGCAAGCTGCTGCTGCGATTCTTGTTTTCATGTTTTTCATATTTGTTCCACCTCATGTTTTGTAGATTACGCCATCTCTGACGCATACTTATTATACCATAAGTACAATACGGTGTCAATATCATTTACTGTATTTTAATAATTATCTAATTATAAATTATATTGCCTTGTATTATTTTGCAATAGAATCGAGCAAAATATTATGCTGAATGTTTGATTTGTTGCGATTATGGTTCGCTTTACAAGAAAAAATATTGTTCTAAAGCAAGATGGATATTTCCGATTAAGTATTATTTCAAATAAAGAATATTACGCAGAATCAGTTGTTTTATGCTCCTATCCGGCACGGTTGGTTTCACGGTCACATGTCGTTGAAACATGAAGTCTCCAAAAATATATTGATATTGCCTTTTGAAGGCGCTACTCCTGAAATCAAAAATATATTGCAGATAGGAGCCGGGATGGGTTTCGATTGCGTACAGAGAGATTATCTTCTGCTCAATGCCTGAATGTCTTCTGACGTTTTTTACACTCTTGGGCTCAAAAGTGCCGTTATAATCCTGTGGAACTTCAATTTCAGTTTTGCCGAAGTTTGCCCGCATCTTCTTGTTTTTATGCCGCTGCAAGAGTCAGGATTGTCTGAACGCTCATATTCCTGATATCGCAGATGTGCGTTCATTTCAGACTCATGTATTTCCTGTATAGTTCCTCCGAGAAGATCTTTGAGAGCGTTCTCAATATTCTTTGCCGACTTGATGTCGTATTTCTCAAGCAAAAAAAGGCAGGACTGTGAGGTCCTGCCTTTTGATATACGTTGTGTGCCGGTCAGTCTGAATGCAAATGCCCTGTCAGTCACCGACGGGACCTTCGGCATACAGTATTTCACCGCTGGCGGCATCTGCATAGACAGATTTCACCACGCTGTCTTTGATGTCTGCATACCACACAAGAACAGGCTGCCCCGCACGGAATGCGAATGAAATGCCCAGTTCCGGATCACCATCTGTTCTGCTCTGGTACTCGTCCTTTATCAGCTTTTTGACTGCTTTCCGGTCAACGGCAGGTGTCACACTAAATGACTCTATAGCATGATAACCGTTCATGAGCATCGTCGGCGTGCCGGACTGATCAACGATGACTTTCAGCACATCCGACAATACAGGCACATTTTCATAGTATTGACGAAATGTATACGCCGTAAGGGATGAGCCGGATACATCCTGCCTGTCAACAAACATGATTTCCTGACTGACATCCTGAATCCCGAGGACATTTGCAAGAGAAGCAATGACACTTGCCGCATCCTGTTCATTCTGAACATGGATATCGGAAAACTTTCCTGTGATCATTGCAATCGTTTCCGGTGCATCTGTCCGGTACTCAATCATGACATCCGAATTTGATGTTAAATCGGGCATCGACACCTGAGAAGCGGGGGAGGACAGTTCAACACGTGACGCAGGAAATTTTGATGCTGAAGTGCATCCGAATAGCAGGCAGGGAATACTAAAAACAGAAATGATCGCAAATACTGATTTTTTCATTCTTACCCTCTATTAGTAATTATAGTGGCAGATTTGTTCCGATTGTGTTTTGAATTGTCAGCCGGCTGGTTGCTGCGTTGTAGGTAAATACATTCCAGACAGTACCCTTTCCGGAAGGAACAGAGAACACCTCCATCGGAACCGCGGAATTTCCGGAGTAGATATAAACCATCGCACCGGAGGTTGACAAATTGGTATTGGAAGACCCAAGGCTGCCGTTTGAATAGTCATGAACGAGGAATGTATAGATGTAATTGTCCGGCTCATAGATAGTTGTCGTTTCCGGTCCGAGACCGACGCGGCAGTCCCAGTCCAGTGCTGCGACTCTGTTGCCGCTGACAGATGCGTTGAACTGATTATACCATGTATGGCCAACCTGTGTGCCGCCCTGTGTCTTAATATACAGGTGCGAATCCAGATCTCTGGGTGACGAGCCCCACTTCAGCACAATGCGGATCTGTCCCTGATTCAGCGTTCTGGAAACAGATGCATTCTGATTTGCGATAATCTGATCACCGAGAATCTTGACGGCAAACGATGTCTTGAGATAACGTGCCTCCGAGGGCAGACCCGGGCGGTTGTCAATGATGAAGATGGTATATTCACCTGCAGCCAGTGCATCGGTCCGGTAATAGCCGGAAGCATCCGTTGTCATGGTACCGAGCAAACCGGAAGCCGGCTCATTCACACCGACATAAAGTCCCTTATAGATTTTGAGCGTCAGGCCTGAAACCTTGGAGCCGTTGACAGCATCTGTAATTGTGCCGGAAGCATATCCTTCACCTGCAAAGGTCTCCGGAATCAGCTCGATCATAAAGTTGTATTCAATGCTGCGCGTCACACGCAGAACCTGCTTGGTTGTGATATATCCGGTCTTGGAAATCGTCAGTTCATATTCACCGGCAGGAATATTTGTGAACTTATATTTGCCGTTTGCATCTGTTGTAACAGTTCCGGCAACAGCAGAGGTCTTTGTGTTGCGCAGTTTCAGTGTTCCGCAGGAAAGCGGGCTGTTGTTTGTGACATCGTTATCCGTGTCAGCAATGGTGATGGTACCCTGAAGCGTCTTGTTCGGGAGGGTTTCCATTTTGTAGGTGTGTGTCAGAACGCTCGGATTCATGTAAACGATATTGTTCTGAGAAACATAACCTGTACAGGAGAGATCAATCGTATATTTACCAAGCATGATGCCGGTGAAACGCACTTCACCGTTCATATCCGTTTTCAGCGTGGTTGACGTTCCGTCATCTGCAGTCAGCGTGACGGTTACATCACGGAGCGGCGTGTCATCATAGTTGTTTGTGACAACAATTGTGACGATCTGCGGTGTAAGATTGACCTTCTGGAAGCAGTTTTTAACTTTCTGGTAGATGTCATTTTCCGTGCCGCCGGAGTAGGTCAGTGCAGCAACGGTGACTGCGCGCCGGCAGTCCTGGAAGGACGGATTGCTTGTAGAATAGAAATCGTAGGATTTGAACCAGATCTGTTCCAGATCCTCTTTTGCGATTCCGGGCAGACCGTTCAGCGAATCATCCTGTGTCATCAGATATGCTGCATACGTCAGAACGCTCTGATTGGTGTGAACACCGCCCTCATCATCAGAGAGGTTCGTCGGATCCTTCCATTTATCACCTTCATAGCTTATGGGGTGTCCGTCTTTTAAGGGATTCATGATATTCCGTCCCCACGGATTTTTTCCCAGTCTTGCGCACTCTGTTGCATCACGGATTTTGTCACCGTGAAGCCAGTTGTAATCCGGATCGGCAAACTCACCGAAAATATCACTGTATGCCTCATTGATTGCGCCGGCTTCGCCGGAATAGGGGAGACCCGCGCCCGTGACGGCCTTGAATTTTGCGCGCGATACACTGTGCGTAAATTCATGTGCAACCGTATCAATATCGGCACAGTATGCTTTGGTGCCGCTGTTTGTCAGATCCTCTGCACCGAATTTCAGGGATTCATCGCTGGAATATGCATTTGCTTCATGCGCATAATTGACGCCGATCTTCATCATCGTGTCGCCGTTGCTGTTGTCAAATCCGCACCAGCTATGCGTATTTTTAAAATAATCGTATGTTTTTTCGACATTGAATTCTGCTGCGACTGCATCGTCATACTGTGCATCTGACCAGTCTCTGTCAGAGCGCTTGTATTCCTTCCAACCGCCCCATGTATTATGATTCTCTGACGAAGCGTCATACATTTTAATATTTCGGCTCTTGTCATACAGATAATTTGTTTTCGAGAACACACCTTTTTCAAGTGCGCTGACAGCAACATATCTGTTCAGAAGATCATTGTCTTCACCGTGCAGATAAGAGGTGTCGTTGACAGGTACATTTGCCGTCAGGATTTCGCCCGAAACAGCATCAAGAATCACACTGGAAACGACGGTGTCTGTTTCATCAATGACCCATGCCAGCTTTGGCTCTGCATTCGCCTGATTCGGGTTCGGATAATAGACAGCGAGAACCGGCTCGGAGAATTCGGAAATCTCGTAAGTATCGAGCAAGATCTCTGCAATCTCCTCTGCGGACAGAGCAGGCTCCGTCTCGACCTCAAGCTGCGGCTGATACAGGCTGAATACATGATTTGCGATCAATGTCTCCTTATTGACATGGACCTGCATCACATAGCCATAAACCGGCAGACCGTGATACATCTGACGGAAGCTATAGATATAATCATCGGAACCGGATGCAAAGCCGGCAAAACTGATCTCTTCTGCCGGAGAATCCATCTGCAGAAAATTCTTCAGGGAAGCAAGGACATTATATGCCTCTCCGGAATTGCGGATCTGTCCTGCCGAGCAGTTGCCGTTGAGTTCCTCAAGTGCAAATGTTCTGCTGTTATAAAGGAGTTCCGGCGTTGTGCCGTGATTCATTGCAACAAGATCATCCAGCTCAAGCGGCGTAACTTCAGCAGGAATGTTCTGTACGCGCGGCGCAACCTGAACGGTAAAGGTCTTGAGCATGGAATACTCGCCGTTTGTCAGTTTGGCGCTCAGTGTAACAGGTGTGAATGCATCGCTGAACGGCGCATTTACTTCACCGCTTTCAAGAATCACCAGCGGTTCACTGCTGGTCCATCTGATCCGGCTGCCGCATGCACCGGAATCTGCAAGCGTCAGATTCTGCGAAACATAGTCTTTGTGATCAGTTCCGTTGTATCCGATATGCAAGGCTGCATAATCTTCCTCCAGATTGACCATAGCCTCATACCATGCAGGCAGCTCTTCCGGCTCCTCGGCAGGGGCTTCACCGGTCGTGACGGAAATGGTATTGCTCTGCGGTGCATCTTCGCCCTCGCCGGCAATTACATAATACTGATACGCTGTATTTTCTTCAACTTCCTCATCAATAAAATACTGCGATTTGCTGACTGATGCAAGCTCTTCAAATTCACCGTCCTGCGCGCGGAAAACGCGGTAATCTGCATCGTAATTGCAGTTCCATTTCAGGATATTCAGACCGTATTCGCTGAATCCGCTCAGTTTAAAATCGTTTTCAATCACCGGCTCAATGCTCTGTCCGGTTCCGATTGTCTGATATGTGAGCGAGGTGTTGGAAAGCGTCGGTACGGCATCGCTTCCGGACAAATAACTGAAGGACACTGAAGCACCCGGCTCAATGATCGAATTATAATCCGTGCAGTGCAGCACATACGTATTTCCGTCCTGAGACACGAGCTCTGCATTCCAGAAATAGTCAAGCGTGCAGTCGCTTTCAAAGCTCAGCTCATAGCCGTACATAGGTGCATTGGTATCATTTGTGATGCTGACGGTACCGGAGCTGCCGCCTTCCCAGCTCTCATCCTGGACGCATTCCAATGTGTAGCAGCTGTCTGATGTGACAGTCTCTACACAATCGAAGAATTCCGCCGGCTGCTCAGCGGTTTCATCAAATTCGAGCGTGTAACCGATTTCAGAAGTGGAATTCGGCTGAATCACATTGTTATACGTAAGATTGCTAATGACATATTCGGTCTCATTGTTTTCAATTACAGCAGCATTCCAAAGATTCTGAATCGTACCGCCTGCCTGAAAGCGGAATGCCCAAAGATAGACCGGTTCATCAGTCGGATTTGAAATAGAAAGCTGAACATTCTGATGATGCTCCCATTCTCCTACAACTTGATACTGAATATTCAGATTACCGCATGCATAACATGCAGTATTTGCATCCAAAGCGGCAAACGCAGATAACACACCATACTGCGGGAGTAACCCAAGAACCGCCAAGACAGATGCAATTCTCAATTTTGCTCTTTTCATTAGATGATAATCCCTCCTGGTAGTAGCAAATATGCTGGAAATAAAATGCAAGTTTGAAAATAGATCTATATTCGTGTAATATTATACTGTGAAATATCGGCTATGTCAATTAGTCTTTTGTCAATCGATCACATTTCTGTCATGTTACCAGATTTAAATGAAAACACGAATTGTTTTTGGTGATTGACAATTCCTCAAATATACCTCCGGCAGTGAACGAAATAGTGCGTATGTGCGAACACATTTTATCCGTCCTTTTTCCTTTTCCAGAATGAAAAAAGTACAGAAAGTCACGATAATATGCAAAGAATGAATAATAAATTGCATAATTACGAAAGATGCGATAAAACATAAGAAGATAAGAAACGCTAAGTTTGTCCGGATTCCGTATGCTCTGTGCAGTAGAATTAACGAAAATACGCCGCTTTCCAAAACTAAGGAAAACAGCGTATTTCGTTTATATATCGTTCTCGTGGACTAATGTTTCATCAGGCTGCTTATGGATTCTGTTATCCGGTGCAAAGCTGGAATGAAACGCCATCTCCTTCGCAGACGCCTGATATGAAATCATCGGAATGACTGCAGAGCTTTTGTTCAGCCTCATTCCTTCAATTCGGAAAAGCTGAGGCAACATCATGTTTTCTCTGCCTGTATTCAGATATGCATGGCATCCATTGCGGTGATATATTCGAGTGTCGGCACAAACGCGCCCTTGTGCCGGTCGCCGCGGTAGACCTCCTGCCCGTGTTTATATGCGATGACCTGCGCCATCGGGAACGGTACCCAAACGCCGTCATCGAGCGGCTTTGTTGCAAAGATGATGCCGTCATCGAGCCGCTTGAAGCAGAGCGTATTGATGAGATTTTTATGCACATACAGCAGATCGCCGTCCCAGATCATCAGATTCAGCTTGTTGCGCGGGGCATTTTCTGCAATAAAGTGATTGATGCACTCAAACCTTGCGCGTTCTGTCGGAACAGATTTAGCAAGCTGCTCATTCACCGTGTCAATCAGATACAGAAAAAAGCGCTCGGAATCCGTATCGCCCGTCTGCTCGGCAGCATAGCGATGATTGTGCTTTCCGTTGAAGATTGTGCCGTTATGAATCAGCGTCCATTCCCGGCCGGAATCATCCGAAGCGGTAAACGGATGACAATTCCGCTCCTGGATTGAGCCGACCGTCGCAAAGCGGATATGTGCAAGCGTTGTTTTCTGCGGAGGCATACTCTCGATCAGATCGTCAAGAAACAGACTCTCAGCAGCGCTGACGGCTTCCTTCACAATTTCGCGCTGTCCGTCGGCTTCATACATCAGGCCCCAGCCGTGCGGATTCTGCACACTATGGGCATAGAATCTCCGCAGCCAGTCACGAATATCTGTTTTTTTCGCAGATGTGAAGCCGAGCAGCTCGCACATGGGTTTCACCGCCTTATTGGTTGTAATAATTTTCTGTCAGAACTGCGCCGGCATTCCGGCTGTTCAGCTTGTCATGCTCAAATCCGATGACTGCAAGTGCACCCGAATCATCGGAGAAATACTGTGCCATTTCCGTCAGTACAGCTTCGGCACGGATCAGCAGCTCTGCATCCGGTTCTGTCAGTGCCGCATTTTTGTGATTCTGAATCGCCTGTTCCTGCAATTCCGGTGTGAAATCAAAATCCGGCAGCGAGAGCAGATACAGCATCAGCAGATGCGCAAATTTCAGGTCTCTGCCGTCAATGCCGAGCGGCGCGTCCGGATTTAAGTCAAACATCCGCAGCTCAATGTGATCGACACCGTTTTCTGCAAGATTGTCAAGCGAATTGACGCCCTGCGGCTTCAATCGTACCGGCAGATACAGTTCGCTCACCGAATACAGCGCACCGGAATCGACATAACGCCGGATGCTGTCCGTAAATGCACGCAGACTGCTGTGGTCAAGCACCGGCAGAAAGCTGTTCCAGTAGCCGCGCGCGCTGTTGCGCACGGAAGAATACACACTCCTTATTATACCACATTCTCCGTCCTTGTCAAGAGATAAATCATAGACATTGCTTGCCGCTGTCAGCAGCACGAGCAGAAAGCTGTGCCGCATCAGCTGCTTATAGAGCCGCAGATACAGTGCATCCCGAAAGCTGCGGAAATCCTCGTTTTTTGTATTCAGTGTATGCAGATAATCCTCCGGAAACGAAAAATTGAAGTGAATACCGGAAAACAGCATCAGCTTTTTTCCGTATTTCTGTTCGAGTACCTCGCGGTACTGGCGCTTGGAGGAATGATCCCCGGTGAAATCCGCGATCGGAATCTCGTCCTCTGAATCAAAATGCGGCGGATTGCTGTAAAGCCAGAGCGTTTCGCCGTTCTGCGAAAGCACATCGCGCACCTGCCTGTCAAGAGCGGCAAGATGCTGCAATGCGCCGTCGATGCTGTCGGAAACCGGCGTGACCAGCTCAATCTGGTTTTCGCAGAAATCGCGTGTGATATGCGGATCATATGAGAAGGGATGCGGCGTCTGCGCAAGCCGTCCGGCACTGTCCGCGCGCAGCGTTTCACGCTCGATACCGAAACATCCGCCGAGATGATATTGCTTCATTCTGCTCACCTCAAATCGCCGCATACTGCCGGATAAATTCCGCAACCGGTGTTCCGTTTTCGATGCCATCCAGCATGGTTTTCGCCGGATTGGTATGCATTGCCGCACGGCGATAAAGCGGCGCAAGCAGTGCTTCCTCTCCGCGACCGCGTTTCCGCAGGCCGTCTGCTGCAAGGTCAAGAATCCGGATGAGCTGCTTTTCAACTGCCGCTGCGTCCGCGAAAGCGGGCTTTCTGCGTTTGGATAGCAGCTTTTGCAGTTCCGCTGCGCTGAAGCCGTGCGAATAGATCACGGTATCCTGTTCCAGCAGTTCCTTCAGTTCGGGGAGTTTCTCTTTCAGACCGGTATGGAATGCCGCAACCGTCAGCGCTTCCGAAAGCGGCTGGCAGCAGGAGCTGCGGTATTCGATCGTGCCGCGGAAGGTCAGATCCTCAAATTTGAACGTCCGCAGATAATCAAGGTCGCTGTGTTCCGGTGCAAATGTAATCGGCCGATAGGCTTCACCGTCAAAATATTCGCCGGTGATGCTGTCACGCGAAAAATACTCATTGACTGTGACGGGCGTAAAATCGACATATTTCCCGTCCCGCATTGTGCAGTAGATCGACTGTGTGCCGATATAGTCAATCAGCTCATCGGCATCGGCAATCGGCTTTGCGAACATTCCGATATTGTGCGGATTGTAGCCCTGCATACTGTGCTCCCAGAGCATATTCCGCACGCAGAGAAAGTCCGGATAATCCGGCAGATAGGAATTTGCAAAGAGCAGCGCCTTGTAGGGTTCGAGCAGCCCGAACACATTGACCGTGTCAATCAGTTCGTCATAGCGGACATCGAGCTGCACCTGCGACGCGCTGGTAAAGGTGCCGAAATCGGGGCGTTCATGAAAGCGCATCGCAACCTCGCCGACATGCTGCGGATAGGAATGCAGATAGTGATAGAGCATCCGGTAACGCTCATTTTTGATCGGCTGATTGTGGTTGATATTCGCTGCGGGGTTGACGCCCATGCCGGTCAGCGTATAGTGATACTTTGCAAATTCCGCATTCAGGAAGCGGATATAGTTCTCAAAACGCTCTTTGATCTCAAACAAACCGGCAGCCTTGCCGAAGGAAGTCTCCAGATTGGAATAGCAGCAGTCAAAGGAGAGAATATCGCCTGTTTCAGCATGCTTTGCAGAGATGAGATTGCTTTCTGCATCGCGGTTTTCCGGTACAAATCCGAAATGAGCGGAAAAGGCTTCAGCCGTCCGGACTGCGATCTGTTCATCGACCGCTTCGCCGTTCAGATTGACAACCGGCATTTCAATCTCCACGCCGATATAATCCGGTCGTTCCGCTTTTGTGGGGGCGATGTATTTTTCATAGACAGCACGGCGGATCACGTCTTTCATATTATCACCTCATGTGGGTTCCTGTTCAGTACATACAGTTATTGTAATCTGATTATCCCTATTATACCACTTTGAATATAGTATGTCAATAGGTTTACTATGCGATAGGAAGGACAATTTACAAAAATCCCCTGCACCGGTGTGCAAGGGATCTTTATAAATGCAGTAAAATGGAGGTTCATTTTGGGCCGCTGAAGGTACGGCCGTTCAATATGCGGCAGCGATCGGTCAACATCGCGTCCTCACGCCTGAAATGGAATAGTATCGGATCTGATTCATATTCATCACTCCTTATCTTGGTATGGCTTTATCATAGCACAGTTTCCGGTATTTGTCCAATACGGAAAAACGATTGCAGTGTATAGCCGGAGTATATCAGGCAGTGATCTGCCGTGTGCGGGATCCGCTCTGACTGTCTCTTATTTTTCCTTTGTTTCCATTATTTTTGCATTGAAACGCCGGGGAAGGTCTGGTATAATGACAGTAACCTGCAAGAGAGAAGGGAGGCAGAGACTCATGTGCTGTAACAGCTGGTTTCAGTCGCTTTGTGCGATGCTGAGAAACATCTGCGGCGGTTGCTGCTGATGGCGGATGCAGCAGGGATCCTTTCGGTGAGAAAGGATCCCTGTTTTCGTTCCGCAAAACAGTTGATTGAAACAGATTGACAAATCACAGGCTTTATGGTATAATCATACTGTTTCTATATGCATAGTAAAAGGAGAGGGCTGAATGACGGAAAAACCGGTCAGAACCGAAATGCCGAACGAAATCGAGCTTTCGGTTGTCAATAAATTCCGCAAAACAATCTGGACGAAGTTCCTGAAGGGCATCAAGGAATACGAGCTGATTCAGGAGGGCGACAAAATCGCAGTCTGCATTTCCGGCGGCAAGGATTCGATGCTCATGGCGATGTGCATGAAGCGGCTGCAGCGGTATTCCAAGGTGCCGTTTGAGGTCGTGTTCCTTGTCATGAATCCCGGCTACAACGAGATCAATTATCAGAAGATACAGGAAAATGCAGCGCTGTTGAACATTCCGGTTCAGGTGTTTGAAACCGGCATTTTCGATGCGGTCGCAAAGGTCGATCAGCATCCGTGTTATCTCTGTGCGCGGATGCGCAGAGGGCATCTCTATAAAACCGCGCAGGCACTTGGCTGCAATAAAATTGCACTGGGGCATCACTTTGACGATGTGATCGAAACGATTCTGATGGGGATGCTCTACGGCTCGCAGGTGCAGACCATGATGCCGAAGATTCACAGCGAAAACTATGCCGGCATGCAGCTCATCCGCCCGATGTATCTGGTGCGCGAGGCGGATATCATTCACTGGAAGCAGTACAACGATCTGCAGTTTATCCAGTGCGCCTGCCGCTTCACGGAAAACTGCACGATGTGCGACAACGGCGGCGGCGGTTCCAAGCGGCAGGAGATCAAGACGCTGCTGAAACAGCTCCGCGCGGTCAATCCGGCGGTCGATATGAACATCTTCCGCAGCGTGGAGAATGTCAATCTGCAGACGATCATTTCCTATCACCGCGGCGACGAATATCATCATTTCCTCGACGATTTCGATGAGGGCAGAAGCGTGCGCGGCACACAGGCGGAGGGCAGCGATGAGCAGGATCTATCTTGATTATACGGCAGACACACCCGTCGATGAGCGGGTGCTTTCCGTGTTTACAGATACGGCGCGTGCATCGTTCGCAAATCCGAATTCGGCGCACAGCTTCGGTTTTTCCGCAAAACAGACCGTGGACGATTCCCTTGCAAAAATCGCGGAACTTCTGCATGTTTCGCCCGACGAACTGATTTTCACAAGCGGTGCAAGCGAAGCGAATAACCTTGCGGTCAAGGGCATTGCGTTTGCGAACCGCCGGCGCGGCAAGCATATCATTTCCACATTTTTAGAGCACAGTTCCGTCAGCGGTGCACTGACCTTTCTGCAGGAGCAGGGCTGGGAAATCGACCTTGTGAACATTCAGCCGGACGGCAGAATCGACCTTGCGCATCTGAAATCATTGCTGCGGCAGGATACCGTGCTCTGCGCGGTCTGTGCCGTGGACAGTGAGCTCGGTACGGTGCAGCCGGTGCAGGGAATTGCGGAGATACTGAAAGATTATCCGAACTGCCGTCTGCATATCGACGCAACACAGGCAGCCGGCAAGATTCCGCTGGATTTATCCGGTGTCCATACCGCGAGCTTTGCACCGCATAAATTTTACGGCCTGAAAGGCTGCGGCGTGCTGTATAAGGCAAAGGGCGTTGTCGTTGAGCCGCTGATTCACGGCGGAGCCAGTACCACGATCTACCGCAGCGGCACACCCGATGCACCGGCTGCAGCCGCCTGTGCAAAGGCGCTTGAACTTGTATACAGCGAATTTGACGCACGGCTGAAAGCTGTCACAGCACTGAATCAAAAGCTGCGGACAGAGCTTGCCAAGCATCCGCGCATCCGCATCAACAGCCCGGAAAATGCCGTGCCGCATATCCTGAATCTGTCTGTCAGCGGCATCAAAGGCGAGGAAATGCGCCGTCTGCTGGATGCACGCGGCATTGCTGTTTCGGTAAAATCAGCGTGCTCCGTGCCGAACACGCCGTCACGCGCTGTCATGGCAATCACGCATGACCGGAAAAACGCGCTCAGCTCATGGCGGATCAGCCTGTCGCATCTGACGACAGAGGACGAAGCGGCACAGTTTATCACAGTGCTGCACGAGATCATTTCGGAGGGATAACATGCTGAATCAGTTTTCCAGAACACAGCTTCTGCTCGGCCGGGACAGCATGGAGAAGCTCGCTGCGTCGAGGGTTGCCGTGTTCGGCATCGGCGGTGTCGGGGGATATGTCTGTGAAGCGCTTGTGCGCAGCGGCGTCGGCGCATTTGACCTGATCGACGACGACAAGGTCTGCCTGACCAACATCAACCGGCAGATTATCGCTACACGCAAAACCGTCGGGCAGTACAAGACGGAGGTCATGGCGGAGCGGATGCGCGAGATCAATCCGGATGTCGATATCCGCATTCACAAATGCTTTTTTCTGCCGGAGAATGCGGATGAATTTCATTTTGAGGACTATGATTATATTGTCGATGCGGTTGATACCGTGACGGCTAAGCTCACGCTCGTCATGAAGGCGCAGGAGCTGCATGTTCCGATTATCAGCAGCATGGGCGCGGGCAACAAGCTCGACCCGACCGCATTCCGTGTTGCGGATATCTATAAAACGAAGGTCTGTCCGCTGGCCAAGGTCATGCGCATCGAATGCCGCAAGCGCGGCGTCAAAAAGCTGAAGGTCGTGTATTCCGAGGAAAAGCCGACACGCCCGATTGAGGATATGTCGATTTCCTGCCGGACGCACTGCATCTGTCCGCCGGGCGCAAAGCATAAATGCACGGAGCGGCGCGATATTCCCGGCAGCACTGCGTTTGTGCCGTCCGTTGTCGGGCTGATTATCGCGGGAGAGGTTATAAAAGATCTATGCAGAACATAATAATCAGAACGGCAGATTTCGCCGATCTGGATGCGGTCACAGCACTGGAACAGGTGTGTTTCACGGAAGCCGATGCGGCGAGCCGCAGCGTATTTTCACAGCGGATGCACAGCTTTCCGGAATGCTTCTGGCTGGCAGAATCCGGCGGGAATATTGTTTCAATGATAAACGGTATGACAACAGGCTGCCGTGATCTGACTGATGAAATGTACGGAGATACGGCACTTTATTCCGCAGACGGCGCATGGCTGATGCTGTTCGGCGTCGCAACACATCCGGGATATCAGAAGCACGGACTTGCATCCAGACTGATGAGTCATGTGATTGAAGAAATGAAGCGGAAGGAAAAATGCGGCATCGTCCTGACCTGCAAGGAAGAACTGCTGCCGTTTTATCAGCGGTTCGGCTTTGTCAGCGAGGGGATATCGGATTCTGTGCACGGCGGTGCGGTCTGGTATCAGATGCGGCTGGATTTTCAGGAGGAGCTGTACCGCTGCGCTCGTTCCGGCGGTGAATGCTCGTTTTATCAGAATGGCAGGCGGTATCTGCTGTACGGCTGGCGGCAGTGTGACGGCGACTATCTCAATGTGTCTGACGAAACCGGTCAGATGATCTGGCAGACGGCGAAATCCGGGCAGGCAGCCTGTGATGATTTCACGGTGGCATACCGCAGTCAGGCGCTGTATTGACAAAACTACCCGAATCCGGTATAATCAGAGCAGTCCCCGCGCAAAAAATATGATCGGAGGAATCAGAAATGATCACGAGAGAAGAAGCATTTGCACTGCTGAAAAAATACAATCAGGATCCGTTCCATATCCAGCATGGCCTGACCGTGGAAGCGGTCATGAAGTGGTATGCAAGTGAACTCGGATATACCGATGAAGCGGAACACTGGGGCATCGTCGGGCTGCTGCATGACATTGATTTTGAGCTGTATCCGGAGGAGCATTGCCTCAAAGCACCGGAGCTGCTGAAAGAGGGCGGCGTCAGCGATGACATCATTCATTCTGTCTGCTCACACGGCTACGGCATCACGGTCGGCTGCGGTGTGACGATTGATGTGGAGCCGGTTCACGAAATGGAAAAGGTGCTGTTTGCCGCCGACGAGCTGACCGGTCTGATCTGGGCGGCAGCCTTAATGCGTCCTTCCAAAAGCACAAAGGATATGGAACTGAAATCGCTTAAAAAGAAATATAAGAGCAAGGGCTTTGCAGCCGGATGCTCACGCGAAGTCATCGAGCGCGGTGCAAATCAGCTCGGTTGGGAGCTTGACAAGCTGCTGGATCTGACTTTGCAGGCAATGGCAGCGAGCGAAGATACCATCAATGCAGAGATGGCGTAAAACGGAACCGGATATTTCGGAGGTGCCGGATGTTTTTTGATGAAATGATACTCGGTATGACAGTAGAAATACCGCCTGTTTTAATTGAAAAAGAAAAGATGCTGGCGTTTGCCCGTGATTATGATAATATTCCGATCCATACGGATGAGGAATATGCAAAGACAACCCATTTCGGAAAGCTCATCGCGCCGGGCGTCATGTCGTTTCTGGCCGTCTGGGCGAACTATCTGGAGGTTGACTTTTTCGGCGAAGAGCTGCTTGCCGGGAAATCCACAAAAATTGAATGGATGAAACCGGTGTTTGCAGACGATGTCCTGTCCGGACGCGCAACGATTACGAAACTGGAAAAACGGAATGAGAAAAACGGTCTTGCAGCAGTCACGTTTGAAGTCTATAATCAGAACGGAGAACTTGTGCTGACCGATGTGACCGAGGCAGTCGTAAAGAGAAAACTGAACTGACGATAGGGGATTCCTGTCGCGGTTTCGATGTATTCCGTACTGAAAGAAAGATTAAAAGCGCCGGGTTTCCGGGAATCGGTTGCATACACAAACGATGATACCATGATAAAGCCAATCCGCTCAGGAGCATGAGCGGATTTTTTTATTTTTTTGCTCTCAGCGTGTAACCCAACGGCTCTTTTACGGTCTATATTACTAGGGAGTACGATCAAATGAATTCCCCTTCTTCCTGTTCATCATGATACCAATAAAGATGAAACTGCAAATCTTTTCACAGCAATGGGGGTGAGATACGCAAAATGAGCTGCCAATGACAGGTATGGGACGACAGATCAGACACCGTCGATGAGAAAAAGGAGCACCCTTATGAAGTGCAGACAGCGTGTGCCGGTCACACGGTAATCTCTTTCGGCATAAATCTTGATTTTGAAGAATGGAAGGTGAACCCATATGAAGTTTATGAAACTATCCGCTGCATTTTTCGCAGCAACATTCGCAGTTACGCCGTTTTCTTTCAGTGATTCCGCTTTGCGCAAACCCTCCGCTGTGATTGCAGAAGGCGCAGTCGCAGCGCTTCCGGACTGGATTCCGAAGGATTTCGATTCTGCCGTAGAATTCCGCAACACCTACGGCGCAACGCATATTGACAACGGTCTCGTCTGTGTTGTATCTGTTTTTAAGCGCGAGCCTGTGCCGGACGGTCAGCCGCAGGGTATGCTGCGCTATGAAACGCAAATAACCGACAAATCGGTCAAAAGACTGCGGAAAACGAATTTCGGTTCGGAAAACAGCGCATATTACTACGATATTGCCGTCTTTGATCCCCAGAAGGCTTGCGATTTTGATATCGTGGTTACTGACTCGTGGGCAGAAGAACCGGATCCGGACCTGGAATTCGGTCATGCCCTTGCCCGGTATTCCTTCTCAGCCCAGGATGACATGAACATCACGGAAACAGATATTTTCAGCTGGCTGCCGGACGGCAAAGCAGAATTCAGCGATTATCTCCGGGACAACGGTGAGGTTTCAGTCAAGGATAACTATCTTGTGTTCTGCACGATGACGGTTGACCAGTTCGGAGACAAATGGGAGCCTGACAGCAATAACAAATATGAAAACATAAAGTATCTCCTGACATCTGACTGTACGATGCAGGCACGGGATATGTATGATGACGGTTCTGTCGATATCATGTATGTCTATCAGGCTGTGAAGGATGGAACCGAGAAAATCTCATGGACACGCACGTCCAGCGCCAGACCGGATCCGGATGAGCCGACAACCTGCACGTTGACTGCGGACTGTGCTGTTCTGGATAACGCTCAGACAATTCTTCTGTCAGGGCAGATGAGAGCGAATCTGATTGACTTTCATACAGGTGAGCTGATTGCGCTCACAGCTGCCGATCAAACTTATATTTGGACTGATTTTACCGACGGCCGCGTGTCCACAGGGCCGATCTTCATGCTGGAGACAAATCCTTGCATCGTTGATAACAATCTTGGAAAATCCCTCGGTTCGGCAGGGTTTTCATTTGGATTGGAGGGGCAAACGCTGCCGGGCGGATATTCGTTTATCTGTGATGATCTGCGTCCCGGATATTATGGCGGAAGTATTATTCCGGAAGGCAGTATGACTGTGACAACCTTCGGCAACGGCGCAGCGGATGTAAAGTTCTGGCTGAAATCCACCTCCAGAGGTGATGTCAACGGTGACGGCAAATTCGATGCTGCCGATGTGGAACTACTGAAAAACTGGCTGCTTGCAGTCCCCGGTACAGCGCTTGCAGACTGGAAAGCAGGAGACTTTTTCTGCGATAATCAGCTGAATGCCGCTGACCTCAGTCTGATGAAAAAGGCATTGCCGGCGCAAACAGTCCGTGACTATGTTGAACCGGATGAGCGTTATGACTACGATTTTCCGTTCTATGTCAGGGAGGACGGTCTGAAGCTTTATCTTGGCCCGGATGAAAGCTATGAAGCAGTTGCTTCCATTCCTGCGGATACACGCATGGCTGAGAAAGGCATGCAGAACGGCAAAAACGATTGGCTGTTTACAGAATACAACGGACAGTACGGCTGGATCAAAACAGTAGACTCGAATGGCTATAGAACGATCTATTTTGAAGCAGTGCCCGCCAAGCCGGTCATCTATCTCTATCCTGAACAGGAAACCGATGTTCATGTTGAGCTGGAACTGACAGAAGCTGAGCTGAACACAACCTATCCGAAGTATGACAACGGCTGGGATGTGACGGCATATCCGGACGGCACGCTCCTGAACAAAGCAGACGGCAGTCATCACAAATATCTTTTCTGGGATGCCGTGAACTGCCGCACACACTTTGATTTTTCCAAGGGCTTCTGCGTGGCAGGCGCTGATACCGAGCGCTTCCTCAAGGAAAAGCTCACTGAAATGGGGCTGACCGAGCAGGAGATGAATGAGTTTATCGTATACTGGCTGCCGCTGATGGAGCATCATGCATACAATCTGATTTCCTTCCAGGGCGAGACCTATACGAATTCTGCCAAGCTGACGATCACGCCGAACCCGGACAGTGAGTGCCGCATCTTTATGGCGTATGTTCCGCTTGATAATGCTGTGGAGATTGAACCGCAGCAGCTGGAAACCTTTGAAAGAACCGGCTTTTCAGTTGTTGAATGGGGCGGTGTGGAAATCCGGCAGTGACACCGTTTGGTGTATGCTCTAAATAAAAGAACCCGTCTGATCCCGGAATCAGGCGGGTTCTTTGATACTGCGCAGTGTACGCGGGCAGTCACCGGCAAGGCTTAGTAAAATGCCCGTGCAGCTGCGCTTTGTGTCTGATATTGCAAGACTGGAATTCCGGGAAAAATGAACGAGCGTTTCCGGTTCATGAGTATAGAATATTCGTGAATAGCGACCGGATTGGTTTTCAAAGTCAACGAAATCCATTCTGGTTTTGTCAGATTGAAAACTGAACGCATAATCATTGATTCGTACAAAACAAACCGGCCGGAATTGGACAATCAGCCAAAAATCCTTCGATTTTTCAAATATATCTTGACAAGTTGTATGTATGATGGTATAATATTATAAATAAATCACAACGATTTGAAATTGAATTCGATGTTGATTTTACAAAAATATGAGACGGAGAGTGAACAGATGACGGACAAGGAGCTCCGTGCGCTGAAGCGTGCGGATTTGATCGAGATCCTGTATTATCTCCGCAGCGAAAATGATGAACTGCGCGCAGAAAACGATCGGCTGAAGGCCAAACTGGACGCAATATTTGACGAATCGGTTCACGCAATGCGGGCGGCACAGCAGTCTTCCGCGGGAGCATCTCCGGTTTTGCAGAACCGTACAGCGAATAAGCGAAAAACAAAGAAGAAAAGAAGATGAGCAAGACGAAACAAAAGCCGGATATTCCGACGGCAGAACAGCTTTTCAGCGAGATGAAACGGCTCCGGGCAGGTGAACGGTTCCGGAAAGCCATTGTCAGTACGGTGCTGTCACTGTTTGTGACAGCGGCGCTGGCGTTTATGCTTTCCTCATTGGTGTTTCCGGTGCTGCGTGTCACCGGAACGAGCATGACGCCGACTCTGCAAAACGATGAAATTCTGCTTTGCAATAAGTTATCAGGATACGGACGCGGCGATCTGATCGCATTTTACTATAATAATAGAATTCTGCTCAAGCGCGTGATCGGCGTTGCCGGCGATGTGATCGACCTGCAGGAGGACGGAACGGTCTATCTGAACGGCGATCCGCTTGACGAGCCGTATCTCAGTGAACCGGCGCTTGGCGAATGCAATATCGAGCTGCCCTATCAGGTGCCGGATAACCGCATCTTTGTGATGGGCGATCACAGAGCTGTCTCGGTTGACAGCCGTTCGACATCTGTCGGATGCATTGCAGACGAAAACGTAATCGGAAAGGTTGCGGCAGTCGTATGGCCGCCGTCATCATTCCGGAGACAGTGAAACACAACTGAATCCTCTGGGAAAGGAGGGAGTACCGCATGAAAGACATTCAGAAACGAATCCGGCGTCTTGCAGAAGAAAACCGGCAGCGTTCCCGTATGCTTGCTTTCCTGCTGACGCTCTCTCTGATTTTTGTTTTTATTGTCCCGTTTGCCGCCGCACCTTCCGGCAGGGCAATCTCGAACAGCAATCTGAATGACGGCATCCCGTATATGACAGAAGCGCTGACCTCGGCTCCGGACGGGAGTACCGATATGGACGGCAATATTGATAAAATCACAGTTCAGGTCGGCGGTTCGGTTTATACCAAATCATTGAATGATCCGGCACCGCGGATTATTTCGGTTGACGGCGGCAACGGAAATTCGGTTGATGTCATGCTGGAGCTTGAGTATCAGTTTGACAATGCCGAAAAGGACAGGATCGTTCAGACACCTTATGTGTACTATTATCTGGAGGCGCCGCTGTCGATTCCGAATGATCTGTTCGATGCAGGCATGTTCATCACCGATGACGATTGGAGCAAGACCAAGACGGCAGCCTATTTTTCGATTTCCAGAGAAACAGGACTGATCGTCATTCACTTTACCGATGCATATGTGGAATACATGCGCAGCACCGCAGGTATTGAGGGAACACTTCGCTTTAATGCGACGCTCAGCAGAGGCAATACCGAAGAAGGCGATGCCACTGCGAATATCAGCGGTTTTCAGATTCAGGCAGAATTTTCTGACAGAATTCCTTCAATGGAGAAAAACGGCGTTGTTCGGAATGAAAACGGCAGACAGTATATTGACTGGATCCTCACGGTTCAGAATCCGGACGGCCTTGTCGATCTTTCCAATTATTCGATCTCTGATACGCTGAACAGCGAAGCGATCGACTGGAATCAGGTCTCCAATCTGACATTTAATCCGCCGGGAAGCGGACAGCTTCAGAACGGCAGCATTCAGCTGAATGATTCCAAGCCGGCGCGGACGGTGCAGATCAGCTATACGACTGAAGCTGCGCTCGGTGAGACCTATGACAACAGGGCATCTCTGGAAGGCAAGGGCAATACGATTCCTGCGCAGAAGGTCATCAGCATTGAAAACGGTCTGGATGTCGGCAAGTCCGGTCAGGCAGGCTATAAACTCACAAACGTCGATGATGAATATGTGCAGTGGCAGATCAGTCTGTCGCACAAATCCGGTGACAGCCTGCATAATGTGGTCGTGACAGAGCTGGATTGTGATTTCGGAAACGATATTGCGGTTTATGATGCCGTCACAGGCGCCGCTGTCACCGATTTCACGGTGAACGGCAGAACCCTGACATTCGGCTCCGATACCGGAATACCGTCTGCTGTCAGGATTGTATTCTCGGCACCGGCAGCGCAGATTCCGACACAGGCACAGCAGTCCGTACAGCTTTCCAACAGCATTGTTGCCGAAAGACCCGGCGATATTTCGCCAACACCGGCAACCGGCTATGAGCAGTACCGGAATACATTTGCATTCAGCAAGACGAGAAGTGCTTTGAACGAAGAAACCGGCACGCTGGAATGGCAGTTCAATATGCGTTCCAATTCGCTGAACGGTGACTACAATAACCTGGATTGGGACAGCAAGCGCAGCATCAACGGTTATCAGATCACGGATGAAGCGTTTCAGACCATGACTGACGCAGAAATCGAAAGCAAGCTCGGTTATAACTTTTATTACAATACGACGCAGCTCGGCAGCACGGCAACCGGTGAACTTCCGTATAATTTCCGGCTGGAAAGAACGGCGTCCGATACACTGACAGTGGTATTCGATGAAACTGATCCGGCTTATAATAAGGAAACCCCGGTCAATGCGATCAAGATCTACTATAAGGATACGATCGAAAACTACATGACGAAGAACATGCCGGCTGGTGAGTATCAGAAATATCTGAACGGTGAACAGGCAGAGCTGTATAATTATGCGGACGCAACGGATGGCGGCAGTATCATAGTTCACAGCGGCGAAAATCCGGGCATTCAGCAGCGGGTTGCGGTAACAAAATATTATTTCGGTGCCGATAATGACGAGAATGTTTCGCTCGGTCAGCAGGATACGGATGACCGGATTCTGACATGGGAGGGACGCATCGAAAAGAGCCTTGGCATCCGGGCAGGCGATTATTATACGGATGTGCTGCTTTCCGATCTGAACGGCGTACAGCATTATATCACGCCGGCACAGCGCAGTACGGTTACGGCGCAGCTGATCGGCAAGGAAACAGGTTCTTCGACAGCCGAACCGCTTGATAGCAGCATGTATACCCTGACATTCTATACTGATACGGGCTGCACACAGGAGGCGGCAGCAAACGAAGATGCCGTGGCGTTCCGGATCACGTTTACGAATGCGATTGAGACAAAGACGTACCGCGATGTCGAATTCCGATACAGCACAACAGCAGCCACTTCGGATGTACCGAACGGCAGTTCGGTGAAATTCTCCAACGGATACGGTCTGAACCAGACGCCGCCGGATCAAACGGTTGATGGTATGACATATACCAGAGAGGATCCGGAAGATGTGAAGCCGATGACGCTGAACCTGAAGAAGATCTGGCAGGATAACAACAATCTGTTCAATTCCCGTCCCGATACGATCACGGTCAGAGTCTATCAGGCAGAGGTTGACGGCAGCGGCAATGTTCCGGCAGCGGATGACGCCGGAAGCTGGACGGAATATGCCGGCAGTCCCTATACGCTGACGGTCAGTTCGGGCAGCGTCGATACGGTTTACAGTCTCGGCACGGATTTCCCGCAGTGGCGCTACGATGCGGACAGCGGAACCGCAGTGCGGTATTGCTACAGGATTGAAGAGGATACCGTCAACGGCTATCAGCTCATATCGTTCAGCGATCCGGCTGCATCGTCTGCTTTCCAGGAAATGTCCCTGACGAATAAATCCGATCAGGATTTCGGAAAATATGCAGCAGACAGCAGCGCCGGCAGAATCCGTTCCGCGGAGCTCAGCAGCGTGCCGCGCAGGAGCGCCACAGTCGGCGGTACGGTGACAGAATGTTATCTGATACGCTGGATCGTTGCATTTGAACGCGGCTGCACGGAGACCTTTACCGATACGCTTCCGGCAAACGCGGTGTATATCACCGGCAGTGAACCGGGCATGTCGGCGTTTGCGCCGAAGGCCGTGAAGTTTGAAAACGGTTACTATGAATGGCCGCTTGACAACTGGAACATTACAGCTTCCCAGAGCGGCAGTACGCTGACCTTCTCCAATGCGCATTATGAAACAGAAGGATTTGCTTATTACACGGCGATTCCCGTCAGTGAACTGGGAGATTTGCTCGATGAAAACGGCGATCTCGTCAACCGCGTTTCAAAGGACGGTAGCGAAGCGGAGGCCGCGCTGCATCTTTCGGGCAGCGGACCGGATAACCAGAAACCGACAATCACGAAGAAAAGACATGAAGCGAACCCCGGCTATCTGGTCTACTATTTCGACTTCAATCCGGACGGGAGAATGCTTTCCAATTCCGGTATGGTCGATATCACGGATGATCTGGCATTCAGATCGGAAGCTGCGGGCGTTTCGCTGGAGGATCTTGATATTTCGCTGGATTCCGTTGAGGTGTTCCCGCTTGTTGACGGACAGCCGGATGAAAACAACCCGCTGAACGGCAGTCAGTACAGCTATCATGCTGCATATAATGCCTCGCGTGAAAGCGTGATTGACAGCTCGGAATGGACAGATGTCAACGAACGGAAAACATGGACAACAACCGCGCTTTCGCCGGGCGATCAAGTGACGCTGACCGTGAAATACGATCAGATTCCGACATTCCAGACGGAGCTTGTTTTCTCGGGATCAGATCATTACAACAGCGAATACGGAGCCATTCACTTCAACAATATCACTTCACAGCTGGACGGCACCGGCTCAATAACCCTGGAGTTTACAGTGCCATCTGTTCCGGGGGTGGAATTCTACAAAATCTTAGATTATAACTGGCCGTTTGAGATTGTGTCGGCATCCGTTCATTCGGATGTCCCCGCAAGGCTGGAGATCAGCGTTCCCGACCGGACGCCGCTGCGCGTGCAGTATACCTATCATGTTACGGGCTGGGAAACCGGGACGCAGGGACTGAAATTCAGCAACACGGCGGCATTTGAAGCCGATAACGATTCCGGCTCCTCCTCGACCGGCTGGAGCGATCTGAATACGACCGCAAGCGGTCATGTTGAAACAATCCGCCGTCCGAGAATCTTCAAAACGGATGTCAGCAACGAGGCGCTGAATTATCTCGACGCAAAGTTCAAGATTGCAAAATACGATCCGGATTTGCAGCAGTGGGTATATGCTGTGTCGTTCCCGATCAATCAGGAGGATGCACGTAATGTGTACCGAGAGATCATATATTCGGATCCGCCGGTCACTGAGAGTGAGTCAACCTATCCGGTTGATGCAGGCACACTGGAGATCTCACCGGATCTGACAAACAATTTTGATCTGGAGGAAGGCGTACTTTATAAGTTCGTTGAGATCGACGCGCCGGAGGGTTACCGGCAGCCGCACTGGTCAGACGGATTTGCCGGCAACGAAGAATTTATATTCTATTTCGCCTACGGTTCATTCAGCGGAACAGTACCGGATGATGCGGCCGGCAAGGTTGAAACGATCGAGAAAAAGGTTGTCAACATCAAAAACAGCAAAAATATTTCGCTTAGCGCTGTCAAGAGCTTCAGCGGTGCGGAAAGCAATATCCCGGACGAATCGGAGGTCACACTCGGTCTTTACTGGTCGTACACCAAAAAAGGAACCGATCTCAGACCGGTTTCGCCGCAGGATCTTTCCGTTCCGGCCGACTTTGTGCAGACAAAGACCGTGACCTATCAGAAGGACGGCAGTGCTACCGCTGCGGCAGTCTGGGAGGATCTTCCGAACGGCAAGGGACACGATCCGATCTACTATTTTATTCGGGAGGAATCCTACAAAATCGGTAATAAGACGTATACCTACGATCCGGATTCCGGCACGTATGTATCCGGCAGTGAAGCAGGCATCTTCCGGCCGGTCTATACACGGAACGGAACAAACACGGACGGCACGCAGATCGAGGTCAACAATTCCGAAGGCATCATGGTGCGCAAGCTCTGGGTGAACCAGCAGGGGAAGCCGGTCACACCGCCGAATGATGTCGGCGGAGCGTCAAAAATGGAGGTCGGCTTCACGGTTTACGGCATTCTGGACGGACAGCGCATCGAGCTGGTACTCCCTGTGAACAAGCTGAACGAGGCAAACAATTATATGTATGCCCTTCCGGACACAGTGACAGATACAGACGGCAATTCCTATCAGCTGACGGATTTTGACAATTATGAGATTGCCGAGTCGCTCACAGACGAACAGCTGGCGCTGCTGGCCGGCAGATACCTTCCGCCGGTCACGACGCGGAAAATCACCGATAAGACCGGCGTGCTGGAAATCATCAATACGAGTACGCTGTCGCCGGATACGAATGCAGCGGTGACAAAGGTCTGGCGGGACGGCGGCATAGATCACAGCGAGGATACACTGACATTTGAGCTGCTGCAGTCCACATCCGCGAATCTGACATCAGAGGAGCTTGCTGCATATGCAGCCGGCGGTGCGGTGACCGGTGTTTATTCCAAGAATTCGTTCCGTTCCACGAACGAAGTAAAGGTCATTCCGCTGGGCGAAGCAAAGCAGTTTACATTCGAGAATCAGATAATCAGCGGTGTGAGCGGCGCAGGCTCCGGATGCACGGTAACCTATAACGGCGATACGCTGACGATTACCGGCACGGCTGAGAGCAGCACGGAGCTGGAAATCAGCTTCACGGACGGCACACAGACGGCATTCACCGCAACGGTCATTCCATTTGAAGTTGAACTCGGAGGACAGGACGGTGCGCCTGCGGTCTGGAACAAAACCTGGAGCAGCTTGCCGTATTTCGACAGCGATACCGAACAATATTATTATTATTATGTCATCGAGAAGGATGTACCGGAAAACTACAGCGTGACGTATCGGCGTGTGAGTACGGCATCCGATCAGCAGATTACGATTACGAACAGTCTTCCGACGCAGATTGCTGTGCAGAAGCAGTGGTGCGGTCAGGACGGAAGTCCGATTGTTACGGATTCTTCCGATCCTGCATACAATGCAGGCATTGTTTCAGCGCTGCCGGAGACGGTTTCGGTTCAGGTTTTCCGGAAGGTGAAAACGGATTCCGATCAGACCAATGTCAATATGCCGGGCGCTGATGCAGATCCTGTATCAGACTTCGGCGGCGCATCAAACTGCGGAACATATACGTTGAACCGCAGCGACGGATACCGCTTGGTGCTGTCAGATCTGGATGCCAGAAATGCTTCCGGCGACGTCTACATCTATTATTTCAAAGAAGCCGGGACGCATATTCTGAACGGCAGCAGCTATCAGCTGAGCAATCATCCGTATATCGCGGGTGTGACCTATACCAATAATGGTCTGACCGTGGATACAAGCGCGGAGGTGACGCTTACAAACCGGATTCCGCTGCTCGATCTTCCGGTCATCAAGCAATGGAATGATGACAGGGATCATGCGGCCGATACGGTCACGATTAGGATTCACCGGGAAACCGCGGCAGATCCGCCGGCTTCACAGGAGAATCCGCTGATCCTGAATCTGAGTGTTCCGGAGGGCAGCACGGTGCAGATCCCCAAGAGCGGAAGCAGCGTGATCTCATCGAATATTCCGGTTCAGATTGAAGCGAATACAGACGCACCGGTTACATGGGCAACTGACAGCGGCATGAAAATCTGGACGCTGACGCCGAAGGCGGATGCGCAGCCCGGTGACGAAGCTGAGCTGACATTTGCAACCGAGGACGGTCAGACGGCAGTCATCAGGGTTCAGATCATCAGCGATCCGCTGCTTGAACTGACACTGGACAAAACAACATGCAAGGCCGATGAAGCCGCACCGAACGTGCAGAGTGTGGATTATACGCCGGCAGGCGGCGACACCGCACAGGATGTACGCGGCAGCGCATCGTATACTTCAAGCAATTCCGATGTCATTGCGATTGATCCGGAGACCGGCGCTATGACGATTACGGGCGTCGGCAGTGCTGACATCACGGCATCATATACCGTTGACGGCGTCACGCTGACGTCTGCACAGACCGTTACGGTCACTCTGCCGGATTCGTTCTCGGTTACCGGTCCGGATACCGTAAATACAGACGAGACTGTGCAGCTTGGCATTGACAAGCCGTTCGGGACATTCACATGGAGTTCAAGCGATCCGGGTATTGCATCGGTTGATCCCGATACCGGTGAGGTGACAGGCGTTTCGGAAGGAACCGTGACAATCACTGCCACAAGACACGACGGCGCAACCGCAGTGCATGAAATCACCGTGGAAGAGCTCAATCAGCCGATCAGCGGTACAGTCGGTGACAGATTAAAGGAGAATAAGACCTACAGTTATGTTTACGATCCGGCACAGCATACAATCACGGTGACCGGATACTTTGAAGAATGGGGCAGCGGCGCATATCCTGCACTGGATACTGTTCCGGAACTCATGAATCTGATTCCGGTGAAGCATGAAGTATTGAGTTACCAGGGAACGGTTCAATGGACACTAAATGACTTTGGGCTGAATTATGTCGGATCTGCCGTAGCTGAGACACCCGGCAATACAAAGAGCTTTGCAGAAATGACCAGTGATAATAATGTTAAGATGAGTTCCGCCGGTGAAAGAATTATTGTCATAACGGTGAAGTCTGAGGGAGGAAACGATCCCGGTACTGTGACCGAGCAGATTGTGAGCAATCAGAACTTTGGCGGGGATGGTAAGGTATATCTGAACCGGATTGTGTCTCCGGGAGAGGTCACGATTCAGCTCCGCGGCGAACCCTATGCTTATTATCAGCTTGCTGTATCCGGCAGAGAGTCCAATAATAATTGGAGCAATTATCCTTCCAACGGTATCACAGGTAATCTGGACGGAGACGGCAATGCGACCATAACGTATCAGCTTCCGGTCACGCTGTCCGCAACAGAGATTCAGCTCTGGGACTACAGAAAGGACAATAACGGGATTGACAAGACCGGGCTGACCGTTGTGAGCTGTACAGCTCAGGTTCCGGATACAGGCGGTAATTCGACGAATGCCGCACCTGCGCAGGGGCGCTCGCTGATGCGCCGGTTCAGTACAGGTGCACTGCGAATGGGTTCTGCGGAGGCATATGTCAGCATTCCGCTTGCGGCACCGCTGCGTGCCGGAGAGCCGGATGCAGCCGCGGCAGAAGCATCCGCATTCAGCAGCAGCGGAACAATGGACATCACACTGAAAGCGACAGACAACTGGCAAAAGCTGATAACCGGGCTTCCGGTCTATACCGTTGCAGCAGACGGCACAGTGTATACGAATTACTACTGGGCTGAGGAAATCGCGCTGAACGGAAATCCGGTTGCAGGATATCAGTCAGCATATACCTTTACAGACGGCGATGCAGCAACCTCGTACACTGTCAATGCTGCACAGCCCGGTGAGCAGCCTTCTGTTGTCATCCGAAATACACCGACTGAAGAAGCGGTCGAACTTCCGGTGACAGGGGGCAGGAAAGCATCCGGTTATTGTTTTGCAGGCGGCGTTCTGCTCCTGCTCTCTGCAGCCGGACTGATTTATCAGAAGCGCCGGAGGTGGTTGAATGATTAGATCCGGCGCAGACCGTGCCAAAGAATCCAGCCGTCCGGGGCGCGGCATTCGCGTCCCGGACACCGAAAATGAGAATTGAAAAGGAGAATTGCTATGAAAAAGATGACAAGATTCGCTGCGATCGCCGCAGCAATGACACTGGCAGCCTGCGTGGCTGTTCCGGCGATGAGTTTTACCGCAAGTGCGGAGCGAACCGGTTCCATCTCGATTACGGATGAGTCCGGTGCAACACATAATACGCTGTCTGCATTCCAGATTTTCACTGCCGATGTTGATGGAAACAAGAACCTGATCGTGACCGGATGGGGCAACGGCGTCAATGTTTCCGATTTGTCCGATGCAATCGTGGCGGATAATGGTTTGAATACTGCAATCGGTGCATTGGAAAATACTGTTGACGGCGCAAAAGCAGCAGCCGAAAAGATTTCCGTATTGACAGATGAAAATGCCAATAAGCTCGCCAGACTGATTGCGCAGAATACTACTGGTTCCGGAAAGGCAGCAGAAGCAATATCCGGCAATACGTCGATTACAGGGCTTGATACCGGTTACTATATTGTAAAGGATACTGCGGCTGCCGTAAAGGATAACTATACCTCGTATACACTCGGCCTTCTGACTGTTGTCAACGGAGAGGCAACCACAGCAACGACCAAGATGGATTTTCCGTCGTTTGACAAGCAGATCGGCGATATCAACGATACGTTAGATGAAGCCGGTGCATATAACTTTGATGAGGCGGCGGATCACGATATCGGAGACAGTGTGCCGTTCAAGCTGATTGCTGCGGTGCCGTCGAATCTTAATAAGTACGACACTTATAAGATGATTTTCCACGACAATCTACAGGATACTGTGTTCACACTGAATAACGATGTGACCGTTACGTATTATGAAAGCGACTCCGATGAAACCGGAACGAACGTAACCTCCGCATTTACCAAGACAACCTCCGGTGATGTAAACACTGCTTTCTCCGATACACACGGCGATCAAACCGAAGATCTGACGCTGACCTGTGCTGACATCAAGAGTATTACCGGTATCACACCGGCAGCCGGCGGCAGATTTGAGGTCAGCTATACCGCAACTTTGACGAGTGAAGCAAAAATCGGTACGCCCGGCAACTGGAACAGCGCCTATCTGGAATATTCCAACAACCCGAATGTCAGCGGCTCCGGAGACACCGATAACACCGGTACAAGCCCGGAGGACAGCGTCGTCGCTTTTACCTATCAGGCAGTTGTCAATAAGGTTGATGAAAAGAATCAGCCGCTCCCCGGCGCAACATTTACGCTTGAAAAGAAGCTGCAAGACAACACCACAATTGGATGCGGCGTTGTCACTGCAAATGCTGGCGCAACATTTGTCTTCAACGGTCTGGACGACGGAACATACATACTGACGGAGACAAAGGCTCCTGACGGCGGCTATGTCGGTATTGATCCGATTACATTTACAATCACCGGCGGCGAGGTGAAGACAGAGGGTTCCGAAGCAATCGGAACGCCGAGTGTCAGCAGCGAAAATAACGATTTCGCAGCTGCAAATGTTTACCTGCTCTCCGGTGAAGGTGACGCAAAGACCGCAGAGGAAGGAACGGATGCCGGTGCATTTGATGCGACAGTCATCAACCGCAAGGGTACGTCTCTGCCGACTACAGGCGGCACCGGTACTGTTCTGTTCGCAGTTGTCGGCTCGCTCCTGGCAGCCGGCGCCGGAACAGTTCTGATTGCCAAGAAACGTGCAAAAGGAGCTGCAGAACAGTAATGCTTCCGGAAAGTCAATACTCTGAATGAAATATCTGAGCCTGAACCCCCCCTGCAGTTATGCGCTGCAGGGGGCATCAGGGAGAGATCCGCAAGGAGCGCAGCATGAAGAAGAAACGTGATATGATTTTAACACTGATGCTATGTGTGTGCTTTCTTGCTGGCCTCTCCGTGATGCTGTATCCGGTCTTTTCAAACTGGTGGAACCGGAACATGTCCTCGCATACGATTACGAAATACAAGGAATCTGTTGAGCAGCTCGACAACAGCCAGACGGAGAAGCTGCTCGATGCAGCGCGGGATTATAATGAACGGCTTGCCCGGAAGGCTGCCCCGTTTTCACAGTTCGCGGAGGTTCCGGGGTACGAGAGTGCCCTCAATGTCTCCGGTACCGGCATTATGGGTTATGTTTCCATCCCGAATATCAATGTGGAGCTGCCGATTTTTCACGGTACGAGCGAAGGCGTTCTCCAGAATGCAGCCGGCCACATTCAGGGATCATCCCTGCCGATCGGCGGCAGGAATACCCATGCGGTGATATCCGGGCATCGCGGTCTGCCTTCCGCAAAGCTGTTTACCGATCTGAATCAGATGGTCGAGGGCGATCTTTTCACTGTGAATGTGCTGGGAGAGATGATGACCTACGAGGTTGAGAATATCTATATCGTGCTCCCGAATGATACCTCCAAGCTGGCGGTCATTCCGGGCGGGGATTATGTGACGCTGATGACCTGTACGCCTTACGGTGTGAACTCGCACCGGCTCTTAATACGCGGCAGACGCATTGCAGATGACAATGCCCGCAGCATCAGGGTACCGGCGGATGCGCTGCAAATCGAGCGGATGAAGGTAATGCCGTTTATCTTTCTGCCGCTGCTGTTCCTGCTGAATCTGTATTGGTTCATCACCGGGAAACGGCGCAGAAGAATCCGGATTGACCGCAGTATTACCAAACAGCTGCCGGAACAGAAATAAACGATGGTGAATGAGAAGGCGCTGACCGCTATGTGAAATTGCGGGTTCTGAGCACCCGGAACAATATATGCTCGGCTTTGCAGTATCTGCGGAGCAAAAGGAGTCCACGGATATGAAATGCAAAATCGCTCTGTGCTGCATTGCCGCCCTTTTCCTGACGGGGTGCGGCACAAATCAGGATTTATCGCCGCTGATGGAGTTAAAGTGGTTTTCTTCTTATGAGGACGTAAAGTCAGATCTTTCCGGTATGCAGATCACCGCAGAGCGCGAGAGCAGCAGCGGAGAGAATGTCAATTATCTGATTGACTGCACAGGCGCAGAGCTTTTTTCTGTTGCTTGCGAGCTGACGCTCTGCTGTACATCAGACGGACTGGTCGGCTTCAATTATCACGATACTGCGAAAACACAGGATTATAAGACGTGGTTCAATGTTTTGGAATCGCATTACGGCTATCCGACGGAGGAAGGAAGCGGCATAGCATCATGGTATGCGAATCCGGTCGGTGAGAATACGGCGGTCTATCTGTTCAATCTGCGCGAAGGCGTCCAGATTTCGTTCTATGTGACGGATGCGACACCTGAGCAGAAAAAAGATACGGGCGATAAAAAGCAGAAGGCTGCTGTGATTACGCCTGAGCTGCGGTCACCTGTGATTCCGGTAGAGGAGCAGCCAGAAGTGACGGAAACAGATATTTCCGCCGCAGCAACAGAAAACGCAGAGAGCGTGACGGCAGCACGTTCTGAACATATCCTGCATATGCCTGAATTTACCGCTCCTGTGCAGGAGGAGCAGCCGGAGATCACTACGGTGACCTATCCTCAGGAGACTGTCACGACGGAAACTGTCCCGTCTCTGACAACGGCGGAAACAGATATCATTGAGAAAGAAAGCGATCCGAAAGCAGCATATCTGCCGGAAGGTCTTGCGTTTTATGACAATATCAAAGAAGCACGCCGCGTGATGCGACACAGCATTCTGCGGTACGATTACCGTCTGGAGGATACCGGACAGCCGTGGTCACAGATTCTGGAATACAGTGACGTATCCTATCTCGGTGAGCCGTGCGATGCAGCCCTTTGCTTTACGAGTCTCGGACTGGTCGGCATCAATTATTTTGACGCAAGTGCCGAACGCTTTTCTTTCTGGAAAGAAAGGCTGACAGCAATCTACGGCGAGCCCGATTCTTCCGAGCCCGATTATGTCCGCTGGACGGATGCGCCCGTCGGGGACGGAACGGCCGTATACGTGTTTGCACTTGCGGATGGTGTACAGATCTCATTTTACAGCGACGATACCGGATCGGAGCTGACTGACTGAATTTGCACCGGCGCGGCTGCGGTTCGGTGAAGTCTGTCGAGCGGGGGAGCGGATTTCCGTTTTTTGATCTTTATCAACATATAAAAAGGCAGATACCCTTTGCGCGGGTATCTGCCTTCTTTTTTAGCGTATGAATTGCAGGGTATCTGCAATCAGTTGTAGGTCTTCAGCAGCGTGCCGCTCTGGGTGTAGAGTCTGGTTTTGCCGGTGACCGAGAACTTGAGCAGATTGTTTCTCCAAAGCGTTACGTCCTTATCCTTCAGATAGACGTTTCTCCAGCCGGAGGTCTGGTTCTTCAGAGAGACAGTGACTGCGGTCGTCTGATACGGGCTGAATGCGCCGTGGGCCGAACCGAGTGCCGGCGTGCTCTGCGAAGAGCCGGAGTTTGCATACGGGAAGGAGATGTAGCTGATCTTATCCGGGAATGCTTCATCGCCGATCGTGGTAAGTCTGTTCAGCTTATCGAGGAAGAGTGCGTTCAGCTTTTCGCAGTAGAAGAAAGCGCCTTCGTCGATCGTGGTCATCTTCGGATCAGATCCGCTGAATGTGACGCTCTGCAGCTTGGAGCTGCGTCCGCTGTTGAAAGCATACTTGTTGATGATCGTAGCGGTCTCAGGGATTGTGATTGCGGACAGTTCGCCGAGGAGCGAGCTGCTGCGCACAGAGTGATCTCTTTCACCGATCTCAGTAACGGTCAGGGTTCTGCCGGAAGGCATCTTGACAGTTTCCGGAACGATCAGGCTCGGATAATCTCTGCGGAACGGTGCAACCAGCGATGCTTTGAAGAAGTCAACCTGCTGATAAATGCCGTCATTGTAAAGGAAGTACTTATCCTTCACTTCGTTGTGGTAGCAGGAGGTTCCGTTGATATAATCGCCGGAGCGGTAGATATAGCCGTCTGCAGCAGACTTGTTTGCATACTGCTGGATTGCATAGTAGTCATTGTCATTGACATAACGGCTGCCGTTGACATCGTAGTCATTGTAATCAGTACCGCTGACGAGCGTGCCCTTGTCAACCATGGTTGCCTTGAAGGCAGTGACATCCTGCAGGTCGATCTTGCCGTTGAGGTTGAAGTCACCCTGCAGAATCGGGCGCTCAACAAAGACAGCTCTCTGTCTCAGATAGGATTTTGTGACAGTAATCATTCTGTTGTTGGTGTAATTGTCAACGTATTTTGTCTGATCCCAGAGAATCTGGCAGGTTTTCAGGTCGCCGTTGCACTCTGCAAAGGTGATGTTGTTGCCGGAAATGCCTGTGATGAAAATGCTGTGACCCTGTTCACCGTGAGAGTAGGAGAACAGACGGACCTGGTCGCCGATCTGCGGCTCATAGTCGCGCTGGCCGGAGGCAAAGTAGTTGATCTTTCCGTTGTTGATGTAATAGCGGACATAGAAGTTGGTCTCAAAAATGTCCTTTGCGAGCTTTCTTGCAAAGCCGCAGCACATGGAAAGAGAAGAATACATGTTGCCTCTTGCATCCTCATCGTAGCCGGTGTGCTGTCTCTGGTGCTGATCGTCGATCGGAGCGAAATAGGATGTGTGGCAGCAGTATCTCGGACCGCCGAAGTGATCGCAGGGCGTATTGGAGCAGCTGTCCTCGTTGCCGCCGGTCCAGTACTTGCCGTGCTGGAACTTCGCTTTCTCAGCGTTGATGCGGGTTGTCCACTGGTTCTGCACCGTGCTCAGCGAGACCGGCGACTTGTAGGTTGCCGCATCGGCCTGCATCGGTGTGACGGCAAATGCTGCGGAAAACAGCATAGATGCCGACAGAATTGCGGACGCAAGTCTTGTTTGAAGTTTCATTTCATATCCTCCTGTTAGAAATTGTATTGTGTTCATTTCAGAGTCAAATGACACGATCCTATTTTATCTTTTCTATTTTACAATGTCAACCCTGATTATCCGCTGTTTTGGCAAAATAGCACGCGGATACATTGAAATACCTATTGTTTTGTCCGTTTTTCGTATTGTCATATTGTTGCATATAAGTGAATGCATTTTACATATCTGATAACAGCAGATACGAATAAAACAGGAATAAAGTGCAGCAAAAAGCAAGATGAAAAAGATTGCAGTCTGTATAAAACCGTGCCGTGTGATGCAGGCCGCATGAAATCGGAAGGTGCAAAAAGCATTGCCTATGGCCGATTATGTTTTGCTTGTCTAAACTTCACAGAAACAAATTGAGAACGGCTTTCAATTTGGCTGAGAGTGAGAAGTTGTCCGGAAAATATTGACAAAAACAATATACCGGGATATAATATAGAACTAAAATGATAATCGTTCTCATATTTCGGCGGAAGCTGTGATCTGACGGCGAATCACAAGACCGTACAATCAGCCGGCCTGCTGCGGGATCATAAATAAACGAAAACCATCAGCCCGGCAGGAACGAACGGAGATACTGCAGCTTCCGGAATATACGATTTGTGCAAATAGAGTGAGGTGAGCGGATATGTCAAAGAGCAGAAACAGGGCTGTATCCTGGATTGTGCTTATTGTTTTCAGCCTTGTCATATTTTGCTCATCTGCCTTTCTGATTGTACACGCAGATCATAATTGCACGGGTGAGGACTGTTCTGTCTGTCTGGAGCTTGCAGAGTGCCGCAAGACACTTCAGACGCTCGGAACGGCAGTTGCGGGCGGATTGCAGCTTGCACTGATGCTCTGCGTTGCCGCGGCCCTCTGCGGGATTATTATAAGGTCTCACTCTGCGCATACAACGCTTATTTCTCTGAAAGTGGAGCTTTTGAATTGAATATTGACAGCATGATCTTCTATGGGATCGTTATGCCTGCGCAATGCTTTGCAGGATAACTATATCATTATGCGAGAATGCAGGGTGTATTTCCGGCTTTGCCGGATATCAATACGCCTTATTTCGTTATGCTTTCAATATTTGAATTCGGAGGTTCTATTTTTTATGTTTCTGAAAAAAACCGGCGTTTATGCCTTAATATTTGCTGTTGCTGCCATGGGAATGACAGGCTGTTCATCGAACGGCTCAGGCAGTTCTTTTGAAAGCCTCTCAGGCAGTATCGCAGAAGCGTCCGACCGGTCTGCGGATACGGCGGACTCAGCGTCCCTGCATGTCGTGTGCACGATCTTCCCGGAGTATGACTGGGTGAAGGAAATACTCGGCGGTCATGCGGAAAGTGCAGAGCTTACCTATCTTCTGGATAGCGGTGCGGATCTTCACAGCTATCAGCCTACAGCTGATGATATGATGAAGATATCGAACTGTGACCTGTTTGTATATGTCGGCGGTGAATCCGATGAATGGGTGGAGGATGCCCTTGCAGATGCCGCAAACAAAGATATGAAGGTTATCAACCTGATGGACGTTCTCGGTGATTCTGCGAAGGCGGAGGAACTAAAGGAAGGTATGCAGGGGGAGGATGAAGAAGCCGAACACGGTGATGACAGTGAGGAAGACGAAGAAGAATACGATGAACATGTCTGGCTCTCTGTTCAAAACGCTAAGGTGTTCTGTAAAGAAATCGAGAAAAACATTGAGACTGTTGATGCCGCCAACGCTGCTGACTATCAAGCCAACCTTGACAGCTATATTGCAAAGCTGGATGACCTTGACGGCAAATTCCGGGCTCTTGTTGACGGTTCTTCCGTAAAGACACTTGTATTCGGCGACAGATTCCCGTTCCGCTATTTTGTTGACGATTACGGACTGGATTACTATGCCGCTTTCATCGGCTGCTCTGCCGAAACGGAAGCCAGCTTTGAAACGATTGCATTCCTTTCGGATAAAATCAGGGAGCTTGACTGCAAAACGGTTTTCACGCTTGAAAACTCCGGCAAGGATATTGCCAATACGATTATCAGCACATCCGGTCAGAACGCGGATATTGCCGAGCTGAACTCTCTGCAGTCCGTATCAAAGGACGAGATCGCAGGCGGAGCAAGCTACATCTCCCTTATGCAGAAGAACTATGATGTTCTTGCTGGCGTTCTGAAGTGAGTTGCTGGATATCCGGCTTTTGTAACAAGCGGCTGAAATGCAGGAACGGGCGGACATCTCCAAGGATTTCGGAAGCGCCCTTGTAACTGCGTAAAGAATGACATAGGTGCAGGAGAGGGTGTTCTTCTGCACTTATACGGAACGGAGTGTAAAGTGAATGGCTGTGCAAATGCAGTGTAAAAATGCTTCTCTCGGATATGAAGGCGCGATCGTTGCCGAAAAGCTCGATTTTACGATCAGTAAGGGCGATTATCTTTGTATCCTCGGTGAGAACGGTTCCGGTAAGAGCACGTTAATCAAAGCAATACTGGGACTGAAACCGCAGATCAGCGGGGAAATTGCGTGGTGCGGGGATGTCAGAAAGAACGAAGTCGGCTATCTGCCGCAGCAGACCGTTGTGCAGAAGGATTTTCCGGCTTCTGTCCGTGAGATCGTGCGTTCCGGCTGCCTTGCCAAATGCGGATTTCGCCCTTTCTATAACAAACAGGAAAAAGAGCTTGCTGAGAATACAATGAAGCAGCTTGAAATCGACGCGCTTGCGAAACGGTGTTACCGGGAGCTTTCCGGCGGTCAGCAGCAAAGAGTGCTCCTTGCAAGAGCCTTGTGCGCGACAAGAAAAATGCTGCTTCTTGATGAACCCGTCACCGGTCTCGATCCGAAAGCGCAGATTGAACTTTACGAGCTGATTGCCAAGCTGAACCGTGAAGGCATCACCATTATTATGGTATCACATGATGTGGCTGCCGCTGTCAAATATGCTTCTCATATCCTTCATATCGGCAGCCACAGGCAGTTGTTTTTCGGAAAAACGTCCGACTATGTCCAAAGTCGGACAGGTAAGATGTTCCTGGAAACGGAGGCGGCTGACAATGATTGAGAATATCGGGAAGCTCCAGCAGTATTTTGAGTATCCGTTTGTCAGATATGCCTTTGCGGTCGGAATTTTGATCGCATTATGCTCGTCACTTCTGGGTGTTACCCTTGTGCTGAAGCGGTTTTCTTTCATTGGTGACGGGCTTTCTCATGTTGCCTTCGGCGCAATGTCTCTTGCGGCAACGCTGCCTGTTATCGTCAAAGAAACGGTCATCACATTTTCACGCTCCAATGCGCTTAGCCCGCAGATGGAAAATCTCGTAAATCATCTGGCACAGATGAATAATATGATCCTAGTGTTACCTGTAACGCTGCTGTGTGCGATTCTGCTTTTGCGAACAGGACAGAACACCAAGATAAAAGGCGATGCCGCTGTCGCTATGATCTCGGTGGGGGCGCTTGCAATCGGTTATCTGCTTATGAACCGCTATCCGTCAGGTTCTAACATATCCGGAGATGTGTGCAGTACGCTGTTCGGTTCGACCTCTATCCTGACATTAAAGCCGGCAGATGTCAGAATGTGTGTGTATATGTCTGTCGTTGTAATTCTGACATATATCCTGTTTTATAACAAAATATTCTCCGTTACATTTGATGAAAACTTTATGAGAGCAACCGGCGTGAAAGCAGGTGCCTATAATCTGCTTGTTGCCGTTATTACCGCGGTTATAATCGTTCTTGCAATGAACCTTGTGGGCTCACTGCTTATCTCAGCGCTGATTATATTTCCCGCGCTTGCAGCGATGAGACTGTTCAAGAGCTTCCGCGGAGTAATCATATGCTCTGCTGTGATTTCTGTTATTTGTGCAGCATTCGGCATTATATCGTCGGTACTGTTCTCTACGCCTGTAGGCTCAACCATCGTTGTATCAGACTTAGCCGTATTTCTGCTGTTCTCCCTGATCTCAGGCGTAGCCGGAAAAAGAAAAGCATGATGAAACTGAACAGCAAAGAATCCCCGAATCGTTTTCCCCGCTTGCATGAAGGCGCGAACACAGATATCCGGCGTCTGAAAAGCTGATCCGAATGAATGTGATTCCCTGAGCGGAAAACGCAATTTTTTCATAACATGATGGAGGTTCAATATGAAAAAAACAGTATTATTGATTGCTTTGGCTGCTGTCGCAGCAGGTATAACGGGATGCGGCAGTACTGATTACAATGCTTTATCCGAACAAAGTGCTGCCGGTTATCAGGAAACCGCAGATGCGGCTGATGTGAATAACACCCCTGAATCGGAATCGTCAGCGGCAGAAAGCGATCCGGAGCCGCAGGACAATATCAGTCCGGCACCGGAAACGGCAGTCAGCGGCGATGGCGAAACAGACATTGATCTGACACAGCTGAATTCAAGCATGGTATACGCGCAGGTTTCCGATATGATCAATAACAGTGATAATTACCTCGGAAAAACCGTCAAAGCAAAGGGCGCGTTTTCATACTTTCAGGATTCAGACGGAAGAGAGTTTTTTGCTGTATTGATCAGTGATGCGACGGCTTGCTGTGCTCAGGGCATCGAGTTTGTTCTGGACGGTGACTATTCATATCCGGATGATTATCCGGCTGACGGTACAGAGATAACAGTTGTCGGAAAATTCAATTATTACGAAGAAAACGGCTATACCTATGTTCAGTTGACCGACGCTGCAATGACAACAGACGAATCTACGTCATGACAAAACAGATTTCGGATAACCAATATGCAATCGGAACACGCCTCTCTGCTCAGATGTGCAGAGGGGCGATTTTTGTATGCTTCACAGGCGTTCGTCAATCTGCCTAATGCGGCAACGTATTATTTGTAAGATTTACCAAAAATCAGGAAATCTCTTGACTTGGAGCTAACTCCAGATTGTATAATAGAACTGCATTCACGGAGGTGGTGAATATGACAATCAAAGAGGTTTGCAGCAAATTCGGCATCAGTCCGGATACACTCCGCTATTATGAGCGTGTCGGCGTGATTCCGGAGGTTCACAGGACACCCGGCGGCATCCGCGATTATACGGAGGAGGACATCGGCTGGGTGGAAACAGCAGCCTGCTTTCGCAGTGCAGGTATGCCGATTGATCTGCTGGCGGCGTATGTCCGGCTTTACAAAGAAGGGGACAGCACGATTCCGGAACGCTGTGAGCTGCTCAGGGAAGCAAGAGCGCGTATTCTTGCAGAGCGTCAGAAATGTGATGACGCGCTTGCAAAAATGGATGCCAAAATCAAAGTATACGAAAAGGCTGTTCAGACGGGAAAGCTCGTCTGGGACGACGACCAGGGGTGTTGTTCATGCGGCCGTACAAAGAAGGAGTAATCTATGCTGATTGAAACGATCCAATCCCCGTCCGACATCAAAGGCTTTGACCGCACGCAGCTTCAGACCCTTGCAGCGGAAATCCGCAGCGGCCTGATGAACCGGCTTTCCAAACGAGGCGGACATTTCGGGCCGAATTTCGGCATCGTTGAGGCCACGATTGCACTGCACTATGTTTTCGACTCTCCGCGGGACAAATTTGTTTTTGATGTCTCGCACCAGTGCTATACGCACAAGATTCTCACCGGCCGCAAGGACGCATTTTTCAACGACGAATGCTTCGGCGATGTGTCCGGCTATACGAATCCGGAGGAGAGCGCGCACGATTTTTTCAATGTCGGGCATACCTCAACATCGGTCAGTCTGGCCTGCGGACTTGCGAAAAGCCGCGACCTCATGGGCGAATCCGGAAATGTGATTGCAGTGATCGGTGACGGCTCGCTGAGCGGCGGAGAAGCGCTGGAAGGCCTTGATTTTGCTGCGGAGCTCGGCAGCAATCTGATTATTGTTGTGAATGACAATGATATGTCGATTGCAGAAAACCACGGCGGCCTTTATCAGAATCTCAGATTGCTGCGGGAGTCCGGCGGAAAAGCGGAATGCAATCTGTTCCGTGCAATGGGGCTTGACTATCGCTTTGTCGCTGACGGCCATGACTTTGCGCAGCTGATTGACGCTTTTTCTGCGGTGAAGGATACGCCGCATCCGACTGTCGTGCATATTGTGACGCAGAAGGGCAAGGGCTATGCCCCGGCGGAGAGCGAAAAGGAAAACTGGCACTGGCATATTCCGTTTGATCCTGAAACCGGTGATGCACTCCATACCGGCGGCGGGGAGAACTACGGTGATCTGACCTGTGAATATCTGCTGAAAAAGATGAAGGCAGACCCGCGTGTCGTGGCGCTGTGCGCAGCGGTGCCGGTCTGCATCGGCTTTACGCCGGACAAGCGGAAGGAAGCAGGCCGTCAGTTTGTCGATGTCGGCATTGCAGAGGAGCACGCCGTTGCAATGGCATCCGGCATTGCCCCAAACGGCGGAAAGCCTGTATTTGCAACACATTCGAGCTTCTTCCAGCGTACCTACGATCAGATCTCGCAGGATCTCTGCATCAACAGCAATCCCGCGACACTGCTGGTCAATACCGCCTCTGTTTACGGTATGCATGATATCACGCATCTCGGTATTTTTGATATCGCCATGATGTCCAATATCCCGAATCTCGTGTATCTGGCACCGACAACCTGCGAGGAGTATTTTGCAATGCTGGATTGGAGCATCGAGCAGAATCAATATCCCGTTGCGCTGCGGATGCCCTGCAACGGCGTGCACCATACGGCGGCGCCGGTTGAAACGGATTACAGCGATCTGAACCGGTATCTGGTGACACAGCAGGGCAGCCAAACGGCGATTCTGGCGCTCGGTGACTTCTATCAGCTCGGTGAACAGCTTGCTGCCTTGATTGCAGACAAGACCGGCAGCGTTCCGACGCTCATCAATCCGCGCTATATTACCGGACTGGATGAAGCCCTTCTGGAAGAACTGAAATCTGCGCATTCGGTTGTGATTACGCTGGAGGACGGTATTCTGAACGGCGGCTTCGGCGAAAAGATCGCCCGCTATTACGGCCCGGCAGATATGAAGGTTTATAACTACGGCCTGAAAAAGGAATTTCTGGATCGCTATGCGGTTGAAGATGTGCTGCGTGCAAATCATCTGACGCCGGAGCAGATATATAACGATATTTTTTGAGGAGGAACAGTCATGGAAGCAATCGAAAATCTGGTCACAAGAAGAAGCGTCCGTCAGTTCAAGGCAGAGCCTGTGCCGAAGGACATCATTGAAAAGATCATCGAGGCGGGTACTTATGCTCCGACCGGCATGAACTGGCAGTCGCCGGTCATCATCGCTGTGACGAACAAGGAACTGCGCGACCGCATTTCCGGATGGAACGCGAAGATCATGGGTGCAGATTCCGACCCGTTTTACGGCGCACCTGTCATTCTGATTGTCCTGGCAGACAAGAGCAGACCGACCTATCTTTATGACGGCAGTCTGGTCATGGGCAACCTGATGAATGCCGCGCATGCATACGGCATTGCAAGCTGCTGGATTCACCGCGCAAAGGAAGAATTTGAATCCAAGGAAGGAAAGGCGCTTCTGAAGGAGCTTGGCATTGAGGGCGATTATGAGGGCATCGGTCACTGCATTCTCGGCTATGCAGACTGTGAAGCGTCTCCGGCCCGTCCTCGCAAGGACCACTACGTTTTCTGGGCTGAATAAGGAGGAAAACCGTGAAAACAATCAGCATTGCAAACGGTCCGCAGAATGTCTCTGCGATCATTCAGGGCTGCATGAGAATGCCGGCACTTTCAAAGGAGGACGCGGCAAAGGTCATCCGCACCGCATTTGACTGCGGCATCAATTTCTTTGACCACGCAACCTGCTACGGCGAAAACGGCGCAGCAGAAACCCGCTTTTCCGAGGCGTTCCCGCTGACCGGCCTCAGACGGGAGGACATTGTCATTCAGAGCAAATGCGGCATCTGTCCGGAACGGCAGGAGTTTGACTGGACCAAGGAAAACATCCTGTCCAGTGTCGATGACAGTCTCCGCAGACTGCGTATAGATTATCTTGATACCTTGCTGCTGCACCGTCCTGACCTGCTGTTCGATCCGGCAGAGGTCGCAGAGACGTTTGATGCGCTGGAGCAGGCCGGCAAGGTACGGTTTTTCGGCATCAGCAACCTCATGCCCATGCAGATCGAGCTGCTGAAAAAATATGTCAAACAGCCGCTTATAATCAATCAGGTGCAGCTTTCTCTGGAGCAGTCGCAGCTGATTGACCAGCCGCTCTATATGAACAACAAGACGACCGATTACTCGGTCAGCCGGGACGGCAGTGCGCTTGATTACTGCCGCCTGCACGATATCACGGTACAGGCGTGGTCGCCGCTGCAGAAGGGCATGTTCGGCGGGACTTTTATCGACAGTCCGGATTTTCCGGAACTGAACAAGGTGCTCGGAGAACTTGCAGAACGCGAAAACGTCTCCAAGGCTGCAATCGCAATCGCGTGGATTCTGCGGCACCCGGCGAATATGCAGGCGATCATCGGCACGATGAATCCTGCACATATTCAGGATATCTGCGCAGCCTGCGATGTGAAGCTCTCGCATCATGACTGGTATGCGCTGTATCTTGCATCCGGAAAGTTTTTGCCGTAATCAGATGCTATGAATATTTTCTCACCAAAACAAAAAGTGCTGTCCGGCATCTTGAAAACAGTGACGTTGCTCTGCGCGCTGCTGGGTACGTTCCTGAGTGCATATGCAGGCCGGAATTCCTTTATGGGCGGCCGGGCAGTGTTCATGTATTTCACGATCCAGTCGAACATTGCAATCGCGCTGATCTGCGCAGTCGGATTCGGCAAGCTGCTGCGCGGCAAAGCGGTCAGCGATCTGTGGTACATCATCAAATTTGTCGGCACGGTGTCTATCACGCTGACGGGTGCGGTGTTTTGCTTTGTGCTGGCACCGACACTCAGCGCCGGCGCATGGAATCCGCAGAATATTCTGACGCATGTGATCGTCCCGACCGCAGCGATTCTGGATTATTTCATGACCGGCATCAGCGGAAATATCAGAAAGCGCAATGTATTCTGGGTAATTCTTCCGCCGATTCTGTATGTGATCTATGCCGGCATCGGCTATGTAAAAGGCTGGCAGTTTGCGGCCGGCTACAATTATCCGTATTTCTTTCTCAACTGGGGCAGTCCGGCGGGTGCATTCGGCTTTTCGGATGAACTGCCGTATATGGGGTGTGCCTGGTGGATTCTGATTCTGTTCTGCGCGCTGCTGCTTGTGGGATATCTGTATCTTGCGATTGTCGATGTCCTGAAAAAGCGGCTGCGGCAAGCATAACGGACAGGAGGTGTCCGAAGATGAAACAAGATAAAAGCGGGCTGCAGCCTGTCAAATGGGGCGTGCTCGGAACGGCCGGCATCGCAGCGGGCTGTACGGTTCCCGGAATGCAGCAGGCAAAGGACTGCACGCTTTATGCAATCGCAGGCAGAAGTCTTGAAAAGGCAGAGTCGTTCAAAGAACGGTTCGGGTTTCAGAAGGCGTATCAGGGTTATGATGCACTGCTCGCTGACCCGGACGTGGAAGCGGTTTATATTCCGCTGCCAAATGATCTGCACTGCGAATGGGTCATCAAAGCCCTGAACGCGCATAAGCATGTGCTTTGCGAGAAGCCGATTGCAATGAATGAATCCGAGCTTCGCCGGATGTTCCGGGCAGCGAAGGAAAACGGCGTGATTCTGATGGAAGCCTTTGCGTATCTGCACAGCCCGTTCATCACAAAGCTGAAACAGGTCATTGCTGACGGCGTAATCGGTGCGGTTGATTATATTGACACGGCCTTTCTGACGCAGGATTATTCGTCAGATTTCCGGCTGCACAAGGCGCAGGGCGGCGGCGGCCTCTACGATGTCGGCTGCTACTGTACGTCCATGATTCTGTCCCTGACGGATTCTCCCGTGCAGTATATCAAGGCAAATGCGGAGCTCGACAGCACGGGCGTTGACCACATGGCTTCCGTATTGATCGGATTTGAAAACGGCGCGAGGGCATCGTTCCATGCGGGCATGATGCTGGGCATTGATACCTGCGACCGTTACGACCGCCTCTTTATCCACGGTTCCAAGGGCTATATTTGCTCCGCTGCCGAGTACAACGGCGAGGGTGCGCTGTCCTTCGATGTGACGGTCAGGAATGAACGCGGCGAACGGATTACCCGCACGGAAACGGTCACGGCCGGTTCAAATTACTGCATGGAAATCGAGCAGATGAATGCCTGTATCCGCGGAGAAGCTGCGCCGCATATCAGCGAGGATTTTTCAATCCGGAATATGCGTCTGCTCGACCGCATTCTTGACGCTGCAGGATATACCGAAGCGAGAGAGACGTTTATTCTGCCGAACGGCACGGCGATTCCGGCAGTCGGTTACGGTTCCTATCTTTCGACGAAAAGCGGCGCGCAGACAATCGCCGAAGCGCTCCGGGCGGGTTACCGCTACATTGATACCGCAAAGATGTATCAGAACGAGGCGGAGATCGGCGAAGCGGTTGCAAAGTCCGGCATTCCGCGCGGTGACTTGTTTCTGTGCAGCAAGGTCTGGCCGACGGACTTCGGCAGGGAACAGACACTTGCCTCATTTACGGGATCCTGCCGGAAGCTGAAAACCGATTACCTCGATATGCTGCTGCTGCACTGGCCGAAATGTGATCCGGACGATACGGAATGGCTCGGAAAGGTGCGGGAATCATGGGCTGTGCTGGAAGAACTCTATGGACAGGGGAAGGTTCGTGCAATCGGCCTTTCCAATTTCCTGCCGCACCATATCCGTCCGCTGCTGGAAACGGCAAAGATCCGCCCGATGGTCGATCAGCTGGAGCTGCATGTAGGTTATATGCAGGAATACACACTCGCGTATCTCCGGGAGCAGGGGATTCTGCCGCAGGCATGGAGCCCGCTCGGCCGCGCAAGACTGCTTGGTGACGAGGAAATCACAAGGCTTGCAGCAAAATACGGCTGTACGAATGCGCAGCTTCTGCTTCGCTATCTGATTCAGCGCGGGATACCGGTGATTCCGAAATCGTCATCAGCGGAACGGATGCAGGAAAATCTTGCTGTATCCGGCTTTATGATCTCCGCAGACGATATGTCATATTTGTCCTGTCTGTCGGAACGCGGCTGGTCAGGGGAGCATCCCGATGCGTTTGATGTGTTTTAAGGTGAAGGAACAATGCACTGCTTGCAGATGCTTTTGTCAGACTGGAAAAGCTGAGCGGCGACGGCTATCTGTATATCTACAAGAATATCCGCATCGGCATCACGGAACCGACATCCGATCCTGTCTGCATGCTGACAACAGATGCAAACGGCGCTTACCTGACTGAGGCACTTGATGCAGGCTATTACACGATCTATACTGTTGATAACAGAACCGGCGTGACCGGCAGCAGATATCTCACCTCATCGTTCCCGATCAAGATTCTCGGCAACAAGGTCATCGCAAACCAGAACGGTACAGTTTCGACAACACTGGAACAGAATCAGCTTCGTATTGTTCTGACTCTGCGGAGTCCTGTGCCCCGCCGGATCAGGAAATGCTCTTTCTGATTACTGATGAAGTATTTTCTGATTCTCCGTATTTTACAGAGGCGACAGTTCTGACGACAGACGGCAGAATGCCTGATGCTTCGGATGCCATTTATGATTCCGAGCATGAACGCCGCAAAGACTGGCAAACGCAGCTGCAGCAGCTTGTAGAGAATGCAGAGGAAGCACCTTCTGTTTCGCAGGATGATCTCTACCGGATGTATCGCTTTTTTGAGCACGCAGATGCGCTTGACGGTCTGGAAATGACAGAATATGAAGAGCCGGTTGATGATATCGGCAAATGGTATCTGTATCTTCTGCTGAAACAGGATGACGGTGAATACCGGCAGATTCAGCTCTGTGTCAGCGGCGAGTCGAACAAGTATCTGAACGATGAAGCTGTGATACAGTTCGTTGAATGGATGGATCAGCAGAATTACTACGGAATTTTGAAGTGATTTCTGACGGTTCGCGCCGAAAATCAAAAAAAAGCAGGGGACAGCAGATTATAATTCTGTTGCCCTCTGCTTTTTTTCTGCATATGGCACAAAAGCCGCCTGAAAAACAGGCGGCTTACTTTGCATATAAAATTGATTATAGAGGCTTTCGCTTTCCGGAATTCAGAATCAGAAAGAAGTGCGAAGCGATACCTTGATCTCAAAGCGGAATGACTCTTCCCGCGGAGAATCCGCGCTGCGGTCGCCGCTGCAGCAGGACAACACAGTGCGCCGCGATGCCTTCTTCGTTTCCGGTGAATCCGAGCTTTTCCTCGGTCGTCGCCTTGACGCTGACCTGACTGACATCACAGCCGATTGCCTCGCTGAGGATTTGCCGCATCTTCGGAATATGCGGTGCCAGCTTCGGCGCCTGTGCAAGAACAGTCGCGTCCAGATTGCCGAGCTCCCAGCCCTCCTGCCGGATCATGCCGGTGACAAAACGCAGCAGCTGAATGCTGTCCGCGCCTGCATAGCGTTCGTCCGTATCCGGAAAATGCTTTCCGATGTCGCCGAGCGCCAGCGCACCGAGCATTGCATCCATAACAGCATGTGTCAGCACATCGGCATCGGAATGACCGAGCAGCCCCAGCTTGTGCGGAATCTCCACGCCGCCGATAATCAGTTTTCTGTTTTCAGCCAGACGGTGCACATCATAGCCGTGGCCGATGCGGATATCTGCCATTCAGAGTTCCTCCTTTTGCTGTTCCCGCAGCAGAGCCTCTGCGATTGCAAAATCCTCCGGCGTTGTCAGCTTGATATTGGAATAGGAGCCGGTTGTCATTGTGACCTGCCGGCCGAGTGCCTCAACAAGCTGGCAGTCGTCGGTATAATCCCTGCCCTGTGCGGCTGCGAGTTCCATCGCTTCTGCGTAGATCGTGCGGCGGAATACCTGCGGTGTCTGCGTCAGATAAAGTGCGGAGCGGTCAGGCGTATCCAGTATGATGCCGCTGCCGACAATCTTGACCGTATCCTTGACCGGAACACCGAGCGATGCAGCACCGGTTCTGCGGGCATCTGCGATGACACGCTCGATGTCAGCAGGCAGTATGAGCGGCCGCGCACCGTCATGAATCGCAATATATTCGCACTGCTCTGAGACTGCCGAAACACCGTTCCGGACGCTTTCCTGCCGTGTGCTGCCGCCGACGGTCAGCTTCACAGGCAGCGGGAACTGCTCTGCGTCAAGCACTGCGCGGTATTCCGGAAGATCCTGTTCACGGCAAACAACAATGAGCTCCGCAATACTTTCGCAGCTGCAAAAGCGGCGGAGCCCAGTTTGTAATACGCCGGAGCATCCAAGCGGATGCAGAATTTTGTGTATGCCGCCCATTCTGGCAGCGTTTCCCGCGCATACCAGAAGGGCGGCTGTATCAACTTGCATCAATCAGTCAACACCCGGTGCCTTGGTTCCGCAGACTGCGCAGAAGAGTGCATCCGGTGCAAGAACCTCGCCGCAGTTCGGGCAGACATTGGAGACCGGTGCAGCAGGTGCAGGCGGTGTCTGAGGCTGCTCAGGCAGCTTGTTGCCGCAGGACGCACAGAATGCCGCATCCGGTGCCAGAGGCTGACCGCAGAACGGACAGATCGGATGAATCGGAGCAGGTGCCGGCGGAGCAGCCGGAACCGGTGCCGTTGCACCGCAGTTCGGGCAGAACTTGGAGCCGAGCAGTATCGGGCGGCCGCACTCAGCACAGGTCATGGTGCCGTCAAGTGCTTCCAGCTCATGCTGCTTAGCGTTCAGGTTGGCCTGAAGTTCATTGATTGCAGCGAACATCTCTGCATATTCCGGTGCGGGGCTGCCCTGTGTCTCGGTGAAATACTTTTCGCCGATATCACGGAAGCGGTTGCGGATTTCATTTTCCATTGCAGCAATATCCTTGCGGACGCGGTTCTTGTCAGCAAGGGATTTTGCGTTGTCGGAAACCTGCTTTGCAGTCTTGGAAACAGAAGCAGTCAGTCTATCAAAAAATTCGATTGCCATAATTTTTTCCTCCTTTACAAGTACGCCCGTAAAGCGTTACTAATATTATAGCACATTTGACTGAATTTGTCAACTGCGAAGCGAAATTCTGCACAGAGAACAAACAGAATCTGCATCTGCAAACCGGACTGCCCTCCGAAACGCATCTCAAAAAAATAGTTTGCTGCTTTCTGCTTGCATTTTCTGGCCTAATATGCTATAATGATATCGGTTCCGCACTGTGTTGCGGAGAGATTACCGAATAAGGAGAATGATTATGTATATTACCTGTCTTGATCTGGAGGGCGTACTTGTCCCTGAAATCTGGATTGCATTTGCGGAGGCCAGCGGCATCCCGGAGCTGAGAAAAACAACCAGAGACGAGCCGGATTACGATAAGCTGATGAAATACCGTCTTGCGATCCTGAAAGAGCACGGCCTCGGCCTGAAGGAGATTCAGGAAACGATTGCAAAGATCGACCCGATGCCGGGCGCAAGAGAATTCCTCGATTCGCTGCGTGCGATCGGTCAGGTTATCATCATCAGCGATACTTTCTCGCAGTTTGCAACGCCGCTGATGGAAAAGCTCGGCTGGCCGACGATCTTCTGCAACTCGCTGGAGGTCGCAGAGGACGGAACAATCACCGGCTACAAGATGCGCTGCGAAAAGTCCAAGCTGACAACGGTCAAGGCGCTGCAGTCCATCGGTTTTGAAACAATCGCCAGCGGTGACAGCTTCAATGACCTCGGCATGATTCTTGCGAGCAAGGCAGGCTTCCTGTTCCGCAGCACCGAGCAGATCAAAAAGGATTATCCGCAGCTGCCGGCATATGAGACATATGACGAGCTGCTTGCAGCCATCAAGGCCGCAATGGTTTGAGACCGGATTCCGAGCCGGAGTGCTTGAAGCGCTCCGGCTTTTGTTTTTTTGTATCCGGTCAATTTGTTCCTGTTTGACCGGTTTTTCAGAAAAAATTAGGGGAACGCCTTGACACAACTGTCTTTTTGTGTTATACTGTTGTTGAATCGTAACCACTTTTCCGGAAGGAGGACGTATATGAAAAAACGTCTGCTGATCGGGGTGATTGTCTGTGAGACAGAATTGCTCATGCAGCGCAGGCTTGTCAAGGGAATAACCTCTCAGGCTTTTTCGCTGGATATGGATGTTGCAATTTTCTCCTGCATTACAAATCTGCCGGAGATGACACCGCATCAGAAATCAGAGTTCAATCTGTTTAATTATATTCATTTTCCTTCTTTCGACGGCATTTTGTATCTGCGTGATTCCATCCGCGCGAAAGAGGAGCGCGAAATTCTGGATGCCATTCTGATGGAGCAGAAGATTCCGGTTCTGGTGCTGGACGACAACACAGGTCCGTTCCCGTATCTGATGATGGATGACCGCAGCAGCTTCTACACGATCACAAACCACCTGATTAAAGAGCACGGTCTCAGAGATCTCATCTGTCTGACCGGTTTCAAGGGACACTATACCTCAGAGCAGCGTCTGCAGGGCTTCTGTGATGCAATGGCAGATGCCGGGATTCCGGTTCCGCCGGAAAACCTCATTTACGGCGATTACTGGTATTCTTCTGCGCAGAAGCTCGCGCGGGAGATCATCGACGGTACCCGTCCGAGGCCGCAGGGTATTGTCTGCGGCAATGACCCGATGGCAAAAGCGCTTTGTCACGAGCTGATCGAAAGCAATATCCGGATTCCTGAGGATATCATGATTACCGGCTATGACGCATCGCTTTCCGAGACGCGCAGCGTGATTCCGCTGACGAGCTTTGTGCGGAAAAACTTCCGGCTCGGTGTGCACGGTGTTGCAAAGCTCTATCAGATGATGACCGGCGAGACCTGTGCGCTGACGCAGTGTGAGCGGACAGAGGTCATCACCGGCCAGAGCTGTACCTGCGGTGTGGACATGGACTATCTCAAGCATCAGATCCGCGTGGAGGAGCGGCTGGATTTATTCCGCACGATGTACCGTTCCAGCAATATGAGCATTCAGATGACACTGCAGGAAACGCTCGACGATCTGATGAAATCTATTCGCAATCATATTTACCTGATTCGTGATGTTGCGGAGTTTTTCCTCTGTCTGTGTGAGGACTGGGAGGGCGGCGGCGCGCTCGAAAATCCTGCGGAATACCGCAGAGAGGGCTTCCCGAAGCATATGCTGCTCAAAATGTTTGATGAGCCGAACGGCGGCATTGTGACCAAGCCGTTTCCGACTGCCAAGATGCTGCCGCGTCTGCATGAAGAGCGCGACCATCCGGCAGCGTACTTCTTCTCGCCGCTGCATCATGATGACCGGTTCTTCGGTGTTGCAGCATTCAGCTACGGCGAACGGCTGGATTCCTATGACCCGCTCTATTGCGAGTGGCTTTCTGTTGTCAATACGGCGCTGGAATTTGTCCGGATGCAGACGTACCTCAAGCGGTTTAATAACCGTATTTATCTCTCGTCGATCCGTGATACGCTGACCGGTCTGTATAATTATGAGGGATATCAGAAATTCTCACGCGAATGCTTTGAGGCTGCAAAAAATGAGCACCGACGGTTCCTGCTGCTCTATGCGAGCTTCGACTCGCTGCGGCAGGTCAATGAGACATACGGTCATTCCGAGGGCGACAGCGCCGTGACGGTGCTTGCCAATGCGATGAACAACAGCTGTACAACTTATGAGCGCTGTGCACGCATTGAAGATGCTGAATTCTCAATCATCGGCTATCAGGACTATGAGGAGGACGCCTGTCAGCGGCTTGTGTATGCAATCTCCGGCTATCTGGAGCACTACAACCAGAGCTCGCTCAAGCCCTATAAGATCACAGCCAGCTTCGGCTATTTCTGCGATCATATCGGCCCCGACATGACACTTGAGGATATCACTGCGATGGTGACCGAGAAGATTGAAGAGAGCCGTGCGTCCCGCCAGAACGAGAAGGCTTCGCCCTATTACCGCGAATTTGTCAATCTGCGGGAACGCATTTACAGCAATCCGCAGGAGGACTGGAGCATAGATTCGATGTGCCGAGACCTGATTCTCAGCCGCGGATACTTTCAGAAGCTGTATACACGCTGCTTCGGCATCAGCTTCACACAGGATGTCATCAACAGCCGGATTGAGCTTTCCAAGCGGCTGCTTTCCAGCACGGATTACAGCATTGCCTGTATCGCAGACCAGAGCGGATACAGCAATTATGTCCATTTTATGCATCAGTTCAAGAAAATTGTCGGCATCACACCGACCGAATACCGCAAGCGGAAAAAGCAGACTGAGGACTGACAGTGAGGATGTGATCGTATCGAAACCGTAAAGCACCCGTTCCCGCCGCTGTTTGACGAGCACGCCGCGATTTTGATTCTCGGCAGCTTTCCGTCTGTGAAATCGCGGGAGCAGAAGTTCTTTTACGGACATCCGCAGAACCGCTTCTGGCGTGTAACAGCTGCGGTTTTTCAGGATTCTGTTCCGCAGACAATTGAAGAAAAGCGGGCGTTTCTGCTGCGCAGTCACATTGCGCTGTGGGATGTGATTGCATCCTGCGAGATCACGGGTTCCTCTGACAGCAGCATCCGGAATGTTGTTCCGAATGATCTGACGGCGATTCTGCAGGGCGCTCCGATCCGGCAGATTTTCGTCAACGGTGGAACCGCAGCAAAATATTACGAAAAATATCAGCAGCCGGTTTTGCAGCGGACGGCTGTCCGGCTGCCTTCGACATCTCCTGCCAATGCGGCATGGAGCCTTGAACGACTGGTTGAAGCATGGAAGATCATCCGGAATGCGGTCGATTAAGCATATGAAAAATGGCCGCTGACTGTATGACGGATACCCATATAGAATTTTTGCCCCGAAGCATTAGAGTGCTTCGGGGCATTGTGCTGATTTGACTGCACAGACAGAATTCAGCGATTCAGTTTTTCAATCAACGCCTTCATGTCCTTGCTGATTCGCTCATATTCATAGTCATGCACATAATGTCCGCACTCAAGCTGAATCAATGTACCGTCTGATGAGGCATCGGCCATTGCCTGCATACCGCCTGTCCAGAATGCATCGTTCGAGGGCTCGTTGGAAACATACAGAATCATCGGAACGGTCGGCAGCGGGGCGGAATTGCGCTCATCATTCAGCGCGATGATGGTTTCGGTATTGCCTTCATTCAGCATCGTATCATTCATAATTTTGTGGCAGGCAATTTCCTTGTAGATTGCGGCTTCTCTGTCAGTAAGCGTTCCCGACTCGTTGTAGTCAAACAGGCGGACAATTCCGAACAATCTTTCATATTTCACAAGCCTCGGTATGAAATCGTTGAAGGCAGCATTTTCCCTCGATTTATTGACGTCCATACAGTGCGGCGTACACATATCCAGCCCGACGATCGCCTCGACCTCATCGGGATATTCCTGCGCCCAGCGGGTTGCCTCATAGCCCGAAAATGAGTGTGCACACAGCACATACGGCGCTTCGATACCGCATTTTTCGAGTGCCTCCCTGTCCTGACGGAGAATTGTTTCCATATCGCGTGTACTGTCAACAATATCGCTGAAGCCGTAGCCGAACTTTTCCACAACGACAATTTTGTAATCGTCGGAAAGCCGGCTGAAAAGCGGCTTGAAATCGAGAATCGGCGAGGGAGTCCCGTGTCCCGACAGAAACACGATCGTGTGTTCACCCTCGCCTTCCGTGTAGATGCTCATATTGTGACCGTCTACTTCAACAAGCTGGCCAAGGGGCGTTTCGTAGAGGGCTTTGTTCTTTTTCAGCATGATCTGATTGTATACCGTCATAATGACAAGGAATAACGCAATCAGGATCAGAAGTCCGAGGAATACTTTTCCGATTATTTTGAATGCTTTTTTCATATGATCCGGTGCCTTTCAATGTAAGATATTTAGGAATAATTATATCATGACAGTGCCGCTTTGTCAATAGAAATGCCATAGTACCTCTGACTCTGAATCAGAAATACTATGGCATAATACTTTTATATGAGTCAGCGCCCTTTCTCGTTCAATTAAGGCTTCTTGCGGGAATCGGGAACGATTGTCAGTCCGCCGCCTGCATGACCGCTTCCGCTGTGTGCAGAGGGCCCGCCGGGATGCGCCGGGGGACTGCCGGAGCCGCCGTTGCCGCCCGGTGCGCCCGGAGGCGGAACCTGCTGAATCATTCTGCGGTCAGTGTCTGTATAAAGATACACATCCTTCCGTTCGTGCAGATCAAAGCTGTTCTTGACAACATATTCCGAAGCGGAATACTGCTTCGCTACGGATTTCAGCTGTGAGAGCAGCGAAGCCAGCGTGATGCCGCCGACCACCAGACCGATTATCAAAGCCGTTAAAATATTCACAGTCTGTGCACTCCTTTCATTGCAGCATCATGCCGATCAGATAGGCGAGGACAGTCACGGCCGCGGTTACTGCGAAGAAGATCGCCCACGCCTTGCTCTTGTTTGCAGGCAGATCGCCGACGAACTTGCCGGTTTGTCCGTTCATCGCAAAGGTATATTTCTGGCCGTTCCATGAGGTATTGAGCAGCCAGACCGGATAGAGCGCGTATTTTGTTTTGGCGTCCCGCAGCCGGATGCTCTCGTGTTCAATATCAAAGGACTGATAGCCCTGAACCGTTTTGGCAAACTCCTGCCGCGTGTTCCGCTTGATCCGCTCATTTGCACGTTCGACGCTTGCTTCCGCATCGACATCATAGCGGTCGGCCATATAGCCGGAGAGATAAGCCGTTTGGAAGGGAACCGCTTCCTTGCTGTTGAACGGTTCCAGCGATTCCATCAGGGTATCGTCCATTTTGGCGGAGCCGTCCACGGGAACATCGCTGAATGAGATGCAGCCTGCACGGCTTACAGAAAAATGCTTTGTTTCCGTATACGCATACTGCTGATCGTTCCATGTCCGGACTTTTTTGGCGCGGTAACGGAACTGCGCGTCCGCGACGGCATCAAACAGCCACACCGGCACATAGACGCCCTTGATCTCGTCAATATGATTGTCGCTTTTGAAGATTTTCGGGAGCAGCGGCTTGCCTTCCATATGTTTGAGCAGCGCGGCCTTTGCGGCTTCCTTGTCGAGCTTGAACGGAATGACCAGATCCGGCTTCAGATCGCCGCTGAACTGTCCTGTCATAATGACCGCGTTGTCGCAGTACGGGCACTTGGAAGCAGCCGTGGTTTCATCCGCAATGACCTGTCCGCCGCAGGACTGGCATTGATAGACGCGGAGCCCTTCGGCCTCGCCCTGTTCCCAGTCGCTGCCGCCGGTTTCGCTCCATTCCATTTCGGATTCGGGTGCCTGTTCATTCAGCACACTGTCATAGTTCTGGAGCGTTTCCACATCGAATGCGGTTCCGCAGAACGGGCATACCATTTTCTGTTCACTGGCGTTAAATTCTATTTTACCGTCGCAGCACGGGCATTTATATTCGATCAGATCTGCCATTGTACGGTCTCCTTTTTCAGTATGATACAAAGCAGGCGGGCAGAAATGCCCGCCTGCACCCGTTTTCGGTTTTAAGCCTGAACGTCCTTTTCGTCAAAGACATCGCCGCACTCCGGGCAGAACTTCGGAGGATTTGCGGGATCGCTGGGCTGCCAGCCGCACTTATCGCAGCGATAGAGCGGAGCGCCGGCCGGCTTGGTCTTGCCGCATTCCATGCAGAACTTGCCCTGGTTTACCGTACCGCAGGAGCATGTCCAGCCCTGAGCAGGTGCCGGCTTGGTTGCGCCGCAGTTCATACAGAACTTGCCGGTATTTGCAGTGCCGCATGCGCATGTCCATGTATTGGCAGCCGGTGCAGCAGCAGCGGGAGCGGCCGGCGCTGCGGCCTGCTGACCCATTGCAAACAGTTGTGCAGCATTGACGCCGCCTGCGTTCTGTGCCATGCCCATGCCCATGAATGCATTCACTGCGCCGCTTGTATTCTTTGCGGCATCCTGCATAGCCTGTGCCTGTGCACCGACCATTGTTGCAGCAGCCATGTTCGGATCGCGGTTGATCGCGGCACGCTGTGCCTGCTTGATCATGTCGTGATCCTCCGGCGGAATCGTGGCGGAGTTGATGATGACCTCGCCGATCTTGATGCCGCGCTGTGCTGCCCATTTATCTGCGAGTGCTTCGTTCAGTGCATCACAGAGCTCGTTGGTGTGGTTCGGCAGATCGCTGTAGCGGATGCCGAGCGTGGACAGCTTGCCGAGTGCCGGCTGCAGAGCCTTCAGGAACTCGCTTCTCAGCTGCACATCGAGATTGTTGGATGCCTTGGTGAAGGCGCCGCTGAAGTTGCCGCCTGTTGTGAACTGATAGAACTGCATCGGGTCAGAGATGTAGAACGAATAGGTACCGTTGCAGCGGAGGCTGGAATCGAGATCCAGACCGATGTTCTTGTCAACGATACGGAACGGGATCGGGGTCGGTGTACCGAACAGATTGCCCATGATCTCCTTGGTGTTGAAGTAGTACACGCGCTGATCCATAGCGACATCGCCGCCGTGCTTGAAGCGCTTCCATGCTTCCTTGACGGATGCGACAATACCTGCACCGAACTTGCCGGAGAAGATACCGGGCTCTGCGCCGATATCGTAGGTGTATTCACCCGGTTCTGCGCAGATCTCCATGACGCGGCCCTGCTCAACGATAATCATGCACTGACCGTCAGCGACAACAATGCCGCTTCCGTTCGTAATGATGTTATCATTGCCCTTGTTGTTGCCCTTTGTCTGCTTCTGACCCTGAACCATCAGAGTTTCGGGCGGCAGAGAGGGGCAGATGAAATACTCAAGCCACTGATCTCTCGCAGTTGAAATACCGGCCTGCAGTGCAGCCATAATCAATCCCATAGTGAATTACTCCTTTCGTGCTGCTGAGAAAATCCCAGCATCGTTGCAAAGATAATAATAGATGCAAACATTTACCGATTGCAAATGTCCTTTTCCATTATAACATTTTCCAAACAATTTTGCAAGACATTTCCGAAAATTACATCTGGCTTATTTGACGAATTTCCGTGTTCAGACTTGTGCACTTTGCAAGGGGAGACATATCGGAGCAGAAGAATAAACCGATGCATCAGCGTGCTTTTCATACAAAAAATCCCGGAACAGCATGTGCTCCGGGATTTCTCTTATAGTTGTAACAAGCCGATCGTAACCGTTAATATGCGGTTCGGAAGTAATTGCGGCGGCCGTCTCCGTTAAAGAAGAGGTAGCCGTGATTGAACTGCGTCGGATCGGAGAGGTACAGGTCAACAGCAGCTTTGACACTGTCCGTCACGTAGCTCGACATTCCGTCCATCTCGATGAGGTAGTTCAGACCGGCAAACTGATTGCGCTGGGTCAGAACCTCGTAGATCGAGTCGGGGAACTGCGGCGAATTGACGCGGTTCATAATAACTTCACAGACAAGCGCTTTTTCTTCAATCGGTACCCAGTCGGCACCGTATTCGTGTCCGACCACATTGCAGAGCATGCAGTATTCACGGTCGGTGACCGTAATCGCAGCAGATGCAGGCGCTGTCACTTCCGGTACAGTTTCTGTCACGGTGGTTGCAGGTGTCTCTGTCTGAGTTGACGGTGCAGCGGGTGCTGCATCAGACACGACACCGGCCGTCTCAGCCGGTACGGAAGCAGGCAGTGTGAACGTGGTCTCAGGCGCGCTTGTCAGAACCGTAGCCGCGGTGGTGGCCTCTGTGACTGTTGTGGTCACGGCGGTTGTCGTCGCCGGCGCAGAGGTTGCGGTCGTGGTTGTTGTGACGGCTGCCTTTTTGCGGGCAGCAGTCGTTTTGCTCCTGGTGGTTGTGGTTACGATAGTCGTCGTCTCGATCGAAGCTGTGGTTGTAACAGTTGCTGCCGCAATCTCCCGGATCTGACCGCTCTCGTCGGTTTTCGCAACAGACACACCGCTGTTGTTGAAAACGACACCGCGGAGTGCGCCGGCAGAGAGGAGGCAGACGATGGCTGCTGCGACCTTCACTTTTCTCATCAACTCATCCTTTCGTAAAGAAAATGGTCAGCGCCTTGTGCGGCGCTTTTCATATCATACCATATTTTTGAAAATATTACAACGAGATTACAGGATTTTCCATTTTGTAATCAAAATACATCCGCATAATACCGCTAGTTTTTGGGAATCCTGCACAACATTTTCGGGATAAATGCGCGTTCTCCAATCCCGGAAATGACAAAAATGCAGCCGCGCAAATAAAAAATCTTCGTTTTTACGACTGTTTCAGATTCATAAATCGGCTACAATTTATTTATATTATTCGTCCAAGCATTGACATTTTTCCGGATTCATATTATAATAATAGGAAAAGAGCAACCGGAGGAGGGCCTTCTCAATGGCACATAAATTTGAAGACCGCGTGCACGGCCTCGTGGATACGCTGCTGGCCGATTACGGCGGCGGACGTACCATCGACGCAGAGGTGACGCTGGATCACCCGAACAGGGATACCGTGATTGATATTGTCATGAAGCTGCGGCGGATTATTTTTCCGGGATACTTCCGCAATCAGGCGTACCGCGTCTATACAATCCGCAATCATGTTTCCATGCTGATGGAGGATGTAATTTTCAATCTGATCCGTCAGATTTCGATTGTTCTGGTCTATTGTCCGGAATATCAGGATGCATCGCCGGAGCTGATTGCTTCCCGTGCAGAGGAGATCACCTTTGCGTTTCTCGAAAAGATTCCGGAAATCCGAACCTATGTGGAAATGGATGTGGAAGCCGCATTTGACGGCGACCCTGCCGCATATAATAAGGATGAGATCATCTATTCGTATCCGGGTCTGTTTGCGATTCTGGTCAGCCGGATTGCGCATCAGCTGCATCTGCTCGGCGTTCCGCTGATTCCGCGCATCATGACCGAATATGCGCACAGCCAGACCGGTATTGACATTCATCCGGGCGCATCGCTCGGCCGTTATTTCTTCATCGACCACGGTACCGGCATCGTCATCGGTGAAACGACCGAGATCGGCGATTATGTCAAGGTGTATCAGGGTGTGACGCTCGGTGCGCTCTCAACGCGCGGCGGACAGTCTCTGCGCTCGAAGAAGCGCCATCCGACGATCTGCGATAATGTCACGATCTATTCCGGTGCTTCGATTCTCGGCGGAAATACCGTGATCGGCAAGGGGGCTGTCATCGGTGCGAATGCGTTTATTACGTCCTCGATTCCGGAGGGCGCAAAGGTCAGCATCAAGAATCAGGAGCTGCATTACCGCTACGATTCCAAAGTGAAAACAGAAAGTGTTCCGCTTGATGATGACGACAGCTGGTTTTATATTATCTGACAGGACATTGTTCCGCTGATGTATCAGAAAGGCACTGAATTTGTGTTCAGTGCCTTTTTGTATCGCAATATCATAATATAAAAGATAACGGATTTATTCAGCCGGGAAGATCGCATGGATTGCTTGCTTCAGTGCTTCGGACTCTGTCTGCGGCAGTTCAAGCAGCGCGTCAGCATGATAAAAGACAGCGCCGCTCAGTGCCGGCTCCGAGAGCACATCGGCGGCCTGCGCAGCGGGAAGCCCGTCAGTTGTGCACCATTCATCCTTTCCTGTGCCTGCACGTTCATCCTCCTCACCGTATTTGTATATGCCGAGTCCGACGGCTATCCGGACGGATGCTGCCCGCGGCAGTGAGACCCATTCGCGCAGCAGCTTCGGAAACGGACAGGTCTCGTGCCGGTATCCGAAATACAGCTGCGGAATGATGAGATCGCAGCAGTTTCCGCTTCGGCACCAGCCGGAGACATCGGCGTAGAGGTTATCTGCATTGTACTGCAGACTGCCCTGCGGACTGACCGAGAACACCGTATCCGGATCTGCAGCCTTGACCGCCTGATACAGCGTCTGCAGCAGTGCTGTGATATTGCCTGTTCGCCACGCGGCAAGGTTTTCTGCATCGGATGCTGCAAAGGCTTCTGCATCGAAGGCGGGTTCTGTTGTCGGATAGAAATAATCGTCAATATGAATCCCGCTTGGGTGATAGCGCGTGATGAGCTCTGTCAGAAAGCCGCAGAGAAATTCTGCCGTTGATTCCGAAGCAGGGTTGAGATAGCAGCGTTTTTCCCAGAGCGAGAGCTTTTCCGCTCTCAATGCCGGATCGCGGTACCATGTGCAGAGGCGGGCATCGCCGGTTTGGGCATCCATATATTCGACAGTCTGCAGCCGGAGCGGATTGATCCATGCGTGCAGCGCGATACCGGTCTCCTTGCAGATATCCGAAAAGATCTTCATGCCGTCGTGTCCGTGTACGCCAGGCATCTGCGGATAATAATCGGACGGGCAGCAGCTTTCCCCGAACGCGCAGATATGCACAAAAACCGCATTGATGCCAAAATCCTTCAGTCGCAGCAGATAACTGCGCACGGCCTCGGTACAGCGTTGTTCGTCCTCCTGCGCGAGCAGCGCTTCCACGCTGAAATACGGGAGCCATGCAGCGATGAGCGGACGTTCTGCGTCGGATTCCGGTTCCGGCAGGAGATGCAGCTGTGCGGCAGTTTGTCCTTCATTGAGCGGCTCAGGCTGCGGCAGGAATGAGCAGGCGCTCAGCAGCAGCATAAGCAGTAGGAGCGGAATCAGACGGATGGTTTGCGGCATAAGACAGGCTTCCTTTCCGGAGAGATTACCTTTATTATACCGGACGGAAGCCGCGAAAGCGGTCGGGAACAGTCTGCGGATCAGCGCGTTTTTCAGCCGCGTTATCTGATTCCTGAGAATTCGCGCTGTTTCGTTTTACAAATGACCAATATGCCGAATTGTGCGGGAAAGGCAGCACGGTCAGCCTGAAATGAAAAGAAAACCGCCTGACTGCATTGGGAAACAGTCAGGCGGTTTTTGTTTGATGCGAGGTCAGAAAGCCGCAGATCAGTCAATGCGGATTTCGCCGTCAAGATTCGTGAAATCGAGCATATTGGCCTGTGCGTCAGTGATCGAATCTGCTTCGACTTTGAGCGAGTAGGCCGTGCCGGGCTGCGCATTCTCCGGAATATCGAAATATACCGTGAAAAGTGCGCCCTCAGCGGTCAGATTTTCAGGGTTGAAAATTCCGACTGCAACTGCGCGCGTATTGAAATTGACTGCGCCGTATGCTGTTGCGCCGCTGATTGCCGGGCTGAGATCGAATTTAGCATCAATGTCATTGGTGCCGGCCAGCAGCGGAACCAGAACCGGGTCATAGGTAATCTTGAATCCGCCCATTGAGAAGCCGGGGTTGTTCCAGATACGGAAGGTAACCGGAACAGCCTTCTGGCCGGCTCTTGCATGAACCGTGCCGACACCGACGGTCAGGCCGCTGCCGACAACGAATTTTCCGCTGCCGTCATCGAAGGTCTGGGCACCGGGTGCCGCGTTCTGCTGTGCGTCCGGCTGTGCGTTCTGCTGACCGCCTTGCTGTGCAGCTGCATCGGTTGCAGCAGGTGTCTGTGCCGCAGGGTCGGCGGGAGCGGGAGCAGGGGTATCGCTCTGCGCGGGGTCTGCTGCAGCGTTGCCGTCGTCCTGTACCGCGGATGTTTCTGCAGCGGAGTCGGCAGGTGCATCCGGAGCGGCTGACTGTGCCGAGGTTGTTGTTTCACCGACCGGAAGCGACTGTCCGGAATTGCTGACGGTACAGCCGGAGCAGAAAACGGCGAGCATCAGCGCCGCAGAGATTGCAATTCTTTTCGAGTGTTTCATGTTTTCGGTATCCTTTCCTGATAAATTGAAATATGCCGGACGTTCCGCCGGATCTCAGAATCGCGGAGCGGCCGGGCGGAGATTACGGTCAGCCGGGGCTCTGCATCAGCATAGCGCAGAATTGCAGCGGTCGGCTGCGGTGTAATCAGAATGACAGATGAAATGCTCTCCTTTGTACAGGCATAATCGAGCATGGTCTCGCACCGGAATGAAATGGTATCAGGCAGCGCTGCGAGCAGACGCAGCATTCCGTACAGAGCCGGATCGCCTGAACGGAACGGCGTTTCCGCCGGCTGCGTGTCGATGACGGTATTGGCACAGAGGCGGACAGGGACATGCTGTCTGGCAGCCTCTCCGAGCACAGCAGCGCAGACACGGACAGCCTGCTCGAACGCGGCCTTATCGGTCAGCTGATCGCGGTCGGTTTCTCTGGTTTCGAGATTGAGCAGCACGGTCAGACTCGGTACGGCTGTTTCTTGATACTGCCGGACCATCGGTGTATCGGCTCTGGCTGTGGCACTCCAGCATACATCTCGCACGGAATCGCCGTCGGTATAAGGCCGGATACCGCAGACGGCAAAACGGTCTGGAATGAGCGTGCGGTTGCGGATGACCTCGCCGGTGAGCTGCAGCGGGAACGCCTGCGCCGCATCTGAGCGGCGTACGGCCGGCAGCACAGTCAGCGCGGCGGAAATATCCGCGAACAGGCGGGAGCATTCTGCATTGCCGAACAAATCGCTGAGTACAATGACCGCGTGGGATACCGTGAAGCATCCGCGCTTTGTGCAGGTAACGCGCCAGCGCCGTTCGACCTTCCGGCGGGGAAACAGGCAGAAATAGCTGTAAATGAAACGGGCGTCTCCGCTGACTGCGGTCTGATCGGTTGCGAACAGCAGTGAAGCGTCCGTCGTCAGATCAGCCTTAACCCACGGAAGCGGCAGCAGCTTGTTATTCGAGATTGTTTCGATCAGTGTGACCGTGTCGCCTTCGGTAACTTCATCCTCAGAAAAGGCGAGTGAATACGTCAGATTGCGGTAGCCGAATCTGGTGATGAGATACTGCGGCAGGAACAGTCCCAGCACGATGCACACCAGCAGCGCCGCGAGAATCATGCTTTGGGTACCCCGCCGCCGAGGATTTCATCCACGCTTTTGACGGTATCGGCCTTTGCGTCTGTATGCTTGCGTACCCCGACACCGGCGAGAATTTCCTCCACGACTTTTTCAGCTGCCTGTCTGTCCGAGAAAAGACCGCCTGCCATCTTGAGACGGTGGGCGCAGACAGACGGAAACACGGCCTTCACGTCATCCGGCAGCAGGTAATCGCGGCCTTCCATTGCAGCAAAGGCCTGCGCAGCGTGACGCAGGGCGAGCGCACCGCGGGTGCTCAGACCGTACTGAACCTGCTTGTGCGAGCGTGTCGCGTCGGCAAGATCAAGCAGATAATCCAGCACGCTTTCAGATGCATTGACCGTGCGGACGGCTTCCTGAGCAGCGCAGAGCGTTTCCGGATCGGTGACGGGCTGCAGTGCATCCAGCGGATCGGAAGTCTGCCGTTCGGTCAGAATTCTGCGTTCCTCGCCGCGTTCGGGTGTGCCGAGGTGCAGACACATGAAAAAGCGGTCAAGCTGGGCTTCCGGAAGGGGGAAGGTTCCCTGCAGCTCAATCGGATTCTGCGTTGCAAGAACGAAGAACGGCTTCGGCAGGTCATAGCGGACGCCGCCGGCCGTCACCTGATACTCCGCCATGCACTCAAGGAGTCCTGCCTGTGAGCGCGGAGCCATGCGGTTGATCTCGTCGGCAAGCAGCAGATTTGTAAAAACAGGCCCTTTCCGGAACTGCATTTTGCGGCTGCCGTCAGGCTCCTGCACGAGCATTTCAAAGCCGGTCAGGTCAGCCGGCATCAGATCCGGTGTGCACTGGATACGCTTATCGGAACAGCCGGTCAGTTTGGCGATCGCTTTGACAAGCGTTGTTTTTCCCGTACCGGGCAGATCTTCAAGCAGAACATGTCCGCCGCAGAGAAGTGCTGCGGTCAATAATTTAATAGTACCTTCAGCGCCGCGGACGACAGCAGCGGCTGCGTCTGTAACAGATTTTGCAAGTGCCGGAATTTCAGAAACGGAAATTGGTGCAGACATATGAAAACTCCTTCCGTGACAGGGATAGACACGAACATAAAGTAGTATAGCATGTTCTGCTGATTTTGTCAAATCCTGTCAGCGGCGGACAGCAGCAGCGGCGCAGGGAAGATACAGTTGGCAGCAGCCTAAAACTATACAAATCGTAATAAGTGACAAAATGATTACATATTTCCTGCGCAATTATTGAGCGGACGATGTGTGAAAAGCAAGAAATGAAAACGATTTTCGTATCTGAACGGAGCGGATTTTAACTTGACAAGAAGCCGCAAGTGTGTATTCTGGACAGTTTATGCGCAGAAACAGAATGTTTTCCGGTAATAATTTGAAGAATATTCACTGAATGTTCACAAATTGTCCATATAATACTGATTGTTTTCGGATATAATGTAAATGTCGGTTTTCCGACCCAAAAATAAGAGGGATTTTTGGAAGTTATTTACGATCATGAGAGGGGAAATTTCATGAACACACATTTTATGAAGCGAGTCGGTGCAGTCTGCACCAGCGCCGTGATGTCTCTCGGCGCACTGGCAGTCTCCGGCGCATCCGTCCCGATGCAGGCAAGTGCTGCGGACGGCGACAACTACGCAAAGCTCCTGCAGTACAGTCTGTATCTCTACGATGCGAACATGTGCGGCAATGATGTCGGATCACTGTGCGGAATTGAGTGGCGCGGCAACTGCCATACAACTGACGAAGTGCCGGGCGGTTTTCATGACGCCGGTGACCATGTGATGTTCGGTCAGCCGCAGGGCTATGCAGCTTCGACACTCGGCTGGGCTTACTATGAGTTCAAGGATGCATTTGAGGAAACAGGTCAGGCTGAGCACCTGAAGGTGATTACCGACAAGTTCTGCAAGTTCTTCCGTGACGCGACAGTTATGAGCGGCGACAATGTCCAGAAGGTTCTCATTGAAAAGGGTGAGGGCGGTCAGGATCATATGTACTGGGGCGCACCGGAGCAGCAGGGCAACAGAGGCCGTATGCTGTGGACAACCGGCGGTGCTGCAAATATTACGGCAGAATACGCAGCTGCACTTGCTGCGAACTACGTAAACTTCGGCAATCCGGATGACCTCAAGTATGCAAAGGCACTTTATAACTTCTCCAAGCGCGATACCGGCTACTATGCCTGCGACTTCTATGACGGTCACTGGACCGGTTCCGATGATGAGCTGAACTGGGCAGCCGGCTGGCTCTATCTTGCCACAAAGGATGACAGCTACAAAAATGATTTGTCCAAGGCAGGACAGTCCTATTCTGTCCACTCCTGGGAGAGCGTTCAGCTCGGCGCCGGCATTCTGAAGGGTGAGATCACCGGCGACTGGGGCAGCACCGGATTCCTCGGCAGCCTCAAGGGCGACGGCTACTGCTTCGCAGCTGACAGCTGGAAATGGGGCAGCGCAAGATACAATACGACCGGTCAGTTCTGCCAGCTTGTAGCAGCAAAATACCAGAAGGGCGATGCTGCATGGGCAAAAGGCCAGATGCAGTATATCACCGGTGACAAGGCGTATGCAAACGGTCAGACCCACTGCCTCGTCGTCGGCTTCAAGGATAATTCCTCGAAGAATCCGCACCACAGAGCCGCTTCTCCGAACGCGGATGCATCTGAGGGCAATGACGGCACGCCGAACCAGTACCTGCTCGTCGGCGCACTCTGCGGCGGTCCGATGGATGCAAACGGTACTTATTATGACAAGCGTTCCGATTACACCGGCAACGAGGTAGCAGTTGACTACAACGCCGGCTTCGTCGGTGCAGCAGCAGGTCTGTATCACTTCTACAAGACCGGTTCGATTGCAACCAGCATTCCGGGCGTATCGAAGATCTACACCAAGAGCGATATCCCGCAGCCGGGTACAACAACCACTCCGTATGTCGATCCGCAGCCCGGTATTACCACAACCAAGACGAACCCCGGTCCCAACCCCAGCGGTACACGCGATGCCGATGTGACAAAGATCAGCGCTAAGGAATACAAGATCAATGTTGCCGGCGCTGAAAAGCTGACCGTCACTATGAAGACAAACTCGAACGATACCGAGACAAACGGCGGTATCTTCTATAACAGCGACGGCGAGAAGAGATGGTCTGCAACACCGCAGAACGGCATCATCACGGTTGAGTTTGAGATTCCGGCCGGTGTCAATGAGATCAGCTTCCAGGTCTGGTGGCCGGAAACTGCTACGATGGAGAGTGCAGTTCTGAGCGGCGGTTCAAATGTGAATCCGGTTACAACCACCTCCAAGACAACCACAACTTCTACCTCTACTTCGACAACGACCACTTCTACCAGCACCTCGACCACTTCTACGAGCACGACGACGACCACAACCACGACGACCACGACGACAAAGCCGGAGCCGAAAGTCACGATGCGCGGCGACGCAAACCTCGACGGTCTGGTCGATGTCGGTGACTGCGTTATGATCCTGCGCTTCGTTTCCGGTGACAGCACCGCGAACGTCAAGGATCAGGGCAAGCTGAACGGCGATGTCAACGGTTCCGGTAATCTGGATGACGGTGACGCCGATAGAATTCTGAAGTATATTGCACGTCTGATCAATCAGCTCTGATGTACGCATCTGAAGGCAGTTGCTTCAGAAACAGATTTCAATGATACCTACAACACGGATACGGTCATTTGACCGTATCCGCGTTGGCGTTTACAGATTATGCAGATTTACACGTATTTTCGACGATAAAAACAGCAGTTGCAGGAGGATGAAACTGAATGAAGGAAAAGAAAGACCCGAAAATTCTGGAGAAGCGCAGGAGGATCCTGCGCGGAATCGGCATCCGACTGCTGCTGGTTTTGTTGTTTATTGCAATGGCCTACGGTGCAAACAACCGGCTTGAGGTGACAGAGTACACTTATGAAAGCGATCAGCTTGCATATGCATTTGACGGATTCCGGGTCGTTCAGTTGAGCGATCTGCACAACAAAGAGTTCCCGAAGGACAATGCACCGCTGCTCCGCGCAATCCGCGATCAGCACCCGGACATCATCGTCATGACCGGCGATATGGTTGACGCAAGCAATCACACGAATATTGACGCGGCGCTGCACAGTATGAAGCAAATCTCGGAAATTGCACCGTGTTACTATGTTACGGGCAATCATGAACATTATCTCTCCAAGGATCAGCTGGAACCGTTTTTGGAACAAATTGCGGAGTATGGCATCACGGTGCTCAACAATGAAACAGCAGAGATTGCTGCGCCGAACGGTCAGACCTTTGCACTGATCGGCATGGATGACAACTCTCTGCAGGCCAACATCCTCAAAACGCTTGCGGATGAATCGGACAATGAATTTCAGCTGCTGCTTGCGCATGAACCGCAGTTCCTGGAGGACAGCTATGCACCGGCAGGCGTTGATCTTGTGCTCTCAGGCCATGCGCACGGCGGTCAGTTCCGGATTCCGTTTCTGCACAAGGGCTTGCTTTCGCCCGATCAGGGCTTTTTCCCGAAGTATACGCAGGGCTGTTTCCGCAGCGGGGATACGACGATGTATATCAGCCGCGGACTCGGCAACAGTGCTTTTCCGCTGCGGCTGTTCAATCATCCTGAGGTCGTCAGCATTACATTCCGTGTTGTGAAATGAGAGGATATTGCTTATGCGGATTGCACTGATTCTGACCGGCGGAACAATCTGCTGCCGGACGTCTGCGGACGGTTCGCGGCGCAGTGATGCGAATACGGCTCTTTCGGTTCTTGAACAGCATTACCGGCTGGCGAATCCGTTTTCTTCTGTTGAATTTGAGACGCAGATTCCGCTGAACTGTCTGAGCGAGGATCTGACACCGGAGGACTGGTGTACACTCCTGCGTGCGGTTGCGACAACCAATCTGTCGCGTGTGGACGGCATCATTATTGCGCACGGAACGGATACGCTGGAACAGACTGCTGCGATGCTTTCGGCGGCTCTCTGCGGCATCGGCGTTCCGGTGATTCTGGTCTCCGCGATTGCGCCGCTGTCTGACTCCATGACAAACGGCCACGCGAATTTTGAAGCGGCCGTCAAACTCATCTGCAAGCATCTGGAAGCGGGCGTCTGGGTTGTGTACCGGAACAGCGACGGCGAGATGTATCTGCACCGCGGCTTTGACCTGCAGGCATGTCTGCATGACAGCATCGACTTTTTCAGTATCCCGATGAAGCGCATGTCCGTTGTGCTGGAAGCGCAGAAAGGGATAAAAAAACACACCCGCACAGATATGCGGGCGCTTGCTGTAAAGGCGCTGCGGATGCCGGACGTGATGCTGATCCGGCCGCATAACGGTCTGCGCTATGACCGGATTCCGCTCGAAGGCGTTTCCGCCATCGTACATGGCACGTATCATTCCGAGACGGCCAATTCGGTTCGCTATTCGCCGTATTCGGTTTCCTGTCTGCTTTACCGCTGTAAAAAAGCGGAGATTCCGGTTTATTTGGCGCCCTGCCGGATGACCGGCCAGAGCTACGGTTCCAGTGCCGATCTGGTTTCCGAGGGGGCAATCCCACTGGAAGGCTTCACGGTACCGTTTGCCTACGGCGCGGTCTGGGTCAGCCGGATGCTCGGTTACGAGGGCGAGGCATTGACGAGCCGCGTTCGTCAGCTGCGGCAGTCGCTGGAAAGCCAGTTCTTCCGCTGCTCCATATAAATCTTTCGTGCCTGCGTGAGAAATGCGTGTACCTGCGGCAGCTTGAAGTCCATGTATGTCCACGGAAACGGATTCCACGCATGACGCGCATAGAACAGCGTCAGCTCGGCGTAAATGCCGTCAGAGAGGGGAATGCGGTGTCCGGCGTTCTTGGTCGTCGCAAGCGAAAGTCGTCCGCAGCTGACAAAGCCCGGATCGAGATTGACCCTGCGCTGACCGTCTGCGGCAGCTGCCTGCTCAAGCTGATTGGTAAAGGTTTTGATCGCAGCGAGCTCTGCCGGATTCCGGCAGTCCCGGAATGAGAGCAGCCTGCGGAAAACAGTGCCGCCCATTTCGCTGTCATAATAAGGTGAGATCTCCGAAAAGCAATAGCGCTCCGATTCCAGATCGGTTTCGCCGTATGCGGCTTTCAGCTTTGTGATTGCGTCATTTGCCGTTGCTTCGTCTGTATAAAGCACGGCACAGATCAGTTTTTCCGGTTCAAATCCGGCGGTGGTTCCCATGGAAATGCTCCTTTCCGTTTGATGCTTTTATGATAGCACGAATGGCGGGCAATGTCAAGTATAACAGAAAGGATCCCGGTTATGAAAACTTATAAAATCGTTGAGATTGAACACAAATACATCAAAAATGACTACACCTACGCGGAAGGTGTGATGAATTCTGCTGCTGAGGAAGGCTGGGAGGTCGCAGCCGTTTCGATTGACGCCGCAAAGGATATCCGCGGCAGCGTGATGGTCATTACGTTTTGCCGGGAGAGCGGAAAATCATGACGAAGCTGCAGGAAAAAGCTGTGCAGATCTGCGATATTCTGGATACGGTCTATCCGGACGCGGTCTGTTCACTCCAATTTGAAAAGCCCTATGAGCTGATGATTGCGACGCGGCTTTCCGCGCAGTGTACGGATGCGCGCGTCAACATTGTGACGAAAACGCTGTTCAAACAGTATCCGACGCTGGAATCCTTTGCGGATGCCGATCTGGCTGAGCTGGAGAAGGCCGTGCATCCCTGCGGATTTTATAAGGCAAAGGCGAAAAGCATCAAGGAGATGTGTCAGCGCGTCCGCGATGATTTCGGCGGCGTTGTGCCGGATAACATGGATGACCTGCTGACGCTGCCGGGAATCGGCCGGAAAACGGCGAATTTGCTGCTTGGGGATGTGTACGGACAGCCTTCTGTCGTGACGGATACGCACTGTATCCGTATCTGCGGGCGGCTCGGACTGACGAAGCGTCATGCGCCGGAGCAGGTCGAAGCAGATCTGCGGAAGGTGCTTCCGCCGGAACGCTCCGGCCGGTTCTGCCATCAGATTGTGCTGTTCGGCCGCGATACCTGTACGGCACGGAACCCGAAATGTCACGGTTGTCCTCTGGAATCCTTTTGTGTCGATCCCGGATTTACTAAAAATCCGAAAAAATCTGAAAAAAGGGTTGACAAATAACCGTTTTTGTGTTACAATACAGTCTGTAAAGGCAATGAGGAAGCCAAGCATGGGATTGCCAATGTCTTCAGAGAGCCGGCGGGCGGTGTGAGCCGGTGTCATGCAGTGCTGTGTATCCCTTCTGAGCCGGAATGCTGAAAAGGCTGAGTAAGCGTTCCCGTGAGTCTGCGTCAAGGAATAGGGCTTGTCGGAGCCTGAAAGTGGTGTTACGCAATAGCGGCACAATTTGAGTGGTACCGCGGGTAATCTTGGTAAGATGCTCGTCTCAAAGTTCATTCTTTGAGACGGGCTTTTTTATTTATTATTTTGTAAAGGAGAGATCGTGATGGACGAGCAGAACAAGCAAATGAACGCCGAAACCAGAATCAGGGAGGTCGCGGAGCGAATTATGCGTCTGCGCGAAGATCTCGGTTTTACCGTCGAGGAAATGGCAGCCAATACGGGCTATTCTGTTGAGGATTATAAGCTGTTTGAAGCGGGAGAGAAGGATTTTAGTTTTACATTCATTTATAAATGTGCAAATATTTTCCGTGTTGAGATTTCGGATCTGATGGAAGGCACCAGCCCGGAGCTCAGCGGCTATACGGTCACCAGAAAGGGCGAGGGCGTGCCGATCGTCCGCAGAGAGGGCTTTGTGTATAACCGCCTCGCTGCAAAATTCAAGAACAAGACCGTCGAGCCTTTCCATGTTGTCATTCCGTATTCGGAGGAGGCGCTTTCCAAGCCGCTGCACCTCGCAAGCCATGCCGGTCAGGAGATGGATATTGTTCTGAAGGGCACTGTCCGCATGATTGTCGGCTCACATACCGAGATTCTGCACGAGGGCGACTGCATCTACTATGACAGCTCCATGCCGCACGATGAGATTGCGCTGGGCGGCGAGGACTGCGAGATCTATGCATTTGTCATGGCGCCGCACGGTACAAGCGGCCTTTCGGAGTATCATGAGCATGTGGCGGAGCACCATCTGACCAATGTTGATAAGGCCGGCCTGCTGCATCCGGTTGCGGAGAAGTTTGTGACCTGCGAAACAAATGAGGACGGCATCCTGAGTGCTGTTCATTTTGAAAATCAGGATCAGTTCAATTTTGCATATGATATCGTCGATGCGATGGCTGAAAAATGTCCGGATAAAACGGCAATGATCTATGTCGATGTCAATCATGCCGAGCGCAGATTCACCTTCAAGGATATCAAGCGCTATTCCTGCCAGACGGCCAATTATTTCAAGTCTCTCGGCATCAAAAAGGGCGACCGCGTGATGCTGGTTCTGAAGCGGCATTATCAGTTCTGGTTCTCGATCATTGCCCTGCACCGCATCGGTGCGCTGGTCATCCCGGCATCCAATATGCTGAAAAAGCACGATTTTGAATACCGCTTCAATTCCGCTGAGGTCTCTGCGATTGTCTGTACCGCAGACGGCGACGTCGCAAATGAGGTCGATCTTGCATGTGCAGCATCTCCGTCGCTCAAAACCAAGGTGATGGTCAACGGCAAGCGCGAGGGCTGGCACGATTTCAACGAGGAGCTTCCGGCCTACAGCACGCACTTTGAGCGCACCGCCGAAACACCCTGCGGCACTGATCCGATGCTGATTTTCTTCAGCTCCGGTACCTCCGGCAACCCGAAGCTCGTGCTGCACAGCTATCAGTATCCGCTCGGCCACTATGTCACGGCACGCTACTGGCAGAATGCCGATCCGAACGGCCTGCACTTCACCATCTCCGATACTGGCTGGGGCAAGGCGCTGTGGGGCAAGCTCTACGGCCAGTGGATGTGCGAGGCAGCCGTCTTTGTGTATGACTTCGACCGCTTCCATGCGGACGATATCCTGCCGATGTTCAAGAAGTATCATGTCACGAGCTTCTGTGCACCGCCGACCATGTACCGCTTCTTCATCAAGGAAGATCTTGCAAGATACGATCTTTCCTCGCTGAAGTATGCCTGTATCGCAGGTGAGGCGCTGAATCCGGAGGTGTTCTATCAGTTCCAGCGGGCGACCGGCATCAAGCTGATGGAAGGCTTCGGCCAGACCGAAACCACGCTTTCCATCGCCAATGTCGTTGGCATGGAACCGAAGCCCGGCTCGATGGGCAAGCCGAATCCGCAGTATGATGTGCAGGTGCTTCTGCCGGACGGCACGCCTGCCGCAGTCGGTGAGACCGGAGAAATCTGCATCAAGCTCAAGGCTGAGGGTGTTCCGGGTCTGGCGCTGTGCTACTACGGCGATGAAGAAACAACCGCCGAAACATGGCGCGACGGCTATTATCATACCGGTGATACCGCGTGGGTCGATGAGGACGGCTATTTCTGGTATGTCGGCCGTGTGGACGATGTCATCAAGTCCTCCGGCTACCGCATCGGACCGTTCGAGATCGAGAGTGTGCTGATGGAGCTGCCCTATGTGCTTGAGTGTGCCGTTACCGGTGTGCCGGATCCGATCCGCGGTCAGGTCGTCAAGGCGACGATTGTCCTGACAAGCGGCACTGTCGGAACGCCGGAGCTGGTCAAGGAGATTCAGGAGTATGTGAAGCGCGGCACCGCACCGTACAAGTATCCGCGTGTCGTGGAATTTGTACCGGAGCTGCCTAAGACCGTCGGCAGCGGCAAGATCCGCCGTGCTGCAATCCGTGAGATGGATAAGGCGAAGTATGCGAAATAACAACCTTTTTCCGTAAAATCGGTGCTTGTTATGGTGAAAATTGATACAATCGGCAAGGCAAAAAGTCTGCGCGGTTTCGGAATCTCATTTATTATCGTCGGGCTTTTGTTTGTACTGTTCGGTATATCTGAACAAAGAGACGCAAAAAAGCTGGCAGAACGCTGCCGCGGTGTTGCGGTTGGTGTTGTCACGACCTATCGGACACGTTATGATGATGAACATCACCGTAACTATTTCAGTCCGGTTGTTTCCTTCAAGGATGAGGCGGGAAACAGCAGAACCGCGGTATTCAGCGAGCAGGAAAACATTCCGGTGACCGGGCAGGAAGTCAAGGTCTATTACGATCCGCTGTCTGATCTCGCCGTGTCGGAGCGCAAGCTGAATCCGGATCAGGATGTGCTGTTTGTGTTCAAGCTGTTTGGCGGCGGCGTATCCGCTGTCGGCGCGCTCATCGTGATCTGGTCAGTCGTCTGTACGCGCAGAATCCGCAGCGCAGAAAACCAATAGCATAAAAACAGCCGCGTCACTTCGATGAAGGAAGTGACGCGGCTTTGCTTATCATACAACATGCAGATTTGCTGTTATTCACGGAAGAGATTATTGCGCCGGCGGTCAACCGGGTTTTTCTCATACCGCTTTTTTCCGATGCGGTAGCTGATGAATTTACCGATCGAAAGCAATGCGGAATAGCAGACAGATTCAAAGAATACTTCGCCGAGATCTATTGCGACCGGCTTGCTGTTCATCGTGCTCCAGAGCCATTTGAAGAAAAGCAGGACAATCAAAAGCAGACTGAAATGCAGGAAGAAATACAGCAGCCAGAATCGCCAAGACGAGCGGTTTAATGCAATTTTCATACAAATCCATCCTTTCGGGTGTTGATTCGGCAGACATATGATCCGTGTACAGAAGTTGCAGGGATATGTTCCGTTTCTAATCATATTTTATCATGATATAGCAAAAAAGTCAATGGTTTTCGTAATATTTTATTATTTCGTGAAGGATCTTGCGGAGCAAGCCGGAAAAATCTCTGTGAATATCGTGAAACTGCACAAAAAAGTGCATCTTGTTTTGGATGTATGTACAAATTCAAATTTGTATTATAAGATGTATTTACAACGGCAAAAAATTATGCTATAATAAATACATGTTAGCAGTCCGAATCATAAGACTGTAACCGAATAAGGGGGATTTATATGGAAGAATACAAATACCTTGCGATTGTTGAATGGGGCAAAAATTATATCCTGAAGGAGCATCTGCAGCCGAATGACAGATTTCTCTCCGAAAAGGAACTGTGCTCGATTCACGGCGTCAGCAGACAAACCGTGCGTCAGGCACTGAAATGTCTGGAGAATGAAAATGTCATCTCGCGTGTGCGCGGCAGCGGTACTTATGTCAAGAGTGTATCGGCAAAACAGCCGGAACAGCCGCGCCGTGTCGGTGTGATCTCGACCTATTTCAGCGATTACATCTTCCCGCAGATCGTGACCGGCATTGAACGTGTGCTCAATGATGCCGGCATTGTGATGCAGCTTTCCACAACGCACAATCAGGTCTATGAAGAGGCGCAGGCGCTCCGGACTATGATTTCCAACGGCGTGCAGGGACTGATTGTGGAACCGTCCAAGAGCGCGCTGCCGAACCCGAATACTGCGCTTTACCGCGAAATCAAGGAACAGCATATACCGCTTGTGTTTTTCAATGCAAAATATCCGTGGGCGGATTTTCCGCTGGTCGCCATGGATGACGAGGCAGCCGGCGAAGTTGTTACAGACTATTTGTTTGACTGCGGACATCAGCGCATTTCCGGCATTTTTGCACTGGACGACATTCAGGGACACAAGCGCTACGGCGGTTTTATGAAAAGCTGTATTGCGCACAACATCCGGACTGCGGAAAAAGATGTTCTGTGGTTTGCAACTGCGGAAAAGAATTATATCTTCAAATATGCCCGGACAAAGCTGCTGGATATGCTTGTCAATTCCACGGCTGTTGTCTGCTACAACGATGAGCTTGCTGTCAATCTTCTGCGTTTTTGCCGCGAGAACGACATCAAGGTTCCGGACGATGTTTCTGTCGTCGGCATTGACGATTCCAAGTTCTCGACGCTCTGCGATGTGCCGCTGACTACAGTGCATCATCCGCACAAGGTGCTCGGTGAACGTGTTGCGCGCAAGCTGATCGAGCAGATCAACGATCCCGAGAACTCCGGCGACGATGTGATTTTCCGGCCGGAGCTGATTGTCCGCGATTCTGTCAAGTCCTATGATAAACGCTGACCGGCGGTTCAGGAAGAGAACAGGCGGTGAGCACGATGAAGACAGCAGAAATTGTACGCGAAAAAAGTGATGTCCGGCAGCTTGATACTGCACAGATCGTCGGCCTTCTGCGATACGGAAGGCTCGACAACTGCCGGCAGGAACTGGATCGTTATCTGGATGAGGTGCATTTCCGTCAGCTGCGTTCGCTGATGCTTCGGCTTTATGTCGGGATGGATGTATATATCGCGGCGCGCAATGCTGCGGTTGATTTCGGCGTCTCTGCTGAGAAATTCGATGCAAGATTCGGGACGATCGACGAAATATCCGTCCGTTTGCAGACAATAGACAGTACAACTGCCTTTATGCATGACATGGTGGAGCAGTGTATCCGCTGGCGGATCGAGGCGGCAGCTGAAAACGGCAATGATCTGATCCGGAAAGCAAAGGAATATATTGATATCAATTATACAAATGACGGCATTTCGCTGAAATCCACTGCAGAGCATGTCGGCCTCAGCCCGACCTATCTGAGTGCACTGTTCAAGCGGGAGATGAAGCAGAATTTCACGGAATATCTGACAGAAGTGCGTGTCCGAAAGGCGAAGGAGCTGCTCTGCGGCACATCCAAGCTGATTTGCGAAATCGCATTTGAGGTCGGGTTCCGGGATTACCGGTATTTCAGTCAGATTTTTAAGAAAAATACCGGCATGACACCGCGGCAGTTCCAGACGAGCACAAATATTTGTCCGGATGGAATAGACAATATCGTAAAATAATCCACACTTCCGATAATTTTATTGGTAGAAATGTACGCACATATTGCTTATAATGTAATTACAAGTTAACGGGGTGGCGAAACCGTTATTGAAGACTAAAAGGAGTGAAATGTATGAAAGCAAGAAGAATTATTGCGGCGATGGCAGCAGCGGCTCTTTGCAGCGCATTCATGGCAGGATGCTCGAACGCGGGCGTAAACAGTCAACCGGCAGCATCTGAGCCGGCAAACAATGAGCCTGCTTCCTCTGAGGCTGTAGAGCCGAAGGAAGGAGACGGACTCATCAAAATCGGTGTTATCAACAATGATCCGAACGAATCCGGCTACCGCACGGCCAATGTCAACGACCTCACCAAGACGTTTACGAAAGAAAACGGCTATGATGCGGAGTTTAAGTACAGCCTAAAGAACGATGAGCAGATCGGCTTTGCGCAGAAGTTCATCCAGGACGAAGTTGACTATCTTCTGCTTTCTGCTGCAGATACAGCCGGCTGGGATTCTGTTCTGCAGGATGCAAAGGCAGCAGGCGTAAAGGTCATTCTGTTTGACCGCACGATTGATGCGGACGAGTCGCTTTATGAAGCCTCGATTGTTTCTGATATGGACAAGGAAGGCGAAACGGCTGTTGAGTGGCTGAAGGGTCAGAATCTCGACAAATATGAGATTATTCACCTTCAGGGCGTCATGGGCTCTGCTGCACAGAAGGGCCGTTCCAAGGCGCTCAATACTGCCGCAGACGAGCTCGGCTGGACAATCGTCAATGAGCAGACCGCTGAGTGGAGTGCTGAAAAGGCACAGCAGATCGTGCAGTCTGTGATTGATTCCAACCAGTCCTTCAATGTCATTTATGCTGAGAATGATGACATGGCAAAGGGCGCGGTTGCTGCTCTGGACAAGGCTAACATTTCGCACGGCGTCGGTCAGGACGTCATCATCATGGGCTTTGACTGCAACCAGTGGGCACTCAAGGAGCTGCTCGAACAGAGATGGAACTATGACGGTCAGTGCAATCCGTTCCAGTCTTCCTATATCCAGGAGATCATCACCAAGCTCGAAAACGGTGAGACACTGGATCAGAAGACGATCATTATGGATGAAAAGGGTTTTGACGCTGCCACCATCACACAGGATGACGTGGATAATTACGGAATCTAAAGAAAAAAAAGAGTAGATCAACGTCACATAGGGGGAACTGTTAACTGAGGAAGGGCGCTTGGCGGCATATAGATTTGTATGTCTCCGGCGCCCTTTTTCTACAATGAAATGAAGGTGAATGATATGCGCGAAGCATCTGTGCTGGAAATGCGCGGAATCTATAAATCCTTTCCCGGTGTCAAGGCACTGCAGAACGTCGATTTCACGCTCCGTGCGGGAGAGATTCATGCGCTGATGGGTGAAAACGGCGCAGGAAAATCCACGCTGATTAAGGTGCTGACCGGTGTGTATCCGATGGATGCAGGCGAGATTCAGATCAAGGACAAAGGTCCTGTTCAGATTCATTCGCCGCAGCAGGCACAGCAGGCCGGCATCAGTACCGTGTATCAGGAAATCTCACTTTGCCCGAATCTTTCGGTTGCAGAGAATATCTTTCTCGGCCGCGGCGAAGGCAGACTGGTCAGCTGGCGGGAAATGAACCGCAAGGCCGGAACGCTGCTTGATTCGCTCGGCATTCGCGTCAAACCGACGCAGCAGCTTGCAAGCTGTTCGATTGCCGTGCAGCAGATGGTTGCGATTGCGCGTGCAGTTGATATGGACTGCCGTGTACTGATTCTCGACGAACCGACATCTTCCCTTGATGAATCCGAGGTTGAGAAGCTGTTTCATCTGATGCGTGATCTGCGGGAGCGCGGCGTCGGCATTATTTTTGTCACGCACTTCCTCGATCAGGTCTATGAGGTCTGCGATCGGATCACCGTTCTGCGGGACGGCAAGCTGGTCGGCGAATATGAGATCGAAAATCTGCCGCGCGTGCAGCTTGTCTCCAAGATGCTCGGCAAAGAGCTTGACGATATGGCGGATATCAAGAACAACATTCCTGTTTACAGCGAGGAAAGTTTTACGCCGGTCTATGAAGCAAAGGGACTTTGCAGTACCGAGGGCATTCAGCCGTTCGATTTTTATATCCGCTGCGGTGAGGTCAACGGCTTTACGGGTCTGCTCGGTTCCGGCCGGAGCGAGTCGGTTCGTGCGATTTTCGGTGCCGATAAGGTCACAGGCGGTGAGGTCAGGGTTGACGGCAAGCCTGTGAAGATTACAAAACCGATTGAAGCGATGCGCTGCGGTCTCGGTTATCTGGCTGAGGACAGAAAGCGCGACGGCATTATCGGCGATCTGTCCGTCCGGGACAATATTATTCTTGCGCTGCAGGTCAAGACGGGCTTCTTCAAGCCTTTTTCCAAGGCGCAGGCGACCAAATTTGCAGATGAATATATCAAGCTGCTTGACATCAAAACCGCATCGGTGAATACACCGATCAAATCGCTTTCGGGCGGCAACCAGCAGAAGGTCATTCTCGGCCGCTGGCTGCTGACGCATCCGAAGTATCTGATTCTTGATGAGCCGACCCGAGGCATTGATGTCGGAACAAAAATCGAAATCCAGAAGCTGGTGCTGAAGCTCGCTTCCGAGGGCATGAGTGTGACATTCATTTCCTCGGAGACCGACGAGATGCTCCGCACCTGCTCCAGACTGATCGTCATGCGTGACCGCAGGGTTGTCGGGGAGCTGACAGGCGATCAGCTGACACAGAATACGATTATGAATACCATTGCAGGAGGTGAAAAGGAATGACGGCAAAGACAACTGTTAAGAGCGGTTCATTCCTTTCCGGACTGCTCCGGCACCAGATTGTGATTCCGCTGGCGGCGATTTTGCTGCTGACGCTGTTTAATCTGATTGCCGACCCATCCTTTTTCCGGATCAAGCTCGGCATGACCAACGCCGGCAATCCGGTGCTGACCGGAAATCTGATTACGATTCTTGATTCCGGCTCGGAGCTTGCGATTCTTGCAATCGGAATGACGCTTGTCACGGCCGCATCCGGCGGACAGGATATCAGCGTCGGTGCTGCGATTGCAATCAGCGGCAGCGTGATTCTGCGCATTCTTTGCGGCCCGCCGGGCGCCTATTCCGGCGAGTTGCAGGCACCGATCTTTGTTGCATTTTTAGCTGCGTGTGCTGTATCCATGATTTTTGGCGCGTTCAACGGTTCACTGGTTGCATTTTTCCGCATTCAGCCGATGGTCGCAACGCTGATCCTGTTTACGGCCGGCCGTTCGATTGCGGCATGGATCAACAACAACAAGCTGCCGATTATTTCGGACGATCGCTTTTCTTATTACGGCGGTTACCTGCCGGGCGTTCCGATTCCGACTCCGTTTTTTATCGCAGTAATCTGCTTTGTCATCACATGGGCGATTCTGAAATTTACGAATCTCGGCCTGTATGTCCAGTCGGTCGGCATCAACGAAAAGACCTCCAGACTGAACGGCCTGAACCCGGAGCTCATCAAATTTGCGACCTATGTACTGCTTGGACTGTGCGTTGCAGTTTCCGGTTTTATCAAGGTCAGCCGTGTTTCGACGCTGAATTATTCTGTGATTGCAAAGGACATAGAGATGGATGCAATCCTTGCGGTTGCACTTGGCGGCAATGCGCTCAGCGGCGGAAAATTCAGCATGAGTGCATCTGTCCTCGGCGCATATGTCCTGCAGTATCTGACGACGACGCTGTATAAGTTCCATGTCAAGCCGGAATCACTTTCCGCCTATAAGGCTGTCGTCGTTATCCTGCTGGTGATTCTGAGTGCACCGGCTGTGCGGGAAAAGCTGTCTTCCCTCGTGAAGAAGCTGCACAGCCCCGCGTCCTCAGCCGGACAGTCGGCATGAGCTCGGCAGAGGGAGGTTGAAAGCATGTCGAATACTGCTTTGCAAGGCCGCGGAAAACCGCAGCTGCGGCTCAGAAATATGACAGATACGAATCTGCTGACGATGATTACCATTATCGTATTTGTCGTGATGTATCTGTTTGCGGTCATTGTGCTGAAAAAGGGCTTCCTGAAGCCGCAGATGCTGCTCAACATTCTGAACGAAAATGCAGCACTGATTATCCTGTCCTGCGGCATGAGCCTTGTGATGATTACCGGCGGCATTGATATCTCTGTCGGCGGCGTGACGGCGCTGGTCTGCACGGCCTGTGCAGTCTATCTGGACAAACAGGGCGGCAATGTGCCGATGGCAATTCTGCTCGCAGTCGGAATCGGACTGGCGTTCGGACTGGTGCAGGGCTATCTTGTAGCCTATCTGGAAATTCAGCCGTTTATTGTGACGCTGGCGGGCATGTTCTTTGCACGCGGCATGACAACGATTATCAACACCGACCCGTTCAATGTGGCGCATCCGGGATTTGTTGCACTGAAGGGCACGCGCATTACGGTTCCGTTTCTCGGTTCCTATAATAAGCACGGAAACTATATCAGCGCATATATTGAAATCGGTGTGATTGTTGCTTTACTGGCAGCGGCCGTCCTGTTTCTGGTTTTGAAATGGACGAAAACCGGCCGCAGCTTCTACGCAGTCGGCGGTAACCGGCAGAGCGCACTGATGCTCGGTGTTAATGTGCGGCGCACGGTATTTCTGTCGCATCTGTTCTGCGGACTGCTTGCAGGAATCGGCGGCTTTGTTTACTTTATGCATGTCGGCTCCTGCGCACCGTCTCATGCATCGGGCGCGGAAATGAATGCGATTGCATCCTCGATCATCGGCGGAACGATGCTGACCGGCGGCGTCGGCAACATCATCGGAACCTTCTTCGGTGTTGTATCGCTTGCGCTGATTCAGCAGATTGTCTCGTCGGTCGGTCTGGATCAGGCATGGTGGACGGGCATTACGGTTGCAGCAATGCTCTGCGTATTCCTTGTCGTCCAGAGTGTCATCATTTCCCGCCGGAAAAAAGCAAATCTGACGGCAGCAGCGGAAAATACGAGGTAACAGCATGGAAAAAGAGAAAATGATTACCACGGGGAATACGAGCATCGGCATTGAATTCGGCTCGACGCGAATCAAGGCCGTGCTGATCGGGCCGGACAGCCAACCGCTGGCGGCGGGGGTTCATGACTGGTGCAGCCGGCTTGAAAACGGGGTCTGGACATATTCGCTTGACGATGTCCGCACAGGACTTCAGGCGTGCTTTGCCGACCTCAGAGAAAATGTGAAACAGCAATACGACGTTCCGCTGACAACCGCAGGCAGCATCGGAATTTCGGCCATGATGCACGGTTATCTGCCATTTGACGCGCAGGGGAATCTGCTTGTGCCGTTCCGGACATGGCGCAACACCATGACGGAGCAGGCCGCGGAGCGCCTGACAGAGGCATTCTCGTTCAATATTCCGCAGCGGTGGAGCATTGCACATCTTTATCAGGCAATCCTGAACGGTGAGCCGCATGTCGGGGAGATCCGCTTTCTGACAACGCTTGCAGGTTATGTGCACTTCCTGCTGACCGGAAAAAAGGTGCTCGGCATCGGAGATGCGTCGGGCATGTTCCCGATCGACCCGCATACCGGAAGCTATGACGCGCAGATGTGCGGCATATTCGGCAAAATGACCGCCGATACGGCATTTCAGCAGGAGCTGACAGCGGTTCTGCCGGAGATTGTTCCCGTCGGAGAACAGGCCGGAACGCTGACGCCTGAGGGCGCGCTTCTGCTGGATCCGTCCGGAGAATTTCAGCCCGGTGTGCCGTTCTGTCCGCCGGAGGGCGACGCGCAGACCGGTATGACCGCGACGAACAGCATTACGCCCAGAACAGGCAATGTGTCCGCAGGTACGTCGATCTTCTCCATGATCGTACTGGAGCGCAGTCTCAAAGCCGTGCACCGGGAGATTGACATTGTCACAACGCCGAACGGCGATCCGGTTGCGATGGTGCACTGCAACAACTGCTCCTCTGATTTTGATGCATGGGTGCGGATGTTCGGCGAGGTGCTGAAGGCTGCCGGAAAGGAGATGCCGGCCGGTGCGCTTTATGATCTGGTCTATGCGCTGGCAGCGGCCGGAGAGCCGGACTGTGGCGGCATTGTATCTTATAATTACTATGCCGGTGAAGAAATCACCGGTGTGACGGCGGGCAGACCGCTGATGATGCGGGAACCGTCCGCAGCATTCACCGCGCCGAATCTGTTGCGGAGTCTGGTGCTCTCGTGCATGGCGACGCTGAAGATCGGCATGGATATTCTGACCGGAGAAGAGCAGGTGCAGCTTGAGCAGATTTATGCGCACGGCGGTCTGTTCAAGAATCCGCTTGTGACGCAGCCGATGCTTGCTTCGGTGCTCGGTGCGGATGTTACGCTGATGCAGTCGGCCGGAGAAGGCGGCGCATGGGGGATTGCATTGCTTGCAGCCTTTGCAGTCCGCGATGACCGGTCGGAGACACTGTCGGATTATCTGAACAGACATGTATTTGCGGGAATGGCGGGCAGAACTGTCTCGCCGCAGCAGTCTGATACAGACGGAATCCGGACGTATATGAAGCATTATACCGCAGGACTTGCCGCAGAACGGGCGGCTGTCGGTCAACTCTGAGAAGGAAGGTATGCAACAATGAAATTCTGGTTTATCACCGGTTCACAGATGATGTACGGAGAAGAAACGCTCCGTCAGGTTGAGGCAGATTCCAAAGAAATCGCTGCCGGACTGCAGCTGCCGTTTCCGGTAGAATACAAACTGACCGCCAAATCCAATGATGAGATCGTCCGCGTCATCCGTGAGGCGAATTATGACGACGAATGCGCCGGTATTATCACATTCTGCCACACATTCTCGCCGTCGAAAATGTGGATCAACGGCCTGAATCTGCTGCAGAAGCCGTGGCTGCATTTCCATACGCAGTTCAACGAGTCGATTCCGAATGAAGCGATCGACATGGATTATATGAACCTGCACCAGTCGGCGCACGGTGACCGAGAGCACGGCTTTATCGGTGCGCGGATGCGTCTGCCGCGGGCAGTTGTCGCGGGCTACTGGCGTGACCCGGCCGTGCAGAAGAAAATCGCTGACTGGCAGCGTGCCGCAGTCGGTGCGCTGTTCAGCAGAGACCTGAAGATTGTGCGCTTCGGTGACAATATGCGTCAGGTTGCTGTCACCGAGGGTGACAAGGTCGGCGTGCAGATGCAGCTTGGCTGGCAGGTCAATACATGGGCTGTCGGTGATCTGGTTGCAGAGATGGACCGCGTCACGGAGGCGGAGATTGATGCGCTGATGCAGGAATACAAGGCGCTCTATGATTATCAGGAAGCTGACACAGACGCAATCCGCTATCAGGCACGCGAGGAAATCGCAATCGAAAAGATTTTGGTGCGCGAGGGCGCAAAGGCGTTCTCGAATACTTTTGAGGATCTCTACGGAATGCGGCAGCTTCCGGGACTTGCTACACAGCACCTGATGGCCAAGGGCTACGGCTTCGGCGCCGAGGGCGACTGGAAAACAGCCGGACTGGATGCCATCATCAAGGCGATGTATCCGGACGGACAGGCATCCTTTATGGAGGACTATACCTACGATTATTCGCATGAGCTGATTCTCGGCGCGCATATGCTTGAGGTGGATCCGTCGATTGCAGCGGAGCGTCCGCGCATTGAGGTACATCCGCTCGGCATCGGCGGCAAGGACGACCCTGCACGAATCGTATTTGAGGGACGCGCCGGCGAGGCAAAGGTTGTTTCCATGATTGACGCCGGCGGCAGACTGCGCCTGATTGTGCAGGATATCAAATGCGAAAAGCCGTTCCAGACCATGCCGAATCTGCCTGTAGCCAGAACGATGTGGCGTCCGGCGCCGTCCTTCCTGGAAGGTCTGGAGTGCTGGATTCTCGCAGGCGGTGCGCATCATACGGTTCTGTCCTATGACCTGACCGATGAGACAATCCGTGATTTTGCGCGGATCATGGGCATTGAGCTGGTGACAATCAATGCTGCGACAACGACCGTTTCGCTGGAACGCGATCTGATGCTCGGTGATATCATTTACCGCAGCTGATGTATTTTGCCTTTATCCTCTTACTTTTGCTTTGACCTCTCTATATCACACTTCCATTGTCTTTTATTCGCCCTGTGCGCCCCTGCACGGGGCGCATTTTTTTGCAAATACGCAAAAAATCTATTGACAAGGCTCGGCATATGCGTTAAAATAGAAACAGCGGCATTGTATGCTGCAAGAGAAAAGCAGTACCGGAAAAGTACTGCATATTCCCGGATTATAACCGAGGGGGAGGATTACCATGAACGCAAAAAGGCTGACAGCGCTGCTGCTCAGTGCGGTGATTGCCGCAGGCGCGTTGCCGCTTCATGCGACTGCTGCCACGACGCCGCATGTGGCGGATTATGAGGAGCCCGAAACAAATTTCGCCAAGCTGCTGCAGTATTCGCTTTATTTTTACGATGCGAACATGTGCGGCACCGATGTGACGGAACAGAGTCTGCTGCCGTGGCGCGGCAACTGCCATATTTATGATGCACACGTTCCGATGCAGGAGCTCAGCGGCCTGACAGGAACGAATCTGCCGGCATCTTATCTGACGAAATACAAGGATATACTGGATCCGGACGGTGACGGTTTCATCGACGTTTCAGGCGGCTTTCACGATGCCGGCGACCATGTGAAGTTCGGTGTGCCGGAAACCTATGCCGGCTCGCTGGTCTCGTGGGGCTACTACGAGTTTCGGGAAGCCTACGAGAAAATCGGTGAGGCTGCGCATACAGAGACGATTTTGCGGCACTTTTGCGATTACTTTATGAAGTGCACCTTCCGCGACGACAAAGGCGATGTGATTACTTTCTGCCATCAGGTCGGCGACGGTGCAGAGGATCACAGATACTGGCAGGCGCCGGAAATCGACGCCATGCACAGACCTGCATTCTTTGTTACGGCAGAAAAGCCCGCGCCGGATGTTGTATCCGAGGCGGCGGCTTGCCTTGCGATCAATTACTGCAACTTTAAGGAGTCAGATTCCGATTACGCGGACAAATGTCTGGATTATGCAAAGGCGCTGTATGCCTTTGCCGCTTCAAATGACAAGGCTGTTCTGAAGGGCGCTGACGGGCCTGCGAGCTTCTACGAATCCAAAAAGTGGGAGGATGACTTCTGCTTTGCCGGCGGCTGGCTTTATCTGATTACAAAGGATCACTGGTATCTTGATCAGTGTCTGCAATATGACGATTACTATGCGCCGCCCGGCTATGTGCTCTGCTGGAATGACATGTGGAACGGCGTTTCGATCATCTTCGGGCGCATTCAGGATGAATATCCGGAGATCTGTGAGGAAACGCGCGTAGCGATTGGCCGCGGAAAGTATGAGGTGCTGGATTTCTGGGAAATGGAAGCCAAGGCACTCAACGGCTATGAATCCGGTACAAAGAAAACACCGGCAGGCTTTTATTTCGTCGATCCTTGGGGTTCGGCGCGGTATAATGCGGCAGCACAGTTCTGTGCGCTGGTCTATGACAAATATCAAAAGGGCAAGGATGTCTTTGATCCGGAAAAGCCTGACTATCATTTTTCGGAATGGGCGCTCGGTCAGATGGAATATCTGCTTGGTGATAACCCGATTGACCGCTGCTACGTGGTCGGCTATAACGAGAAATCCGCTAAATTCCCGCATCACCGTGCGGCATCCGGTCTGACAATGGCGGAGGACACTGCCGAGCATAAGCATGTGCTGTGGGGTGCGCTGGTCGGCGGCCCGCGCAAGAACGACGAGCACAGCGACACCACGAATGACTGGGTGGATAACGAGGTGACGATTGACTACAATGCAGCATTTGTCGGTGCGGCTGCCGGCCTGTATCTGAAATACGGTGACGAGACCATGCAGCCGACGCCGGACTTCCCGCCGCCGGAAAAGGAAAACGAGGGCGATCTGTTCTCCGGCAATGACTTCTGGGTTTCCGGTTACTATATGGATGCGCCGGAAAACACCGGTGCCGGCACGACAAAGCTGACATTCTTTGTCAATACCGACTGTCTTGAGCCGCATACCGATCTTTCTGTCCGGTATTATTTCGACATCAGCGAGATGGAGAAAAACACGGCTATTCCGGGTAATTTTGTGCTGCAGTGTCCATACGATCAGGTGCAGACGGAGGTCAGCGGCAAAAAAGCGGTGATCTCAGAGCCGAAGCTGTATAAGGGGACTACCTATTACGTGGAGGTCTCGTGGCCGGATTATGCGATCGCAAATTCCAACAAGAAGGTGCAGCTGATCTTCGGCATGTTCTACGGCGACAACTGGGATCCGAGCAACGACTGGAGCCTGAAGGGCATGAAGGAGCTCGGTGAGGAATATGACAATCTGGTCAGCGGCGTCGAGGTTGCAGAGCGCTGCCCGAATATCTGTGTCTATGCTGACGGCAAGCTGGTCGGCGGAACGGAGCCTGACGGCACAAAACCGGAAAAGGTCTATACGGCTGCACAGCTGACCCGGCTGATGAAGCATCTGACGAATGCAAAGCCGATCGAAAATGCGGAATCGGCAGAGCTGTTCGATTTTAACGGGGATAAAACGCTGGATGTCCGCGACGCTTCTGTTCTGAAGCAGCTGATTCTGGCGCAGAAATCATAATGTATGGAGGATTTATTATGCCGTTTATCAATGTCAAAACAAATGCAAAGCTCACAGCAGAACAGGCCGAAGCAATCAAATCGCAGTTCGGCGAGGCAATCATGACGATTCCCGGCAAGACCGAGGGCTGGCTGATGGTCGGGCTTGAGGACGGATATCAGCTGTATTTCCGCGGAACGCAGGAACCTGCCGCGATGGTTTCCGTCAGCCTGTTCGGTTCGCCGTCTCCGGATGCAACCGATGCACTGACCGGAGCACTGACTGCAATCCTGAACGAAGCACTCGGCATTTCGGCTGACCGGATTTATGTCAGCTATATGATGACAAATCAATGGGGCTGGAACGGTTCCAATTTCTGACAAGACAAAGAAAACGCCGCCTGTTTTGCAGGCGGCGCTTTCTGTAAAGAACAGGTTTATTTCTTCTTGATCTTATCGACGACGAGAATGACAATGCAAGAGCCGGCAACAGCCAGTATAATGGAGACAAGCCAGCCGATCAGACCTTTTGCGGGCAAATGCAGGATCGCGCCGATCAGACTGCCGACAAAGCTGCCGGCGATACCGAGAAGTGCGTTTTTCAGAAAGCTCTGTTTATCTTTTCCCATCAGGGAAGCAGAAAATGAGCCAATCAGAGCGCCGATGATAATGCTGATGATAAACCGGATCATGGTATTTACCTCCTTTTGTCGTTTACCGGACAGAACCGTTTTATTCTGTCAGCAGCATTATACCATATTTCCGCAAAAAAATCAAGTATAAAAGCCAATCTGCCACGAAAATTGTTGCCGAAAAGAAAAATTTTTGTATTCTCTTGCAAATTTTCTGCGTTTATGTTATAATAATATCATCATTTTTGGCGGGGCGTCCCTGCCGTCAGGAGGTTTTTATATTTTATGGAAGACAGAATGCAAACCATCACATCGAAGAAGAACAGTCATGTCTCGATCGGAATTATCCCCGGCCATTACGCGACAAACCACTCTCACGTAAACTATTATCTCGACATGACATCCATGAAAACCAGCTGCAAAATGGCACATGCTGCGGCCCGGGATCTCGGTGCAGAGCTGAACAATGTGTATATTGATACAATCATCTGTCTGGAGGGAACGGAGATTCTCGGCGCGTTCCTTGCAGATTATCTGAGCAGCAACGGCATCAATCTTGGCAAGGATATCAACGTCATCACGCCGGAGCTGAATGCCGTCAACCAGATGATTTTCCGTGACAATACGCAGAAGAAGATCTGGGGCAAGCGCGTGCTGATTCTGGTGAGCTCCGCCTCGACGGGTGTCAGCATCAACCGTGCTGTTGACTGCCTGCAGTATTACAGCGGCGAGATGGTTGCCATCGGTGCAATCTTCTCTGCAATTGACGAGGTAAACGGCATTGAAATCAAGGCACTGTTTACAGATAAGGATCTGCCGCATTACGACAATTATCCTTCCGATGAATGCCCGCTCTGCAAAAAGGGCATCAAGGTGGATGCGCTCATCAACAGCTTCGGCTATTCCAAGCTGTGAGGCAGTATTTCTGACTGATTGAAGGAAAAACCCGGAATCCTGTGTTTCATCAGGATTCCGGGTTGTTTTTATGCGTCCTCTGTCAGATCGTCATACGAAACACAGAAAACGGTTTTTCCCATTGTGGATTCCACGCCGTCCGGCAGTGATGTATCAACCTCGACAAACAGCGGCATTTCGCGCACGACCGTGCAGCGGATGACGCCGTCGCCGGGAATCATCGGATCGGGATCTGCCGAAAAAACGGGCAGCTTATCCTCAAAGAAATGCGTTTGTCCCTCGAAATCTGTCATGAAGCATTCGACTCTTTCGGGGTAGCTGTCATTCTGTGTCACGCGCCGTATTCTGACTTTCAGTCCGTACATGGTATATCCTCCTTACCGCGCTGCTTTATACAGTATCATATTATGATGGAAATGCAAACAGAAATTCATTTTTTTGTTACGGGGCTTCATATTCCGATTCGTCAAGATGTTCATAGTGTGTGATGAACGGACACAATTTCATAAGCAGGAAGAGATCGGTGAGATCCAGAATACTGTCCTCGTTCAGATCACAGGTCTCTGCAATATACTCTGACAGTGCTTCCATGCCGCTGCATTCTGTGAGGTAGCGCTGCAGAACAATGACATCATTGTGTGTAATGGACCCGTCACCGTCTGCATCGCCTTTGAAACTACCATACAGATTCAGCAGTGCATAGCTGTATCCGTGTTCCTTGCAGAAGCTCACAAGCGTATTGTCGGGTTTCATGAGGAAGGTGCAGTCATCGGCAAACGGTGCAAAGCTGATGCCGTCAACATCTGTGACCTTGTATTCCTTTCCGGTATCCGGATCGGTGACTGTTTCGGGGATAAATGCGCCGTAGGCAGAATCCGCCAGTGAAAGAACGGTCGCGTTTTCGCCGATGAGGCGGTAATTCACATTGCCGATGCATTTTTCGACTGATTCAACCTGTTTCCTGACGGAAAAGACCAGAGTCATGAAGGAACCGATTATCTCAGACTGCGGCAGGAAGTCGTGGACAAAGAGAAATCTGCAAACCTGCCCTTTTTCCAGTGTGAGTGTCGTTTCTTCAGGGATAAACGGTTTCTGATCGTCGATATAAACGAAAAGTGTCGCATTCATGCATACCGGATCCGGCGGGATAAGCTCGTAGATGCCGGATTCCGGAACTGTCAGTGTGTACCGTTCCAGGTAACCGGGCATCCGGTTCGATACTTCAATCGGGTATTCTGTTCCGACGAACATATCCGGAATGCGGTAACACATGATAGGGGTGCTGTCAGAGATTTCCGGGCCGATCGGGTCAGGCATTGCGTCATCGTCATCCGGATCGGCCGGATAGAAGTAAAATTCTTTGCTGTTTTCGCCTGCATACTTGCCTTTTCCGCGGAAAATGATCATATTTTTTCCGAGGTGCTTTTCGTTGCTGCGGAAGATCACCTCATAATCGGTGCCTTCCTTCAGTACAGTGTCCTGATCCTTCAGCGTATAGACCGGCTTTTCCCCGAAAAGCGTCAGCTGATCCATTTCGACAGTACAGTCGTCCAGCAGGCGTTTGCCGGATTCGATGCGGAACGAGGCAGGTGCCGAATCCTCCGTGTAATTGTTCCGGACGCTGACCAGATAGGTTGTTCCTGGCTCTGCCGTGAACATGCTGTACCGGTATTCAACACCTTCCACGCAGAGGAGCTGTGTGCCGTCCTCTTTGCTGATTGTGACCGTGCCGGGCTGCGCAGAGAGCTTTTCAATGCAGTAATCACTCTGATCGGGCGTCCAGCGGAACACTCTGCCGTTCGGAGCATCCTGCATGTCAACTGTTGCAGTGCCTTCTTTCAGCGTATCCGGGGATTCGTCATTCGGGAATACGATGAATACGCCCTTGCATTCTCCGAAGTATTTTCCGGTGCCTTTGATCGTAATCAGGTATCTGCCCGGTTCAATGATGTCTGCGCCCTCCGGAATGTCCAGCGTATAGTCTGTGCCTTCCGTGAGCGTTTCATCGCCCAGCTTAACGCTGAACTGCGGCTTGACTGCTTTTCCGGTATACTGGGCATGAACAGCCTGTACCTGCGCTTTCTCGATGGAAACGGCCTCAACTTCAACCCAGAATACGATGTCTCTCAGGAACGGTGTGTGGTTTTCGGTATGTATCAGCATAAATTCATTTTTTCCGGCCGTAACGATTCCGGGGGATGTATCACTGATGGTTGCGCGCTCTGAGAATGCCCGGTTAATGAGCAATGCCTGCACCCGGACGCCTCTGTTTGCAGTATGGATTGAGACAAGACTGTCATGTTCAAGATACATGCTGCCTTCCGGTTCATATTCATGAACGAGATATTTTTTCCCGGGAACGATATACATTGTGTCGTGGTCCGGCTTTTTGAATTTGTAGTCAGTATTATAAGGATTGTATTCGTCATTTGTCTGGTCGTTCTGATTGTCTGAAGGGTTCGGGTCGTCGGAAAAGACGATTTTCGCAGTCTTGCTGTCGAGCACCGTGTCATCGCGCCAGAGCTCGACGCGAATGCCGGTGACTTCACGGTTCAGAATTTGGGACGAGACGGTTTCTGACGTAAGATCAAAGGTCGGCGTTTCTGAATAATCGTCAGCCTTGTCGGCAAAGAACGACGTTTCGGTGTCTCCGAACTGCAGATACCACTTCAGGAAGCAGCCTTCGTCATAGACATATTCTGCCGAGATCGTGACAGGTTCACCAGCAGAGCTGTCCTTCGGAATCGTATATGTTTCTTCCAGACCGCTGATCTCATCGTCAATGTAATATTTTGCGCCGTACTCCTCAGCATAGGGAATCATCGGACTGTTCTCTGGCAGAATCAGGTACTTGAGTTCTGAAAATCTGCCTTCGATAAACGGTTCATCTTCCGGCCTGTCAGACTTGATGACAGATTTCAGTGCAGAACTGAAACGCAGCTTCTCCGCATATATATCAATGAGCTGTATCTCTTCCATGACCGGAAGATTGATCAGAGCTTCCGTGAATACGAAAGCTTTCAGACTGTCCCTGTATTTCGGGAAGGTGAGCGTGCAGCCGCCTGTACCGTAAAACGAAAAATCGTTGGCGGATTCCAGATTATCAAAACTGATCTGGAACGGAACCTCGCCGTATCCCATAAATTGCTCACCGACTTTTGTGATTTTTGTCGGGTCGTAGCCGAGATAACTGATTGCGTCCGTATCGGATCCTATATAATCATAGCGCAGTTCCGGCATTGCACAGTCTTCAGCTTCTGTCAGTCCGTGGGCGATGAGCTGACAGCCTGTTCTGGCCAGGCAGTGATCCGGCATGACAGTTACAGTATCCGGCAGTGAAAACAGGCTGATTTTGGTGCACTGGAATGCAGAATCACCGATCTTCCGGATTTTCGGAAGATTGATTTCTTCGTTCAGTCCGGAAAGCGCAAATGCTGCTGTACCGATTTCCGTTATGTTTTCCCAGTCAAAGTTGACAAGATACATTGCCTTGCAGCCGCAGAAGGCAAAATCCGGAATTACGGTGATGTCCTTTGAAAAACGCGGCATGAGCGTCATCGTCTCAGAATTCATGAAAGCACCGGTGCCGAACTTGGATACTGTTCCGAGATCTGCATTGTAAATATTGGTGGCAGAAAGCGCAAAACACCCAAGCTCCGTGACGCCGTGTGCGGTCAGCTCCGAAATGCAGCAGTTGTAAAATGCATAGTTGCCGAGGGACTTCACGGAATCCGGCAGTGTAACCTTGGTGATATATCTGTCGCTGAACACGCCGTCGCCGATTGCGGTCAGGGTGCCGTCCGGGAAATCCTTTTCGAGATCCAGCTCTGTCATGACGCCGTTATATGAAACCAGAACGCCGTCCTCGACCGCATAGGGCTGATCGGTCTCTTTGCCGTCAATGCAGATGCTTGCAATGCTTGTTTTGCTGAAAAGCCCTTTGCCGTCGCTGGCAAACGCTTTGACAATACAGCTCTTGCTGACCGTGAACGGCTCCTCATAGAGCATTCCGTTTTCAGCAGAGGGTTCTGTGCCGTCAAGCGTATAGTAAATATCCGCTTCGGATTCTTTGATGATGGTTACGGTGACCGGCATGTCAGACCGGCTGATATGTGTGTCATCCGGCTTGACGCTGACCTGAATCGTCGGGCTGCAGAGTGAGCCTTCGGTGAACAGGTTCGTCAGACAGATCATGCCGTTTCCGTAGCATTTTTTCTCATCTTCAGAGAAGTGCAGCGAGATTGCACCGGGTTCGTCGTTCATGCTGGATGTGCCGCTGGTTTTGAGGGAATGATCCTTCAGCAGCTGATAGATTTTATGCGGTTCCATGTCAGGCTGATAGGAAAGGATATTCGCATAAGCGGCTGCAACAAACGGTGTGGCCATACTGGTGCCGGACATCGACACAACGTCGTCGGGGCCGCTGATGGACGCACTGGCAATATTGGAGCCGGGTGCAGCAAAATCTACAATATCTCCGTAGTTTGAATAGTCTGCAGATGTGAGCTGATTCTGCGACAGAGCCGGGATCACACTGCCCTGATCCTCCCACATGCCGGTACCGAATTGCTGCAGTGCTGAAACGGTCACAACGGCAGGGATATTTCCGGGGCCGTGATACAGCGTATCGTTTGCATCATTGCCGGCAGCGGCAATAATCGGGATCTGCTTCTGCTCGGCAGCGCGCACAGCCTCCTCCAGCATAGGGGAATCGCCCTCACCGCCAAGGCTCATGCTGATGACGTCCGCACCGTTTTCCATTGCGTACATCATGCCGCAGTAAACGCCGAGATCGGTTCCGTAGCCGGAATCATTGAGCACCTTGATCGGAAGGATTCGGACATTCTCCGGTGTGGACTGGCAGACGATGCCCGCGCAGTGCGTGCCGTGTCCGAAAACATCCGTGCAGGACGCAATACCGGTTTCCGTAAAGTCAGCAGGCTTCGGGTGAATCCGGTCCTTGAACCAGCTGTGCTCCGCGTAGATGCCGGTGTCAACAACGGCAACCGTCACAGTCGGCAGCTCTTCGCGGACTGATTTCAGCCACTGCAGATAATTGTCTGCACCGATGGCATGATAGCCCCACGATTTCTGATCCTCCGGAATATTGTTCAGTGAAAGGGCGGAAGGCTCAGCAACAGACGCAGGTGCTTCCTCAACGAAAACATCATCACCCACAACGCGGATGCGGTCGGGTGCGGCATAAATCACGCCGCCGTCCTGCAGATACTGCTGATAGGCTGCATAGGCATCAGATTCCGAGCTGTACTGCAGCACGGTCAGTCCGTGATAGCCTTTGGCCTTGACGGTTCCGCCGAGCGGGTCAATTTTCCGGTTTGACTTGACGATCAGGCGGGCGGTCTGGAACGGCGAGCGGATGACGGTTTCACCGTTCTCAACCGTGATTTCACAGCCGTTCAGGTCAGAGGCCTGTTCTGCCGAAAGCATTTCCGGAGCAACTGCCGGGACAGCATTGCCGGCATCCTCTGCTATGACGATCTTGCCGTCAACCGCGCTGTATTTTCCGCAGGTGCTGCCGACCGGAATTCCGTCGCGGTAAAACTGCTGTTCATTCGGATTGTACCGCAGCTCCTCGAAGGCCGTGCTGCTGATGCTCCGGACAGAGGCTGTCATTTCGGCGAGGTCAGCTGCTGTGTGAATCTCACCGGCAGAGAGACAGAGACTCCGCGGCAGCGCATTGAATGCGCCGGAACTCAGCAATGCTGCTGCGGTCAGACAGGATGTGATTTTGTGCGCTGTTGTCATTGAGGGAACCCTCCTTTGAATGGTTTCTGAAGATGATGACAGACTGTTCCGGTTTTGATTCATAGCATATCTGCAGGAAAGACGGTAGATGTGTAGAATGCTGCCCATCTTTGATTTGTTGTTTTATTGCGGTAAAGCAACAGCCCGTACCGGAAGCAGTACGGGCTGTAATGATAACGGATCACGCCATGCCGGCCGTGATAATCGCCATTTTATAAACTTCGTCAGCATTGCAGCCGCGGGAGAGATCATTGATCGGCGCATTGAGTCCCTGCAGGATCGGGCCGTAGGCTTCAAATCCGCCGAGACGCTGTGCAATCTTGTAGCCGATGTTGCCGGCTTCGATCAGCGGGAAGATGAAGGTGTTTGCCTGACCTGCGACCTTGGAATCCGGGCACTTGGTCTTTGCGACCTCAGCGGAAACAGCAGCGTCAAACTGGAATTCACCGTCGATTGTCAGTTCCGGATCAATCTTTCTGGCTTCAATGACTGCATCGTGGCTCAGCTGAACGGTTGCGCCCTTGCCGGAACCGTAGGTGGAGAAGCTCAGCACGGCGACCTTCGGATCAATGCCGAAGAACGCAGCGGTTCTTGCCGTCTCAACTGCGACCTCAGCGAGCTGCTGTGCGGCCGTCAGGATGACATTGCCTTCCTTGTCGGTCTTATCGGAGTAGCCGATGTTGATTGCGCAGTCGCCCATTGCGATCTTTTCCTCAGCGCCGTTCTTCTCGCGGAAGAGGATGAACGAGGAGCTGACCAGATTGGAGCCCTTCTTGGTTTTGATGATCTGCAGTGCCGGTCTGACGGTATCCGCAGTGGAGTAGGTTGCGCCGCCGAGCAGAGCGTCAGCCTTGCCGGCCTTGACGAGCATCGTGCCGAAGTAATTGGACTTCTGCAGTGCGGTGCGGCACTCATCCTCGGTCATTTTGCCCTTGCGGAGCTCGACCATCTGTGCGACCAGTGCATCCATTTCCGGATAGGTCAGCGGATCGAGAACCGTTGCCTTTGCAACATCGAAGCCGCCCTGCTTTGCAGCACCTGCAACCTCATCTGCCTTGCCGCAGAGGATGACGCCCATGAGGTCTTCCTTCAGGAGTCTGTCTGCCGCGGAGAGGATTCTTGCATCCGTGCCTTCCGTGAATACGATTGTTTTTTTGCTTGCCTTCAGGTTGGCGAGCAGCTTGTCAAACATGCCCATAATATGCCTCCGTTTTACTTGATAGGATTCCGTGCACCGTAATCACGGCGCACTCATGCTGTCATTATACCATATTATGAAAGAAAATGCAATGGGCGTGCGTGAAAAAAGTACAAAACCGCAATTTTTTGCAGGTTCTGTTTCATTATCGGATCGGATGCCGGATGACGGTTTTCAGCTTTTCCGGCGCGACCCGTCTTGCATCGGAAAGATAGATTTCGTGATGGAAGCGGTTTTCGGTGATATCGTTCTGATACCCCTTCGCCCGGATGAATTCGTCCATCAGTGCAACCGTCGCCGGCTCGTCATCGTAAGAGCCGATGTGCATACACTGCACGCACAGCCCCTCGTCATAGGTCAGGAATTCTGCCTTGGAGAAGTCTGCTTTCTTTTTGCGTGCTGCTTCCGCGACTGCCCATTCAAAGTCTGCGTTTGTGACAAAATCCGGCAGACGGATCAGCGAAATCCATCTGAAGGCCTCCTTGTGCGCATAGTTGATCCCGTCCATGCCGTCCTGATACCAGAAGCCCTCAAGCGGCGGCACGATATAATCAAAATAGCCTTCGATCTGACGGCTGCCCGTTTTGCTCATTTTGATTGTAAACGCAATGCCGTAAAGCAGCGCGATGGCCTGCTTATAAGCGCCGTCCGCCTCGTTCGGGTCGCCCTCGCCGCGTACTGCAATGTAATTCATCGGCGGCACGGTCACGAGGGTCGGCTTTTTCGGCGGCAGATAGAATTCCTTGTATTCTTTTTTGAAGTCAAACGGCATTGTTTTTACCTCTCCTTACAGATTGCGGCGTGTCAGTGCTTCGGTCAGGCGAAAGACCTGCTCTGCGGTATCGGCAAGATTCTGTGCGGCAGTTTCCGGATGCATGGCGTTTTCGGGGGAGGTGATACGGCGCAGAACCGGGAAGAATGCGTCAATGCCGCAGGCGGTGCATTCGCTTGCGCCGGTTCCGGCGATTCCGCAGAAAGCGATCACAGGAATCCCACTGCGTTTGGCAGTCTGCGCAATGACAGCAGGAGCCTTGCCCATTGCAGTCTGCGCGTCGATGCAGCCCTCTCCGGTGATGACAAGATCGGCTCCGGAAATTGCCTGCTCCAGACCTGTCATGCGCATGACAAGCGCGGCGCCGGATTCACAGCTGCCGTGCAGAAACGTGCGGATTGCAAATCCGAGACCGCCTGCTGCACCTGCGCCCGGTGCATCGGGGTCTGCATCCGGAAATATAGATTTGACCAGCTCTGTATAGTGCCGCATGGACTGTTCCATTTCTGTGACCATGGCAGCATCTGCGCCTTTCTGCGGCGCAAAGACAGCACTGCACCCGGTTTCGCCGCAGAGCGGATTGTTCACATCACATGCGATATGAAAGCTGCATCCAGACAGTTCCCGCAGCGTGCTTTCCGGCGATATGTGCTGGAGCATTGCAAGTCCTGCTGCGCCGGGCGGTACGGGCAGACCGTCTGCGCCGGTTAAAGAAAATCCTAGCGCCTGCAAAAATCCGATGCCGCCGTCATTGGTCGCACTGCCGCCGAGACCGAGCAGAAAGCGTCTGCAGCCCTGTGCGGCTGCATCGCGCACGAGCATTCCGAAACCTTCGGTTGTGGTGTGCATCGGATTGCGCTCGGCAGGGGAGAGCAGCGGCAGACCGGATGCCGCTGCCATTTCGATGACGGCGGTGCGGTCAGGCAGAATTCCGTATGCCGCCGTGACCGGACGGCCGAGCGGGTCAGGTACGACCGCATGTCGCAGAGTGCCGTGCAGACCGGTTGTTAGTGCTTCGGCGGTACCTTCGCCGCCGTCCGCAACAGGATATACGGCGATTTCTGCGTCCGGCAGTACCCGTCGGATGCCCTTTGCTGCAGCACTGCCCGCCTCTGTTGAGGAAAGGCTCCCCTTGAAGGAGTCGATTGCAATGACGATTTTCATTCTGATTTCACCTGATACTGTTCGGCCTGCTTCTGACGGCGCACATCGACGGTAATATCGACCAGCGTGCCGTCCGCCGTGAATTCCTCGGAGAACAGCTTTCCTTCGGTACGGAGCAGCTGCAGAAAGCCGCTGTCGGAATACGGAATGCAGAGCTGCATCCGGCGGGCGGTCTGCGGAAGTTTTGCGCAGATTGTCTGCAGCAGCTCCGGTATGCCGGTGCCGTTCTTGGCACTGATCCAGACATGGTCTGCTTCGTTGTGCATATCGCCGTTAAACAGATCTGCCTTGTTGAGCACATGAATCTGCGGAATATCTGCGCAGCCGAGATCGTTGAGCAGATTCTGCGTAACCTCTGTCCGCTCGCGGAGATCGGGTTCTGATGCATCAAGTACATGCAGAATCAGATCTGCCTGTGCAGTTTCCTCAAGCGTGGAGCGGAATGCCTCGACGAGATGGTGCGGCAGTCTGCGAATCAGACCGACGGTATCAGAGAGCAGAACGCTTCTGCCGTCAGGAAGCTCCAGCGCGCGTGCCGTGACATCCAGCGTGGCAAACAATTTATTCTCAGTCAGAACGCCGGCTTCCGTCAGCAGATTGAACAGCGTGGATTTGCCTGCGTTCGTATAACCGACGATGGCAACGGTCAATACGCCGTCCTTTTTGCGTCTGCTGCCGAGAAAGCGGCGGTGCTTTTCCATTTTGCGCAGATCGTTTTCGAGCGCGGCAATCCGGTGCCGGATATGCCGGCGGTCGGTTTCGAGCTTGGTTTCACCGGGACCTCTTGTGCCGATGCCGCCGCCGAGTCTCGAAAGCGCCGTACCGCTTCCGGTCAGTCTGCTGAGGCGGTAACGGTACTGTGCAAGCGCGACCTGTACTTTACCTTCTGCTGTTCTGGCGCGTCCTGCAAAGATATCGAGGATCAGCATGGTGCGGTCAATGATTTTGCAGCCGGTCGCATCGGTCAGATTGCGCAGCTGGATGCCGGTCAGCTCGGTATCGAAAATGAGCATTTCGGCTTCGAGCGCTTCTGCGAGCTGCGAGACTTCTTCCAGCTTGCCGGAGCCGATACAGGTTGCGGCTTCCGGTGTTCCGCGGGACTGAATGACAGTGCGGCGCACCTCGCAGCCGGCGGTATCCGCAAGTGCGGCAAGCTCTGCCATAGAGATTTCCGCGTCATAATCACCTGTATCAAGCCCGACCAGTATGACAGCCGGCCGGGTTTCTTCCTGTTTGTTATCGTACATATAGAACCGCCTTTACTGTATTTGCCGCAGCGGGGCAGAAATCGCCGGCTTCAGACCGCTGCGGATTTATTATATAGTATACCATATATTAAGCGGAAAATCAAGCGCTTCGTGGCGCCTGCTTCATTGCGTTAATGTGAAAAATAACAAAATAATTTCGGAAACATCTGAAATATTATTGAAATAAATTGGAAAATGTGTTATAATATAAGCGTGCTTGAGAATGAATCCGCGCTGTCGGAAGGTAGGTGCAAGATGAAAACGAAAACGAATCCCCAAAATAAAGACGCGATCCAGATCAACAGGAATCTGACCGCGATTATGCTCTGCCTGATCGGAATTCTGACGAATCTTTTTCTTGGTGATCTGGCGTCCTGGGGCAAATGGCCGCTCTACCTGGACACGGTCGGAACAGTCTCCATTGCGGTGCTGGGCGGATATCTTCCCGGTGTGGCAGTCGGCTTTTTCACAAATCTTCTGAAATCCATCAATGATTCCAGTGCGCTTTACTACGGTGTCATGAATGTCCTGATCGCGCTGGCTGCTTCGTTTATGGCCAAACGCGGATATTTCAGAAAGCCGCGGCTCATCGCCAGAGCCATTCTGGTTTTCACGCTGATCGGCGGCGGACTCGGTACGCTCATTCCGCTGGTGCTGGAAGGCTTTTCCTTTGACAGCGAGGCGCTCAGCACAATCCTGATGAAAACCGGCTTTTTCAGCGAAAACTCTGCGCACCTGACCTCGTCGCTGATCTGGGATCTGGCAGACAAAACACTGACGGTCATGCTGGTGCTGCCGTTTATCTATCTTCTGCCGGAGCGTGTCCGGAAACGCTTTTCGTTCAACGGATGGATGCAGACGCCGCTTTCCAGCGAGGCAACCGAGGCCGCGAAGCATACGCAGTCCCGCGTCATCTCCCTGCGGACGAAAATTCTGCTTGTGGTGAGCGCTTCCCTGATTGCGGTTGCATCGGTTGCGACGGGCATCAGTGTCCGGCTTTACCGGAATGCGCTGATAAAAGATCATACGACGGTCGCAGAGGGCGCCGCGCGGATTGCTGCCGGTGTGATTGATCCTGAGATGATTGACGTTTACATGAAGCAGGGTGAAGCGGCAGAGGGCTATGCGGAAACCAAGCGGCTGCTGACGCAGATCCGTGACTGCACGGCGGATATCGAATACCTGTATGTCTACAAAATCATGCCGGACGGCTGCCATGTGATCTTTGATCTGGATACGGAAGATATGCCGGGTTCTCCGCCGGGAACGGTTGTGCCGTTCGAGAAACCGTTTCAACATGCAATTCCCGATCTGCTGGCGGGCAGACCGATTGAACCGATTATTACCAAGGGTGTTTACGGCTGGCTGCTGACCGATTACGAGCCGGTCTATGACGCGAACGGAGACTGCTGCTGCTATGCGGCCGCAGACGTTTCCATGAAACAGATCGGAATGATCGAACGGAGATTTTTGGTTGAGATTCTGTCGCTCTTTCTCGGATTCTTTATTCTGATCTTCGTGCTGGTACGCTGGCTTGTTGAATATCACATCATTCTGCCTGTCAACTCCATTGCGATCAGTGCGGATGCATTTGCATACGATTCGGAGACTGCGCGGGAAAGCAGCATTGAGCGGATCCGCGAGCTGCAGATTCATACCGGTGATGAGGTTGAAAACCTTTACCACGCAATCACCAAAACCTCCGATGACAGTATGCGGTATGTTGCAGATGTACAGGAGAAAACCGATCAGATTTCCAGAATGCAGAAGGCGCTGATTATGGTGCTCGCAGATATTGTGGAGAGCCGCGATAAAAATACCGGCGCACATGTCCGCAAAACAGCCGCATATACGGAAATCATTCTGCATGAGATGCGCAAAATGGGTTATTATTCGGATATGCTTTCGGATTCGTTTATCTCTGATGTGGTAAATTCGGCGCCGCTGCATGATATCGGCAAGATTCAGGTGCCGGATTCGATTCTGAACAAGGCCGGCAGGCTGGATGATGATGAATTTTCTGTCATGAAAACTCATACGACGGCCGGAAAGGATATCATCAAGCAGGCAATCGCACTCGTGCCGAATTCCGGCTATCTGAATGAAGCGAGGAATCTGGCTGCATATCATCATGAAAAATGGGACGGCAGCGGTTATCCGACAGGCCTTTCCGGCGAAAAAATTCCGCTTTCCGCCCGCGTGATGGCGGTTGCGGATGTCTTTGATGCACTTGTTTCCAAGCGCAGCTATAAAGAGCCGATGTCCTTTGAAGATGCGATGAAAATCATCAAAGACGGCTCCGGCAAGCATTTTGATCCGCTGATTGTGGATGCATTTGTCAGTGCAGAACAGGAAGTGCGGCGCGTGGAAAAGAATTTCAGCCTTCAAACCAATGAAGCGGGATGCTTCCGGTAAATCCGATGCAAAAGCCGCCTGACTGTATTCATTTACAGTCAGGCGGCTTCATCATGCTCAGTATTCAATGCCGCGCCGGGCGGAGCACCCGCTGCGGTAAGGATGTGCGATGCAGCGGAATTCGGTGATGTAGTCTGCGTATTCCGTCAGAAGCGGATCGGGCTTGTGACCGGTGATAATCAGCTCACAGGGCGGCGCTTTGAGCAGCGCAAGGATAGCCGCTGCATCAACGGTTTCACGGAGCAGCGCATCGCCGAGCTCGTCCAGTACAATCAGATCATAGGTTTTCTGCAGCACCCGCTGCAGATTTTCATTGTGCATCTTTGTGACAGCCGTGATCTCCTGCGCTGTCATGTCCCGGAAAAAGCGGATGCTTCCGGTGCAGGTGAAAACATCGGTCTGCAGTTGCCGCAGTACCGTGATTTCACTGCTTGTACCGTTTTTATGAAACTGCACAAAGGCACATTTCATACCGCTGCCGAGTGCGCGGATGCAAGCGCCCGCTGCTGCGGAGGTCTTGCCTTTGCCGTTTCCGTAATAATAATGAATCATGTGATTGTCTCCTGCCGGTTCGTGTATGCAAAAAGCCGGATACAGGCGCTGCGGCTTGTATCCGGTTCAGATCAGAATATCAGAGTCCGAGCTGTTTTGCAAGGTCATCTTTCGGCATTGCGCCGATTGCTTTTTTGATGACCTTTCCGTTCTCGAACAGCAGAAATGCCGGGATGGAATCAATTCCGAACCGGACGGCAGGCTCCTGTGCGGCCTCAACATTGACCTTGACAACCTTCAGTTCTGGATAATCCGCATCAATCTCATCCAGAACCGGTGCCATTCTCATGCAGGGAGCGCACCACGAAGCCCAGAAATCCACAAGAACACGTCCGGATGCCTGAAGCACCTCCGGATCAAAATCTTTGACGTTTTCAATATGCACAACAGCCATGATAAAACTCCTTCCAGGTTATTTTTCCTTGTAATACAGTCGGCAGTGACAGTAGCCTTCAAATTCCGGATCCGCAATCTGCTCACGGAATTCCAGGCACATACATCGGTTTTCTTCGGTACGCTGCAGTCGGCAGGGGCAGTAGCCCTCTTTTTTGAGGAGCCCCTCGCGGATCTTCGCAACGACGGCTTCATCTTCATTGAAACGGATTTTCATGGATTTTCACGCTCCTTTATAGGATAGAATGCCTGTTTCCGACAATTCTATTCTATCATATCAGAACAGAATTGTCAAGTAATCTGTATATCTTGCCTAAAAGCTCCTGATTGTTCTTCGATAGAATACATATGTCCTGCACAGAAATACAGCGATTTCAAAAAGGGGGTTGACAAATCCGCGCTGATATGTTAGAATAAGAGCACGGACAGAGGAGCGGTGATGATGAGTACCGCCGGATTGAGGGTGCCGACCCGCGGTGAAAACCAGATTCCGGTGAGAAAGGCAGATCCGCCGAAGTTGCGCCGATACGGCATCGGGGTTGCTGGGCGCGTACCGAACAGGTGCGTGACTGTCACATTGCGTTCTGCATTGTGGAGTGCTGACCGGGTTTTCGTGATTTTACGCCGGATATCAGGCGTAACCGGATCCGTTCATCTGCTCAATGTCCGCCATCATCAGCTGGCGGATTTTTTTCTGCCTCAGAATTGCCCCTCCGGGCGGAAGTCCGGGGGCCGAATCAAACGAATGGAGGACTTTTTTATGAAAGAATTTCGCGTTGGTATCATCGGCGCAACCGGCATGGTCGGTCAGCGTTTTGCTCTGCTGCTTGCGGATCATCCGTGGTTTAAGGTGACCGTGATGGCAGCGTCTTCCCGCTCTGCCGGAAAGACCTACCGTGAGGCAGTCGGCGCAAGATGGGCATTCAAGGATCAGCCGATGCCGGAGCAGTTTGCAGACCTCGTCATCTATGACGCAGGCGAGGACATTGAGAAGATCGCTTCTCAGGTCGATTTCTGCTTCTGTGCCGTTGATATGAAGAAGGATGCGCTGCGCGCACTTGAGGAGGCCTATGCCAAGGCAGAGTGCCCGATCGTTTCCAACAACTCCGCACACCGCTTCACGCCGGATGTCCCGATGATTATTCCGGAGCTGAACCCGGAGCATCTCGATATCATTGCTTCCCAGAAGGCAAGACTCGGCACCAAGCGCGGCTTTATCGCAGTCAAGTCGAACTGCTCGATCCAGAGCTATGTTCCGGCACTGCACCCGCTGCGCAAGTTCGGCATCAAGACGGTTCTCGCCTGCACGTATCAGGCAATTTCCGGTGCCGGCAAGACCTTTGAGCGCTGGCCGGAGATGATCGACAACCTCATCCCGTATATCGGCGGCGAGGAGGAGAAGTCCGAGCAGGAACCGCTGAAGATCTGGGGTACGATCGAGAACGGCGAGATCGTTAAGGCAAGCAGCCCGCTGATTACAACGCAGTGCCTGCGTGTGCCGGTTTCCGACGGTCACACGGCTGCTGTCTTTGTCAAGTTTGAGAACAAGCCCACGGAGGCCGAGATTAAGGCTGCATGGGCAGAGTACAAGGGTGTTCCGCAGGAGCTCGGTCTGCCGCACGCTCCGAAGCAGTTCCTCAACTACTTCGAGGAGCCGGACCGTCCGCAGGCAAAGCTCGACAGAAATATGGAGGGCGGCATGGCGATTTCCGTCGGCAGACTGCGCGAGGATACGCTGTTTGATTACAAGTTTGTCTGCCTGTCCCACAATACGCTCCGCGGCGCGGCCGGCGGTGCGGTTGAGCTCGCAGAGCTGCTTGCTGCAAAGGGTTACTTTGACTGATTATCATTGACGGAGGGAGGCGTTCCGGATGCGGCATGTATTTGTGTGCCCGATGAACGATACCATTGAAACGGCCGTGCTGGATATTTACGGCGACAACCGGATTCACGGCCCGGTCAGTTTTGTTCCGTACACACCGCAGGAACCGCCTCTGATTCCGTTTGTTCCGGCTTATTTTCAGGATTATAATCACCAGCGCGCGCCGCTCCGTGATTTCCTGAAGGAGCAGACCTACGGCTTTAAGCCGCGGGATTATATGCTTGTGCTGCATGATGACGCGACCGATCTTGAAGCCCATGCGCTCAGTGAGCTGCTGATTGCCTGCGGCGCAAGAGAAACGCTGATGGAATACCGCGCGTTTCTGCTTTCGTCAGAACCGCGCTACATTGCGGTGACCGGCTCGAAACGTGCCGTCACTGTGACGCTCGTCATGGCCGAAACAGAGGATACGGAACGTATTTTTCTGCCCATCAGCGAGGCATCCTTTGATAATACAGTCGAAGCAATCCGCGAGCTGGATCCTGACGGAAAGCTGCCTGTATTCCGTTTCGGCGTGCCGGATCATCTCGCCACAGTCGGAGAGATGGTCAACGCTGCTGTGCTGATCCGCAATTTTCTCAAAATCCTGTAAGGGATCATATGATAAAGCGGGGGAGTGAGTCCTGCGTGAATGCTCAGAAATTTTTGCTGCGGATTCCGGTATCGGGTGCCGCCGAGACTGTTCCGGTGCCGGAGGGTATCCTGCCGCCGGAGCTGCCTGCATCGCTGCTGCAGACCGATGTCACGGAGCGTTACCGCGTTCCGGTGATGCCGGAAGCACTGCAGGATGCATTTGTGCTGTGCTATCTGATTGATGCACGCGGCGGTGAGCGTTCTTTGCCGGTTAATTTCATCGGAACATGCTTTTATCACACGGGCTGTCCGATTTACGGCGACCTGCTGCTCTGTGCCTGTACCGACGAACACGGCGATGAAGCCGTATCCGGTCTCACAGCCGAGCAGACAGATTTGCTCCGGCAATGGCTTGCTGCGCAGTTCCCGGAATATTCCGGTGTGCAGCTCTGATATGCTTCCCCGAATCTAATTTCATACAGAAAGGATGAAACCAATGAAGCCTGTTATTTTTACCGGTGCTGCTGTTGCACTTGTGACACCGTTCTCTGCGGACGGTTCTGTCAATTATGAAGAATTTGCAAGACTGATCGACTTCCAGATCGAAAACGGCACGGACGCGCTCGTCATTGCCGGTACGACCGGTGAGAGCTCGACGCTCAGCGAGCAGGAGCATATTGACGTGATCCGCTTTGCGGTTGAGCATACCAATCACCGCGTTCCGGTCATTGCCGGTACCGGAAGCAATGCGACCGCGACTGCCGTGATGCTCTCGCAGGAAGCCGAAAAGGCCGGTGCCGATGCACTGCTGCTCGTGACGCCTTACTATAACAAGACCTCGCAGCGCGGTCTGTATGTGCACTACAAGACGATTGCCGAAAGCACAAAGCTGCCGATTATCCTCTACAATGTGCCGTCCAGAACCGGACTCGGCATTGATGTCGAGACGGCTGCAAAGCTGGCAGAGATCAGCAACATCGTTGCAATGAAGGACGCTGTCGGCAATATTACTTACACCGCAAATCTGATTGAGCGCTGCGGCGATCAGCTGACCGTTTACAGCGGCAATGATGATCAGATCGTGCCGATGATGAGTCTCGGTGCAAAGGGCGTGATTTCTGTGCTCTCGAATGTTGCACCGAAGGAAACCCACGATATGACCGCTGCTGCTCTGGCCGGTGACTTCAAGACCGCTGCCGCACTGCAGTTGAAGTATCTCAAGCTGATTCACGCGCTGTTCATCGAGACGAACCCGATTCCCGTGAAGGAAGCCGTCAACCAGATGGGCTATGCTGCCGGATCATGTCGTCTGCCGCTCTATGAGATGGCTGACAATAACAAGGCTGTGCTTGTTGAAGAAATGAAGAAGCAGGGTCTCATCTGAGTGCAAAACTGAAAAATGATGCCGTCCGGAGCGCATCCGGGCGGCATTGCAGTATGAAGGAAAGGAATGAAAAATATGGTAAAAATTGCGATCAGCGGTATCGGCGGAAAAATGGGCCGGAATGTTCTTGCGTCCGTAGCGGAACGCTCCGACTGTGAAGTGCTTTGCGGTATTGATATTTGCAGCGCGGACGGCATTTCGGTGCCGGTTTATAAGACCCCGGCGGAAATGCCTGAAAAGCCTGATGTCATCATTGATTACAGCCACCCGGATTCTCTGGATGCACTGCTGGAATATGCACAGGCAACCGGTACGCCGGTTCTGCTTGCAACCACCGGTTATTCTGAGGCACAGCAGGCAAAGATTCAGCAGGCATCTGCGAATGTCGCGCTGTTTGCGTCCGGCAATATGTCGCTCGGTATTCAGCTTCTGATGGCGCTTGCGAAAAAGGCTGCTGCGGTGCTCGGTAACCGCTTTGACATTGAGATCATCGAAAAGCACCACAATCAGAAGATTGACGCGCCGTCCGGAACGGCTCTGATGCTTGCAAACGCGATCTGCGAGGAAACAGACCCGCCGAAGCATCTTGTCTATGACCGCCACAGCGTCCGGAAAAAGCGTGAAATGACGGAAATCGGTATGCATTCTGTCCGCGGCGGCACGATTGTCGGCGAACACGAGGTACTGTTTGCAGGCCCGGACGAGTGCATCTCCCTGACGCATTCGGCATATTCCAAGCGTGTTTTCGCAGAGGGCTCTGTCAATGCAGCTGTGTTCCTGATTGGCAAGAAGCCGGGTCTCTACAATATGACAGACCTGCTTGCTGAATCCTGATGAATGGCGGATTTCCATACATAAGTTTTGCCCCGAAGCATGTTAAGGCGCTTCGGGGCATTGCGTTTATCAGATTTCAGAGATAAACTTTAATCTATCTCTCTAAAACAAATCTTGCGACTTTCACATTTCCGTCCATTTCAGTGGACACGATATCAAACCCGCATTTTTCTGTATAGAATTTAACATTTTCTGTTTTGTCAACGGGTGTGATGAGCGTAAATTTGTCCCAGTCCTTATAGTACGATGTAATAAATTTGATTGCCTGTGTTCCGATTCCTTTCCCTTGATACGCCGGAATAATACATAAGCAGCCAACTGCATATACACCTGCTTCAATCTGTTTGCACGAAACACAGCCGACCGGTTCACCGTTAAATAAAATAATGAACTTGGGGTAATTGATAATGGATTTTTCCATCATTTCTTTTGTCTGTCCATATGCAGGACATTCACCGTATTTCAAAAAATCACGGTAAAACGCGGAATTATAAATATCTATCAGTAATTCCGCATCTTCTTTGTCCGCTTTCCGGTATTCAATGTTCATTGATAATAACTCCCTGAATTATAATTCATGACAGGAACAATTATAGCACAAATACCGCTGCGCTGTCAATAGAAAACGCCATAGTATTCTGACTTCCGATCGGAATACTATGGCGGAATTCTTCTATGCAGATGTCGCCGTTCATGCGGCGGAGCTTATTTTTGGTCGGATGATTGCGCATAAAGCTGAAGAGCCTGACGCAGCTTTTCTGCCATCTCTTCCCGGATGTTTTCAGGCGCCAGCACTTCAAGATTAGCACCGTATTCCATTGCCCAGCGATAGAAATCCGGGCTGATACCGATGCGCGCCTGAATCTGTACCCATGCAGGATCCGGATCCTTCCGGACACTTGCATATTTCTCAAGATGCTCCAGCATATCGTCAAGCAGCACGCCGATAACGCGAAGCGTTACAGTGACATACTGTTCCGGCGGAAACATGCCGAGCACGGCGCCGTCCGGTCTTGAAAGCTGCGGTCTGCGGCTGATTTTTCCGCCCGGCGTGATATGCCGCATCCGGTCAATGCGGTAAGTCCGTTCCGCGCCGGTCTGCTCATCGACGCATTTGAGGTAAAAGCGTTCGCGTGAATATACAACGCGGCAGGGAATCATTTCCCTGCTTTTCTGGTAGAACTTCATTTGCCCGGAAACATCGAATTTGCCGTATTCAAAGTTGATTTTTCGCTTCTGTGAGATCAGGTCATGGACCTTTTCCAGATTATCCAGCAGATCGGTCGAGGGCGTGCCGGGGCCGTTCAGCACGATGCGGCTGTCGAGTCTGCGCAGCTCCTCTTCCGAGCAGAAGGATTCAAATTTGCGGAGCATCTGACGTTTTTTTCGCTCCGAGATGAATTTATTGATGGAAACGGAATCAACAATGAATCGAATCTCGTTGAATGAAAAGCTGCGTGTGTGCAGACTGTACTGTGCGGTATTGTGGGCGCCGTGCGTAATCCGGATATCGTAGCCGGCTGTGATGAGACGGTCAAGGTCGCGGCGGATCGTCAGTGCAGAAACGCTCTGCAGGCTGTAGTGCTCTGCAAGATAGGCGCGGATATCCTGAATGGTTGCAGTCCGTCCGGAATTAGTGAAGCGCGTCAGATATTCCAGGATATGCAGAATGCGTTCGTGTTCCATGGGAACCCTCAGCGGTTGTTGACCGGTTCCGGATAGAGATCGTGATGTGTCAGCCGGTCCCATGCAACCTGCTCCCACTTGGTTCCAGGCATCCCGTAATTGCAGTAGGGGTCGATTGAGATGCCGCCGCGCGGCAGAAATTTTCCCCAGACCTCGATATAAGCGGGCTCCATCAGCTGAATCAGGTCGTTCATGATGATATTGACGCAGTCCTCGTGGAAATCACCGTGATTGCGGAAGCTGAACAGATAGAGCTTCAGGGATTTGCTTTCGACCATTTTGATGCGCGGAACATAAGAAATATAGATCGTAGCGAAATCCGGCTGACCGGTGATCGGACAGAGACTCGTGAACTCCGGACAGTTGAATTTTACGAAGTAATCTCTGTCCGGATGCTTGTTCTCGAAGGTTTCCAGTACGGAAGGATCGTAGTCAGAGGGGTATTTGGTTTTCTGCTGTCCGAGCAGTGTGATGCCTTCCGTTTCCTTATTGCGTTCTTTCATTTGAAAAACTCCTTTTTTCAGTGATCGCAATCGGGGTGCTCTGAGGTTTCCGTGCAGGATTCATGCGAATGGCAGCAGCATCCGGAATCGTGCAGATCGTCTGCCATGCTGCCGGATGCGCCCGAATCGCATTGTCTGCACAGGCCGTAAAAAACCGTGCGCGAGGGGTCAATCTGAAAGCCGTGATCGGCAGCGACGTGATGCGCGATTTCATGCAGATGGCTGCAGTCAAGATGAAACAGTCTGCCGCAGACCGTGCATTTCAAATGAAAATGCGAATGACATGTACCGGCTTTGGCCTCTTCCCCGGCATACTGCCAGCAGGCGCTTCCGCGGTCGTCAAGCGAATACCGCCGGACAAGGCCGTCCTGTTCGAGCTTTTCAAGCTGCCTGTAGATTGTTGCTGCACCCATCGGCGTGCCGTTCTCGGTCAGCGCGTGCAGCAGTTCAGCCGCCGTAATATGACGTTCCGGATGGGTTTCAAGATATTCCAGAATCAGTGCCTTCTGTTTTGTCTGATAACTGTTTTTTCGCTGCATGATGTTTCACCTCGCTGCAGACTGTATATTTCCATTTGATTATAACATAAATACGTGATTCTGTCAAGCAGCGGCAGGCAATCCCGAAGCCCGGAAAAATGTTTGCTGCAGGACTTGAAAAAAAATACGGAATCGGGTATAATAAAAGAAAAAGAAGGATCCGGAAAGGGGGCGTGCCGAATGGAAATCGACCGCAGTCAGCTTCCGCTTTTTTTCAGCGATTATCTGACCTATCTGGATGTCATCCGCGGAAAAGCAAAGCGGACTGTTTCGGAATATTATGCCGATAATGCGCTGTTTCTGCGCTGGCTCCACTGTATGGATCAGAAACGGCCAGCAGCAGATGCTGCTGATGTGGAGCTCTCGGAGATCACTGTTTCCGAGCTGGAGCGCGTGACGGTTGCCGTGCTGTACGATTATATCCGGTACCTGCGGGATGACCGCGGAAATACGCCGCGTTCCGTGGCGCGGCGGCTGAGTGCTGTCCGCAGCCTGTTCAAATATCTGACCAAGACCAAAGGGCTGCTGCGCGCCGATCCCTGTCAGAATCTGGAGCTTCCGGCCGTCAAAAAGACGCTCCCGCGTTTTCTGACACTGGAGGAGAGCCAGCGGATGCTGCAGAGCGCCGAGGAATCCCCTTCGCATGACACGCTGCGCGATTACTGCATCGTGACACTGTTTCTGAACTGCGGTTTTCGTCTTGCGGAGCTGGTCGGTATGAATGTCGGGGATGTCGATTTTTTTAACCGGCAGATCCGCGTATTCGGAAAAGGCAGCAAGGAACGCATTGTCTATCTCAATGATGCATGTCTTTCTGCGATTCAGGATTATCTGGATGCGCGCGAAAATCCTCCGGAGGAGCCGAATGCGCTGTTCCTGAGCAGAAATCACCGCAGAATCAGCCGCCGCAGGGTTCAGCAGATCGTTGAGCAGACACTTGCTGCTGCCGGACTTTCCGGAAAAGGGCTTTCCACGCATAAGCTGCGTCACACGGCTGCGACGCTGATGTATCAGCACGGAAATGCAGATATGCTGACGCTCAAGGATATTCTTGGCCATCAGTCTGTTTCAACAACGGAGATCTATACGCATCTGTCCAGCCGTCAGCGGCAGGATGCGATCGACAGCAATCCGCTGGCGGGGGAACGCCGGCATACTTCCAAGAAGTAAGAATGGGGAATCATTATGGAAAAGAAAGAAATTTTAGCGATTGCCGCAGCAGTTTTTGCAGTATTTGGTTTGATTGCGATTATTTCCGCGGCCAAAAACCGGGATACAGAGGAAGGTACAGAATCGCTTCCGGCGGTTTATCAGCCGCAGGAGGAAACCGAACCGCTGCCGGAAACGGATATCTGGGATGTGCTGCAGGCCAAGCAGCAGACAGAGACAGAACCGGTCGTGACCGATGAAAACGGCAGCATCGTGACAGGACCTGCCGAAGAAACACAGATTGTTCAGCCGCAGACAATGATTCTTGAGGACGGCGTGGTCGTCGAGGAAGTGCAGATTGATTCTGAGCAGTCTGTTCCTTCAACAGAAACGGTAACGGTTCCGGTTCAGAATGAGCAGCCGCATGGCGGTCAGCTTGTGATCGTGGAAGAAGACTGACAGCGGAGGAATTGCATGAAGTTACTGATGTTCGGTGACGTTGTCGGCGAGGCCGGCTGCGAATGCTTCTGCCGGAATGCACCGAAGCTCAAACGGCAGTACGGTGCCGACCTGATTGTCGTGAACGGTGAAAATTCTGCGCAGGGCAACGGTATTACGCCGTATTCCGCGGATATGCTGTTTTCCGGCGGCGCGGATGTCATCACGACGGGCAATCACTGTTTTCGCCGCAAATGCGATGAGCTCTATGACAATGAACGGATTCTGCGGCCGGCCAATTATCCGGAAGGTGCGCCGGGCAGCGGTGTCTGTGTTCTCGATTTCGGTTCGTATTCGGTTGCGGTCATCAATCTGATGGGTACGGCTTTCATGGATGCGCTTGATAATCCTTTTACGGTAATCGACGGCCTGCTTGCCGGGCTCGATACAAAAAATATCCTGCTTGATTTTCACGCGGAGGCAACCTCGGAGAAGCGCGCCATGGGCTGGTATCTTTCCGGGCGTGTTTCGGCTGTCATCGGAACCCACACGCATGTTCAGACAGCCGACGCCGAGATTCTCGACGGACGCACCGGATACCTGACGGATGTCGGAATGGTCGGCGGTGCAAGGTCTGTGCTCGGTGTTTTGCCGGAGCTTGCGATTGAAAAGCAGCGCTTTCACCGACCCGTGCAGTTTGCGGAAGCACCCGGCCCCTGTATTTTGAATGCAGTTTGCCTGGAAATTGATAGCAAAATCGGCATTTGTACCAAAATCGAGCGTGTGTTTATGAGTGATTCTACAAACTAATTGTGAACACCTTGACTTTTTTCGTGAAATGTATTATACTATAGACAGTGAAACTATGCAGCACAGTACGCATAAGATTTCCTGTTCTATAATAGAAACAAAAAATCTGTTTTTTGAGAGCACTAGGAGGTTACTGATGGAAGTATTGAAAGTATCATCTCATTCCACTCCGAATTCTGTGGCCGGCGCGATTGCCGGTGTCATTCGGGAACAGCGTGTCGTTGAGGTGCAGGCTGTCGGAGCAGGCGCTGCCAATCAGGCAATCAAGTCGATTGCAATCGCAAGAGGCTATCTTGCACCGATCGGTATTGATCTGGTCTGCGTTCCGGCCTTTGCCAGCATCGAGATCGACGGCGAAGAGCGCACCGCTATGAAACTGATCTGTGAACCGCGCTGAGAACGAAACTGTGGCGTTCTGCGGTGTCTGGGGATACGGGGAAAGGAAAAAGGCTTCCGGCATATGTCGGAAGCCTTTTTGTACCCATCCGGCTGTTTTCACTTGGAATTTGTATACTGACAACGAAAATTCTGTCAGAATGGCGATTGTGCTTTGTATTGCATTTTCGCGGTGATTGTGTTATAATAAACTGTAAAGCGCTTCCGGGGAAGAAGGATGGTTTACCGGAAGATGCTGTTCCGGAACCGTCTGACTGTGCCGGATGCGCGGAATTGCGCGGTTCGGTACCTGCCGCTGAAAGGATGATGTGACTGTGTTAAAGGAATTCGCACCGGAATGGGATGGCTTCCATGCCGGCAGATGGAGTGATTCGATCAATGTCCGGGACTTCATTCACAAAAATTATACGCCCTATGACGGAGATGAGAGCTTCCTGAGCGGACCGACGGAAGCGACAACAAAACTCTGGGAGCAGGTTATGGAGCTCTCCCGGCAGGAGCGAGAGGCCGGCGGTGTGCTGGATATGGATACAAAGATCGTATCCACGATTACCTCGCACGGCCCCGGCTATCTGCAAAAGGATCTTGAAAAAATCGTCGGATTCCAGACGGACAAGCCGTTCAAGCGTGCACTGCAGCCGTTCGGCGGAATCCGCATGGCGCAGCAGGCCTGCAGAGAGTATGGCTATGAGGTTGATCCTAAAATTGTTGAAATCTTTACAAAATACCGCAAGACGCATAATCAGGGCGTGTTCGATGCCTATACGCCGGAGATGCGCCTTGCGAGAAAATCTGCGATTCTGACCGGTCTGCCTGATGCTTACGGCAGAGGCCGCATCATCGGCGATTACCGCAGAATCGCGCTTTACGGCGTTGACCGTCTGATTGAGGACAAGGAGCATCAGAAGGCCACGCATTTTGTCCGCATGACCTCTGAGAATATTCAGCTGCGCGAGGAGCTTTCCGAGCAGATTCGTGCACTCGGCGAGCTGATCGAACTCGGCAGGATTTACGGCTTTGACATTTCCCGCCCGGCTCAGAATGCGCAGGAAGCTGTTCAGTGGCTGTATTTTGGCTATCTGGCAGCTGTCAAGGAGCAGAACGGCGCCGCAATGAGCCTCGGCAGAACGTCCACCTTCCTTGATATCTATATTCAGCGCGACCTTGACCGCGGCATTCTGACCGAGGAGCAGGCGCAGGAGCTGATCGACCATTTTATTATGAAGCTGCGTCTGGTCAAGTTTGCGCGCACACCGGAATACAATGCGCTTTTTTCCGGCGACCCGACATGGGTAACGGAGTCCATCGGCGGTGTGTCTGTTGAAGGTCAGCACATGGTTACGAAGAATTCGTTCCGCTATCTGAATACGCTGAACAATCTCGGCACGGCGCCGGAGCCGAATATGACCGTGCTCTGGTCTAAAAGACTGCCGCAGAATTTCAAGCGTTTCTGCGCAAAAATGTCGATTAAATCTTCGTCGATTCAGTATGAAAACGACGATCTGATGCGCGTCACGCACGGCGATGACTATGCGATTGCGTGCTGTGTTTCGTCGATGCGCGTCGGCAAGGAGATGCAGTTCTTCGGTGCGCGTGCCAATCTGGCGAAATGCCTGCTGTATGCAATCAACGGCGGCGTCGATGAGGTGATGAAGGTGCAGGTCGGACCGAAATACCGTCCGGTCGCCGGAGATTATCTCGACTATGACGACGTGATGGACAAGTATGACCAGATGATGGAATGGCTGGCGGGACTCTATGTCAACACGCTGAATGTCATCCATTATATGCACGATAAATACAGCTATGAAAAGCTGCAGATGGCGCTGCACGACCGTGATGTCAAGCGTTATTTTGCGACCGGCATCGCAGGACTTTCGGTCGTGGCGGATTCGCTCAGCGCGATTAAGTATGCGAAGGTAAAGTGCATCCGCGACGAAAACGGCATTGTGACGGATTACGAGGTGGAGGGAGACTTCCCGAAATACGGCAATGACGACGACCGCGTAGACCGCATTGCTGTCGATATCGTCAAGACCTTTATGGACAAGATCCGCAAGCATCACACCTATCGCGGCGGTGTTCCGACCATGAGCATTCTGACGATCACATCCAATGTTGTGTACGGCAAAAAGACCGGCAACACCCCGGATGGCCGGAAGCACGGTGTTCCGCTTGCTCCGGGTGCAAACCCGATGCACGGCAGAGATACGCACGGCGCGGTCGCATCGCTTTCGTCCGTATCCAAGCTGCCGTTCCGTCATGCGCAGGACGGTATTTCCAATACCTTCTCGATCATTCCGGACGCACTCGGCAAGGAAACGAAGGTCTTTTCCGGTGACCTTGATCTGGATGCACTGCGGCAGGAGGCGGAGCGTGAAGAGAAATGAGCACGGCCCTGATCCGGATGAACTTGCTGATCTGATTGACAGCCTGATTGCATCCGGCAGTCAGCATATCAACCTGGAAATCGGCGATGAGACCCGTGTGCAGACTGTCAACAGCACGGAATGCAGCAAACCGGGTGCATGTGCCGTTCCGAATTTCGACTTTGACGACAGCGCGGAAGATGACATGATTTCCGCGGAGGACTGATACAGAACGGAGGGATTCCTATGGCAAGCGAACAGCAGATTGATAATCTTGTTGAGTTACTGGACGGTTATGTGGAAAAGGGCGGACATCATCTGAATGTCAACGTCTTTACGAGAGAAACGCTTCTGGATGCGCAGGCTCATCCGGAGAAGTATCCGCAGCTGACCGTGCGTGTTTCCGGCTATGCCGTTAATTTTATTAAGCTGACAAAGGAACAGCAGGATGATATCATTTCCCGCACGTTCCACGATAAGATCTGAAAAACAAAGGCCCGCTGAAACTGCTTTCAGCGGGCTGCTGTGTCAGGAGGCGATCAGATGCAGGGACACATCCATTCGACAGAATCGTTCGGAACTGTAGACGGCCCCGGCGTGCGCTTTGTAATCTTCTTTCAGGGCTGTCCGATGCGCTGTCTGTACTGTCACAATCCGGATACATGGCAGGTCAGCGGTGGACACCCGGAAACCGTTGAATCACTGCTTGCGATGTATGAGCATAACCGTGCGTTCTATCAAAACGGCGGCATTACCGCAACGGGCGGCGAACCGATGCTTCAGCTGCCGTTTCTGACGGAACTGTTCCGCGAGGCGAAAGCACGCGGCATTCACACATGTCTGGATACGTCCGGCATTTGCTATCGGCCGGATGCGCCGGAGGAGACCGAAGCACTGCTTGCCGTGACCGATCTTGTTATGCTGGATATCAAGCATATTGATGCGGAACAGCATCGCAGGCTGACCGGCTGCCCGAATACAAATATTCTTGCATTTGCTGAGAAAATCAGTGCGTGCGGTGTTCCGCTGTGGATTCGGCATGTGATCGTGCCGGGCTGGACGGATATGCCGGATGAGCAGGAGGCACTCGGCTATTTCATCGGCGGACTGAAAACGCTCAAAGGTCTTGACGTTCTGCCGTATCATACGTTCGGAAAACAAAAATACGAAGCACTCGGCATACCGTATCCCCTCGGCGATACGGCACCTGTTTCACAGGAAACCGCAGCGGCGGCACATCAGGCGATTATGGCCGGAATCCGCAGACGGCTGCGCGAAGAATCCAATACAAAATAAAAAAACCGGAAGCAGCGCAGAAGCTGTTTCCGGGTTTTGTTATTCATGCAGATGCAGGACATTGAGCAGCAGGATCCAGCTCATGCCGTAATAGGTCACGACAGCAACAAGGTCGTTGACCGTTGTAATCAGCGGACCGGATGCGACGGCCGGGTCAACCTTGATTTTCTTGAAAAACAGCGGAATCAGTGTGCCGACGGCGCTGGAAATCAGCATGGCGAGCATCAGCGAGGTACCGATGCAGCCGGATACGGCAAACGCGAACACTGCAGTTTTATGCTTGAACAGCATGATATATCCGCCGACCATGACAAAGGACATCATTCCGAGCAGCATACCGTTGCACAGACCGACGCGCATTTCTTTGCCGACGAGCTTCATTTTCTGGCCGAATGTCAGCGTTTCGTCCATCAGAACACGGATCGTGACAGCCAGTGACTGCGTGCCGACATTACCGGCCATGTCAAGAATCAGCGACTGGAATGCCATAATCAGCGTCAGCTGCGAGATGACCTTTTCAAAAATACCGACAACGCCGGAGACCAGCATACCCAGACAGAGCAGAATCAGCAGCCACGGCAGACGCTTTTTCATGCTGCGGCCGAGCGGCTCCTGCAGATCCTCTTCTGCGGTCAGACCTGCGAATTTTGCATAGTCTTCGCCCATTTCGTCATCCACGACCTCAATGATGCTGGCCGCGGTGATAACGCCGAGCATCTGATTGCTGTTGTCGAGTACGGGAATCGAATCCTCGGAATAATCCTTCAGCTTTTCGATACAGTCGTCAATCGTCTCGTGTGCATACACATACGGGAAGGACGTTGAAATCAGCCGTTCCAGCGGGACGCTGTTGCGTGCCGTAATCAGCTCCTTTAAGTCAATGGCGCCGTAATAGGTGCCGGTTTCGTCCACGACAAACAGCGTGGAGATATTGTCATTTTCCTCTGCCTGCCGCACAAGCTCGTTCATGGCCTGCTTGACGGTCAGATTTTCACGGATAATGATGCAGTTGGTCGTCATTTTGCTGCCGATCTCGTCCTCGTCAAAGGACGCAATCAGGCGGATTTCCTTGCGGATATCCTGCGGCAGCATGTCAATCAGCAGTGCGCGCCGCTCTTTTTCGATTTCCCGCAGGACATTTGCTGCGGTATCGGTCTCCAGCTCGGAAATGACGGATGCCGCTTTTTGTAAATCCATTTCCCGCAGATATTTGCCAGCGTCCTCTTCTTCGAGATGCTCAAATATTTCAGCGAGCATCTGGATACCGCAGACACGGTAAAGCTTTGTTCGTTCCTGCTGGTTCAGCTGTCCGACAACCTCTGCAATGTCGTTTCCGTGATAATCATCCAGCTGTGTACGGATCGCCTTTGGAGAGGCTGCGCTCCGGATGATACCGATGATTTCGTTTTTATAGTCAGGCTTCAGCGCAACCGCGGTTTCCGCGTTCATCGCTGCCTCCTGCAGCATTTCTGTCCCCATTGGAGTCACCCCGTTTCCTTTTCATGAAATCTGCTGCGATCTCACGATACTCAGCAACGGTCAAATGGGCATAAAAAATCCTGTCTGTACGGGTACAAACAGGGCACCGTCATGCAATACGGTCATAATTCAGGCACAGCAAACGCGGCAGCCCGGCTGCCGATGCGTTCTTTCTGCGCGCTGAAACCGCCGTATCTGCGGTAATCGCCCGTTTGAGCCGCAACTGTCACCGTTTGCCACGTTCCTCACCTCACAGTTAACCTGAATTTGCAACAAAAATATTATAGCACATGTATGCCGAAAAGTCAACCGCAAATGCATGTATCTGCGGCATAAATTTTAATGCACAAAGAAATCATTCCGGATGCGGTATCGTGAACCGGATCCGGAATGATTATGCTTCTGATTATTTTGCTTTGGTTGCAACCTCTGTGATGAGCTTGCTGAATACATCGTCGAGCTTCAGGCAGCCGAGCTCGCCTTCCTTGCGGGAGCGGACAGTCACGCCGTTGTCCTTGACCTCGTTGTCGCCGATGATGAGCATATACGGAATGCGGTCGAAGCGGGCGTTCTTGATCTTGGTGCCGATGTTTCTGTCCTCGGCATCGACCGTCACGCGCATGCCGGCCTGCGTCAGCTTGTCGGCAAAGGCCTGTGCATAGGCAACATGCTCTTCGCCGATCGGCAGCAGACGAACCTGCTCCGGTGCAAGCCAGAGCGGCAGAACGCCTGCAAACTTCTCAAGCATATAGGCGAGCGTGCGCTCGAAGCATCCGAGGGATGTTCTGTGAATGATATACGGCAGCTTCTTCTGACCGTCCTTGTCGATATAGTACATGCCGAAGCGCTGTGCGAGCAGCATGTCGATCTGGATGGTGACGATGGTATCTTCCTTGCCGAACACGTTCTTATACTGGACATCCAGCTTCGGGCCGTAGAAGGCAGCCTCGTCAATGCCGATCTCGTATTCAACGCCGAGGTCGTTGAGGATTTTTTCCATCGTAGCCTGTGCGAGCTCCCACTGCTCTGCGGTGCCCTCGTACTTGTTCTTCGGGTTGGCCGGATCCCACTGGGAGAAGCGGAAGGTGCAGTCCTCCAGCAGACCGACGGTATTAAGCATATACTTTGCCATCTCAAGGCAGAACTTGAATTCTTCTTCGAGCTGATCCGGGCGAAGAATGAAGTGGCCCTCTGAGATTGTGAACTGACGGACACGGATGAGGCCGTGCATCTCGCCGCTGTCCTCGTTGCGGAACAGGGTAGAGGTTTCGGTCAGACGCATCGGCAGCTCTCTGTAGGAGCGCTGCTTGTTCAGGAAGACCTGATACTGGAACGGGCAGGTCATCGGGCGGAGTGCAAAGCATTCCTTTTCCTCATCATGGGGGTCGCCCATGACAAACATGCCGTCAAGATAGTGATCCCAGTGACCGGAAATCTTGTAGAGATCCCGCTTTGCAAAGAGCGGTGTCTTGGTAAGCTGGCAGCCCTTGGACTGTTCATAGTCCTCAACCCAGCGCTGGAGGAGCTGAATGACTCTTGCGCCCTTCGGCAGCAGAATCGGGAGACCCTGACCGATGTAATCAACAGTGGTGAAGTATTCAAGCTCACGGCCGATCTTGTTGTGATCGCGCTTTTTGGCCTCCTCAAGCATATCGAGGTGCTCTTTGAGCTGTTCCTTTTTCGGGAAGGCTACGCCGTAGATACGGGTGAGCTGTCTGTTGTTCTGATCGCCGCGCCAGTAAGCACCGGTGCAGGAAGTCAGCTTGAACGCCTTGACAAGACCGGTTGCGAACAGATGCGGGCCGGTACAGAGGTCGGTGTATTCGCCCTGCTTGTAGAAGCTGATGGTTTCGCCCTCCGGCAGATCCTCGATCAGCTCAACCTTATAGGTCTCACCGCGCTCCTGCATCAGCTTGATGGCCTCATCCTTCGGCAGGGTGAAGCGCTCAATGCGCAGATTTTCCTTGACGATCTTTTTCATTTCGCCTTCGAGTGCCGTCAGCGTATCGGCATTGAAGGGCTTTTCGGTATCAAAATCGTAGTAGAAGCCGCGGTCAATGGCGGGACCGATCGTCAGCTTGACGTCCGGGAACAGGCGCTTGACAGCCTGTGCAAGGATATGGGCTGCGGTGTGATTGAACACATGGCGTCCTTCCTTGTCCTCAAAGGTCAGGAGCTGCACATCAGCGTCAGTGGTGAGCTCAGCGGTCAGGTCGGCCGGTGTGCCGTTGACGAGCGCGGCAATGTGCTCGCGTTCGATGACGCCTGCTTCCTTCGCAGCGTCGTAGACTGTGACAGGGGCAGCACCTTCAAAGCTGCCGTTTGCAAATGTGATTTTCATTTCTGCATTCCTCCGTTTCGATGGGTTCGGACTGCGATAAAAAATCCCGCACTCCGAACAGCTTGACCTGTTCGGGGTACGGGTTTGTTCCTTGATTTCCGGATACAAACGCGCACGGTTCCACCCGAGCGTTTCCTCATTCCCATACGCCTTCACAGCAGCGGTGGTACCGGAAAAGAGATCATCGGATGCCTTTCAGCAAATTGACATCCTCTCTGTCAGATGGGCGCTCTTTTGCGACATGTCCTCTGCTTTCTGATGTGAAAGCCTCTGATTGATTCAATTATACCGCAATACCCTGAAAAAAGTCAAGCATTTTTACGTGATTTTCGGATTTTCGTCATTTTGCACAATCTGTTTGCATTCCCTGTCGTCCGGCTGTGCGGAAAACCCGCTTTCTCCGGGTTTTTCTTGACTTTTCAGCCTGTATGTGATATAATATAATCTGGTTTGTTATGTGATGCTACCTGCCGGACGATTCCGGCCAGAATAACGGAGGAAACCATGCGGCATGAATTAAGCCGTACCGAGGAAATCGTCAGAGTCAGTTACCGCGGGATCGGCGCAAATTTGCTTCTCGTTCTATTAAAAGGCGCAGTCGGACTCGCGGCGCATTCGATTGCCGTGGTACTGGACGCTGTCAACAATCTGAGTGATGCGCTGTCCTCGCTGATTACGATTATCGGCACAAAAATGGCAGGCAAGGCGGCTGACCGCAAGCATCCTTACGGTCACGGCCGGATTGAATATGTCACGGCTTCGCTGATTGCGGTGATTGTTCTGCTCGCAGGCATCACATCGCTGAAGGAATCTGTCGTCAAACTGATTCACCCGGAAAAGCCGCACTATACGGCGCTGTCTCTGATTGTGCTTGCCGGCGGTGTTGCGTTGAAAATTCTGCTCGGCAGCTATTACCGCAAAAAGGGTGCGGCGCTCAGCTCTGCTTCTCTGAGCGCATCCGGTGTCGATGCACTGTTTGATGCCGTGATCGGACTTGCAACGCTGATTTCAGCCGCATTCAGTATGTCGCTCGGCTGGAATCTCGAAGGTCTGCTCGGCATTGTCATCTCGCTGTTTATCCTGAAGGCCGGCGCTGATATTATTATGGAAACCGTGAATCATATCATCGGGATCCGCGCAGACGACGAGCTGACTGCGCAGATCCGGGAGCGCATCTGCGAAAACCCGAACGTGCACGGCGCATATGACCTGATTCTGCACAATTACGGGCCGGACAAGTATTTCGGAACAGTTCACGTTGAGGTGGACGACAATATGAGCGCGCGGGAGATTGACGCGCTGTCCCGCTCGATTGTTCCGCAGATCTATCAGGAATTCGGTGTTCTGCTGACCGTCGGAATCTACGCGACCAATACGCACACCGAAACCGCACAGCAGATCCGGGAAACCGTGCGGCATATCGTCAGTCAGTATCCGGAAATATTACAGATGCACGGTTTTTACGCAGAGGAAGCAGTCCGTGCCGTTTCATTTGATATCATGCTCGATTACGACACCGATCCGCCTGAGCAGATCACGGACGAAATCCGCAGCGAGCTGACGCGCCGCTTCCCGGATTATCAGTTCTTCATTAACATCGACCGCGATTTCAGCGATTGAGCATCAATTTCCACAGAACAGGAGACCGCTCATGGTATTCAGCAGCTTTGCATTTTTATTCTGGTTTCTGCCGTTTTGTCTGATCGTTTATCTGCTTGCGCGAAAGAGCACGAAGAATCTTGTGCTGCTCTTTTTCAGCATTGTGTTTTATGCCTACGGCGCGATTGAGACACCGGCTTATCTGTACCTGATTTTGCTTTCCGTCGTCATCAACTGGACGGCAGGCATGTTTATCGGCCGGAAGGACCGGTTTCAAAAGCTGTATCTTGCGGTCGGTCTCATATGGGACTTCGGCAATCTGTTTATATTCAAGTATGCGGATTTCTTTCTGCGGAATCTCAATTATCTGCCCGGCGTGAATTTGCCGCTGACGAATCTGGTGCTGCCGCTTGGCATCAGCTTTTTCACATTCCAGATTGCGTCCTATCTGCTGGATGTCTACCGCGGTGACGTCAAGGTGGAATACAACCTGATTGATCTCAGTACATATATTCTGCTGTTCCCGCAGCTGATTGCGGGCCCGATCGTCCGGTTTTCTGATGTGCAGAAGGAGCTGCACAACCGCACCTCCAAACGCGAAGAGGTTATCGAGGGTATTCAGATTTTTCTGATCGGTCTCGGAAAAAAGGTTCTGCTTGCAAACCGGCTCGGCGGTCTGTGGAGCGATCTGCAGGCGGTCGGCTATGATTCCATCTCCGGAAAAGCCGCATGGCTTGGGATTTTTGCATACAGTATGCAGCTGTATTTTGACTTTTCGGGCTATTCACAGATGGCAATCGGCATGGGCAAAATGTTTGGTTTCCATTTTCCGCAGAACTTCAATCATCCGTATCTTTCTGTCACCATGACCGAGTTCTGGCGCCGCTGGCATATGACGCTCGGCACATGGTTCAAGGAATACGTCTATATTCCGCTGGGCGGCAACCGGAAGGGCAAAAAGCGGATGTATATCAATATGCTGATTGTCTGGACGCTGACCGGCTTCTGGCACGGCGCTGACTGGAACTTTATTTTCTGGGGTCTGCTGCTCTTCGGCCTGCTTTCCGCTGAGAAAACATGGTACGGCAGCTTCCTGAATCAGCACCGTTTTCTCGGACATCTGTACATGCTGTTCTGGATTCCGATGTCGTGGCTTGTGTTTGCGGTTTCGGATATGAAACAGATCGGCATTTACTTCACGAAGCTGATCGGTCTCGGCGGGCAGGCGATTCTTGCAGACGACTATGTGCGGTATTTCCAGACCTACGGCAAATGGCTGCTGATCGGCCTGCTGTTCTGTACTGCACTGCCGGAGAATATTTATAAAGCCATGCAGAACCGGCATAAGACGCAGCTCGGACAGTTCTTCTGGATGCTCGAAGCGATTCTGATTCTCATTATGGTTTTTGTCGGGCACAAATGGCTGATGATTCTGTTCCTGATTCCGGTCATTCTGCGCGAGTACTTCTATATCCGTCTGCCGAAGAAGAACAAGCCGTATTTCGGACAGGTTTTCTGGGCGCCGGAGCTGCTTCTGGTTTTCGGTCTGTCCATATACTGCATTTACCGCGGCATGAACGATCCGTTCCTGTATTTCCGGTTCTGAGAAGGAGGCGACTGCAAGATGAATCAACTGACACAATCGCAGCGCTCGATCCTTGCCGTAGTATTTACGGTTCTGTTCCTGATTACCGGCAAGGCATTTGTCTGGAAATCCGGAAAGGCAGCGCCGGTTCAGCCGGATTCTGCCTCTTCTGCTGCGGAGGTTCCGCAGGAGACTGCACTGAGCGAAACGATTCCGGATTATGCTGCAACGACTGTGTTTATGCAGGCGGAGATGACACAAACGTCCGTGCAGCCGCTTGTTCCGATTGAGCAGGAGCCGGCAGCAGCGCTGACAACCGCTGATACAACAGCAATGCTGATTCCGGTTACAACCGTATCTTCTGCGGCGCTTTCCTCTGCTGCTGCGGTCTCGTCAACCGCATTGACCACGCAGACAACAGCCGCAGCCGTAACAGAAGCGTCTGCGGCATCCGCTGCCGATTTCAGCGATGCGCTGTTCATCGGTGATTCGCGCGGTCTAGGCATGGCGCTCTATGCGCCGATAGACGGTGCAACATATTTTGCAACGGTCGGCCTTGCTGCGTATAAAATCGACACGGTTACGAGCGAAGCGCCCGAAACAAAAGGGCAGAGCTTCCAGCAGGTGCTGACCGCACGTACATACGGCAAGGTGTATATTATCCTCGGCATCAACGAGCTCGGCAATGATTTCAACAGTACCATGCAGCATTACCGTGATTTGCTGCAGCGGATTCAGCAGGCTCAGCCCGGTGCTTTGATCTGTCTGCAGGCCAATTTGCATGTTGCTTACAGCCGTTCGGCAAACGATGCGATTGTCAACAATTCTGTTATCAATAATTTCAACAGCGCACTTGCAGCGATGGCCGACCAGAAAACCATCTTCTATCAGGATGTGAATCCGCTGTTTGACGATGAAAACGGCTGTCTTGCTGCAGAGTACACGAGCGACGGAACGCATCCGTATGCCAAGCATTATGATACCTGGAGACAGTATTTGCTGGAGCATCCGCTCAAATAAGAAAGGAGTCCGTATATGAATTTCAAACTGCCGCAGCTGCCGCAGCAGGACAATATTGCAAAGGTGTCATCCGTTTTGCAGTTTCTTTGCTTTATCGTACTGTTTTTCGGCTCCTACTTGCTTTTGCGGAAGCTGGTACATGCATTTCTGCTGCGTGTGCTGATTCTTATACTGGATTATATTGTGACCAGCTTTGTGTCTTATCTGGTACTCCGGCCGCTCTTTGCGCGTGCGGAAAAGGCTGTTCGTGAAAAGCAGAAATAAAACGGAAACTGAAAGGAAGCCCCCGCTGCGAGGCTTCCTTTTGTACAAGCGGAGGAATCAGTATGAATGCGATTGCAATCGGAAAGGAAACCATCCGGATTACAAAGGAGAAGGCCTATTCGTTCGACGGTACGACTGTTCAGCTGCCTGACCGGGACTATACTGCGGTTCGGGTCATCTCTCCGGCAGAGGGCGAAAAGCTGCTGCAGACCGATCTTGCCCCTTACCGCAGGAGCAGTATGTGCCGGATTCTGGTGACGAATGAAGGCTCCTTCGGGGCTGCCGCACGGTATACAAAACCGCTCGTCATGAATTTTGCGAATGCGCACTGTCCCGGCGGCGGATTTCTGCTCGGTGCATCGGCGCAGGAGGAAGCACTTTGCCGTTGCAGCACGCTTTATGCGTCGCTGACCTCTGACGCAGCAGGGGAGATGTACCGCTATAATAATACGCATATCAGCAGCGTGGAATCTGACTACATGCTGCTTTCGGAGGATGTTGCGGTTTTCCGTGACGGTGACTGTGCGTTTCTGCCGCAGCCGTTTGATGTCGGTGTGGTGACGGTTCCGGCACCGAACCGCCGCGGTGCTGCGCTTTTTGCGTCCGCCAGGAAGATTGAGGAAACCTTCCTGCGGCGTATTCGCATTTTGCTGCGGCTTGCAGCGGTCAGCGGATACCGGCAGCTGGTGCTCGGAGCATGGGGCTGCGGTGCCTTCGGAAACAATCCGGAAAAGGTTTCGGGGTACTTTAAGACTGCACTTGAAGAGGAGCAGGTCGGCTTCTGTTTTGATGAGGTCTGTTTTGCCGTATACGGCAGCGAGACTGGCAGGAATATCACAGTATTCCGCCGGACTTTTACAGAATGAGGTGTGCTGACATGGAGACAGCGGAAATAAATCCGGCACCGCTCGGCAAGCGCAGGGCATTTGCGATGCTGATTTTCGGTTTTGTGATTGCATCGTTCGGCGGCTGGATCTATGAGGAGATTTGCGTCTGGGTGCTTTATCATATGGTTGTGAACCGCGGTATGCTGCATCTGACGCTCTGCCCGATCTACGGCTTCGGTGCGTGGGGCCTGTATCTGCTGCTGCGGAAGGTCAGAAGCAGTGCACTGTTTTTTGCGCTGAGCGTGCTGATAGCAAGTGCATTTGAATACGCCTGTTCGTATTTGCTGGAGTGGGCATTTCACCGCATTTACTGGACTTATGAGGGCTGGCCGCTTTCGGTTCAGAATCGTATTTCGCTGGTCAGCAGTCTGATTTTCGGTCTGCTTGCGGTACTGTTTGCAAAGGGCATTCTGCCGATTCTCCGGAAATATGTGCGAAAAGGAAATGCATGGGTCTGGTTCGGCGCGGCAATGCTAATTGTAGCAGTCATTGCAGTTGATTTTGTTCTGGTTTTGTTCAGCTATAAGCAGTCATAAAAACAAAGGCCTGAGAACACAGAAGGTTCTCAGGCCTTTTTGTCAGAATTTTCGTTTTCGCAGCAGGACATATGCGACAATCGAGGTCAGCACAAGCGTAATCAGAACTGCGTAGACCCAGCTGCTTTTGAAGGGCAGCGTATCGGTATTGATGCCGTAAAACGCGAAGATAATATTCGGAATCTCGATAATAACCGTGATGATCGTCAAGCGCCACATGACGGAGTTCTGGTTGTTGGCGATGACATACGAGAATGCATCCATCATGGCGGAAATAACGCCGCTGTAAATCGTCGCCATCTCAACAGCCTGCCGGAACTCAATGCCGACATCGTCCATGAGATCCTCGTCCTCCGGATAGAGTTTCAGTGCTCTGCCGCGCTGAATTTTTTCGATCGTCACAAGATTGGCCTTCAGCGAAGTGGTGAAGTAAACGAGAGATTTTTCCAGACCCATCAACTGCACGATTTCCTGATTTTTCATGGCGCCGCTGAGCTCCTGCTCCATCTTGTAGGAGATTTTGTCGATTTGTTTCAGATAGAACACAAATCCGGCAGAAATCTGCATCAGCACCTGCAGGATAAACCGTGTGCGGAACAGAGTCTGAATATTTGAGATTTTGCCGTCGGCCATTGCAGCGAGCACCTGATTGCGCCGCAGTGAGATCGTGAAAATGTAGTCGGATGTGTTGATGATGCCAAGCGGGACGGTATAAAACTGATAGGTTTCGCTTTTTTCGAGCTTTTCCGCAACTGCGGTATCGACGATGATGAGCGTCTGATTGCCTTCGCGTTCGATACGGGACGATTCCTCTTCGTCGAGACAGGAACGTACAAAGCCGGTATCCAGACCGAAATCTTCTGTCAGACTCCGGATTTCGTCCGGCGTGGGTTCATAGCAGGAGACCCAGCAGCCCGGTTCTGCCTGTTCCATCTGACGGATTTTTCCGTCTACAGTTTTATAAATGTGAATCATAGGGGATTCCTCCCGCTTTATCATAATTTTGTTACCGTCGCTTCCAAAAGTTTCAAATATATGACGAATTGTTTTCAATTCAGGGGCAATCTGTTGACAGATTGCAGAAAGCTATTGATTTTTGCGGCGGTATCAGGTATACTGTGCTCAAGAGAAGCAAAACCGGCACAGTGAGTCAGGCGCTGCAAAGGAATTGCTGATCTGTGCGTGGAAAATGTGTTTCAATCAATCGTGCATGTTTGAGAACCATTGTTACAACCTTCAAGAATTCGGCTCTGCTGCGCCCAACAGCGGAGCCGGTTTTTTTGTTTACTTTTCGAGATAGGCTCGAATCGCAGCAGCAGAGGCTGTCACAGTTCCCTGAATCATCTCCTCGGAGCCGCCGCCGCGGCCGCTGAGTGCTGCATTGAATTCTTTCGCCCATGCGCGCAGACCGCCTGATTTGCTGCCGATGATATAGCGGTAGCCGTCCGAATCATTGCCCTGGAATGCCGCACAGACACCGCCGCAGAGCGGAACGCCGGAATTGACCAGATTGCGCAGACTGTTGTTGTCGAGCAGATCGTCAAAGATCACAAGATTGCCGTCTGTTTCCGTGAGAGCTGCGATTTTGCTGTCCAGCAGTGCGCGGCGCAGCTTTGCGGTTTCTTCGCGCTCTGCCTGCGACTGCTTCATCAGGCGCTCGACAGCCTCTGCTGCTTCGAGCTGCTTGCAGGAGAGCAGATTGGAAATCCGGACAGTATTCATCAGACGCTTCTGATAGTCGTCACGGGCATCAAGTCCGCAGAGCATCCGGATGCGGACGCCGCCCTTCCAGTTCTCGCAGGAGAGGATCTTGATGCCGCCGACAGCGCCGGTCGCGGAGACATGCGGCGCGCAGCACGCGCAGACATCCCAGCCTTCGATCGTCACGATGCGGACATTTTCCGTGAGGTCGAGCTTGGAGCGGTATTCCATTGCCTTGCATTCCTCCGGCGTCGGATAAGAGACCGTGACCGGAACATTCAGGCCGACGACGCGGTTTGCAATGTACTCGACGAATTCCAGCTCGGATTCCTGCAGGACACCGCTGAAATCGACGGTCACGCCGTCCATGCCGAGATGGAAGCCGACATTGTCAAAGCCGAACTGGCTGTGCACGATACCGGAGATCAGGTGCTCGCCGGTATGATTCTGCATTTTGCGGAAGCGTTCCTCCCAGTTGAGCTCTGCTGTCATTTCTTCGCCGACCGGCAGCGGGACGTCGATCATATGGACAATCTCGCCGTTGATTTCCTGCACATCGCTGACGACTGCATTGCCGAGATTACCGGTATCGGCGGTTTGTCCGCCCCCTTCCGGAAAGAATGCGGTTCTGTTGAGGATGACGCCGTATGCGGCGCCGTCCTTTCTTTTTTTGGCGTCCGGCAGCGGCTCACAGGAGAGCACTGTTGCAGTAAATCGGCGCAGATATGCGTCTTTATCATATAATTTCTCTGTCTGCATGATGAAATGCCCCTTTCATATCTTTGCACAGCGCACAGTGCGCTCCGCATTGTATTTCATTATATAGTATAGCACAAAAGGGCGTGAACGTCAATCCTTTTGTGAAAGTTGTGTGAAAGATTATATAACTAGCTTGACAAGTTCAATAATACGAGTATAATGTTATTAGAAGGAAACGAAAAGAGGTGTTTGCATATGAAGAAGGCGGTTTACAGTCTGGTGCTTTCTGAGGATGTCGTCGATGCGGTTGACCGGATGGCCTATGCCCGCGGAACGAGCCGGTCGAATCTCATCAATCAGCTGCTTGCTGAAGCCGTCGGCTATGTGACGCCGGAGCGCAGGATGGCTGAGATCCTGCGGACGCTCTCCGAGCAGATGACAGGGCTTTTTCAGCTGCAGGAGCAGGCGACCGACGGTATGCTGACCATTCGCAGTCCGCTGCGGTACCGCTACAAACCGACGATCCGCTACCGCGTGGAGCTTTACCGTGAAACAGAGCACGCAATCGGCGTGATGCACGCTTCCTTCCGGACTCAGAATCAGTCGCTGCTTGCAGAAGCGGGTGCATTTTTCGGGCTCTGGTCCGATCTGGAATGCAAACACGGGCTTTGCTCCGCGGAGGATTGCAGATTTGAGAACGGCTGCTGGGACAGAAGATTCCGGATTCATGCGGGTGCGGAAGCTTCGGCGCAGGAGATCGGCAATGCGATCGGGCACTATATTAAGCGGGTCGATGCTGCACTGAAAGCCTATTTTGCCGCGCTGCCCGATCATGATGCAGCCGCGCACGCCGTGGAGGCATATTTTCGGACATAGAAGGAGAAAACGGCTCATGTTTGAACAGGATTATTTGCTGCGTCAGATCAAAGAGACGATTGCAGTTATCATGAAGGCTGTTTTCGGACTGGAGATCAATTCAGTTGATGAACTGATTGCATATCAGGAAAAAGCCGGCGGCGAACCCGATTTGCTGTTTCGCTTGGTTGACAGCGGAGAGATTTCGCAAGCAGAAATGAAGCTGTATGAAAGTATGGAGACGAAAACCGCTGCGAATCTGCTGAAAGGCTATGCGTTTTATCAGTATGTTGCACAGAAGGACGATGATTTCCTGGAAGCGAACGGCTATTCCCGCGACATGATTGCGGACGGCGTCAGACGGCTTGCAGCACTGTTCGGTGCCGGACATCTGGCAGAATTATTCATGCCGGACGAAATTGGATTATAACAAAGGAGGTATCCTTATGAATGCAAATAAGATGACACAGAAAACGCTCGAAGCGATGCAAAATGCGCAGTCGCTGAGCACAAGCTATCAGAACAATGCGGTTGAGCCGATTCACATTCTGACGGCGCTGCTGCAGCAGTCTGACGGGCTGATTCCGCAGCTGGTGCAGCGAGTGGGTTCTGACCCGAATGCATTTGCAGCTGCGGCGGAGAAAGCAGTCGCTGCACTGCCGCATGTGACCGGCTCCGGCCGTCAGCCGGGCATGGTCTATGTCTCCGCGGAGACAGAACAGCTTTACAGCAAGGCCGAGGAAATTGCCAAGCAGATGCAGGATGAGTATATTTCTGTTGAGCATGTGTTCCTTGCGATGCTGCGCACCGGTGAATATACCGTCAAGCAGCTGTTCAGCCGCTTCGGCATCACAGAGCCGAAGGTGCTTGCGGTGCTCAAGGAAATCCGCGGCAATACGCGCATTACGAATGAGACGCCGGAAGCAACCTACGATGTGCTGAAAAAATACGGTCAGGATCTGACCGAGCGTGCCAAGAAGCATCAGCTGGATCCGGTTATCGGCAGAGATGCGGAGATCCGGAACGTCGTCCGGATTCTGTCCCGGAAAACAAAGAACAATCCGGTGCTGATCGGTGAGCCGGGTGTTGGTAAAACCGCGATTGCAGAAGGTCTTGCGCAGAGAATCGCGCGCGGAGATGTGCCGGACAGCCTGCGCGACCGCACGATTTTCTCGCTGGATCTCGGTGCGCTGGTCGCGGGTGCGAAATACCGCGGCGAGTTCGAGGAACGTCTGAAAGCCGTTCTGCAGGAGGTCAAGAAATCGGAGGGCAAGATTCTGCTCTTTATCGACGAGCTGCATACGATCGTCGGTGCAGGCAAAACCGACGGCGCAATGGATGCGGGCAATCTGCTGAAGCCGATGCTTGCCCGCGGCGAGCTGCACTGCATCGGCGCTACGACGCTGAACGAGTACCGCCAGTATATCGAAAAGGATGCCGCGCTGGAGCGCCGTTTCCAGCCGGTCATGATCCCCGAACCCTCGTTGGAGGATACCATTGCGATCCTGCGTGGCCTGAAACAGCGTTATGAAGTCTTCCACGGCGTGAAGATCCAGGATCAGGCCCTGATCGCCGCAGCGACCCTTTCGAACCGCTATAT
>JAFRTG010000006.1 GCA_017427265.1 Oscillospiraceae bacterium | reverse complement strand
GACAGCTTTTTCTGCAAAGATGCGATATGCTTTTCAAGATTTTCGACTTTCGGAATATTGCCTGACGGGTAAAGCTCCAAAACCTGTTTGCAGGTTTCGTGATATTCGGCAATATCGCCGCCGTGTTCCTTGCGGTACTTATTTTCCTCTCGACCGCTGAGTGCTTTCAGTTCCTCTCCGATATGCTTGACCTTGCGATATTTTTTCAGCACTTTGAGTTTTTCTTGCAGTTCTTTGATCTGTGCGTTTAGGTCATTCAGCTCACCGACAAGATGCGTTCGATAAATAAACGCCGCCATTGCAGCACCATGAACCTGATCCGGCTCAACACCGTATGCGGTGATAATGTTTTTGGCGATACTGGCGACTTTCATGTTACCACGGTCGATAGCATCACGAACAAACTTGTTCTCCTCCGCTTTCGGAGTAATCTGTTTGACTTTGATTCTCGGAACATAGATCATACCGCCCTGATACTGTGCGATACGCCCCTTGATCTGCTCGGTTTCATAGTACCAGCCAAGAGTTTTGCTTCGGGTAAATTTCGCTCTCGGATTGCGTTCCTTCTGTTCTGCAAGCATAAATTTCAGGTCGATCTTATGCTCAGGATTGTATTCAACAAGCACGCCGAAATCGGCACACTTGGAAAGGAAGTCCTCAAAGTTTTCGCTGACTTTGATTACCTGATCTATCGTGAATTTTAGCTTTGTCTTCCACGATAAACCCTGACGGCTCATGTCCCACTCCCAATGGTTCTTTCCTTTTCCCATTTCGGGGTGTTCGATAACAGACAAATTATTCTCCTTGCATAGTTCGTCCGATATGCGCCTGACCTCTGCCCACGCTCGGTCTTTTTTCTTGCCCTGATTATGTTCCGTTTCAAAGGTTCTGCCCGTGATAAAATTCGTGTTATTTACAACGATATGTGCGTGGATATGGTCGTGGTCGGTGTGTATCGCAATGACATATTGATACTGCTCCTGCAATAGCCTGTGACATAATTCCTGTGCTATTTCCATAGCCTTTTCGGGTGTTACTTCGTTGGGCGCGAACGACTGGATTATGTGCTGTGCTTTGGTGGTGCTTCGACTACTTCCGAAACGCTGTCGGACAGCTCTGAATTGTTCTGCTGCTCGGACGGGCTCTGTCTCGCACATAAAAGACTCGACAAGCGAATGAGCTCTGGTCTTATTCCCGTCCACGATGTATTCAAGGCTTCCGCACACTGAGTCACTGATCGAATGTAGTTTAGTAACTGCCAAATCGCATTCACACTCTCTTTCGTAGTAGTAATATCTTCCTCGTAAACTCGCCCTGTTTTATTGGCTCGTCGGGCTATCTGATTCACGTTGGTGGATAAGGCTCTGACCGCACCGATTATGCCGTTCATATCGCCCTGATCCATCATCAGAACATAGTGCGCCTTTGCACACTCACGGACATAACTCGACTTCTTCACATGAAGGAGCTCCGCCTGCTTGCAGATATGCTCCCACTCGGTATCATTGAAGCGGATATTCAGCGTATGATTACGGCACTGATTTCGCCCGTCAAGATACTCCTGCTCGTCTGCCGTGAGGTCATTCGGGCTGACCTCGGAGAGAGCCTTGTCAAGCTCCTCACGCATACCGTCACGGGTATAATTTAAGGCAAGTTCCTCGCTGTCCTTGTGACCGTAATCACGCTTGTAGTTTTTCTCTGCTTTTGTCATAAATCTTTCCTTTCGTTCTCGACCGCATCAGCGGTCTTTTTTATTAAGGGGTATTAGGGGAAATTTTCCCCTGACAAGCATCGTGATAAAGTCCCGTTTCTCCGAAACGTGGCGCATATCACCGTGCTTGCGAACTGAGAGTGCCGATTTTTCATCGGCACGGCTTTTACCGCCTTTCGGCGGTTTTCTCGCTATCATTGCGAGAATTGGAGCGTCAGCGACTTTCTCTCTATTATGCCGCCGCTTCGGTCGGCGGTCATATCGCTCACGCTCCGCCGTGATGCCATCGCTTCTGCCGCCGATATTATTGTAATAAATATCGGCGCAGTTTCAGCGCATCTTTGGCGGCAGTCTGATGAAAATACTTCTATATATCAATACCAAATTCTAAGCCGTATCGTTAAGTATCTACGCTGAAAATTTCAGAAAGTTTGCGACAGGATATTTGTGCATTACAGAGAATATTTCGGCAGCACTTAACGATAGCCTGTTTTTATTGGTAATGATATGTAGAAGGCTGTGACCGCCACGACGAAAACACCCTCCACTATACAACCGGAGTTTTTGGACTTTTGGGCATGATTTTTTGAAAAGTTTACAGTTTATTCATGGTGGTTCTCCTTATCGCATAAATGGGGCAGCGGAAAACTGTTTATTATGACAATAAAATTGTAAGGCTCGGAGTGATGTTCTCCGTTCCGCAGACGGTCTATCTGGCACTCACACAGGAACATTCCCCATGATAATTTCTGCTCCTGACACAATGCTGACGGCAGGCACTTTGTCGGTAAATCGTACAGAAAATTATACTTCGATTTAGGCATAACGGAGAACATTTCAATTTCGGGCAAAAAATTTCTCGAAATCATTGTCCCAAACAGAATTTCCTCGGTAGTAAGGTGGGAAATGTTTTCGTGTGGTCGCTGTGAGGTGCTAATTTGTAAACATTCTGTGAACTTTTCGAAAAAAATGCCCCACTTTTCCAAATTTCCCGGTAGTAAAGTGAAGGGGTATTTTACATCGCCCACTGATAGGCGGCGTGATGATAATAATTGCTCCGCCGATGCTGCCGAAAAATGCCCGGTGAAATTATACTGGTTTGGTTCTGAGATTGACCGAAAGTTCATGCGCAATTGCGGCTGGTAATCGGCTTCATTGCGCGCTATAATTGATGTATGAGGACAAGTCCTCAGAACAAGGAGAGAACAAAACGGAAGGAGATGAGATTTATGCTCAGCTATGAAGAACAGACAAAGAAGCTCCTGTCTAAGCGTGATGCTTTGGAAAAGCGTATGCGTGAGGACAGTGCGGAGATCGACAAGATCAATGCAAGACTGAATGAGATGCAGCTCGCAAGGGTGCGTGACGCATTCGGGCTTGACCAGAAGGCATTCTTTGAACTTGTCACTCAGCACCCTGAGAAGCTCTTGGAACTTACGGCTCAGAGTACTGTCGAGAGCGATACAGAAAAAGCTCAGGACAGCGATGAGATGGACGGTCAGACTTCGTTCTTTGACAAGAAGCGCAACCCTTACGAGGATTGAGACAATCCTACAACAATAGCTGTGAGGTGGGACGGCTCCTGCCGTTCCGCACAGCTACAACAATAAGACAACAAACACAATAGAGGGGCAGATAGAGAAAGCGATCCCCTCGCTCTATAAGCGTAGATAAAGAGAAGCTAAAGGAGAATAAAGCTATGAGAAGAAACAAACAGGAAATTATCGACCAGATCCTCGACCTGCTGACTGAACTGGTGGAGGATGAGCCTGCCGAGAAGCAGGAGAAAGATCAGCCTATGGAAATGCTCACCATTAAGGAGTGTACCGAGGCTGTAAAGGGACTTTCTGAGCATACCGTCCGCAAGCTGGTAACGCAGGGAAAGGTGCATTACATCCGCACGGGTGAAGGCAAGTGCGGAAAAATACTGATCAGCAAGAAGTCCCTGCTTGACTATCTGAACGGGGCTGCATGAGAAAGAAAAAATGGTATGCTTTGGCATTGCGCACGAAAAAGAGAACCTTTGCCAGAGCATACCTATTAAAATGTAGAATTACAAAAAGAAACACTAAAAGAGTAGTGACAACAAAAGCGAATCATGGTATAATTATACTACGATATATTCGCTGTCGGAACGGAGGTTTTATGTTTAAGACAGTGAACACCGCCATGACAAGAAAGGTGGCGGTTAGATGAATATTCAGGAACGAAGAAACAAAGACGGGAAGATCACTTCCTATCGCATCAGGGTGTTCGATCACCGTGACACACAGACTGGCAGACAGGTTTTCAGAACGCTGTCAGTCAAATACGATCACGATAAGACCGAAACATGGAACAGGAAGAACGCTGAAAAACAGGGTATCATCTTTGAGAAACAGGTCGAGGAACAGACCGCAAGCGATTCTCATATCACCTTTGATAACTACTGCGATTATGCGATCGGTATCAAGGAGAAGGCAGGGCTTTCGCCGTCAACGGTCTACAGCTATACCGGCTACAGAAAACGTGTTGCTCCTTATATCGGGCATATCCAGCTCAAACAGCTTACCCCTGCAGCAATCAACAAGGCGTATTCCGATATGCTCAGCACAGGCGTGTCAAAGGCTACGGTTTATCAGTATCACCTGTTCATTCATTCGATGCTTGCTATGGCATTCAAGGAAAACCTGATTCCACGCAACTATGCGAGTGCAGCGACACCGCCTAAGCGTGACCAGAAGGAAGTCGAGGCGCTCTCAGAAGATGACATCAACGCATTTTTCAACGCTCTGTACGCTGACAAGAAGCATTATATGTATCAGGTCATGTTCAGTGTAATGCTTGCGACTGGATGCCGTATCGGTGAGATCTGTGCGCTGACGTGGGAAAACATTGATTTTGAGAATAATCGTATTCACATCTGCAAGCACTTTATCGTTGACAAGACAGGCTCTCATATTCATGACGGCTGCAAGACAAATGCAGGCGACCGCTGGCTAACAATGGACAGCGGTATCATGGATATGCTCAGAGAGTACAGGTTTTACTATGATGAAACGGCTGAGAAGTATGGCAGTAAATGGAACTATGAGGATAACGCAGTTTTCTTTTCTCAGAAGAAATATGGCACATTCCTCAATCCTGCGACAGCGAGAAGCTGGCTCAACAGTTTTACAGCGAAGAATGGTCTTCCGAGGATTCATCCGCATATGTTCCGTCATACTTCAGTGAGCTTGCAGTTGCAGGCTGGTATCAGTATTGCAGACGCAGCTAAGAGAGCAGGTCATGCACGTCCTGATGTAACACTGAGAATTTACTCTCACACACTCAAGAAAAACGATCTGCACTGTTGTGAGGCTGTCACGAAAGCTATGCCGAAAATGCCGAAGCGTGAAGCGGTGTGACTGGATACAACAAGTTGCGTAAAGTCTATCTTGTTGTATCTTGAAGTGTCATGAAAGTTGACCGAATGTTGACCAAAGTGATATGTTGACCGCTGAAATCGCCCGAAAACATCGTATTTTCGCAGTGAGGGTTGAAATTTCACGGTTAATATGTTATAATAGAATCGGTAGGGGAGTGATGCAGCATGAACAGATTACTTGAAAAATTAGCGATTCTGCTGATCTGTATTCCGGCCTTTTTCATGTTTGGTGATGACAGCCTGACGGTTGCCTCGCTTCTGATTGCGGTATCCGCTTCCGCTGTTGTTCAGCTGCTGACCGGAAAGAGGGTCGCTGCGGTTATCATAGTGGTTGTTTGCGTTCTCAGCGGATGGCTGCCGGCGATATTCTGTGCTCTGCCGCTGCTGTTTTATGATGCACTTTGCGAGAAAACATGGTGGGCGGCAGTACCTGCAGTTTCCGTGCTGATGCATCCGGAGTCTCTGCAGTCCGGCCAGATCATATGTGTGATTGCCGGTATGGTCACAGCTGCCATTATCTACAGAAGAGTCTCCGGTCTGGAGCTTGCCGTCGGGAAACTGACCTTGCTGCGTGATGAGATTACCGAGAAAAACATGCAGCTGGCTGAGCAGAACAACCGGATTTCCGAAGCGCAGAATAACGAGATCCGGCTTGCGACACTTCGGGAGCGCAACCGCATTGCGCGGGAAATCCATGACAATGTCGGACATATGCTGACGCGCTCAATTCTGCAGACCGGTGCACTGCAGATTATCAATCATGATGAAGCACTCAAGGAACCGCTTGCAGAGCTGAAACAAACGCTGGACGGCGCTATGACAAGCATCCGTTCCAGCGTGCACGATCTGCATGATACTTCGATTGATCTGCGCAAGGCTATCACAGAAATGGCAGATGCAGTCGATGAGCGTTTTGAAGTGTCCGTCAATTATGATGCGGGTGCACACATCCCCGGAGAAATCAAGCTCTGTGTTGCAGGCATTGTGAAAGAGGGGATATCCAATGCCGTCAAGCACTCAAACGGCAGCAAAATCGAAATCGTGTTCCGGGAGCACCCGGCTTTTTATCAGCTGCTGATCAAAGACAACGGTACGGCGGCAGAAATCGGACGGGGCGGCATCGGACTTCGCAACATGAAAGACCGCGTTGCAAGTGTCGGCGGCCGCATATCTTTCACGGCGTCCGAATCCGGCTTTCAGATTTTCATGACGATTTCCAAGGAGCAGTAATATGAATATCATTGTAATTGATGACGACAAGCTGGTTGCAATGTCACTGAAAACAATACTGGAGAGCACAGGTCAGATTACGGTTTCCGCAATCGGAAGCAGCGGCGCAGAGGCAATCAGCCTTTATGCCGAGCACCATCCTGACATTGTTCTGATGGATATCCGGATGGACGGCATGAGCGGAATTGAAGCCGGAAAGCAGCTGCTGCAGAGTGATCCGGAAGCAAAAATCCTCTATCTGACGACCTTTCTGGACGATGAATATATTATCAGCGCGCTCAATATGGGCGCAAAGGGATATATTCTCAAGCAGGACTTTGAGGTTATTGCTCCTTCACTTGAAGCTGTGATGCGCGGTCAGCGTGTATTCGGCGATCAGATTATCGGCAAGCTGCCTGATTTGATAAAGCCGAAAGAAGCCTTTGACTTTGAAGCACACGGCATTTCTGCGAAAGAACAGGAAATTATAGAACAGGTTGCGGCCGGACTCTCGAATAAGGAGATTGCAGCAAAGCTGTATTTCAGCGAGGGAACTGTCCGGAACTATATCAGCACATTGCTCGATAAGCTCGGCCTGCGCGACCGGACACAGCTTGCGGTCTTTTATTATACGACGGTGCGCGGAAATCAGGACGGCTGTTTATAAATAATACAGCATGAAAACCACTTGCTGCTGCAGAAAGGAGTATTTTATGATACCGAACTTCAAATATCACCCGAACCCGCTTGAAACAGGCGCTTTCCTGAAAGGCGATCCGCGCAAATGCGATTGCTGCGGCAAGGAATCGGATATCTGGTACGAATCACCGTTTTACTCCGCAGAGGATGTGGATTGTATCTGTCCGGAATGCATTGCAAGCGGTGCCGCTGCTGAAAAATTTGACGGCGAATTTCAGGATTGCTGCAGCACCGGAGATGTATCCGACAGCGATAAGGTTGACGAGCTCTGTCACCGCACGCCGGGCTATCAGGGCTGGCAGCAGGAATACTGGTATGCGCACTGTGATGACTTCTGCGCGTTTCTTGGATATGTCGGATGGAACGATCTGGTTCAGATGGGAATTGACAAAGAGATTGCCGAAACCTACGATCAGGAGATCTGCGGATTTGATTTCGCAGATATTCAGTCTTGTATGCTGCGTGACGGCGGCATGACCGGTTATTTGTTCAGATGTCTGCATTGCGGCAAACATTTTCTATATGCCGACTGTGATTGAATATGCTTCAAACCGCCGTATTTTTTATCGAAATACGGCGGTTTGATACTAATTGGTATGGCAGAATTCGTACAGCTTCTCTTTCAGTGCTTCATAGCGCAGGCGCTTTTCCTCTTTTGCAAAATGAACGCTGCGGAGCTGCTCCGGATTGTCCGAATAGGAGAGCACTTCATCCCCGAATTGTTCGCTTGTCAGATCGAACACACATATTCCCTGCGGCGTCGGAACCGCATTATAACAGTGATAATTGCTGCCCGGACGGAGAATGCCGTAAACCGAACCGCCGAATAAATCCTGTACGAGAAACGCTGTAATGGAGCATTGTCCGAGCGTCGGATTCTCAGCACTCCATTTGTCCCGCAGACGCGGCGCACAGCTGTCTGCCGACCACAGCTGCAGCAGAATGTCGTACAGGTCACGCGGAGTCCGGATACCGGGATAATGTGCGGCTGCGGATGCCGTAATCTCTGCATCCGCGGATTCCCATCCGAAGAAATGATAAGTTTTCATGATAAAGCTCCTTTCGCTTTCTGTTTATATGATATCACATCGCGCAGGAAAAAGCAAGCAGAGAGCATATTTTCCAGTGAAACGGAACAGCGCATACAGGCCGCAAAGAATCTGTATGCGCTGTTTGTTTCTAAATGACAGGTAAAGCCGGCTTCATGCGACGGTTTCGACTTGTGCTTCTCCGAGCAGAACAAAGCCGTCCGCTGTTTTGCCAATGACCTGAATCCTTGCGTTTTCAGGCACAGCGACGAGCGGGATATAGAGGGAAAAGCCGTTTGCACAGTGTGTATCAAGCTCCAGAATATCCGGTTCACAGCAGCGGAATGCTTCAAAGGTTTGCTGGTTATCAGCACCGCAGAGCCGAACAAAAACAGCCTCTGAATCGCTGAACTGCGGATCATACAGGCCGCAGCAATGCAGATAGACCGGATCTTTTTTCATCGAGACCTGAAGCGGGCTGATATCAGCAACAGGCTGCGGTTCAGCCGGAAGCTCTGCTGCGGGGGCAGGCATACGCGGTGCATACTTAATGAGCTGTTCAAGATTTCGTTCGATAAGCTCATAGACAAGGAAATCAGCATGCTCGTTTTCCAGCTGATCGACCGGAACAGCAGAAGCGCGGTAGAAACTGCAGCTTGCAAAGCGTTCGGCAAGCAGCGGAATCAGCGCTCGTCCGAACGAATCGCGGAACATCAGCAGAGAGCCGTCCCGTTCAGCACAGTCCGTTTGGATTGTCAGGTCGTCTATGCTGCGCATACGGTCGCGCGTCTTGTAGGTCTGCGGTACTGCATAAACTGCATTCTGATCGGGGTTCTTCCGCGACGGCGAAAGCATCTTCCAGAGATCGCCCTCCCAATCTGCGGTTTCAGTACGTTCTGTTTGCGCAAATCCGAGGTCGTCCAGCCCGGCAGACTGCATCAGCATCTGATAGCCGAGCATCGCACCGTCGCCGTTCCAGTGTGTATCGGTTTTGTGATACAGCTGACGGGCACCCGGCTGTACGGCAGCATCCCGGAGTCCGCTGCGCCAGTCACAAAGCGTAATACCGGTCTTTCCAAGCTCCTCGCAAAAAGCATCCAGATTATTCTTTTCTCCGGTATGCAGATACCGTTTTGGAAGATACTCCGGATAAATGCTTGCTTTATTCGGCGCCGGCGCAAAGATCAGTCTGGTACCCTTAGAAGCTGCGTAGCTGTTCACAAGCTCCAGATTATGCACCATATGCCGGATCTCCGTATCAGACAGTGTCCGGACGCCGGTTGCATCTGGAATCGTAGGCGTGTAGTAGAGCCAGTCGTTTGCCCCGATGATAACATCCTTTTCCGTGGAGACGCTGAACACGTTTCGTGTCAGATCACCGTATGCGGTCACAAGATTGCCGCGCAGGCCGAAGTGTTCGCTGAACCACGCTTCAAACTGCGTCGTAATATCCTTGTTCAGTGAGCCGTCTTCCAGATGCATGGACGGAAATTCAGCAAGCACACGGTTTTCGGCGTTTCCCGTTTCGTCAGTATCCGGATTTATCGACTGTATTGCAAGAACCGATACCGGCGCGCAAAGCACTGCAAAGACAAGCAGCGCATATCCGATCCGGGCGGTATTTTTGATTTTCTGATTCATAAAAAACCTCCCGTGGTCAGAAGCGGAAATAGATAAACGGATGATAGGTCGTTGCAGCGGCGCTCATCACGCAGAGCAGCAGCAGTGCAAGCGACAGCACAGAGCAGACGGCTTCTGCGGGGGTGGGGGCAGCCGCCTGTGCCTTTTCAGCGAGCTTTTTCGGCAGCGGAGTCGCGCCGATCAGCGCAAGCACGATGACCGTAACCGCCAACGGCGACAGCAACTGCGTACATGCAGAAAGCGCAGCGCCGGAGAGGTTCTTTCCGGTGAACATGCACTGATAGAACCGGAATGCCTGCGATACCGTATCTGCGCGAAAAATGACAAATGCCAGTACAACCGCCAGTATTGTATACAGATGCAGATACCAGTGCGGCTTGGTTTCGTTTTTCTTTCCGCGGCGCAGCAGCTCTTCAATATTCATGAGCAAACCGTTGACAGCACCCCACAGGACAAAGGTCCAGCTGGCCCCGTGCCAGAGACCGGTGCAGAGGAACACGATCCACTTGTTGAGGACGGTTCTGCCGCGCCCCTTGCGGTTGCCGCCGAGCGGGATATAGAGATATTCCCGGAACCATGTGGTCAGCGAGATATGCCAGCGGCGCCAGAATTCCGTAATTGAAGCTGAGCAATACGGATAATTGAAGTTTTCCGGGAACGAGAACCCGAAGATACGTCCCATGCCGATTGCCATATCACTGTAGCCGGAAAAATCGTAGTAAATCTGCAGCGTATAGCAGAACGCACCGAGCCATGCAGTCGGCAGCGCCAGCGTATCGGTCATGCCGAACACGGTATCCGCAATCAAGCCGACCGTATCCGCAATCAGCAGCTTTTTGGATAGACCGACGATCATGCGGCGGATACCGGATGCAACCTGCTCCGGTGCGGAGCTCCGTGCGGAAAGCGCTTCCTCAACTGTCTGATAGCGGACAATCGGGCCGGCAATCAGCTGCGGGAAGAAGGCGATATACAGCAGCAGCCGGAAATAATTCCGCTGCGCTTTCGCGTCGCCGCGGGACACATCCATGATATAGGAAATCGCCTGAAAGACAAAAAACGAAATACCGATCGGCAGACGCAGCTGCAGCCCCGGAATCGCCGTTCCGAGGCAGCTGTTGACGGATTCAATGAGGAAATCCGCGTATTTATAGACGCAAAGAACGCCGAGATCGCCCAAAATGCCGAGCGGCAAAAAAATCCGCCGGAAAATCTGCCCTTTCTGAATCAGCAGGGAAGTCCCCCAGCTCCAGAGAACGACGCCGAGCATCAGAAGCATCGCAACGGGTTCTCCGAAGCCGTAGAAGACCAGACTTGCGATCGTCAGAAGTGCATTTCTGACGCGCAGGAATTTTGCCGGGATCAGGAAATAGCAAAGAAATACCAGCGGGAAAAAGATAAATAAAAAGATCGGACTGCTGAAAGTCATATAAATTATTCCTCAGTTTTTAGTCCTTAATAAAATCAATTTCTTCAACCGTATCGCTGTCGCTGAAGAAGATTTTCATTTTACCGTCCTCAGTGTTCACCACATAGGCCATTGCCTCAGAAGATTCACCGTAAGCAGCCTTGACATCGGCCATGGAGCTGCCGATTTTGATGCCCTTTCTGGTTGTAAAGCTGCCGCCTGTAATCTGAATCTCGACGATCGACTCATTGACGTCTTTGACCAAAGTGATGAGCTTCATGTCCGGATAAGTATATGTGCGGTCTTTGTCGCCGCCGAGGCAGCTGTCTGCTTCATTGAACTGATAATTCGTATGTGCTGCAATATAAGCAGCGCAGCTTCCGCCGAGCTTCAGGTCATCCAGCAGATAACCGTCCTTCGGTGCTTCTGTAGCCTGCGGTGCAGGTGCTTCTGTTGCAGGTGCCTGTGTGACCTGCGGTGCAGCCGTTGTTTCGGCAGCCGGAGCCTCTGTTGTTGCTTCGGTTGCCGTTGTCGCTGCTGCATCCGCGGAAGCGTTCGCAGCGGTCGTGCCGGTCTCAGCTGAATCATCCGTGGTCTGCGCAGTGGTTTCCGTGGTGCCGGTTTCGGCTTCGCCGGTCGTTTCGGCAGTGCCGCTGACAGCCGTGGTTTCTGCCACGCTGACCTCCGGCGTGATTGCCGTACCGCATCCGGTCATGACCGCTGCGCAGAGAAGTGCGCAGACAGCCGTCATCATCTGAAATTTTCTCATTTGAAACATCCCTTTCATTTGTTCTGTTTTATGCAGGTGTATAGGTCGCGCGGATCAGGTTGCCGCGCTTATCGTATTCCGCCTTGACATAGCCGCGGAGTGTGTAGCCGACGCCGCCGTTTGCGATATCCGCAGCATTCTGCTGCTCCCATGTCAGGTGCGAACGCTGATAACGGTAAGTCGGATCATAGTTCCACCACTTTCCGTCAATCAGAACCTGAACCCAGTAATGGTGTGAATTATGCCATGCATAAACAATTCTGGTTGTGAAGCCTGCGCGCTGGAATACAAAATCCAGTGCCGCGGCGAGATAATAACAGACGCCTCTGTTATATTTGAATGTGTAGTCAACGAGCTTATCCCATCCGGCGTTGATCAGCTGATCGGTTGTACGCGGTGTTTCCATGCTCGAATAGTAATTCGGGCCGTAGAACGATGCGTAGACACCGTTCACAGTCTTGTTGCTGTTTGCAATGTAAGTATCGGCAGTTTTTGCACGCTGGTTCCGTGCCACGCCGTTTGCGTCGATCGTGTAGCCCTCGATCGTCGTGGAAACTGCCATGACACCGCCTGTATAGAAATAGTAGGCTGCGTTGCCGATTTCCTGCCAGCCGGTCAGTGCTTCACCGTTTGTGCCGCCGTAATATTTTTTGCCGGCTGCATCCGTATACCAGCCGAGGATTGCACGGCCTTCGGAATTGAACAGATAATGCTTGCCGCCGATGTCGCACGGAGCGGTCGCCAGAATACCGTTGGAATCGAAATAATACTGCACGCCGCCGACGGTCTGCCACCCGGAGAGCCGTGCGCCGGTGCTGTCAAAATAGTACCGGTACAGGATGCCGCCCGGTGCGGGGATATCCTGCCAGCCGGTCTGCATGACACCGGACTGATTGAAATAATATGCCTTGTCGCCGATCGGCAGCATACCGCGGTACATCAGGCCGTCCGTACCGAAGTAATGTTTGCCGTCCTCCATCTCGATAAAGCCGGTCTGCATGATGCCGTTGGCGTTAAAGTAGCGCGTGCCGTCGCTCATTGCCGTGAGGCCGGTCTGCATCAGACCGTTTGCGGCAAAATAATAGGTACCGTCCGTCAGCGCAACGAGACCTGTCTGCATGGCACCCTCAGCATTGAAATAGCGGATGCCGTCCGTCATTGTGACAAAACCTGTCCGCATCACGCCGTCGTCACCGAAGTAATAGCTGACGCCGTCGATATTATAGAACTCGGTTGCCATTTCGCCGTTTGGCATGAAGTAATACTGTTTGCCGTCTAGTTCGTTTTTGCCGGTCAGGCGCCCTTTTTTCTCGTCAGCATAGAAGCGCTTGCCGTCAAGCGTGAGCCAGCCGGTTTTGACAGAATGCGTTTCCGCATCGTAGTATCGCGTGACGCCGTCAGCAGCAGTCTGCCATTCGGTCTGCAGGAAGCCGTCCTCATCGAACAGATAGGGGATGCCTTCGATTTCGATTTCGCCGGTTGCATCAGCAAATGACCATTTGCCGTCTTCATTCTGCTGCCAGGACTGCAGAACGCCGTACTCGTCAAAGATTTTGACGCCGTCCTCACCGGTATCGGCTTCACCGGTCAGCTTGCCTTTTTCCTTGGAGACAAAATAAGTACCGCCGCGCCATTCGATCCAGCCGAACACAGCCTGACCGTCCGCGTCATAGTAATAACGCTTGTCATCATAGGTCTGCCAGCCGATCTGCTGCACGCCGTTCGGTGCAAAGACATAGGGAACACCGTTGATCATGCGTTTTTCCTTCGTCTTTTCGCCTTCCTCATAATAGTATCGTCTTCCGTTTTCTGTCTGCCAGCCGGTCGGTGCGGGTTTTGTCTCCGCAGCATATGCCGGGAGCGAAAAACATCCGACAGAACACAGGCAGGCTGCAGGCAGAACAAACGCTGAAAACTGTTTTTTCATTCTTACACCTCATCTTCTTCAGAACTCAGTTTCACACATTTGCAGGACTGCATAACAGTTCATCATATTATAGCACAACGTGATTTCTTTTGTCAAGGAAAACGAACTGTATCCTGAATTTTCGCTCCGGTAACCAAAAGTGAGATGGGTTTGGACGAAAATATCATGCGTTCTGTTGCAGACAAGTTTCATTCGTTTCAGATGCAAACATAGTCATCGGCAGTATTGTACGCACGGATATGCGCATCAATGGCCGGAAGCGAAAGGTGTTCGCCGATGACAATCAGAACGGCCTGCCCTTCCGGAACAGGCGCAATTTCCAGATTCCCGTTGACGGAATTGAGCTTATACCATGTGCAGTCCTCTGCGCAGAACGAGCCCTTGATGCGCTGTACCTCACCGCATTCCGGATCCCGCAGGATCTCCCGCACCATTTCACCGATTTTGCCGTCCGGGATCCGGAACCGCATAAAATAGTGCACCGTACTCTGCAGTGCTTCCGTCCGGAACTGCTTGACATAGCTTTCGTTCCGGTATCCGGCTGCGGAGAGCGCCTCAAAGTCAGATGCCGTCAAGGCATCCCAGTTTTTCACGAGCAGATCAGCTTCCGTAAAGCGGCGATTGCAGCGAATCTTCTCCAGTGCCGCATTCAGTCTTGTCCGAACCTGTTCCGCATTCGCTCTGACGGTGCTTTCCGGTTCCTCCGCGCCGATCTTGCTGAGAATCAGTTTTCCGCAGCAGGCAGCCTCTGAGGCAAGCAGATATTCGGTTTCCGCAGACATATCCGGCCGGATTTTTGCGTCTGTAACCGTAAGAATGCTGCCGATCTCATACCATCTGTCGAGCGGCGATTCATACAGCAGATCGAAGAATTCGTCCATGTCAAAGATGCCGGACGGCTCAACTATAATTCTGTCAAAATGCTGCATTCCGAGCGCAATCAGCTGTGTCCGGAACCGGCGCCTGTGACAGAAAGGATCTGTGCAGCCGGAGACCATTTCCAGCTGACAGTTGTCGCATTTCAGCTCCTGCAGCAGAAGCATATCTATATTGACCGCGCCGAAATCGTTTTCGAGCACTGCGATTTTTTCGCCGCGCGCAAGACAGCTTTTTGCATAGCGAAGCAAAAAGGTTGTTTTTCCCGCGCCGAGAATGCCTGTAATCAAATCAATTTTTGTCATATAAAGCACCGCCTTTTCCGTTTGATTATAGCACAGAGCATGGTTCCTGTCAACTCCGGATAAACAGCAAGCGCATCCGGACAGGCTTCCGGATGCGCCGTTCAGTTATCTGAGAAGCTGCTGCTTCAGCATGGAAAGGTCCGCTGCTGTCAGGGTACCGTTTCCGTCGAGATCACCGGCCTTCCAGTCGGCGGGTTCCGTTCCCGCGGTGAGATACTGCACAAGCGCTTCGGCATCCGCACGGCTGACCTGTCCGTCTGCATTGATGTCGCCCGGCAGCGGTTCTGCTCCGTTTTGCAGCCCGCGTACTTCATCTGCGGTCAATGCTCTGCGGTAAACCGCAACATTGTCGAGATAGCCGGAGTAGCCGACATCGTCTGCATAGAACGATTTTCCGAGCAGAACCTTGAGATTGCTGCCCATATCGGCAGGCCCTGTCGTCAGACCGACCGTCTCTGCGGCGGGAACACCGTCAACATAAAGAACAGCAGAACCGCCGCTGACAACAAATGCATAATGATGCCACTGCGTGCCGTCGAGGTCGGTGCGCAGACCGGTTTCGCCCTTCCATGTGTTGACCGTTGTCTGGAACCGGAAGTGATCTTTTGCGATCTTGAAAAATGCGTATTTGTTTTCGTCCTGTCCTGCGGCAAATGTAAAGAAATTGCCGTCGGAGGATGATTTTGCATCCATGCAGATTGTATATTCACGGCACTGGTCAAGCAGGCCGGAGGGGAGTGCTGCATAGTCGCCTTCGCTTCCGCCGAACCGCAGTACATTTCCGCGCTGTGCATCCTGCGTTACCGCGGTATCGCCAAAGAGCTTCAGCTCTCTGCCGCTGCCGGACATATCCGCGATGCTGCTGCCCGATGACTGTTCAAAGTTATAGGCTGCGGCAGGCTTGGGAGCATCTGCAGGCCCTGCTTCCGAGCCGAAGATTTTGACCTCGTAAACAGTCGGATTGTACCAGTTATTGGTCGGATTATTCTGCAGGGTTGCGCTTTTGACATTCAGGCGGACAAATCTTGCTTTGCCGGAGAGCATATCACTGTTGAAGCCGTAGGTTTTGGAAACGACTTCCTTGCTCGTATCGGTATGGTCAAGCAGCTTCGTCCAGTTTTCGCCGTCGGTGCTGCCTTCGACCGTATAGGCATAGTACCCTTCGGAGCCCTTACAGATATACCATGAGGTCTGGATATTGGAGAGATTGCAGACGCGCTCCAGATCTACCTGTAAATAAAACGGCCATTTTTTGTAGTCCTCAATCGCGGAGAACGAGGTCTGATAGGAGCCGTCAAAAGCCTTTGCGGGCGGATTTTTGTCGTTTGCGCCGAGTGACGAGGAAGCAGGTCTGTCCTGCGAAAGCAGCTCGCCGCGCTGTACCGGATAGAGGTCGCCGGTCTTTGTGCTGTAGCGGAACGACGGGTAATAATCGTAAAACGCAAAGCTGTTGTCAAAATAGAGCGGGCAGAGCGTTGTGCCGCTTGTTTCGGAAGCGCGCAGCCAGCGATAGGCGTGCATCAGATAGTTTTTGTCCTGCAGACTGACAATCCAGCCGGACTGCGAAGAAAATGTCGAGGTGTTGCCGATGCTGCGCAGTCCGCTCCATTTTCCGTCAATTCTGTCTGCGACCGCATAGGCGCCGCTGCTCGGATACCAGCCTGCCGCCTGTGAGGTGAACAGGAAATAATGCCCGTCCTTTTTAATCATATTCGGGAATTCCCGGTACTGATCCTCAAACAGCGTGGTCACAATTTCCGTGACGCCGCTGTAATCCTCATTCATCCGGAAAATATAAAGCGTTGCATTGGCGCTCTGGCCGCTTTTGTTGGCGGCTGCAATCAGATAGCCGGTGTCGTCATCGTCAAAAAAGATTGCCATGTCGCGCACCTGAATATCCAGCGGGTTATACACATGATGCACGGTGAACTGTCCGCCGGGCGTTCCGGTGATGACAAGTGCCTTGCCGTCGCTGTAGCCGGATTCCTTTTCCCAGTGAGCCCAGACAACGACCTTGTTGATATTCGGGCGGTAGTCGATATGCACGGATTCGATTTTGCAGCTTGCGAGCATCTCATTCTGCGAGGAATCCGCGACATTACGCTCATTTCCGAATCGCTTGCCGTCCGATGAGGTTGTCTCAGCAAGATAGATGTCGTTTTTGCCGGCGTGCTTTTGCAGCGAGTAACTATAGTATATGCCGTTGACAAGATATCCGCCGGTTTCATAGACAAGACTGCTGCCCTTCTGATTATCATAGGTGCTGAGGCCGGACGGAACTGCGCAGGCGGTAACGCTTTTGACGCCGGAATACCAGTCTCCCTTTGCGGTTTCCGCTTTCAGCTGATAATAATATGTTTTGCCGGTTGTCAGCCTTCCGTCCTCGCAGGAGGTGCCTGTTCCGGAATAGATTTGTTCAAATCCGGTTTCCGGCTGCTCCGAACGGTACAGCACATAGCGGCTTGCGGAGAGCGTCGTCGCCCACTGGAGCGCCGCATGGTCAGCGTCGGTGTTTTCGCCCGCACAGAATAAATTTGCGACAAGACCGATTTCCTCTGAAATCTGAGCGGAAGCATTCTGTGCCGCCGAGGCCTGCGGCATTGCACTGCGCAGCGGGATTGCCGTCAAAGCAGCAGCGCCGCAGCACAGAACTGTGATGAATCGTTTCAGTATGTTCATAATCGCCCTTTCCTTCCCCCTGAACGGACTGAATTTGTTTTCTTTCTGAACTCAGTATAGCATATTTCAAATCCGTTTGCAATAGTATTTTTGCTGTGAGCCCAGAATCAAGCGGCATTTTTTCGGAAATGAGGGCAATAATTTGACATAAATGTCCTGCAGGTGATATCATTCAAAAACGGAATCGGATATAATATAGGCATATAAAACATGTCCGCAGCCCCCTTATGCGGACAAAGGGAGGAAACCACTCATGAAAAAAATGCGCATCGGTGCATTGCTTGCAGCGCTGACTCTGCTGAGCGGATGCGGCAGCAATACAGCACCGTCAGAGGAATCGGCACCGTCCGGAACAGAGACCTCTGCAGCGGATCCCGCAGCAACTGAGCCCGCCGATACCACGGAGCCGGCTGCTGAAACCGCGGATGTCCCTGAGATTGACGGCTACGATCTTCTCTGGCACGATGAATTCGACGGCAGTTCACTCGATGAGAGCATCTGGAATTACGAGCCGCATGAGCCCGGCTGGACAAACGAGGAGCTGCAGGAATACACCACTTCAACAGACAATGTTTTTCTGCGGGACGGCAAGCTCGTCATCAAGGCAATCAAGTCTGAGAAGGACGGCAGCGATTACTATACCTCCGGTAAGGTGACCGCACAGAACAAGAAGGACTTTACCTACGGAAAGGTTGTCGCAAGCGCAAAGGTTCCGGCCGGAAAGGGTCTCTGGCCCGCCATCTGGATGATGCCGCAGGACGAGCAGCATTACGGTCAGTGGCCGAAATGCGGCGAGATCGACATCATGGAGGTGCTCGGCAGCAGACTCGAAACGGCTTACGGCACGCTGCATTACGGTGAGCCTCATGCAGAACAGCAGGGGACTTACGTGCTGGATAACGGCACCTTTGCCGATGATTTTCATGAGTTCTCCGTGGAATGGGAGCCGGGCGAAATGCGCTGGTATATCGACGGCAACCTGTATCACACCGTCAACGACTGGTTCACCGCTGTGGAAGGCGAGGACGACAAGCCGTATCCGGCACCGTTCGATCAGCCGTTCTTTGTGCAGATGAATCTGGCTGTCGGCGGCACATGGCCGGGCAATCCGGATGCTTCCACCGATTTTGACAAGGCTGAGTTCGAGGTCGATTATGTCCGCGTTTATCAGAAACCGGAATACGACACCAATGTCACAAAGCCGGAAAAGAACTACCGGGAAGCGCTGGAGGACGGCAACTTCATTTACAACGGCGATTTCTCCGAGAAGGAGGATCTGACCGATGACGTCAACTGGAAGTTCCTGCTGTTCGAGGGCGGCAAGGGTGCTGCTGAAATCCGCGACAACATGATGGTCATTACCACGGAAAACGAAGGCACCGTTGATTACTCCGTGCAGCTGGTTCAGCCGGAAATGCCGATGATTAAGGGCAAGAAATACCGCGTGACCTTTGACGCATGGGCTGACGAGGAGCGTGATATCATCGTCTGCGTTTCCGCACCGAATGCCGGCTGGATCCGCTATCTGCAGGATACCACGCTGACCGTTTCCAAGGAGCAGAAAACCTACACATACGATTTCGAGATGAAGGACAAGGACGATCCGCTCGGCCGTCTGGAATTCAATCTCGGACACAAAGGCTCAACTGCAACGGTTTATTTAACAAACGTCCGTCTGGAAGAAATACAGTAACAGAAAAGCGGGAGTTGTCAGGCTCCCGCTTTTCTCATGTCTTTATTCGCACACATCCGACAAGCCGCATTGCTTTTAAGGCAGCATATTTGTGGAAACACACAAAATCACTGGCAGGGGATTGACTCTGACGCTGCGTCATAGTTTATACTGAAGCCATGCAAAGGAGGAATCCCGATGATGAAAACGGTAAAAGAAGTCAGCAGGCTGACGGGACTCAGTGTGCGCACACTGCAGTACTATGACAAAATCGGATTGCTGCATCCGGATGCACATACCGAAGCAGGCTACCGGCTGTATGACGATACGGCGCTGGAAGCTCTGCAGCAGATCATGCTCTTCCGGGAGCTCGGATTTCCGCTTTTGCAGATTAAAGAGATCATCAGTGATCCCGATTTTGACCGGAGCAAAGCGCTGGAACAGCAGATCACGCTTCTGACGCTGCAGAAGGAGCGTCTGGAAGGCCTGATCCGGTTCGCACGCGGAATCCGGATGCTAGGAGTGAATGATATGGATTTTACAGTATTTGACAAAAGCAAACTTGAGGACTACGCCGCAAGAGCAAAGGCGGAGTGGGGCAGCACAAAGGAATATCAGGAGATGCAGGAGAAGGCAGCCGGTCGTTCGCCGGAGGAAACCGATTTCATGCTCCGCAGTTTCATGCGTCTGTTTACGGAATTCGGCGGGATGCGCACGCAGGCGCCGGAATCCGAACCGGTGCAGAAGCAGGTCGCACGGCTTCAGGCTTTTATCACAGAAAATATGTATACCTGCACCGATCAGATTTTGCAGGGACTCGGTCAGATGTACGCTGCCAGCGGGGAATTTACGGAGAACATCGACCGCGCCGGCGGAGAGGGGACAGCCCTGTTCGTTTCCCGCGCAATCGCAATCTTCTGTGAAAGAAAGCAAGAATTCACTTGACATTTCGACCGCCGCTCTGTACAATAAAGCTGAACGGAAATCTGCTTTCTGTCAGAAAGGCGGTAAATATGAAACAATTTCTGAAAGCGGCTGCGGCAGCTGCGGCGATTTGTCTGACCGGCATGGGTTCGCTGTCATCCTTGGCCGATACGGTGCAGACCTTACCGGGCGATTTTGATGCCGACGGTACACTCGGCAGAATGGATGTCAAGCTGTTTTGCGACCATCTGCTCACCGTGAAGCCGCTGCCGGCCGGCTTCGATGCCGATCTCATTGTGGACGGCGTTGCAGATGCGCGCGACCTGACGCAGCTGAAGCGTCTGATTCTCTCCAATACGGAGCGGGAGCCGGAAACATGGATCCTCGAACCGAAGGGCACCGTGCACAGCGGAGAGGCCACTTTTTACGGCGGCGGTTACTCCGGCGGCTGTGCGATGCTCGATCCGATCTCGAAGGACGACTACTGGATTACGGCAATGAACCTGCCGGACTGGAATAATGCAGAGCTTGCAGGTGCATATCTGGAAGTGACAGGCGAGCTCGGCTCCATTCATGTGCTGGTGACCGATCTGCTGCCAGAGGGCAAAAAAGGCGATCTTGACCTTTACACGGATGCGTTCCCGCTGATTGCGCCGGCTGAAAAAGGCCGCGTGCCGGTCACCTGGAGGATTCTGCCGCTGGATTCGGCAGAGGATGCGCCGCTCAGCTATAAATACAAGGTCGGAAGCACGAAATTCTGGTGCGCGGTACAGGTGCGCAATCACCGTTACCCGATTGAGAAGCTGGAATATCTGAATGCAGACGGCGAGTTTGTTGAACTGCCGCGCCGGAATTATAACTATTTTGAGGCACAGTCCGGTCTCGGTGCGGGGCCTTTCACCTTCCGGATTACGGATATCTACGGACAAACCGTCATTGATGAGGACATTCCGTTCACGCCGGACGAGATTCAGCAAGGACATGTGCAGCTGCCGCTCTGAAAAACTGATTCTGCAAAGTTCCTTTTAAGAATGTGCTGCTGAGCGAGTTTTGAATTTAAGAGGAGCATCTCGATGGAAATAAGATTCATCAACCCCAATGATGATGTACTTGAAATCAGCAACATCTACGAATGCAGTTGGAAATACGCATATAAAAATATCATCCCGCAAGAATATCTCGACAGTATTCCAAGAGGACGCTGGGCAAGTGGTATTCACAAAGACGGAATGTTCAATCTTGTTATAATTGAAAACGGACTTATCATAGGTACTGCAAGCATTTGTAAATCAAGATGGAAACAGCACAGTGAATACGGTGAGATCGTTTCAATATACTTTTTGCCGGAGTATATGGGGAAAGGCTTTGGAAATCATTTGCTGAAAAGGTGTATTGAGGAATTAAGAAAACTTGGCTTCAATAGAATTCTTTTGTGGGTTTTAGAAGAAAATACCAGAGCAAGAAAGTTCTATGAGAAGAACGGTTTTGTTTGCTCTGATGAATATCTGAAAGATAATGTCGGAGGAAAAGAAGTAAGAGAAGTGATGTATATTTATAACTGCGATCAATTCTGATCTGTCACAGGCACACGTTTCAGAAATGAGAATTTGCGAAAATGCGCCCTTTCTGTATATTCACAGAAAGGGCGCTGCTTTTAGATCAGATGCTTGAGAAAAGCGGAATTGTTCCCGCCTTGGAGATGACGGTCTCGATTTCCGGCGCACTGTCGCGGAGAATCTCTGCAAACAGATTAACCACCGGAACCTCCGTCTCAAAGTGACCGCAGTCAAACAGCGTGAAATAACGGTTCTGCGCATCAACCCAGACGCTGTGTTTGCAGTCGCCGGTAATCAGTGCATCTGCACCGGCTGCGGCTGCATCGGCAATCAGATCGCCGCCGCTTCCGGAGCACCATGCGATTTTCTGAATATTTTGTGCATTGCGGCCTTCGCAGTAGCGCAGGGAAACACAGTCGAACACATCGCGGAGCACCTCTGCAAGCTCATCTGCTGCCCATTCCTCCTGCAGCGCTGCAACTCTGCCGAGCGTTCTGCCGCCGGAAAGCGCTGCGAGCGGTCCCCATTCCCGGCTCATCGGAATCTGATTGGACATCATGTCGCCGATATAGTCGTTCAGTCCGCCTTCCGCAATGTCAATGCAGGTGTGGGCGCAGATCGCGCCGATATTGTGGCGGATCAGGTGCCAGACCGGATGGGCAGGGGAGACGGAGCGAAGCGGATCCCAGATGACAGGGTGGTGCGCGAGAATCAGGTCGGCGCCGCATTCAGCGGCTTCTGCAACGACCGGTACCGTGATGTCCAGTGTCAGCAGCACACGGCGCACGGTTCTTTCGGGGTCACCGACCAGCAGCCCGGATTTGTCATAGCTTTCCTGCAGCGAAAACGGTGCGCAGGCATCCAGTATATCATAAATTCCCTGAATTGTCATGTTCAGCCTCCGATCTCCGGCTTGAGCCATTTATTGATATCGCCGATCAGCCGCAGGACGGCGTCGGCCTCATCCTGCTTTCCGGCCTCAGCAAGACCGTTTGCCTTGGTCATCAGCCTGTCCTGTACGCCGGCTATGTAAATTTTTGTGAGCAATTCCGATCGTTTCAGCTTTCCGTAATACGCAGCTGCCTCATGCAGGAGCTGCGGTTCTCCGGAATAGTGCGCCTGAATCACAGTGTAAACATGCGTATCCTTGACGGCGACTTCCTTGGTCATAGCAAAGCAGTTTTCGCTGAGCCATGCACGCAGAACCTCTGCTTTGGACATCGGCTGCAGCACCAGATTGACATCGCCTCTCACGAATGCGGCAGCAGGTGATGCAAGAATATCGCGGATTGTTTCACCGCCCATACCGGCAATCACGACATCCGTGATGCCCTTTGTCGGAACCTTGGCAAAGCCGTCCGAAAGAATCAGCCGGATATCCTGCGAAACGCCGTAGCGCTTGAGCGTACCTTTTGCACTGTCGAGCGGACCCTGCTTGATATCCGTAGCAATCACATGCTCAGCCTTTCCGCTCAGAATCAGATAAGCCGGCAGATAGGCATGATCCGTTCCGATATCGCAGACGAAATTGCCTTTCAGCATGGATGCGCAGCAAAGCAGCCTTGGGGAAAGCGGAACCATTTTCGTCACCTCCGTTGGGGAAATTATGAAACTTTCTATAATTATAGCATAAACTGTTGCTTTTTGCAACCGGTTTTGCTATAATAAACTTGGGACAGTGCAGTAATTTGCAGATTATTCTGCCGCAGCAATTCCGGAATATGCGCTGTTCAGGCACTTTGGGAACCACAGGAGGAAATCAGAGTTCATGCTTCTGAACATATTAAGAGAGCAAATCGGCGGAAAACGTGTGCTGCTGCTCGGCTTCGGCCGTGAGGGCAGGGCACTCTGGCGTAGAATCCGGTCTGTCGGCGGCTATGCGGCAATCGGAATCGCCGATGCAAAGGAGATAGCCGATGCACCGCCGGAGGCACAGCTGCATTTCGGTGCGGATTATCAGGCTGCGATGACGGAATATGATGTCATCTTCAAAAGTCCGGGCATCGTACTGAAGCCGGAATATCAGCCGGATAAGCTGCAAGGGCGCGTCACCTCGCTGACAGAGCTGTTTCTGACCGCTTACCGCGATCAGATCATCGGCATTACCGGCACAAAAGGCAAATCGACAACGTCCTCGCTGCTGTATCATGTGCTGCAGACGGCCGGCGTTCCGTCGGTACTCGGCGGCAACATCGGTATTCCGACGGCGGATCTCTATGAGCAGATCACCCCGGAGACGGTCATTGTGATGGAAACAGGCGTGCATCAGCTGGAATATAACCGTGTTTCACCAAAAACAGCTGTTTTTCTGAATCTGTACGAGGAGCATCTCGACCACTACGGCACATTTGCTTATTATGCGTACTGCAAGGAAAACATCTACCGCAACCAGCAGGAAGGCGATATTCTGATCTGCGGCGAACCGTCGCTCCCTGCGCCCGGCGACTGCCGCGCAGATGTTCTGCGGCTCGCAATGGATGACGCTGCTGCGGATATCACGCTGCTGGACGGCTGCAAGGCCTGCTTCCGCGGCGAAACGCTCCAGCTGCCGGATGACATGGCACTGACCGGCGTGCACAACCGCTATAACTGCGCGGTCGTGTTTGCACTTGCGCGGATGCTCGGCGTACCGGCCGATGCGGTTTTCCGCGGAATCCGGACGTTTCAGCCGCTGCCGCACCGGCTTTCCCCGATCGGTACCTATCATGGCATCCGCTGGTACGACGATTCCATCTCGACAGCCTGTGAGACCTGTATTCAGGCGCTCAGCAGTCTGCCGGAGACCGATACTGTGCTGATCGGCGGCATGGATCGCGGCATTTCCTATGAGCCGCTGCTGAAATATCTCGCAGAATCGACGGTTCCGCATATTATTCTGATGTCTGATTCCGGCAAACGGATTCTGGCGGAGGCGGCTGCTTTCCCCGAATCCCTCCGGCAGAGAATGCAGTATGCGGCCGATCTGCCCGAAGCGGTCACGCTGGCAAAGCAGATGACCGAAAAGGGGAAAATCTGCCTGATGTCCCCGGCAGCAGCCAGCTATAATGTCTATCAGAATTTTGAGAAGCGCGGAGAGCATTTCAAGGCGCTTGCAATGGACTGACGGACGCATGCTTCTGCTTCGGGAGCGGTTCTTCCGCAGTGAAAAAATATATTTACAGGAAAAATGTAGGTTTTCCTATTGACAAACAACACAATATATAGTAAAATAACTATGTATGGAATCAAAGCACCAAGGGCGGACTGTCCTCCGGTGCAGCTTCCGGTATATTTGAGAAAAAGGCGGTTATGCAATGAGTTTTATCGACAGAATCTTTGGCTCTTACAGCGAAAAGGAGCTTGCAAAGATCGAACCGATTAAGAAAAAAGTACTTGATCTTGATGAAGAATACAAGGGACTTTCCGACACAGCACTGAAAGCGAAGACCGGTGAATTCCGCGAGCGTCTTGCGAACGGCGAGACACTTGACGATATTATGGTTGAAGCACTGGCGACAGTACGCGAGGCTGCGGACCGCATCCTCGGCAAAAAGCCGTTCCCGGTGCAGATCATCGGTGCGATTGTGCTCCATCAGGGACGCATCGCAGAAATGAGAACCGGTGAAGGTAAAACACTGGTGGCCTGTGTCGCATCCTATCTGAACGGTCTGAGCGGCAACGGCGTACATGTCGTTACGGTCAACGACTATCTGGCAAAAACACAGTCCGACGAAATGGGCAAGGTGCTCCGTTTCCTCGGCCTGACGGTCGGCTGCATCATTCACGAACTGAACAATGATGAGCGCCGCGAAGCATATGCATGTGACGTTACCTACGGCACAAACAACGAAATGGGATTTGACTACCTGCGTGACAACATGGTTATCTATAAGAAGGACCGCGTACAGCGTGCCCCGAACTTTGCCATCGTGGACGAGGTGGACTCCATCCTGATCGACGAGGCGAGAACCCCGCTGATTATTTCCGGCCGCGGCGATAAGTCTACAGAGCTCTATGAGGCTGCCGACAAATTTGCACGCACCCTGACGGCTGTCACGGTTGTTGAGACCGATGACAAGGAGGATCAGGACGAGGCCTATGAGGATGCCGACTACATCATTGATGAAAAGGCAAAGACCGCGACGATCACCCGCCGCGGCGTGAAGAAGGCAGAAAGCTATTTCCATGTGGAAAACCTCATGGATATGGAAAACATGACGCTGCTGCACCATATCAACCAGGCAATCAAGGCGCACGGCATCATGCATCTGGATACGGATTACGTCGTCAAGGACGATGAAATCATCATCGTTGACGAGAACACCGGCCGTATGATGATGGGCAGACGCTACAACGACGGTCTGCACCAGGCCATCGAGGCCAAGGAAGGCGTCAAGGTCAAGCACGAATCCAAGACGCTCGCAACAGTCACGTTCCAGAACTACTTCCGTCTGTACAAGAAGCTGTCCGGCATGACCGGTACCGCAATGACCGAGGAAGACGAGTTCCGCGAGATCTACAAGCTCGACGTTATCTCGATTCCGACGAACAGACCGGTTATCCGTATTGACCAGCCGGATGTCATCTACCGCACCGAGAAAGCAAAATATGCTGCAATCATTGACCAGATCATTGCCTGCCACGAAAAAGGTCAGCCGGTTCTGGTCGGTACGGTTTCCATCGACAAGTCCGAAAAGCTCTCCGATATGCTCAAGCGCCGCGGCATCAAGCATGAGGTGCTGAACGCAAAGTATCACGCGAAGGAAGCTGAAATCGTCGCACAGGCCGGCAAGCTCGGCGCCGTGACGATCGCAACCAACATGGCCGGCCGCGGTACGGATATCATGCTCGGCGGTAACGCGGAGTTCCTTGCAAAGGCAGAGATGCGCAAGCGCGAAATTCCGGAGGATATCATCACGGAGGCAGTCGGCTATGCCGATACCGAGGACGAGGAGATTCTTGCAGCGCGTGAGGTTTACCGTTCTCTCTATGACAAATACAATGAAGAGGTAAAGGAAAAGGCTGTTGACGTCAAGAAGGCAGGCGGTCTGTACATTCTCGGTACCGAGCGTCACGAATCCAGACGTATCGACAACCAGCTCCGCGGCCGTTCCGGCCGTCAGGGCGACGAGGGCGAAAGCCGCTTCTTCCTCTCCGTTGAAGATGACCTGATGCGTATTTTCGCCGGCGACCGTCTCGAAAAGATGATGGAGCGCCTCAATGTTGAGGAGAATACGCCGATCGAAAGCAAGATGATGTCCAAGGTCATCGAATCCTGCCAGAAAAAGGTCGAGGGTATGCACTTCGCAACCCGTAAGAACGTCCTGAACTACGACGATGTCATGAACACGCAGAGAGAGATCATCTACGGCCAGCGCAGCCAGGTGCTCGACGGACAGGATCTTCATGCATACATCGTTGACATGATGAAGGATCTGATCCGCAATGTCGTGACGCAGTATCTTGCTGACGATATTGACAAGGGCAACTGGAATCTGGTCGGTCTGCGCGAATACTTCATGGACTGGATTACGGTTCCGGAGGACTTCGACTGGGATGAGAAGAAGATCAACGATACCGAGCGCGATGATATCATCAAGTTCCTCACTGACCGCACACTCGCTGTCTATCAGATGCGTGAGAACACCATTGGTCCGGAACAGCTCCGTGAGCTTGAGCGTGTTGTGCTCCTGAAGGTTGTTGATACCAAGTGGATGGCACACATTGACGACATGGATGAGCTGAAGCGCGGCATGGGTCTGCGCGGCTATGCACAGAAGAATCCGGTTGTTGAATACCGCTATGAAGGCTTTGAAATGTTCGACGCGATGGTCGAGGCCATCCGTGAGGACACGGTTCGTCTGCTGCTGACAATCCAGCTTGCGGAAAACCGCGCACCGGAGCGCGAGCAGGTCGCAAAGCCGGATGCACCGAATGCCGGTGCAGGCGACGGCAGCTTCTCTCAGCAGGCCGCTTCCAAGAAGAAGGTCGGCCCGAATGAGCCCTGTCCCTGCGGCAGCGGCAAAAAGTACAAGTTTTGCTGCGGAATGAAGAAATAAACAGCAGCACAGAATTGTCCGAAGTGTAATCGGGGGATTACATGATAATAACACAATTATCAAAAAGGGGTGGAATGATTCTGATGAAATTCTGGAAAAAAACGCTGAGGGCGGGCCTGTGTGTCTGTCTTTCAGCCATGATGTCCGGCATCACCTGTCTGTCCGCGTTCGGTGCAGCAGGTGAGGATCCGGGAACGGTCGATGACAAGGACAAGAAGTTTCCGGATCCGAGCAGCTTTTCCTATGACGACGTCGAGATCAATTTTGCCAAGGCGCTGCAGTATTCCATCTATTTCTATGATGCGAACAAGTGCGGCAAGCGTACCGGCAATCTGGAATGGCGCGGCGACTGTCATATGGAGGACGCACATGTCCCGCTGAAAAAATACGGTGAGGATCTGAAGGGCGTCAATGTATCTGATGCGTTCATTAAGGCGAACAAGGCGATTCTTGATCCGGATGGCGATGACTGTCTGAACTGCGAGGGCGGTATGCACGACGCGGGCGACCACGTCAAGTTCTGCCTGCCGGGTTCCTATGCGGCTTCAACGCTTGGCTGGGGCTACTACGAATTCCGGGATGCCTACAAGAAAACCGGTCAGGATGCGCATATTGAGCAGATTCTGCACGCATTCTGCGATTTCTACTTGAACAGCATCTATTATAATGAGGACGGCTCCGTTCTGGCCTATGTCTATCAGGTCGGCGAGGGCAACAATGACCACAACTACTGGATTGCACCGGATCTGCAGAACGAGCGTCTGCTCGATTTTGCCAGACCTGCGTATCTTGCTACCGACGAGACACCGGCTTCCGATATGTGTGCCGGTACCTCTGCGGCGCTTGCAATCTCCTATCTGAACTTCAAGGACACGGAGCCGGAATTTGCTGCTGAGTGTCTCAAGGGTGCCTATGCACTCTACGATTTTGCAGTCAAGACGCATTCTGAGACAGACGGCCTGAAGGTTACGTCGCTCGGCTATGACGGCGGCTTCTATACCTCCAGCTATGACTACGACGAGCTGGCATGGGCAGCTGTCTGGCTGTACCTCTGCACGATCGACAAGGATCCTGAAAAGCAGCAGGAAGCCTATGACAAGTACATTGAGGCGATTATCAGCGTCGATATGGAAGTCACCGGTGCAATGGGCGCTCATCCGTATACCGGATACATGAAACGCATCATCTCCGATACCGGCAACTGCTGGCAGAATATCTGGGTGCACTGCTGGGATACCGTTTGGGGCGGCGTGTTTGCAAAGCTCGCGCCGATCACCAATACGGCAAGAGACTGGTATATCTTCCGCTGGAATCTGGAATACTGGTCCGGTCTCAGCGAGAGCGATACCAATGCCCTGACATCTCCGGCCTGCCCGATCGCCGTGCATTCTCACAAGAAATTCGGTACGGACGACGAGCTCTGGAACAAGCCGATGACGGCTGCGGAGATCAAGGATCTGCCGGAAACAGAGGGCGCATTCCTCGCCAAGACACCGCACGGCTTCAGTATGCTGAATCCTTACGGTTCTGCCCGTTATGACACCGCTGCCGAGCTCTGTGCCTGTGTCTACGCGAAGGAGACCGGCGACAAGACCTTCTCCGACTGGGCAGAGGGTCAGATGGAATACATCATGGGCAAAAACCCGATGAACCGTCCGTATATCGTCGGTTATTCTCCGACAGCCGCTTCTCACCCGCATCACCGTGCAGCACACGGTTCGCTCGATAAGAACATGGATCATCCGGCGGATCAGGTGCATGTCCTCTGGGGCGCACTGGTCGGCGGTCCGGACGGCGGCGACTGGCACCGCGATATCACGAAGGACTACATTTACAACGAAGTTGCTGTTGACTACAACGGCGCATTTGTCGGCGCCTGCGCAGGTCTGTATCACTTCTACGGTGATGACACGATGAAGCCGCAGGAGAACTTCCCTCCGCTGGAATCCAGCTATAAGACCGCAGAGGAAATGCAGGAGTTCACACTCAAGGCTGCTGTCGGTCAGGAAGACAACATGGCAACACAGGTTCTCATTGAGATTGAGAACAGAACCCAGCGTCCGCCGCGCTATCCGAAGGAAATCAAGGTTCGGTATTACTTCAGCGCGAAGGAGCTCTATGACAACAACTGCAAGCTGGAGGATCTCTCCATCCGTCCGGATTATGACGAGATGAAATCCAGCACCAACGGCGACTACGAAGTCAAGTATGACATCGTGGAATACGGTGACAACGGCGAATGCTATCTTGAGCTGACATGGTCTGACTACCAGTTCTACGGCCCGCTGCAGTGCCAGTTCGCCATTATGGACGATGTCCAGAACGCAGAGTACACCTTTATCTGGGATCCGTCGAACGATTACAGCCGTAAGGGCATCAAAACCGCAACGGAGCTTGGCGTTCCGCTGAATGAGGCTCCGGTCGTGACAGATTCGATCACAATGTATGTGGACGGCGTTCAGGTATGGGGTACTGCCCCGGACGGCTCCAAGCCGCAGGAACCGAGCGACGAGCCGACACCAAAGGAAACCACTGCGATTCCGCTTCCGAGCACAACGGCTCGTACAAAGCCTGCTTCTTTGTACGGTGACGTCAACCTTGACAACGCTGTTGATGTGTCCGACGTCGTTCTGCTGCTTCGCTTCACTTCCGGCGATTCGACCGCAACAGTCTATGAGGCAGGTCTTGCCAACGCAGACTGCAAATATGACGGAATCGTTGATCCGGATGACGCAACAGTGATTTTGAAGTATATTGCAAAACTTATTTCGGCTTCAGAGATGGGACCGCAAAGTAACTGACCCTTTCAGCGGTGTATCATCTGATACACCGCTGATTTTCAAATGATTCGGAGGTAGTGATGGTTCCGCTTGCTGAACGGCTCCGGCCGCATTCTCTGGATGAAATGGTCGGGCAGCCGCATCTGTTCGGTCCGGGAAGACCGATGCGCCGTATTGTTGAATCCGGCCGCATTCCGAATATGATCTTCTACGGCCCTTCGGGTGTCGGCAAAACAACGCTCGCACGGATGATCGCTGACCGCTCGGATATGTCGCTGCACAAGCTGAACGGCACGACGGCTTCTGTTTCGGAGATACGCGATGCACTGCAGGAGAGCGGTTCGCTCTTCAATGCACACGGCGTGCTGCTTTATCTCGATGAGATCCAGTATCTCAACAAGAAGCAGCAGCAGAGTCTGCTGGAATATATTGAAAACGGCAGTGTCACGCTGATTGCCTCCACAACGGAAAATCCGTATTTTGCCGTGTTCAATGCGATTATCAGCCGTTCAACGGTTTTTGAGTTCAAACCTGTGACAAAAGAGCAGATGCTCCCGGCCATCCGGAGGGCGTATGCATTTCTGGAACAGGAGCAGGGGATTCACATTGAATGTCCTGACGAAGCTGCGGAATATATTGCGGCCGGATGCGGCGGCGATGTGCGCAAGGCGGTAAACACCGTTGAGCTTTCCGTGCTTGCTGCGGAACATGCAGGCGACGGAAATGTCAGAATCGTACTGGACTCCGTGCAGGCTTTGACGCAGCGCAGCAACATGCGGTACGACAAGGACGGCGATCAGCATTATGATCTGCTTTCCGCACTGCACAAATCCATCCGCGGCTCGGATGAAAATGCCGCGATTCACTATGCGGCGCGGCTGATGGAAACAGGGGATCTGCTTCCGCTCTGCCGCAGACTGCTCTGCATTGCGTCGGAGGATATCGGTCTTGCGTATCCGATGGCAATTCCGATTGTCAAGGCTGCGGTCGATACTGCGCTGCAGCTCGGTATGCCGGAGGCCAGACTGCCGCTTTCCAATGCAGTGATTCTTCTGGCAACATCACCGAAGTCCAACAGTGCCTACAACGCTGTGAACGATGCGCTTACGGATATCCGCGCAGGGCTTTCCGGTGATTTCCCGCGGGCGCTTCAGAATGTACATTTTGACGGCGCAGGCGCTGCTGAACGCGGACAGCATTATCTCTATCCGCACGATTACCCGAATCACTGGGTTCGGCAGCAATATCTGCCGGATACACTGAAGGACAGGGTTTATTATCATCCCGGTGATAACCGGCAGGAGCTCGCTGCACGGGATTACTGGAAAAAAATCAAGAAATAACACCAACGCTTGCAATCTGCATATAAAAACAAAACGCAGAATCTGACATCATTTCGGTTCGACATGCATTCCACGGGATGCACGAGGATACAGGCAGAAATGCCACTATTTCAAAGGGGTGGATGAACATGAAACATCTTAAAAAGGCACTGTCAGCGGGGCTTACGCTTTGTCTGGCTGTTGCCATGGCCGGAAGCAGCGCCCTCTCAGCGTTTGCTGTTGCCGGTGAAGATCCGGGTAAGGTAGAGGACAAAGACAAGACTTTTCCGGATCCCAGCACATTCTCTTACGATGATGTTGAGGTCAATTTTGCAAAGGGTTTGCAGTATACGCTGCATTTCTACGATGCAAACAAGTGCGGTAAGCGCACCGGACGCCTTGAGTGGCGTGCTGACTGCCACATGGAGGATCAGCACATTCCGCTGAAGCAGTACGGTGAGGACTTCAAGGGCATCAATCTGCCGGATTCGTGGATTGAGGAGCACAAGGATGAGCTCGATCCGGACGGTGACGGCTGCCTCGACCTCGAAGGCGGTATGCACGATGCAGGTGACCATGTCAAATTCGGTCTGCCGGGCACCTATGCTGCTTCCACACTCGGCTGGGGCTACTATGAATTCCGCGATGCCTACGAAAAGACCGGCAATGCAGAGCATATGGAGGATATTCTTCATGCTTTCTGCGATTTCTATCTGAAGGCTTTGTACTATGATAAGGACGGCAAGCTGCTGGCCTATTGCTATCAGGTCGGCGAAGGCAATATCGACCACAACTACTGGCTCTGCCCGGATCTTCAGGGCGAGCATCTGCTCGATTTTGCAAGACCTGCTTATCTCTGCACCGAGAAGAACGTTTTCAAGGGCGGCGATTCTGTCGGCGCAGCGGAATCCAAGCTGCCGAATCAGGAATCCAATGCAGCCAAGGCAAAGGCAAAGCAGACCGATTCCCGTGCATCGGATATGTGCGCAGGCGCTTCCGCCGCACTGGCTATCAGCTACCTGAACTTCAAAGATACCGAGCCGGAATATGCAAAGAAGTGCCTCAAGGGCGCAAGAGACCTCTATGAGATGGCGGTCAACTCGCACGAAGAGGATCCGGAGAGCATGAAGGTTCTGACCCGCGGCTACGACGGCGGCTTCTATGAGTCCAGCTACGACTATGATGAAATCTCTTGGGCAGCTGTCTGGCTGTACTACTGTGCTTGTGACGGCGATATCTCCGTCCGCAATGAAGAAGCATACGAAAAGTACATCACACCGATCATTTCCATTGATATGGAAACAACACTCGATAACGGCGGTCATCCGTATACCGGCTGGTTCAGAAGAATCATGAAGGATACCAATAACTGCTGGAACAATATCTGGGTGCACTGCTGGGATACCGTCTGGGGCGGCGTGTTTGCAAAGCTCGCGCCTGTTACGAATATCAAGCGTGACTGGTATATCTTCCGCTGGAACTGCGAGTTCTGGTCGGGTGTGACGCACCTTGATCCGGGTCTTGTCGATGAGATCTACGATAAGCCGTTCGAGTGGGACAGTGAACCTGCAAAGCCGGATTGGACAGACTTCCTCTCGACTTCTCCGGCAGGCTTTGCTGTGCTGAATGAATACGGCTCTGCACGTTATAACACAGCCGGTCAGCTCTGCTGCCTCGTCTATGCGAAGGAAGCACAGAATCACGAAAAGAAGCAGGATCCGCTGCGCTTTGCTGAATGGGCAAAGGGACAGATGGAATACATCATGGGCAAAAACCCGATGAACCGTCCGTATATCGTCGGCTGGTCGCCGACAGCGGCATCGCATCCGCATCACCGTGCAGCACACGGCTCCAAGGATCTGAACATGGATCATCCGGCAGATCAGGTGCATGTCCTCTGGGGCGCTCTGGTCGGCGGACCGGATTCTCAGGACTGGCACCGCGATATCACCAAGGACTATGTCTATAACGAAGTTGCTGTTGACTACAATGCAGCAGTCGTCGGTGCTTGCGCAGGTCTGTATCACTTCTTCGGTACAGAGGACATGAAGAACCAGGAGAACTTCCCGCCTCCGGAATCCAGCTACAAGTCGCCGGAAGAGCTGCGTGAGTTTGTGCTGAAGGCCGCAGTCGGCCAGGACAACAGCCGCAGCACGCAGGTTCTGATTGCGTTCACAAATGAAACACTGCTTCCGCCGCGTTATCTTAAGGAGGCAAAAGCCCGTTATTACTTCAACATTTCTGAGCTGCTCGCCGAGGGTCAGACAGTGAATGATATCAATGTGGAAATGCAGTATGACAAAATGGCTGCCAACTCGCAGAATCAGTACACTGTCAAAACCGAGGTCGTTCAGTACAACGACAAGGGCGACTGCTATCTCGAAATGACATGGGGCGACTTCAAATATTACGGCGAAATGGATTATCAGTTTGCGATCGTTGCACCGAAACTGAAGGTCGTTCCGGCCGATGAGGAGAACCCGAACGAAAGACACGTTCCGATCTGGGATGCTTCCAACGATTACAGCCGCGAAGGCCTCGCATCGGAAGAAGCACTCGGCAAGTCGCTGAACGAGTGCCCTGAAGAATACGAGCGCATTACGCTGTATGTGGACGGCAAGCATGTCTGGGGCGTCAGCCCGGAGGATGCACCGGCATTCGGTGATGAGGTCCCCGGCCAGAAGCCGAACCCGATTTCTTCAGACGTTACTCCGACAACACCGGATCGGAATACAGAATCGGACGCAGACTACGGTGATGTCAACCTTGACAAAGTCGTAGACGTTTCGGATGCTGTTCTCCTCGCACGGTTCGCTTCCGGTGATTCCAAGGCGAAGGTCACGACGCAGGGTCTGGTCAATGCCGATGTCAACGGCGACCACAATGCTGATACAGATGATGTGACGATTATTCTTCGCTACATTGCAAAGCTGATTGATAAATCCCAGCTGAATCCGAAAAAGAAGTAAAAAAAACAAGCGGTGTATCGCCCGAACGGACGGTACACCGCTTTCCGTATGTGTGAAATCAGCGGACACAGAGCCAGATAATCAGAGGGAATGAGATCAGCGAAAAAAGCGTTGTCAGAAAAATGCCCTGCGATGCAAGATGTTCGTCTCCGCCGTATTCTGTTGCGAACAGCGCCGTGGTATTGGCAACCGGCATACAGGAAAGCAGCAGGAGCGTCGGTGCAAGAATTTCATGCGAGACGATATGACGGATAATCGCCCAGAAAACCAGCGGGAGCGCGATCTGTCGCAGCAGAACATAAAGATTCATGCGTTTGTTTGTCAGCATTTTTCTGGCATTCATGCCGTTCAGATTCGCGCCGACAACCAGCATGGCCAGCGGGGAGGTGAGGCCGCCGAGTGTATCACAGGTATCGGCCAGAATTTCCGGCAAATGAATCCGGAAGATGAAGATAACCAATCCGACAGCAGTACAGAGTACAGCAGGTGTCAGAAGCAGTTTTTTCCACGGAACAGCCTTGATCTGTGCGAGCGTTGAACCCGATGAATCTTCTCCGCCGCCGCCCATCAGAATGACGCCGAACGTATAGACGAAAATATTGAAAACACTGTTCAGGATGGCTGCATAGAACAGCCCCTCTGTGCCGAATACAGAGGATACGACCGGAAAGCCCATAAAACCGACATTGCCGAAGATTGTCATGAACAGATAAAGCCGCCGCTCCTTCTTCGGCGTTCGCGTGCCGTACACCAGAATCACTGCAAGCACAATCAGCAGCAGATAAAACAAAAATGAATACGCGAACAGCATTCCGACCGACAGACTGTTCTGTTCCGGTTCAGAAACGATCATTTGCATCCGGTCATAGAATGCGTCGATCATCATCATCGGTGTCGTCACATAGAGCAGCAGCTTGGTCAGCTTTTGCTTGGTGTGCAGATCGAGGATTTCGATCCGTGCGAGAAAATAGCCGAGCATCAGCAGCAAAAACAGCTTGCCCATCTGCATAATAACAGCAGAAATCGAAAAATTCATAGAACCTCATTTCACAGAAGAAGTGCGGTCTTTGCGGCCGCACTTCAGGTTTTTTTCATCATCCGGTACTATTATACTGCGAATCTGCCTGTTTGTCAAGAAACAAGCAAACGGTCAGAACGAATATCTTTCGTGCACAATATGCCTTGACAATCCGACGTGAAAGATGTATAATATAACTATAAAATGTTTTGGGGGTGACAGCTATGAAACACAGAGTGACCGCAATGATCGCAGCAAGCCTTCTTCTTGCGCCGTGGGTACCGCAAGTTCAGGCTGCGCCGGAGCCTGCCTTACTCGATGCAACGCTGTTTTCTGTGATGGACGAGAACCTTGTTTATATCGGGGCAGATTATCTGAATCCGGCATCGGTTCTCTTTGACGATCAGGATAAAGTGCCGGATTCTCCGGAGAACACGAAGGTCAATCAGACGCTCTGGGCGAACACGGACCGAAGCAAAAACTGGAAGCCGAATATGCAGTCAGAGTTCGGCGAGGATTCCTTTTATATGGATCTCGGCGGCAATTATATTATCACGGGCGTTTGTTTTCTCGATAACAACGGTGTGCAGGATTGGACGATCGAAGCAGGGGAGCCGTTTGCATGGGAGCAGATCGGCAGTTTTACGACGGACGCTTATCAGGTCTGGCGCGGCGTCACGATTGCTGAACCTGCCACGACACGTTATCTTCGTTTTTCGACGCCCTGCGGAGACAGCGGTGTCGCGGAGCTTGCAATTTACGGCTACCGTGTTTCCGATCTGACAGAAGCACAAATTGCGAAAACCGCCGCACATCCTTCGGGCGGACAGAAAATCGATCTGTTTGCAGGTCAGCGCATTGGATTCAACGCATTTATAGATGATCCGATGTCCGCGATTATGGCGGCAGGAAACATCCGCGAGTATCACAATCTCAGCTGGCTGCTTGCAGACGACGGTGCTGTCAAATTTACGCAGGGAACATGGGGCGACATGGACAGTTATTATGCCGCAATGAAGGAACTGAATATCAGTGTCATTCCGTGCTTTCAGGGCGGAAGCTCCGTGATTTCCGGCGGGACAAAGCCGCCTGAAATACCGGTTCCGGAAGGTGCTGACACAACCGATGCCGCAAGCTATCAGATGCACGCGCAGGCAATGTATCAGGTTGCGGCAAGGTACGGCAGCAACCCTGATATTCCGGCTGAATCTCTGCATGTTGCAGAAGGCTCCGAAACGAAAACCGGACTCGGCCTGCTGAATGCGTTGGAAAACTGCAACGAACCGAATAAAACATGGGCAGGCAAGGCAAATTATTTTACGCCGTATGAGCTTGCTGCTATGTGCTCGGCGGATTATGACGGTCACGAAGGCACAATTCCGAATGCCGGCGTCAAGCAGGCAGATTCGGATTTTAAGCTCGCGGTCGGCGGCTTGCTCTCGACAGCCTCCGTGCTGGATTATCTTTCGGAGATGAAGCTGTGGTTTGATTATCACCGTTCTGACGGAAAATTTGCAGTTGACATCATCAATATTCATCTCGGCCCCGATACATATAATCCGGAGGACTCCGGCTTTTCAGCGCGTGTGCGTGAAATAAAAAAATGGATCGACGAAAATGCGCGCGGAACCGAGCTGTGGATCTCTGAATTTGAAGTGCCGATGCAGGACTGCGAACAGGAAGGCATTGACAATCACCTGAATGAAGATTATCAGCTGAAATATGCGCAGCGCGTCGCACGCACGTATTTACTTGCATTTGAATGCGGTGTTGACCGCATGACGAAATTTCAGCTGCGCGATGAAGGTGAGGGCGTATACTATAATTCCGGGCTGGTGACCGGAAAAGGGGAGTGGAACAAAAAACTCGCTTGGTATTATGTTGCCTGTATGCGGGATGTACTGAAAAATGCATATTTTGCTGCAGATATGACAGACGATGCTTTCAAAAAATATTTCTTTATTGACCGATCGGACGGAACATCCATCTATTGTCTGTGGCTTCCGACATCAGAAGGAAACGTCATGGAAAACTGTTCTGTCGTTGTGCCTGCAGGCGCTCACGTTTATCTGACGATTCCGGGCGGATGCGCGGAAGGGCTTGTCTCCGAACTACCTGTAAAAGACGGAAAGGTTCAGCTGACAGTCAGCGAAACACCGGTTTTTCTGAGTATTTCAACCAAGGAGAAACAAATCGTTAACCAAAAAGGCAAACAAATTCGTCCGGCTGCAATCAGCCTGAAGGCAGACTTTTCATCTGATGTCTGTAATCTGTCTGATATCCCGGAAAACGGAACGCTGAATCAGTTTTACCGCTTGTTTGATGAGCCGCAGACCATGCCGGAATACCGCTACAGCGATACCGCGGCGCTGAAAACACCGGAAACAAATGTCCGAACATCGAATATCACATGTTATGTGAAACTGGATCAGCCGTATGTTCTGGATGGCTTTGGTATCTTTGATACATACGGAACCGGCAGCTTTGAGGTTTACGATGCCAGAACCGACCGGCTGCTCTGTCGTTCGGATTTGGACAGCTATATGGCAAGAAGCATGAGTATTCTGCAGGATTCCGCGCCGACTGATCTGCTGAAAATTGTCAAAGGCGGCGGCGAACTGAACGAACTTGCATTGTACGGATATCCGGCAGATTCAACTGCAATGGATATCAACGGTGACCGTGTTTTTGATTCCGCGGATGCAGAAGCATTGATTCGATGGCTGCTGACCGCAGACCGGACGCTGGCCAATCCTGCGGCTGCTGACTTAAACGCGGACTCCGTGATTGATGTCAGAGATTTGAACCTGTTGAAGCAAAAGCTGCTGTAATATACGGGTGAACTGTTACCAAACATCTGCAATCTGTCAGGTGTTTGGTAACAGAATCTGACGGCGGGGGATCAAAAGGATCCGGTAACTGTTTCTCCATTATATTGCACCTAAGATAAATTTGGTGCAATTAGAGGGGGCGAAAAAAGCCGGTTGACAATCCCGCCGGAATCTGGTATAATGCATAGGTAATATCATGGAAAGGATTTATGCCATGCACGAATTTCGGAAAGGTTTCGTTCAAGGCGTTTCAATCGCACTTGGATATCTGTCTGTGTCATTCAGCTTCGGCATTCTGGCTGTTCAGTCCGGACTGACTGTCTGGCAAGCCGTGCTGATTTCTGTCACAAATCTGACTTCGGCCGGTCAGGTTGCAGGCGTCGGTCTGATTGCAGAACATGCTGCATTTGCAGAGTTGTTTCTGGCTGAGCTCGTTATCAATATTCGTTATGCGCTGATGACGCTCGCTTTATCCCAAAAGACGGATCGTTCATTCCGACTGCCGCAGCGACTGCTGACTTCATACGGTGTTACCGATGAAATTTTTGCCGTAGCATCCTTGCAGCCTGAACCGCTGAAACCAAAGTATATGTACGGCTTGATTCTGATATCGTTTCTGGGCTGGACATGCGGAACATGGCTTGGCGCGGCCGCAGGTACGCTTTTGCCTGTTAAACTGACAAACGCACTCGGCATTGCACTGTACGGCATGTTCCTTGCGATTATCCTTCCGCCGGCACGCAAATCACGCGGGATCCTTGCGGTCATCCTGATTGCAGCTGCGATCTCAGTATTCCTGAAATTCGCTGTGACTTCGCTCAGCGGCGGCTTTGCAATGATTATCGCATCCGTCATTGCTGCTGTGATCGGAGCAGCCTTCTTTCCGGCTGATGACGCTGAGTCAAAGGAGGCAGACGCATGACACGCATTCTGTTATCAATTGCCGTTATGGCGCTGACCACGTATTTCATCCGGATGATCCCGCTTGTGTTTATCCGGCGCAAAATCGAGAATCAATTCGTGAAAAATCTGCTTTACTATATTCCGTATGCAGTTTTGAGCGCAATGACCATACCGTCGATTTTCTATGCTACAAATGATCTGCCGTCGTCGATCGCCGGAACTGTTGTCGCGGTTATTATGGCTTTCTTCGGATTACCTCTGATTGTTGTTGCACTTTCTGCCTCGGCAGCCGCCTATCTGGCAATGCTGCTGCTTCCGCTGATCTGAATGGAAGCGGCCTTCCGGTACTGGCACGATCCGGGAGGCCGCTTGTTATGCAGCGGACTGCAAACGTCTTTTTTTCGGTGTGTGATTGAGCAGATACAGCAAGGCCATGTACATGGAAATTGTAATTGCAAGGAAAGAACAGGTCCTTGCAGGAGCCGGAATTGACAGATTCCGGCTGAGTGTCATAAGCAGCTGGGTGAACTGCCAGCTAAACAGCATTGTGAACAGCGGTCTGAGAAAAATCCGTTTCACGACAGGCTTTAATCCGGTTGTGCGCAGGACAAAAGAAAGCCGGACGGCATTGCCGGTCAGATTGCAGGCCATGTACGACGCGGCGATTCCGTAAAAGCCGAACAGCGGTACGCAAATCAAAAGCACGGAAATACGCACAATATATTCTGCAAGATAATTCAGGGACGAAAAGTTTTGCTTGCCCAGTCCCCGCAGAATGCCTTCGAGAATGATTTCAAGATAAATCAAAGGAACAACGGGTGCCATTCGGCACAGAACAGCTCCGGTGAAAGTGTCTCCGCCGAGCAAACAGCCGATTTCATTTCCGAATTGCACCAAAATCAGTACAATGCAAAATGCGTATGATACAGTTTGTTCCAGAACACGTTCCGTCATCATTCTGATTTCATCAACGTGACCGGCTGCTTTTTCACGCGACAAAACCGGAACCAGCAGGCCGGACATACAGCACTGAATCACGGAAGGAAAAAACAGCGTCGGCAGGATGATTGCCTCAAAGGAACCGAATTGTGCGAGCGCTTCTTCCGTGCTGTTTCCGTACTGCAGCAGACAAAGCGGCACAAGTGCGTCGTTTGCGCTGCCGAGGATTGCTACAAGACAGGCATTGCCCATGATCGGAAGCAGCTTCCGGATAAATTGCCGGAAAGAAATCGTGCAGCCGGACAGATTCTCCTGCGTTTTGAACCGCATCATCAGTAAAAAGAACAGAGAGCTCCCCTGCCCTGCTGCGATAGAAACTGCAAATGAAGTTAAAACTGTTATTTTATTTGATGGGATCAACCAAAGCGTGCAGATGGCCTGTGCACTGGATTTCACCATAAACTCTACACATTCTGCAAATACCGGAATATAAATCCGGTGATACGCATAGCATCGACCCTTTAAGCAGGCGCTGATTGCAGAAAGAGGGAGCGTCAGGCTCAGAATCCGGATTGCAGGAACGGCACCGGTTGTCTTCATGGCAAGTTCAGCCGTCTGCGGCGCGAACAGAAACAAAATCACGGCAGCTGAACAGCTCAGCAGCGTACAAAACCGCAGTGCATAGCGAAAAATCAGCCCCGGATTTCGTTTACAGCCAAGCTCTTCCGATAAAAAACGGCTTGCTGCGACAAATCCGCTGCCGCCGCTGAGCACGGCTGCAAGTCCGTAAAACGAGCCCGCGAGTGTCATCATTCCGATGGCCGGCGCACCCAGTCTTTTGGTCAGAAAAATATTGAACAGCAGCCCAAGTCCCTGAAGACTGACAGAACAAAGGCTGAGTATCGCAGTTTCCTTCATGATCCGGTTTTTTTGTGCATTCATTGCATCACCCCGGAAGAAATATATGCGATTGTGCAGAAAAATAGAATCCCGCCGTTTCATTGACGACGGGATTCTGATTTTTTACGAGAACTGTGCTGTGAACGTGACCAGATTGTTTTCACTGGTGACGCTGAGCTTTCCGCCCATCTGCGTTACAATGCTCTTGGCAATACTCAAACCGAGGCCGGAACCGTTCGGGCTGCCTTCCGTATCAACACGGTAGAACCGGTCGAACAGATGCGCCAGCTTTTCCTGCGGAATATCCTTTGCGGTATTTGAGACCGCCAGTCTGATTTTGCCCTGCGCATCCCTGGAAAGCGTCACGGTGATTTCCGCCTTCGGAACTGAATGCAGTACGGCATTGTCCATGAGAATCGAAAGCAGCTGCTTGACATTATCCTCTTCAGCACGGAACAGGATGTCTCTGTGGATAATCGTGTTCAGCGTTTTTCCGTTTTCGTAGATGATCGGCTCAAAGACAAGACAGATATTCGAGACAGTATCACTGAGCGAAATTTGCTCAATATCCATCTTAGATTTGCTTTCATGATCCATGCGCGCAACGGAAAGCAAATTGCTGATCAGCTTGGACATGCGCATGGTTTCGGACTGAATGTAATTCAGCCATTTGCTCTGTCCGGAGACGGATTCGCGCGGATTTGCGAGGATAACCTCTGTGTTCGCTGAAATCACAGCAAGCGGCGTTTTGAGCTCGTGGGATGCATCCGCGACAAACTGCTTCTGCTTTTCCCATGCAACAGCGATCGGTTTGACCGTCCAGTTTGCGAGCGTCAGGCTGATGCCGAACATCACGAGCAAGCCGAATACCGTAATCAGCATGAAAACAAAGACCATTTTCTGCAGTGTGGAGTGCTCCACGGAACGGTCAAGCAGAATCATGCGGAGATTACCGGTCGGATCCATCTGAGTCGCGTAACGGAATGATCTGTTTCCGATATCAACCGTACCTGCCGCTGAGCCGCGTTTTCTGACGGAATCCATCGCCTTGTTAATTGTACTGAGACTGTCATCACCGGGATTCTGCGAATCCATTCCGCCGTAAAACTCGATGTTGCCGTTCGGGTCGATCTCAGCAATCAGAGCATCCGGAACGTATTTGCCCTCTTCGATCGGAATGATCGGTTCGGTTGTATTGACTTTTTCGTCCTGAGGCGTCTGATCCGGTGTATCCGTGTTGACGGGTGCTGCCACAACCGGTGCAGCAGTCGTCTCGGTCGTGGCCGGATTTTTCTGTGTCTGATTGCGTTCTGTCCGCGGTTCCGCTGCAGACGGCTGTGTCTCAGGCGGAAGCGTTTCGGATGCGGCCGCTGTGGTATAGAACCAGAACGGGAATGTAAACGAAGGTCTGTATTCGTGTGCCCGCGTTGTTGTCACAGGCGGCGCTGTTATAGCAGGCGCAGTTGTCTGCCGGGGTTCTTCCTGCTGATACGGATTTCCGTAGTACGGATACGGCTGATATGACCACCAGTTCCACGGTGAAGGCGTCCCCCAGTATCCGTTCGGATTCTGGGATGTATCCTGCTGGTTATTTTGCTGCTGATCGTTCTGCGAAGGATTCTGCTGCTGATTCTGTTCGGGCTGCTGCTGTTGATTGTTCTGCTGCTGATCCTGATTTTGTTCCGGCGCGTTGTTTTCTGGCTGCGGATAGTACCAGTACAGATTTGGCGGATACTGTGTGTAATATTGCGGAGCACCGCCCCAGTATTGCTGCTGATTTCCCGGATTCTGATCGTTCGGTGCCGCACCCTGCTGTCCGCCGTTCGGATCCTGCGGCATTTCCTCACTCAGCGATACGATTTCCGGTTTGATATCCATTGCTGTCGGGGAAACTTCATCCCGCGGACGGCTTGGCATGTTGGCATCTTTCAGCATTTCCTGCATGACTGTATATGACGAACTGATTTCGGAATGATACATGATTCCGAACAGCACCGCCAGACAGATCATCAGTGTGCCGCTCAGCAGCGCCATGTTTGTAACAAGATAGCGCAGCTTCAGCTTCTTTATCATCGGACATCGCCTCCTTTCGGCAGAGTCGCGCTGCGGTCAGTCCTTTTCCTCCAGACAGTAACCGACACCGCGGACGGTTTTGATTGCCACTTTCGACTTCATGTGCGCGAGCTTCTTGCGTAGAAAACTGACATAAACCTCAACATTGTTATTCTCGGCGTCGGATTCGTATCCCCAGATTTTGACAATCAGCGTTTCCTTTGAAAGAATCCGGCTGCCGTTTTTGAGGAACAGCTCCATCATGGAGAATTCTTTCAGACCGAGCTTGAAGGAGCTTTTTCCGCAGAACAGTTCGTATGTAGAAAGATTCAGCGTCAGATCGCTCCATGTCAGCACGTTTTCAAAGATTGCGTTCGCATTCCGCCGGTAGAGCGAGCGGATTCTTGCAAGCAGCTCATCAGAAGAAAACGGCTTTGTCATATAGTCATCGGCACCGACATCCAGTCCCGAAACCTTATCTGCAACGGTATCCTTTGCGGTCAGCAGCAGAACCGGCGTTTTGAGCTTGTTTCTGCGAATCTCGCGCAGGACATCCAGTCCGTTCATTTTCGGGAGCATCACATCGAGCACGATGATATCGTAGATATCAGAGAGTGCATTGTCAAGTCCGGTTTCGCCGTCATAACAGGCATCAACAATATATTTGTTCTTGTGAAAGATCTGAACCAATGCATCGGAGAGCGCATGCTCATCTTCAACTAAAAGGATACGCAAAGATCTCACCCTTCCCATAATATTCCTTTATACTATTATACAGGATTTGAGAAAAAAAGGCAAGGGGTTTTGCAAATTTTTGTGCACAAATTCAGCGTTCTCCGCATAATATATATCAATATTTCAGAAAGAGGTGCATGTTATGCCGCGTATTTTCCTGAGTCCCTCAACACAGGAGTGGAATCCCTATCTGACAGACGGTCAGACCGAAGAATCTGTGATGAATCGGCTGGCCAATCTGATGGAACCGTATCTGCGGGCAAGCGGGATCAGCTTTGTCCGGAATGATCCGGCACGCAATGTGGCAGGTGCCATTGCCGATTCCAATGCCGGAAAATTCGACGTTCATCTGGCACTGCATTCCAATGCGGCGCCGCAGCAGTTTGCAGGCATTCTCCGCGGGATTGATGTCTACTACGCACCGTCCAGCCGTGACAGTGAGCTGCTTGCAACCATTCTTGCAAACAATCTGCAGCGTATTTATCCGCTGCCCAATCAGGTCACTGCAAGACCGACGGAAAGCCTCGGTGAGGTTCTGCGTACAAAGGCGGTTGCGGTGCTTGCGGAAATCGGCTATCATGACAACGCAGAGGATGAAAAATGGATTCGCGGGAATCTGGACCGGATTGCGCAGACGCTGGTTCTTTCTCTGACGGATTACTTCGGTATTCCGTTTGTAACTTCCGCAGAGCCGTTTTACGGAATCACGGAAACCGGCGGCGCCCGTTTGAATCTGCGCGATTATCCCGCGCTGAACGGAAAAATCCTGACGCAGATTCCCGACGGAACGCAGCTGATTCTGTTCGGTGAAACTGACGGATGGTTTGTGACCGAATACAACGGCATAACAGGATATGTCAGCGAGGAGTATATCCGGCTTTCATAAATCCGCGATCTGTTCAATAATCTCCCGGAATACCGGCGCTGCCGCCTGATTCCCTGAACCGCCGTCCTCAACAAAAACAGTCACCGCATATTCCGGGCGGGCAAGCGGAAAGAATCCGGTCATCCATGCATGGCAGTATTCTTTTCCGTCGGGGTCAAACCGGCCCGTCTGGGCGGTTGAGGTCTTGCCGGCTGCACGAATTCCGGCAGGCCGGGCGTTTGCAGTCTGCTGATCTGCGAGAACGGCAGCCATCATGCGGCGCAGCTTCCCGGACGTTTCCTTCCCGACAGTGCGGTGCTGTTCCGGCTTCTGTCCGGGCAGAAGCGTTTGCCCGTCATCCGTCAGACCTCGGATCAGGCTCGGCTCTGTGTAGATCCCGTCGTTTGCGATGCAGGCTGTCATAGCTGCAATCTGCAACGGGGTTGCGAGCAGCTTGCCCTGTCCGAAGCTGAAATTGGCTTTTTCCGCTTCCACACGCAGTTCATCCTCGGAAGGCAGATAGCCGGCGGCACCAGCAAGGCCGGGCGCCAGAATGTTCTCCGTTCCGAATCCGAACGCTTCCGCTGTATCGTGCAGCATATCCGGCGCAAGCAGCCTGCTCAGCGAAATAAAATATGGGTTGCATGATTTGACCAGTGCTTTTTGCATATTCAGCAGTCCGTGGCCGCTGAGGTCGTGGCAGCGAAAGCGCTGACCGTAGAACTCAATGTCACCGGTACAGTCATACATATATTGTGTCGAGAAACCGCTTTCAAGCGCAGCAGCAGCAGTCACGAGCTTGAATACGGAACCGACACTGTATGCTGAAAGCGCCCGGTTGACAAAGGGTGCGTCCGAGCGGTTCAGCGCAGATGCAAGATCGTCCGGATTATAAACCGGCGTACTGGCACAGGCCATGATTTCGCCGGTTTGCACATCCAGCACGATTGCAGCGCCGGCATTCGGTGCAATCCCTGCAAGCGCCGACTCTGTAATCCTCTGCATTTCGGCATGCAGTGTTGTTACGATTCCGCCGGTTCCGTTTCCGGTCATGACAGCACTGCTTTCACCGCCGGCAAGAACTTCTCCCCGCGCATTCACAGAAAAAACGATATCGGCTTCCGCGCTGCAGGTTTCAAGCCAAGGTGCATAGGCTTTTTCAAGTCCCGCGATTCCTGAGCCGTTTTGCCGGTAACCGATCAGATGCTGTGCAGGAACGGCTCCGGGTGCTTTTTCCATCCCGTTCAATACAATGAGGTTCGCAGAGGATTCTGCCGGCTCTGTCAGTTCGCAGACAAAGGGGACATGCTTCTGCAGCTGTTCTGTCACATCCGAGCGGTTCCGGAGCTTGATCCAAACGGATGCAACTGTCTCCGGAACAGGATTGACAACGGCCAGAATGCGCTGCTGCGATTGGTTCAGCGGTACAAAATTCCGGTCATAGATCATGCCGCCGGAGACAGGAACATGCAAATGATAAGTCCCCTGCCGGATTCCCGCTGCTGCGGTTTTGCCGCCGGCTGATACGGAGAACAGGCGAACCATGACGCCTGACATGCAAAGGAACAGAATTGCTGCTGCAATCAGCAGCCGGTAAGGCTTTTGACGCATAAAAATACCCCTTTCCATTCTGAAAGGAGTATTGACCGAATCATTCGGAATATGCATAAATATGAAAAACGCACCGGTTGCCCGATGCGTTTTTTCGTCATCATCAGATTGCAAAATTGCCGGAGAGGTAATCATCATTTACAACGTAATAAACCATGCCCTCTGCAGCATTGATATAAAGCGTCAGCTGCTTCATATCGTCGAGAGAATTGCCCTTGGCAGTCCAGTCAGCTTTTGCACGCTCCACAAGCGTATCTGCAGATTCAGAAACCGACGGCAGTTCAATGACGACCTTCGTCTCGATTGCAGCAGCTTTTTTAACACGCGGAGCCTTTATTGCTTTTTCAGCACTCTTCTTTGCGGCGCGGGTAGTTTTTGCTGCGGTTTTTGCCTTCTCGACAACAATCTCAGCCTTATCCGCGACTGTTTCAGCAGCAGCCTTTACGGTTGCTTTCGCATCAACGGCAACAGCCTTAACCTTTTCTACTGCTTCAGCAGCAGCTTCCTTTTTTGCTCTCGGCATAATGTTCCCTCCTCTGCCTGATTCAAGAAAATTTACTTTTCCGGATTAACTGCATCCTTCAGGGTCTTGCCGGCCTTGAAAGCAAGTGCATTGCACGGCTTCGTCGTCATGATCTCGCCGGTACGCGGATTCTTGCACTGTCTTGCCGGACGCTCATGAACTTCAAACGTACCGAAACCGGTAATAGATACCTTTTCGCCCTTGACAAGTGCCTCTGTGATGGCATCGAGAACCAGATTCAGAGCCTTGTCTGCTTCCTTCTTCGGGCAATTTTCCTTTGCAGCGATCGCTGCAACCAGATCGTTCTTCTTCATTGTGAGAGATCCTCCTAAAAATAAAGTCTACATGTATTATATAACGAAAATACGTGATTTGTCAAATCGAATTCGATAATTCGGATTTTTCAATCAGAAACAAGTCGAATCATCTGCAAATCTTGGCGAATTTTACATATTGACAGCGGAGGATCATTCAGCTCAGAGAAGATGTGCGCGCAAATCTGCGCCGTCAAGCGGCGAAAGATATGCAGGCGGAATATCGAAAACAGTCTTGCATCCGTAGTTTTTCTCAGCAGAAAGGCGCGCTGCAGCGCGTGCAAATGCAACAAGAACATTGGTTGTGAACTCCGGATTGGAGTCGAGCTTCAGGCTGTATTCGATGAGATGCTTGTGCTCGCCGTTCTCGCCGGAGACACCGCTGCGCATTACAAATCCGCCGTGCGGAATGCCGGCATGATCGCGGTTCAGCTCCTCCTGCGAGATAAAGTGAACAGTCGTATCATATTCATCAAAATAGTTCGGCATGGTCTTGATATCATGCTCGATCTTTGCAAGATCAGCGCCCGGCTTTGCGACAACAAAGCACTCACGGTGATGCTTCTGGCGGGTTGTCAGCTCCGGCTGCTCACCGCGGCGGACTGCATCCATTGCGGCTTCAACCGGCACGGTGTACTGCTTGCCGTCCTGAACGCCCTCGACACGGCGGATTGCATCGGAATGACCCTGGCTGACGCCCTTGCCCCAGAAGGTATAGTCCTTGCCGTCCGGCAGAATGCAGTTGCCGTAAAGGCGTGCAAGCGAGAACATGCCCGGATCCCAGCCGACGGAAATCATGGCAACATGAGCGGTTTCTTTTGCGGCAGCATCGACATTGCCAAAATGCTCCGGAATACGTGCATGTGTATCGAAGCTGTCAACGACATTGAACAGCTTTGCAAGCTCCGGTGTCTGCTGCGGCAGATCGGTTGCGGAACCGCCGCAGACGATCACCACATCTGCTTCATCCGTATGAGCAGCAAGATCATTATACTGGTATACCGGAACATTTTCGGTTTTGATGGTTACATTTTCCGGTGCACGGCGTGTGGCAACAAACGCAAGTTTCATATCAGGATTACTGCGGATTGCAAGTTCGACACCTTTTCCGAGGTTGCCGTAACCGACAATGCCAATACGAATCTGACTCATTGGTACGCCCTCCTTGACGCATAAAAATTTACATTGTATATTATACCCTATTTTTGAGACTTTGTCAATATTTTCACAAAGATTTTTTTGCTTTTAACCAGTAAATTTCCGACACAGAAACTGCCTGTCCGCAGACAGGCAGTTTCAAAATACAGTTATGTTCCGAATACAAAAGCATGGGAAAGCCCGAACCATTCCCGAACCCAGTAGGTCGGAACCAGATACCATGAGGTATGTGCAGGTGCAGCATAACACTCCGGCAGGCCTTCTTTTTCAGCGAGAATCTGCGCACGGTATTCGTGATAAACGTCCGTCGCAATCAGCAGATTGCCGGTGATGCCGTACTGATCGAGCAGTTCTTTTGAGAACCGGAGATTTTCAGACGTTGAAGTGGACTGATTTTCCAGCAGAATGCGTTCCGGCGCGATGCCCATACGTGTCAGCTCGTTCGCCATGCATTCCGCCTCGGAAATATCCTCATTATCGCCCTTTCCGCCGGAGACAACAGCGATCAGCGCAGGATCTGCATTCAGCTTATCATATGCAGCACGGATGCGGCGCGACAGCATCAGGCTCGGAGTAGTTCCGCGCACCTTGCAGCCGAGCACGATGACAGCCTGCGGCTTTTCCTGCGGATTGCGGTATGCAGCGCGCAGCATCAGCCCGCTGAGAAACAGACAGTACAGCACGCCGAGTATCACACAGACCGCAAGCACGGCAAGCAGGATTCTTCCGGCGGCAGCCGATCTGATTTTCCCGATCAGCGCGTGTACTTGCTTATGAAAGATGACATAGCACAGCAGCAGCACACTGCATCCAAGCCCGAACAGATTTCCGATGTTGACGATCCGGACAGACATCGGTCCGAGAAAGAGCACAATGCCGGCCAGTGCGATCAGCAGCAGAACGGTCAGCAGCAGCTTTGACGGTGCGCCCGATTCTGCTGCCGGTATGATTTTCGGCATCATTTTTCCGAGCAGATGCGCGCAACGCCGTCCTTGATTGCAGCTTCTGCAACAGCCTCTGCAACGGCCTGTGCGACATGCGGATCAAACGGATTCGGAATGACGCATTCCGGCGAGAGCTCAGATTCAGACACGCAGCCTGCAATCGCGGCAGCGGCAGCGTGCTTCATGCCCTCGGTGATATCCGAAGCGCGGACAGAAAGCGCGCCCTTGAAGATGCCGGGGAAGGCCAGCACATTGTTGATCTGATTCGGGAAGTCGCTGCGGCCGGTTCCGACGACAAATGCGCCGGCTTCCTTTGCAAGATCCGGCATGATTTCCGGTGTCGGGTTCGCCATTGCAAAGATGAACGGCTTGTCATTCATGGATTTGACCATCTCCGGCGTAACGAGATTCGGCTTGGAAACACCGATGAATACATCGGCGCCCTTCATGGCATCTGCCAGTCCGCCGTGAATCTTCTGCTTGTTCGTGCGCTGAGAAAGCGAGGTCAGTGCCTCGGAGGACAGCTTGTCGCCCTCGCAGACAATGCCCTTGGAGTTGAGCATGAGAATATCCTGTACGCCGATCGAAAGCAGCATTTCTGCGATTGCCACACCGGCAGCACCGGCGCCGTTGATGACGACCTTCAGATCGCTGAGCTGCTTGCCTGCGAGCTTCGATGCGTTCATGATTGCTGCGGATGCGACAACTGCCGTGCCGTGCTGGTCATCATGGAATACCGGGATATCAACCATTTTCTTCAGCTTGCGCTCGATTTCAAAGCAGCGCGGTGCAGAAATATCTTCCAAGTTAATGCCGCCGAAGCTGCCTGCAATCAGAGAAACAGTCTTGCAGAATTCGTCAGGGTCTTTTGTATCCACACAGAGCGGGATTGCCTGCACGCCGCCGAATTCGGAGAACAGTGCACATTTGCCCTCCATGACCGGCATGGAAGCCAGCGGGCCGATATCGCCGAGACCGAGCACCGCAGTGCCGTCTGTGATGACAGCGACGAGATTGGCACGGCCGGTCAGGTCGTAGGACAGCGACGGGTTCTTCTGGATTTCAAGGCAGGGACGCGCAACACCCGGCGTATAAGCAACCGAAAGTGCGTCCTTATCCTTGATCGCAACCTTGGAACGGATGTCGAGCTTGCCGCCCCATTCCTGATGCGCAGCCAGTGCTTTTTCCATAATATCCATTTTGATACACTCCTTTAGATTTTAGAGGTTTACCGTACTATTATATCACAAACCGGAACAGATTGCAAGTCTTGCACCGTTTCGGTCAGAAACATTTCATCCGTCATAAGAACGCAAGCGGGAAAAAACGGCCGGATACCGCTCACGGAGGCTGGCATCATCAAGGCTGTGCCGAAAATTCCGGTATAAAGGATTCGGACGCTGCCTCCCCTTCCTGCGTAAATGCATTCTCAATACCGATCTGTTTTGCATAGCGCACAACATTATCATATTCCTGCGCGGTTACCTTCCGGGAGAGAAGCGGATGGCCCTGCATCTGCGGCATCGGGGTGTACTGGTTCATGATACTGTAGCCGATGCCGTTTCCATATGTCTGATACAGATACCATAGAATCTGCCGCGATTCCTGTGCATGTCCGGGCAGCACCAGATGCCGTACCTGTACACCGCGTGTCATCAGGCCGGTCTGCGCGTCAAGCTGCGGCGCACCGCACTGACGTACCATTTCGGCGAGCGCAGTCTTTGCAGCGTTCGGATAATCCGGTGCATTGGAGTATTCCTTGGCTGTTTCCGGATTTATATACTTGAAATCCGGCAGGTAAATGTCAATCAGCCCGTCCAGCTGCCGCAAGGCGGAAACGGATTCATAGCCGCTGCTGTTCCAGACAAACGGAACGGTCACGCCCCTGCTCCTTGCGTGCTCCAAAACCGGAACAAGCTGCAACGTATAGTGACTGGGCGTAACCAGATTGATATTGTGAACGCCGTCTGCCTGCAGACGCAGCATGGTATCTGTCAGCTGTTCCGGTGTTATATCATAGCCGAGATGCGAAACCGCAATCTCATGGTTCTGGCAGAAGATACACCGCAGACTGCATCCGCTGAAAAAGATTGTGCCGGAGCCGTTTTCGCCGCTGATCGGCGGTTCCTCCCACATATGCGGCGCAGCACGCGCAATGCGGATTGTCTCTGATTCGCCGCAGTATCCGCGCTGTTCTGTGCGGTTGATCCCGCATTTGCGCGGGCACTGGGTGCAAATGATAGCGTCCATGTTTCACCTCAGTGCACAAGCAGCGTGCCGTCCGGATATGCACCGGTCATGCCGACCGGAATATGACCGGAACGGTACACGGTAAGCAGTTTGTCATACAGCGGCATATGAAAATAGGCTTCAAAATGCTTGCCGAGGAGCATATGCAGCGTATCCCATTGGATTTCCTGCCATATCTTCGCGGCATCCTTTCCGAAATGTACTTCGGCAGCAGGGAGAACCCGCTTTTCAATCGACTGCATGAACGATTTCTTGATGGCAGCCACGACGGAATTATATGTTGAATCATACATTGTGCGGTGATGGATGCACAGAGATGCTGTCATCTCGTTGACTGCCTCCAGCCGGATATTTTCCCAGGCGATGCCGTGTATTTTGGCAGCCGCGGTACTGCGGGCGCAGTATTTTGCAGGAAAAGCGTATTCAGGCAGAGGTTTTTCGGCGCAGTGCGAAAACCACTCCAGCGCTGCGAGCTCCTCCGCTAGCGGTCTGATATGCTGAAAATCAATCTGCTGTGCCATGTTATCACCTCAGATTAAGTTTACCACAATTTCGGGATTCTGTCAATCGTGCGCATTTGCGGCAGATTCAGCCGGGATCCTCCGGAATGCGCGCTTGACTTTTTTCTGCAAAGCTGTTATAATTGAAAGCACAAAAGGAGGGCTGAACGTGAAACAGGCAGGCATCAAACAGATTGCGGAGAACCGCAAAGCAAGACATGATTATTTTGTGCTTGAAACATATGAAGCAGGCATTGCGCTCGTCGGAACGGAGGTCAAATCCATCCGGAACGGCAATGTCAATCTCAAGGACAGCTGGTGCTCGATCGAAAACGGCCAGCTTCTGCTCCGTGATATGCACGTTTCGCCTTATGAAAAGGGCAACGTATTCAATAAGGATCCCCGGCGGGTCAGGCAGCTTCTGATGCACAAGCGGGAGATTCTCAAGCTGTTCGGTACGCTGAAAACGCAGGGCCTAACGCTGATCCCGCTGTCACTCTATTTCAAGGACGGCAAAGTCAAGGTGCAGCTCGGTCTCTGCAAGGGCAAAAAGCTCTATGATAAACGTGAGGATGCTGCAATCAAATCCGCAAACCGCGATATTGACCGCGCCGTAAAATCCCGCAACCAGTAATCAGGAGGTATTCGCTGTGACTGAACCGAAGCCGCTGAAAAGGGGCGACCGCGTTGCGATCGTCAGCCTGTCGTCGGGTGTGCTGGGGGATTCCTTCTGCGCACACGAAAAGGTTCTTGCCGAGCGCCGTCTGCGTGCCTTCGGGCTGGAACCGGTCTATATGCCGAATGCGCTGGCCGGCAGCGAAACGCTTTGGATGCATCCGGAGCTTCGTGCAGCCGATCTGAAGGCTGCGTTTCTGGATGACAGCGTCAGCGGCATTATCAGTGTAATCGGCGGTATCGACACCTTCCGCACCTTTCCGTTTTTGATGGAGGATGCGGACTTTATCCGCGCTGTGCAGGAACATCCGAAATTCTTTCTCGGCTTTTCCGATACAACAAACAATCACCTGATGCTGCACCGTCTGGGGCTGCAGACCTTTTACGGACAGGCGCTGCTCCCCGATCTTGCGGAGCTTGCAGACGACATGCTGCCGTATTCTATGGCGCAGTTTGAGAACTGCTTTGCGCCGTATCACGGAAGAAAAATCACGCCGTCGCCGGTCTGGTACGAGGAGCGCGCGGATTTTTCTCCGGCTGCACTCGGTACGGAGCGTGTATCGCATCCGGAAACCCACGGTTATGAACTGCTGCAGGGTGCGCCTGTTTTTGAGGGCGAGCTGCTTGGCGGCTGCATTGACAGTATGGGCGAAATGCTGCTTTCTGACTGCGCAGATTACTACGCGGCACAATTTGCGAAGAAAGGGGTTCCCAATCCGGAAGTTTTCCGTGAACAGGGTGCATTTATTCGCAGATATGATATCTTCCCGCATCCTGAGGAATGGGATGGCAAGATCCTGTTTGCCGAGACCAGCGAGGACAGACCGTCTCCGGAGCGTCTGCATTGTCTGCTCGAAGCCCTGCGGAATGCAGGCGTCTTTGAGCGGCTGAACGGCATTCTTGTCGGCAAGCCGATGAATGAATACCACTATGAAGCGTACAAAGATGTCTGGCGCAATGCCGTGCAGAATCCGGATATTCCGATTCTCTATAATGTCAATTTCGGTCATGCTGCACCGCGCGCGATTCTCCCCTACGGCGCAACCGCACATGCTGATGCAAACCGGCAGGAGATTGTTCTGCTGTAACTGACAAATTTCGCAGTTGACAAATCCATGCAAATGCTGTATAATAAGAAAGCAAGAACCACTCGGTTCTCTGTTTCGGGGGCGTAAAGGTTTCGACGGGGGCTGGGAAGTTTGATTAGCGAGCCGGGCGCATAACCCGTAAAATGTGCATCTTATAAATTTAAACGAGAACAACGATTCTCTTCTGATGGCCGCTTAAGGCCTCCGTCAGCCCGGAGAGTATCGCGTATCCGGTGTCTGGCGTCATGACGCGGTGAACGTCTGCTGCTCACGCACATAGGCAGCAGTCGCATGATGTGCTACCGATTCGTATAGCCTGTTTACCGGCGCTGCGGAAAGGGAATGTAAAAGATAAACTACGCTCGTAGAGGATTGGATGAAACGGTTTTCGGACGCGGGTTCAATTCCCGCCGCCTCCACCATCTGTCGGCCTGACCGGCTGCAAGCTCAGCGTTCCGGTATGAAACCGGGGCGCTTTTATTTTATATTTTGATTTTCAGATTATCCTTAACAAAATCCTAAACAGAGCCTTAATTTTTCGCAATATTTGGCACATTTCGGCTTCTTCGCAATATTTGAGCAATTTGAAGAAAACAAAAGCATATTGCATGCTGCATGTTTTTCTGCCTTGCTAATCCCTTCTCAGTTCATTTGACTTTCTGTTTGAAAACAAATAGAATGGAATCTGCAATTGCAAACTCAAGGAATACAATTCGAGTTGTACCATGTTATTTACGATGAATTCGAAATGGAGACTGAAGAATCATGAATAAGATGAAGCGTATTGCATCAGCTGTTCTTTCGCTTGCAATCCTTACCGGTACTGCAGGCAGCGGCGCGACTGCTCTGCTCGATGCAAATCTGACAGCATCAGCCGCGACCTATGACACCGTGAACAGCGTGATGGCTGACTGGCAGAACAGAATTAACGCCGAAAAACAGAAGTATCCCGAAAAGAAGAACGGCAAACAGTGCTACTGGAATTCCGAGTATAATGAGATTACCGGCAAATACGGCACACCGGATACCTACAGCACGACGCCCTGCACGCATGATATGAACGGCGCCGGACTGCACTGCAATTTCATTACGCCTACAGTTCGTAACTACTCCCCGAGTAATTATGGACGGATGGAGATTGTGAATCTCCAGTATAATTACACGCTGCCTTATGGCCAGTGCATCGGTTTTGCAAGCAAGGTCGCTGAGGATATGTGGGGCACAAAGGATTTTGTGCAGTACAGAGTTGAGGACGAAAAGCTTGTCTTCAACGGAAAACCGACCGAAAACTTTGAGCCGAAAGTCGGCGATAATGTCCGTTTCTGGAATCACAGCATCTTCATCACCGGCATTTCCGGTGATCAGATCTATTTTGTCCAGTGCAACGGCGATGGCAAGTGCGGCATCGACTGGGATGCAACCTACTATCACCAGTACAGAATTACCAAGCAGTTCCTGCGTGAGGAAGCTGAGTACATTGAGCGTGTCGCTGTTGCAGGCGACCTCAATCTGAACGGCAGGATCGACAACGGCGACGCTGCGATCTTTGAAGATACCATTATGTATGACGGTATTACGAGAGGAACGGAGCTCGCAACCTCTCGTGTTGCAGAAAAGCCCGGTGCACCGCTTTCTGCTTATGATGTTAACGCTGACGGCTATGTTGACATGAACGATATCAACCAGATCCGTTACGGTCAGAATCATCCGGATTATCAGAAAATCGTCCGCCTGGAGGATGCTCCCGGCTGCCGCTGGAGCCGCTGCGGCCGCCGTTCCGGCTATTTCCGCTTTACCGACGGCTCCTTCTATATCAAGAACAACCTCGGCGGCGTTTCCTGGATCGGAAATGTTGACAGAGACCTGACCAGCTACACGGTTCCTTCCCGTGTATACAACGCAGAAGAGAACAAGTGGTATGATGTGACCGAGATCGGTGAGAGCGCTTACATGTGGCGTACCTGCACCGGCAACCTGAAGTACAAGACGTTCAAGATTCCGGATACTGTCAAGCGCATTCATTCTTATGCACTGGAAGGCTGGACGGATCTGACTTCGTTTGGTTTCAGCGGCAGCAACCCGCAGCTTGAGACAATCGACAACTATGCATTCTATAACTGCAGCAAAAATGTCGTCTTTGATCTGCGCAAGGCGAAGAAGCTCGCAAACATCGGCGACAGCGCATTTGAAGGCTGCACCAAGATCAGCTACATTGACCTGCCGTTCTTTACCGATCATGCACTGTATTTCGGTTCTACAACCAAGGGCAGCATCTTCGGAGCCAATTATCCCAAGAACGTAACACTGTTTGTCAACAATCCGAATTCTACCAACCAGGCTTCTAATTATCAGCACCTGAAGTTCAAAAACGGTGATATCAATTACTGGTCGAACGGAAAGCTGAAACTGCACGGCAGACTCTTCAAGGTTTACCAGGGTGAGCAGTACATCTGCCAGAAGGGAATCAATACCGGCTATCTGAATCCCCCGCAGTAATTTTTCAATTTCTTCTCTTTATAGTATGAAGCAGCCTCTTCCGGTTCCGGAAGGGGCCGCTTCATTTTATAGGTCGGGGATATTGACAATTCTGTTCCGATGTGGTATAATTTCGCTCGGTGCCTGAATAGAAAGGATGGATGAAAATGAAAAATCGCATACTGAACGGGGCGATGCAGCCGTGAAAAAACTGACTGCTTTTTTTCGAGCACAGCCGGTATTGGTGATTGCGTTTCTCGCTGCACTGGTGACAGTCTTTATCATTCCGCCGGACCGTGCGTATCTCGGATACTGCAACAGAACGGTTCTGATTCAGCTGTTCGGCCTGATGACGGCGGTTTCCGGAATTCGCAGCATCGGCATTTTTGACGCAGTCAGTGGTACGATTCTGCGCAAAACAGGAAATGTCCGCCGGCTCGGCCTGACATTGATGCTGATCTGCTTTTTTGCTTCCATGTTCGTGACAAATGATGTGGTGCTGCTGAGCTTTGTCCCGCTGACACTGCTGATCTTTACGAAAATCCCGGACGAAAAAAGCCGTATCCTGACTGTGGTTCTGGAGACCGCCGCCGCCAATCTCGGCAGTATGCTGACACCGGTCGGCAATCCGCAGAACCTTTATCTGTACGACAAATATCATCTCAGTGCGGACATGTTTCTGCGCGTGATGCTGCCGGCGGGTGCGATCAGTCTGCTGTGCCTGTGCCTGCTCACATTTCTGCTGCCGAAAACCGCCTGCAGTGCGGAAACCGCATTCAGAGAGCGGATTCCTGCAAAGCAGACGGCTGCATACTTTGTTTTATTCGGTGTATGTCTTTGCTGTGTTTTCCGGCTGATACCGGACTATATCTGTCTGGCGATTTCTGTAATCACAGCGCTTGTGTTTGACCGTTCCCTGCTGAAAAAAGTGGACTATGCGCTGCTTGGAACTTTTGTCTGCTTCTTCATCTTTGTCGGGAATATTGCCCGGATTGACGCGGTCAGCTCGTTCTTCGGACAGATTCTTGCGGGACACGAGCTTGTTATCTCCGCGCTGCTTTCGCAGGTTATCAGCAATGTCCCGGCTGCTGTCATGCTCGCAGGCTTTACGGATAACGGCACAAAGCTGCTGCTCGGTGTCAACCTCGGCGGCCTCGGCACGATGATCGCCTCACTTGCAAGTCTGATTTCCTTTCAGTTTTACCGGAAATCCGAAGGTGCGAAAATCGGACGGTATTTCGCCGTTTTCACGGCAATCAACTTCGGAATGCTCGCGCTGCTTTTGCTGTTTGAGCTGATCCGCGGCTGAAGCCGTTTCAGATCTTCTCAACCGGCAGCCAGATCTCGTTATAGCTCTCTCCGGTTTCAGGTGACGGCGGCGTAATATACGCCTCAACTGAGCAGCAGCTTGCCGCCAGCTTATATTCTGTATTGTTCGGGAGCCAGTCGCTGAAAATCTGCTTGTCAATGCGCTGAATCGTCTCCTTGGCAGGACCTTTGCACGGGAAAACCGCCCAGGTGCCTGCCGGGAACGTCCGCACGGTGCAGTCTTCCGGGATATCCCGCTGCGGAAAATACACATCCGCGATCAGATATTCCAGATTCTCGTCATCAGCGTCCGTGCAGATACCGAACATGCCCCGGATGGTTTCTGCATCCGTGCCGCCCAGATGCTGTTCCCAGAGCTTCGGAATCTCATCATAAGATTTTTCATACGGTACCTTCGCCGCTTTTCCGATCACGGTAAAAGCGGCTTTTTCTACGATTCTGTAATCCATAATGTAACCACCTTCCAAAATCAGCCGCAGCCGCATCGGCGCAAATGATTTGAGCCGTGCGCCTGTCTCCTTTGCAGCAGCGGGAGAGATTCCGTGAAATCTTGTGAACGCTCTGGAAAAGCTGTCCTGCGATTCGTAGCCGTATTTCAATGCAATATCAAGCACTCTGGTTCCGGACAGTGAAAGCTCCTGTGCAGCCGCTGACAGTCTGCGGCACCGGATGTATTCACCGACTGTCATGCCGGTCAGAATACTGAACATGCGCTGAAAATGAAAAGCTGAAACGCAGGCTTCCGCTGCAATCAGGCTGATGTCGAGTTCCTCAGTCAGATTTGCTTCGATGTAACGGATTGCATTCTGAATGCCGTCTGCCAGACTGTTCATTGGATCAGCTCCCTTCTGCTGTGACATTATTCTACCACAAATCCGGAATCGCCGCACGACTTTTTCTGCGCTCCCCTGCCGGAGTCCGGAAGACGGAAAAACGGATATAAACAAAAAATCCGGAACGCAACCGTTCCGGATTTTTTTCACGATAAGGATATTTCCAAACCGCGATGAAGCGGATTACGGGGCTCGAACCCGCTACCTCCACCTTGGCAAGGTGGCGCTCTACCAGATGAGCTAAATCCGCATTTGAATGCCTCCTGTCGGAATCGAACCAACGACACGGGGATTTTCAGTACCCTGCTCTACCAACTGAGCTAAAGAGGCATACGACCTGGATGGGGCTCGAACCCACGACCTCCGCCGTGACAGGGCGGCGTTCTAAACCAACTGAACTACCAGGCCATTTTATCTGTCGGAATCATTGTTTCCGTCAGACGACTTTGTCATTATACCGCAAACACTCGAAAAAGTCAATAGAAAATCGAAAAAAAATCAAGTTTTGGCGTTTTGTACAGAAAATATCAAAAGTAATGCAGAAACTGATCGTATAAACTGAATATTACGGCAGGGGAGTTAAAAGCACTTAATTTAATCCGTTTTCACCGTTTTTCGCAAAGAGCTGGAGCACAGCTGTGCGGAGCGCCTGATGCGCCGGATCTTTCAGCTCAGGGTCGGATGCGAGTAATTGCTTCGCTGCCATTTGCGTTTCGGAGACAAGCGGCATATTGCTGCAAAAGGCTGCCTGCATCAGCGGCGGCATGCCGTGCTGCGCATGACCGAAGAAATCGCCGGGTCCGCGCAGACGCAAATCCTCCTCAGCAATCGCAAAGCCGTTGGTTGTCCGGCTCATGATTTTGAGACGTTCGCGTGCATCTTCGTTTTTGCTGTCTGTGACGAGAATGCAGTAGCTCTGCACCGCACCTCTGCCGACTCTGCCCCGAAGCTGATGCAGCTGTGCCAGACCGAAACGGTCGGCATTTTCAATCAGAATCAGTGTTGCATTCGGGACATCGACGCCGACCTCGACAACCGTTGTACAGACGAGCAGGTCAATTTCATGCGCCTTCATCGCTGCCATGACCGCTTCTTTTTCCGCGGGTTTCATTTTGCCGTGCAGCAAGCCGACGCGATAGTCGGAAAATGCGCCCTGTTTCAGCGTTTCTGCATAGGTCTCCGCAGCCTGCACATTTTCCAGTGTATCGGATTCCTCGATCATCGCGCATACCAGATATGCCTGTTCACCGGCATCGAGATGTGATTTGATGAAACTGTATGCGCGTTCGCGGAAGCCGCCTGTCACGGCAAAGGTCTGAACCGGCAGTCTGCCCTTCGGCATTTCGTCAAGTAACGTAATATCAAGATCGCCGTAAATGATCAGCGCCAGTGTGCGCGGAATCGGCGTTGCAGACATAACGAGCTTATGCGGGCATCCGCCCTTTTCGGCGAGTGCGGCACGCTGAGCAACACCGAAGCGGTGCTGCTCATCCGTGATGACAAGCCCGAGTGTGTGGAAATCAATATCCTTCTGAATGACCGCGTGTGTACCGATTACAACCTGCGCTGTACCGTCAGCGATCTGCTTTTTGATTTCGCGTTTTTCTTTTGCCTTTGTGGAACCGGTCAGTAAAACGGGCTGAATGCCGAGCGGAGAAAGGAATTCAGTCATTGTATGCAGATGCTGCTGCGCGAGAATCTCGGTCGGCGCCATAAGGACAGTCTGCATCCCGTTTTTGGCGGTGAATGCGGCAGCTGCTGTGGCGACTGCGGTTTTGCCGCTTCCGACGTCGCCCTGGAGAAGCCGGTTCATCGGTTTGCTGCCGCAGAGGTCCTTGCAGATTGTCTGAATGGATTTCTGTTGCGCAGATGTCAGTGAAAACGGCAGATGATCATAGAAATCCTGAATGGATACGGATTCGGACATGGAAACTGCGGTCTGACCGCTGCTTCTGTGCCGGAGCATCAGCGTACCGAGCTGGAATTGCAGCAGTTCCTCAAATGCGAGACGGTGCCGTGCGGCTTCAAGCTCTTTTGCCGATTCCGGTCTGTGAACAGCGCGGAGTGCATCGACCAGCGGAATCAGCTGAAAATCCTGCATCAGTGAATCGGGCATGGTTTCAACCGGCTGTTTTTCGAGATAGAGAAGTGCACGCTGAATATTCGTGCGCATCATGGCACTTGTCAGTCCTGTTGTCTGCGGATAGACCGGCTGCAAAAGCATCGCGCCGCAGACCTTCTGCACCTGCGGCGACTGCATCTCTCTGCGCAGAAATCCGCCTGTTATCTTTCCGTAGGCGTAGTATTCCTCGCCTGACTTCATTGCCTGATAGGTATACGGCGTATTATAAAAGACCAGCAGCATATCAGAGATACCGTCTGTCACGAGTACGCGGTAAATCGTAAACCCTTTTCGGACAAATGCGACTGCCAGCTTCTGGACGACTGTACAGCGAACCGCACAGGGGATACCGTTTTCCGCATCGGCGATGTAAACGGGTTTGCTGTAGTCGATATATGTGCGCGGGAAATGGAACAGCAGATCATAGGGGGTATGGATGCCGAGCTTATGATACTTTGCGGCGCGCTTTTCACCGACGCCTGCAAGTGTTTCAATCGGCTGATAGAGTTCATTCATCATGATGTGACCTCGGGAAACAATAATCGGAACAGAAGTGCTGTCCCGCTGATTCAGTATACCATATTTATAATATGCTGTCAAGGAAACTGGCACTGCACTGTTCCGGTCCGGATTTCCGAAAATCGCTTGACATTTTTTTGAAAATATGCTAAACTATGAAAGATAAGAGGGAGTAGCCGGCAATCTTCCCGCAGAGGATTGTCGTTCGTGACGTCATACCCGGCACGCATCTGTGCCCGCACGAACATCAAACGGCAAGACTTTTATCGCACGGTGCCCATTGGGCTGCGGCGCGATAAAGGTCTGTTTTTTTATCTCAGACGCTCAGGAAAGGAATGAAATTATGGAGGTCTTATACCAGAATCTGCTCAATCTCGACATTAAAATGATTATCATGTGGCTGATCGGCGGCGTGCTGATCTACCTTGCTGTGAAGAAGGACATGGAGCCGACGCTTCTGCTGCCGATGGGCTTCGGCGCAATTCTTGTCAATCTGCCGCTCTCCGGTGCAATTACGCAGGGTGCGGAGGCAGGTCCGCTCAGTATATTATATAGTGCGGGTATTGCGAATGAGCTGTTTCCGCTGATTCTGTTTATCGGTATCGGCGCGATGATCGACTTCGGTCCGCTGCTCTCGAATCCGGTTCTGATGCTGTTCGGTGCCGCGGCACAGTTCGGTATCTTCTTCACGCTCTGCATGGCGTCGATGTTCTTTGATCTGAATGATGCTGCATCCATTGCGATTATCGGTGCTGCGGACGGTCCGACCTCGATTGTTGTCGGTCAGAAGCTGCAATCCAATTATATCGGTGCGATCATGGTCGCTGCGTATTCGTATATGGCGCTTGTCCCGATCATTCAGCCGCCGATCATCAAGCTGCTGACAACAAAGAACGAACGCAAAATCCGTATGGAGTATACGCAGAAGCCGGTCTCCAAAACCACGCGCATTCTGTTCCCGATCTGCATTACAATTATCGCCGGTCTGATTGCACCTGCATCCGTGGCGCTGGTCGGTTTCCTGATGTTCGGCAACCTGATCCGCGAGTGCGGCGTATTGGACAGCCTTTCCGAAACTGCACAGAAGGTTCTTGCAAATCTGGTCACGATTTTCCTCGGCATTACGATTGCTTCGCAGATGCAGGCAGATAAGTTTCTTCGTGTTGATACACTTCTGATTCTCGGACTCGGTCTTGTCGCGTTTATCTTTGACACGGCAGGCGGCGTGATCTTTGCAAAGATTCTCAATCTGTTCCTCAAGAAGAAGATCAATCCGATGATCGGTGCAGCAGGTATTTCTGCATTCCCGATGTCCGGCAGAGTCGTTCACAAGCTCGCACTGAAAGAGGATCCGACGAATTTCCTGCTGATGCAGGCAACCGGCGTCAATGTATCCGGACAGATCGCATCCGTCATCGCGGGCGGTCTCATCCTCAATTTCTTCCTGCACTGACCGGAAAGGAGTATTGTTATGCTGAATCTGACTGCTTCGTTTGAGCCGATGCATTTTGTAGAGAATCTGCGCTATATGGGCCTCGGTATGCTCGGCATCTTCATTGTCATCGGCGTGATTATGCTGCTGACGATTCTGCTCAATAAGCTGACATCCAAACCGGATGCATCCGATCCGGAGCAAAAGGAGTCATAATGGACGAAAAGGAACAAGTATATGAGCCGATTCTTCCGCCGTCGCCGGAGGATGAAAAGCCGGAGGAGGGCTTTGTGCCTTACTGCGGATCTGAGGAGGCGGAGCTTGCAGAACGCAAGCCGAATAAAAAGCTGATCCTGCTGCTGATTCTGATTGCTGTTTTTGCAGCCTTACTCCTAATCAGTGTGGTTGCAAGAAAGAATAACTTTTATCATGCTGTTTTGCAGAATCTTCGGTTTGATTATCAGGAGGGCGAAGCTGTTTTCGATGAAAATTTAGAGGCAGCAGGTTCTCGTGCCAGGGCACTTTCAGAGGAGATCGGCAATCAGAATCTGCGCATTGATGCCGCAATGTATATGTTTGATGAAAAGCAGGAGCTGCAAAATATCATGACCGAATATTCCTATTCGCACAATAATGCTGAGGATATTCTCGAAGTAAGAACCGGCTCTGAGAATGCGCTATTCATGAAATCTTTTACCTATCGCAGAGACGGTGTCGGCTATCAGAAGAAATCCGGCAGCAGCTGGAAGAACGATCCGGAAGCATATGTACCGAAGCTCAATGAATATTTCTTCGGCACGGAGGATCACAACGGTATGTATTTTGCATGTCAGCAGTCTTCCGATGTCAGCGTCAGCGGCAAAGATTATACCTGTGAGCTTTGGCTTATGGAGGATCGCAGCGGTTCACCGACGGTCTATACCACGATTTACCGCTATTATGACGGTGCGCGTCTTGCCGGAGTGCGTATTTTGTTTGATTTTGATACAATCATGGAAGTATACGATGTCAAAAATTATGTGATCGGATAATAAAACAGCCGGAGTCAGTTCACAAGCTGCTCCGGCTGTTATGATATTACAGTGTCTGAAAGAACGGCTTTGATCCGACAGCGGATTCAATGACATGCAGTTCCGGCGCCGATTTCTCGAGTATCCTGCGGAACTGCTCTATAATAATCACTTCCGTCTCAAAATGACCGCAGTCAAACAGTGTGAAATTGCAGTTCTGCGCTTCTGCCCAGATGCTGTGCTTACAGTCGCCGGTGATCAGTGCATCGGCTCCGGCTTGCATTGCATCCTGAATCAGATCACCGCCGCTGCCCGTACACCATGCGATGCGCCGGATTGCGTCGGCTTTTCTTCCGCGGATATAGCGCAGCGAGATGCATCCGAGGGCTTCTTTCAGCTTTGCAGCCAGTGCTTCGGCATCAGCCGGCGCTGTGAGATCGGCACAGTTCCCGAGGATGCGTTCGCCGGAAAGCACAGTGAGCGGATCGTTTTTCTCCTGCATCGGGATAAACTTTCGCAAACGCTGCCCGAATGCATCGTTCAGACCGCCCGCCGCAATATCGAAGCAGGTATGCGAACAGATTGCGCCGATATTATGCCGCACAAGATGCCAGACCGGATGTGACGGTGAAATGCTGCGCAGCGGCGTCCAGATGACGGGATGATGCGCAAGAATCAGATCGGCGCCTTTCTGCACAGCTTCCTCAATGACCGGTATTGTGATATCCAGTGTCAGCACGACCGTTTTGACCGTCTGCTGCGGATCGCCGGCGAGCAGCCCCGAATTATCATAGGATTCCTGTAGGGAAAACGGTGCATATTCATCGAGAATCTTATAAATATCCTGTATTGTCATGTATTACCTCCGGCTCGGACTGAGCCATTGATTGATCTCATCGAGCAGGCTGCGAACAGATGCGTATTCCGCATCATTCCCTGCTTCCAGCAAACCGGCAGCTTTTGTGTGCAGACGCTCCTGCACTCCTGCCATATAGATTTTCGTCAGCGGATCGGAGCGCCGCAGCTTGCCGCAGTAGCGCTGTGCTTCGCTGATTTCCTGCGGCTGTCCGGTGTACTCTGCCTGCATGACGGTATACACGTGCGTATCCTTGACGGCTGTTTCCCGAATCAGTGCAAAGCCGTTTTCTGCAAGCCATGTGCGCAGAACCTCCGCTTTTGTCATCGGCTGCAAAATCAGATTGACATTCTTTTTGATAAATGCGGCTTTCGGTGCTGCGAGAATATCACGGATTGTTTCACCGCCCATTCCGGCGATCACGACATCTGTAATGCCGTTGGGATTTACTTTCTCGAAACCGTCCGAGAGCACCAGCCTGATCTGCTGCTCGACATGAAACTTTTTCAGCGTTCCCTTTGCACTATCCAGCGGTCCCTGCTTCACATCCGTTGCAATGACCTGCTTTGCCTTGCCGCTCTGAATCAGATAGGCGGGAAGATAGGCATGATCTGTACCGATATCGCATACAATGTCGCCTTTCAGCATGGACGCACAGCAGAGCAGTCTGGGTGAAATCGGAATCATGAGATCCGCCTCCTTTTCGTTTCTTTTCTATAATTATATCATAAACGGTTGCATTTTGCAACCGATTTTGCTATAATAAAAAGAGATATAAGGCTATCAGATACAGAAATAGCCGAAAAACGGAGGTTATCATGAATCAAAGACTACAGACAGCTGTTTTCAGCGCAAAGCAGGCAAAACAGCTCGGTCGGACCGCGTATCATCCGGATACCGGTATACTCTGGTGCAGCTTGTCTGCAACCGGTATCGAATTCGGATTCCGCGGGAAGGAATGCATCCTGACACTGACTGCGGATTCGGCGTATGCAGCGGGCGAAGCAAAGGCTGCACGTTACGCAGTGTACTGTAATGATGCGCTTGTTTCCGCTTCGCAGCTGACGGAACCGGAACGACAGATTACTGTGCAGAATCCCGATGATGAAGAAAATCTTACGCGGGTACGGCTCGTGAAGCTGTCAGAAGCGATGATGTCCTCGTTCGGTGTGAGAGAAATCCGAATCCTGTCTTCCGATACCGTATCGGAGAAATATCAGGACAGTGTTTTTGTATCCTGTGAAAAATTGCCGCATCTGATTGAATTTATCGGAGATTCGATTACCTGCGGCTATGGCGTTGACGGGCAGTTTCCTGATGAACCGTTCAAAACTGCCAATGAAAACGCAGTGAAATCCTTTGCTTATCTGACTGCACAGAGGCTGCATGCGGATTACAGCATGGTCTGCTACAGCGGTCACGGCATCATTTCCGGTTATACGGAAACCGGCGAGAGGATGACGCATGAGCTGGTGCCGCCTTATTACGGACTGACCGGATACAGTACCGCAGCAATTGAAGGAAATCGCCGGATTCAGGATGATCTCTG
>JAFRTG010000005.1 GCA_017427265.1 Oscillospiraceae bacterium | reverse complement strand
GCAGCGGAGCTCCCCCAGTTTCACTTTATACACGGCGCTGTTCGCGCCTTCTGCGGGCAGTGCCCGCCTCCAATTCCCTTCGGAGGGCGGCAGCGGAGCTCCCCCATTTTTTCCCCTTCACGCCGCTGCTCGCGGCTTCTGTGACGTAACTTCTCCCAATGCTAAAGCTCGCCATGGGGGATAAAACATCCTCAAACTAAAGTTTTTGGTCCAGCTTTTTACAAAAAGCTGGCGGGGTCGAGGGGCAGAGCCCTCGTCGCACTCCGCAGAGTGCGAAACTCCCCCCATCGTCAGGCGCACCGCAAGGGGGAATTCCAAAAACGATCCTGCGGATCGTTTTTGGAAGGGGGGAGCCCTGAAAGAGAGGGCGCCCCCAAGCGAATCTCAGAGAGATTCGCAGCGCGCACCGCGGCAGCATAGAAGCTGACGGCAGTCAGCGCCGAGCTGCGTGCGCTTTTCCCTGTATCCCGGCGGGCAGTGCCCGCTGCCATTTTCCTTCGGGCGGCGGCAGCGGAGCTCCCCCAGTTTCACTTTATACACGGCGCTGTTCGCGCCTTCTGCGGGCAGTGCCCGCCTCCAATTCCCTTCGGAGGGCGGCAGCGGAGCCCCCCAGTTTCACTTTATATACGGCGCTGTTCGCGCCTTCTGTGACGTAACTTCTCTCAATGCTAAAGCTCGCCGATAACTTGACGAAACAGATTATAGTATCCGGATGAAAAGGCATATGCGGCGAGAGGGCAGAGAGGAAAGAGAAAGGAAGGAGAGAGCACGAGAGGGGAAACCATCGGGAGAGGGGAGACCGGAGCGCAGCGACGACTTCCCGCTTCCGTTGGTTGTCCCTCTCGTATTCGCGCCCCGCGCCCAGTCAAAATAAGCGTTGGACAAAAAGATAAAGCACAAGAAGCAAAAACACCACGATTTACTTATCCAGCGTTTAACAGATTATTTACTGGACGCACGTCCCTTCCCCGTGATCTCATGCAGCAATGTGACAACCGTGTGAAAATCCTGCGAATATCCCGTGAATCCGCTTGATTTTTCCGCATTTTGTGGTATACTTGAATTAGCACTCAAACCGAAGGAGTGCTAATTTTTATGAGGAAAGGTGATTCTATCATGGAACAGAAACAATTTCAGGCAGAATCCAAGCGCATGCTGGACCTGATGATTCATTCGATCTATACACACAAGGAGATCTTTCTCCGCGAGCTGATTTCCAACGCTTCCGACGCGATCGACAAGCTCTATTTCCGCTCCCTGACGGACGATCAGGTCGGCAAAAGCCGCGACGATTTTTACATTGAGCTGCGCCCCGACAAGGAAAAGCGCACGCTGACAATCATTGACAACGGTATCGGCATGACCGCTGAGGAGCTTGAGCAGAACCTCGGCGTGATTGCACATTCCGGCTCCCGCGCCTTCAAAAAAGAGAATACGCTCGACGAGAACACCGATATCATCGGTCAGTTCGGCGTCGGCTTTTATTCGGCTTTCATGGTCGCAAAGCGCGTAACTGTCCGCACAAAGGCTTACGGCAGCGATACCGCCTATGAATGGCAGTCTGAGGGCGTGGACGGATACACGGTCGATACCTGCGACAAAACCGATGTCGGCACCGAAATTGTGCTGGAGCTGCTCGACGATACGGATGACGAGAAATATTCCGAATTCCTTGAGGAATTCAGAATCCGCCAGCTGGTCAAGAAGTATTCCGACTATATCCGCTTCCCGATCCGCATGGAGATTTCCCGCGAGAAGCTCAAGGAGGGCAGCGAGAGCGAATACGAAACGCATATTGAGGTCGAAACGCTCAACAGCATGACGCCCATGTGGAAGAAGAATAAAAATGAGCTGACCGACGAGGACTATAATAACTTCTACCGTGAAAAGTTCTTTGATTATACGGAGCCGCTTGTGCATATCCATAACCGCAGCGAGGGTACCGTAACCTACAATTCCCTGCTGTATATTCCTGCGAAGGCGCCGTATGATTACTATACCAAGGAATACGAAAAAGGACTGCAGCTTTATGCAAGCGGCGTCATGATTATGGAGAAGTGCAGCGACCTGCTGCCCGATCATTTCAGCTTTGTGCGCGGACTCGTCGATTCCGAGGATCTTTCGCTGAACATCTCCCGCGAGATGCTGCAGCATGACCGTCAGCTGAAGCTGATTGCAAAATCGCTGGAAAAATCCATCAAAAACGAGCTTGCCAAGATGCTTAAAACCGACCGCGAAAAGTATACCGAATTCTGGAAGGCATTCGGCATTCAGCTGAAATTCGGTGTGTATAACGGCTTCGGCGTCAACAAGGAGCTGCTGCAGGATCTGCTGCTGTTCCACAGCTCCGGCTGCGAGAAGCCTGAGGACTACACAACGCTTGCAGAATACGTCACCAGAATGCGCGAGGATCAGAAGTATATTTACTATGCTGCCGGCGAAAGCACCGCACGCTGCGCAGGTCTGCCGGCCTCGGAGCTTGTTCGTGACAAGGGCTATGAGGTGCTCTACCTGACTGAGAACGTCGATGAATTTGCAATTCAGATGATTGCAAAATATCAGGACAAGGAGTTCAAGAATGTTTCCGCGGGCGACCTCGGCCTTGAATCCGACGAGGACAAGACTGCGCTGGAGGAAAAGAACGCCGCTGCAAAGGATCTGTTCGAGGAGATGCAGAAGGCACTGGACGGAAAGGTCAAGGCTGTCCGCCTCTCGAACCGTCTGAAGAATCATGCGGTCTGCCTTTCCAGTGACGGTGACCTCTCTTTGGAGATGGAGAAGGTGCTCAATACCATGCCGACCGGCAAAAAGGTACAGGCGGAGCGCGTACTCGAACTGAATCCGGAGCATCCGGTCTTTGCGACGCTTGAGCGGCTGCTGAACGAGGATAAGGACAAGCTCGGCCGCTATGCCGACCTGCTGTATCAGCAGGCGCTGCTGATCGAGGGTATGCCGATCGAGGATCCGGTTGCGCTCAGCAAGATGATCTGCGACCTGATGGTCTGAACGGAACAATACGCATAAAAACAGCCCGGAAGCGGTTTGAGATCGCTTCCGGGCGTTTTGTTATTCTTCTGATTTCTGTTCGGCGGGTGCGCCCTTGGCTTTTTCGCCGAGGCGGATCTCCGTGCCGTTTGCAATGCGCTTGATATTCTGAATATGCTTTGAGATGATAATTGCACTGACAATGCCGAGCACAATCAGCTCAAACACACTTTTTGAGCATACAAAATAGACCCACAGCGGCAGCAGAACCGCACAGGAAATTGTCGCAAGCGCAATATACCGCGTGGTGAACAGCAGCAGCGCCAGAATGCCGATGCATACCAGAAACAGCCGCCAGTCCAGTCCGAGCGTCAGGCCGAGCAGCGAGGCAAAGCCCTTTCCGCCGCGGAACTGCATCCAGAACGGAAACATGTGCCCCAGAATGACAGCCGCACCGGTCAGTACCGGAAGATGCGCGCAGTCCGCGGGCAGATGCAGCACATGTGCCAGCAGAAAGACCGGCACAAATGCCTTCAGAATATCCACCAGCGCTGTGCATACCGCAGCGCCCTTGCCCATCGTGACCAGTGCATTGGAAGCGCCCGCATTGCCGGAGCCCTTCTGCCGGATGTCAAAGCCCTTGCAGCGCGCAATAATCGCTGATGTGTTGATGCACCCGAGCAGATAGCCTGCCGGGATCCAGAGATAATACAGCCAGTTCATTGATTGATCGCCACCTTGATTTTTCCGCCGGAACGGATGCAGTGCGAAGGATCAGCGGCAAAATGCATGGCCTTTGCGCTCTGCATTACAATATTCAGTTCAGAGTCGAGCACGAGCAGATCGGCGTCTGATTCAAAGCTGCCGAAGTCCATTGCCCGCATACCCTCCGCACGGATATCGGCCGTGCAGTGCCGCACGCTGATGACCGGCTTGGAATCGCCGGAGCCAGCGATCATGACACTCTGGCCGGTCAGCTCTGCGGAAACGGTCGAATCGCGCAGCATGAGCTCACAGCCGCCGGTCGCGGAGCCGAGTCCGTTGATGGATGTGCCGGAGCCCCGGAACGACAGGCTGACCGTGTTGCAGTTGATATTCGGGCGGCCCTCCCATGTACCGACGGCAATGCTGTTTGCCATTCGGAGCGTGAAATCCGCCTCACAGCCGGAGAGCGCGATGTCTGCACTGCCGTCCAGCGTGCCGATGGCGACGCCGGTTTTTCCGCTGATCTCAAAGAACAGCTTGGTGCCGAGCACGGAGATTTTCTGCCCTTTGCCGAGGCCGGAACCGATGCCGATGCACTGGTTTCCGTTGGAAAGAATATTCAGACAGCCTGCCAGATCAATGCTGATATTGCCGCAGGCGAAATCGGGATCGTTGCCGATGACAAACGCCTTGGTATCGTCTGCCCGGATGCTGAGATTTCCCTTGCCCGTCAGATGCAGCGTGCTGGTTTCCGGAACAAGGATACCGCCGGTATCCATGCGGTTGTCGCCGACGAATTCCAGGCAGACATGCGAATTCTTGCCCAGTGTGATCGCCGGTGCCACGATCTGCTGCGGGGCGGCAAAGTGCACATTCCGCAGGATGATATGGCAGTCGGTTTCATCCTTGATTTTGATATGGATGCCGCTTGCCTCGTTGAAGTCGCCGAAGATTTCGACCTCCGGCTGCGAAATGAACAGATCGGTATAATGCTCTGCGTCGAGCTTGGGGAGATTGACAATCTCCTCGCCGGAGAGCATATAGGTTTTCTGCATGATCTGCTTTGCTGCACTTGCGCTGAATTTTGCGATCATGGCAGAGATGCGGTCGGGGATGGATTCGAGCGGCACGGCATTCGGCATGGAGGTAAAGTTGCCCTGAATGAGATCCGCACCGAAGCGGATGACTGCACGCAGCTCCTCGGCAGTTTCGACGCCCTCAGCCAGCGCCATAAAGCCGTTGGCATGTGCAAATTCGATGATATTGGTCACGAAATGCTGCTTTTTCGGCTCCTCATGGATATTGGCGATGAGACCGCGGTCGATCTTGACGTAATTCGGGGAATACTTCAGCAGATTCGTGACATTGGAATAGCCGGTGCCGTAATCGTCAACAGCGATATCCATGCGGCACTCCTGGCACCGCGCCTGAATCATGCGCAGCTCCTCGCCTTCGGTCTCGGCCTGCTCGGTGAATTCCACGACCAGCTGCGGCAGCAGGTCGCCGTACATCTTGCGCAGCTTGGAGAAGTCGGTATCGTTGAGGAAATGGCCGGGAATGCTGTTGATGAAGATTTTTCTGCCCCGGAACTGCTCGCGGCAGGCGGCGGCATATTTCAGCACGTTGTTATAGGTCAGCCATTCGATTTCATAGAGCCGGTTGGAATTGGTCGCATGTGCAAGCAGCGACAGCGGAGAGATCTTCATGCCGCCGCTTGTGCGCATCAGTGCCTCATAGGCATAGATCTGCCCGTTTTTCGCACTGACGATCGGCTGGAAGAAATAGCTCAGCAGATTTTCATTGAGGATGCGGTCCATCTGCAGGGCGTCCGCCTCTGAAACAGTTGGCTTTTCGACCGCGTCGGAATTGCTTGCACGCTGCGCGTCCTTATTGGTAATCGCCTCATTGAGCAGGGCGTCCAGAGACATATAGTCCGTGATCTCCGTGCTGACTTTGCCGATGGAGATTTCCAGCGTATAGCTTTTGCCGGAAACCTGATTATAGCTGTTCATGCGGCGCTTGAGCACGCTGATGAGCGCCTCCGCCGTATTCATGTGATAATCGGAGTCAAAGAAGGAAATCAGGAACTCATCTCCGCCGACACGGGCAGCCAGGGCATCGCTGTCGATACTGTCCGTGATGGCGTTTGCAAGGCTGAGCAAAGCCTGATCGCCCTCGTTTCTGCCGAAGATGCTGTTAATCTGCCGCAGACGGTTCAGGCCGATCACGATCATGATGAGGCGTTCGTCCTCATGCCGTTCCTCGCGCAGGCGCTCGCCGAGCACCTTCATGACGCCGTGCAGATTCAGCATACCGGTCAGTGAATCGCGGATGCGGGCGGCCACGAGCTTTTCGTTCATGGCCTTGAGCCGGGATGTCGAAAGGCTGCAGCCGATGACGTTTCCGGCGGTGTGGATAAACTTCGGCAGCTTGAAGGTCTCGTCGTCGAGGGCATTGCCGTAATAGGCGTAGTAGCCGTAGACCTCCTCCTGCATATAGACAGAGTTGATGAGCACTGCTCTTCCGGCCGCGATGATCTTGTTCAGATCGGGCACCAGATGAGCGCGCGGAATAATCGAGAACTGCTTTTCCCGGCGCTTGTGCATCACGGTGCTCATCAGCTCGGACGGATCGGCAAACTGCTGGAGACTGCTGTCTGTCAGCTCGGCACAGAGCGAATCGCGCAGACAGAGATAGGCATCCTCCGGAATGCGGCCGGACATGACATCGAGATAGTCGATGACCGTCGGCTGCTTGCGCTCCATCATGGCGCCGAGCAGCCAGTGTTCCTCGGATTCCTGATTGATGCAGATCTGCAGCTGATGATAGAGATTGCGGATTGCCTCATTCTGATCGCGGTGCTCTGTCACGCGGCAGCCGCAGGATTCGGAAATGCGCAAAATCGGTGCAACGCGGGTTGTTTCGTCCACATCCGCGCCGGAAAGAATCAGCTCTGCCGTATCGAGTGCGGCCGCACTGAGCTTGGGATAATCCTTGATGCAGGTTGTCAGACGCGGGGAATGGAACTGCTCCTTGACAATGCCGTCCGAACCGGTGACAATGATGTCCTCCGGAACGCGCAGTCCGTGCCGGCGCAGCACAGAACAGACCGCGATTGCCATTTCATCGTTGACGCAGATAATCGCATCGGGTGTATCATGCGTGAGAAAGCGTTCAGCCGCTTCGATCGCGGGGCCTTCCCAGTAATCGCCGTAGCCGAGGCGTTCCTCCTCAAAGGGGAGATTATATTTGCGCAGGGCTTCCCTGTAGGCCATGACCATGCACTCCGAGCCGTAATTCCCGCGGACGCCGGTCAGCAGATTGACCTTTTTGCAGCGGTGATCGCGGAAAACGTGATCGAGCAGATCATTGAATGCCTGATAGGAATAGGAATAAACAGACGGCACGCCGTCCATGCAGCCGTCATAGGAAAGCAGCGGAATCCGGTGTTCCTTGGCGAGCACGCGGAGCAGCTCCGAAATGACGCGGCTGGCAATGGTTTCGTGCATGACAACGATCATATCCACGATGGAAAACGGGATCAGATCGAACACACTGCTGCAGCTGGCCTCGTTCGGGCTGGCGTGTCTGGCGTCCAGACCGGAATTGAAGATAAGCACCCCGTAGCCGCGGGCATGTGCTTCGTGCACGAATGCCTTGACGCTCTCCAGAATCTCCGGATTCTGGATGCGGGAAGTGCACAGTGCAAAAAGCGGTCGGTCATTCAGCATCAGGTTCCCCCCTTTCTCCTGAATGCCATGGTATGCGGAAGGGCATACCGATAGTTGTATTTATTTTAGCATAGTCCTTCGTATTTGTCAATAAGAAAAACACCATTCTTTTGCAGATTCTGTTTGTTTTTCGGAGACGGCCTGTAAATCCGTCATTTTATCATTCCGGATACAACGGATTTTTGTGCAGAATTCGTCACACCTTGCCTTTGAATCGTTGACAATTTCGGAGTTTTGTGCTACAATATATGACAGATAACGACGGGATGCGGGTCCGGGAAGTGGGGTGGCAGTGACATCATGAATTATTTTATTGATATCCATGCGAATATTCTGCCGGATATGCCGGGGCTGGGTCACAGGCCGCTGACGGCGGCTGAGGCTGCAGACCGGATCCGGGATTTTCAGGAGAATAATATCAAGGTTGCGGCGGCTGCGCCGTATTTTAATCCGGCAGCAGCATCGCCGGAGGAGTTTCTTGCGCAGCGCGACAAACGGATTGCGGAAATGACGGAAACGGCTGCGCCGATGCGGATCATCGGCGGTGCAGTGCTTCCGTTTTCGTACTGTCTTGCACATCCGCGGGAGCTGCAGCCGCTTGCACTCGGCACATCGGGTTATATTCTGGTTGATCTGCCGGAGGAGCGGGTGACGCAGTCGCTCTGCGATGACATTTCGCGTCTGCGGATTACGAGCGGGCTTTGTCCGATTGCCGCGGATATAGACCGGAAGTATGTGCGCTGGTCGCCGGAGGACTGGATTACACTGCGGACGAGCGGCATTTTGCTGCAGATTTCCGCGGACGGCATTCTGATGCCTGAAAACCGCAAGCTGACGGTGTATCTGCTGGCGAATCAGTATGCGCATTTTGTGGCGACAGGTTCCCGTCATGCGGAGGAGCCGCTGCACTTTTTCGATGCGATGCGGATTGCACAGCGGAGCCTGCCTGCACAGATTTACCGGCGTGTCAAGAACAATGCTGGTATGCTGCTTTCCGACGCAGACCCCTCTGTATTTTTATAATATACCTCAAAACCTGCGATGCACCGCGAAATCATCGAATTTTCGCGGCGCGCCGTTTTTTATATTGCCCCGCAGTCTCCGTACTTGCTTTTTTCTCCGATTTATGCTATACTGGATACAATCTTGATTTACAGCATGAAAAGTGAGTTGAACAGAATTGAACCGAATCGAAGCGCTTGCCGCAGCCGTGCGGGAGGAGAACGCAGATGCCATGCTTCTGACCGGCGAGGTAAACCTGATTTATGTGACGCATACGACTGCGCTGGAGGGGCAGTGCCTGATTTTTCCGGATGCAGAGGCGATTTTTATCACCGACGGCCGCTATACCGAGGTCGCGGAGCAGCAGCTGATTCCGCAGGGCTTCCGCGTTCTGACGCGCAGCAACCTCAGCGGCATGTACGACTTTCTGCGCAGTGTGCTGGAATCGCACGGCGTCAAAAAGCTGATTTATGAGGACGATGTCCTGACCGTGGATGATTTTGCGCTGATGCGCGAGCAGCTGCAGCTGGTCTTTCAGCCGGTCGGCAGCCGGATCAAAAAGCTGCGCGCCTGCAAATCCCCGGAGGAGATCGAATGCATCGTCCGGGCGCAGCGCATTGCAGAGGCGGCACTGGAACGGCTTCTGCCGGAGCTGCATGCCGGCATTACAGAGCGGGAAGCAGCTGCCCGTCTCAATTATTATATGGCGCTCGGCGGAAGCGAAAAGCCTTCCTTTGACACCATTCTGCTGTTCGGCGAGAACACCAGCAAGCCGCACGGCGTTCCCTCTGACCGCGCACTGAAGCCGGGCGATTTCATTCTGGCGGACTTCGGCGCCGTTTACCGCGGATACCATTCCGATATGACGCGCACGGTCGCCTACGGCAGCGCGACCGATGAGATGCGGCGGGTTTATGAAACGGTGCTTGCAGCACAGGCTGCCGCGGAACGGATCGCAAAAGAGGATGTGCTCTGCTGCGATATGCACGAGGCTGCTGCAAAGGTCATTGCCGGGGCCGGATACGGAGAATATTTCACACATGCGCTGGGGCATTCGGTCGGGCTGGAGATCCATGAAATGCCGGTCGCGTCCCCGCGCTGCGATAAGCCGCTGCGGAGCGGCAATGTCATGACGGACGAGCCGGGAATCTATATGCCCGGAAAGTTCGGTGTCCGGATTGAGGACATGCTCGTGATTCAGGGCGACACGCCGCGCAATCTGACCGCGTTTCCGAAAGCGCTGCAGATTCTGCCGGTCTGACGTAATGCCCTGCTGAGGAGAAGCGCAGGGACTCTGCAGGAAAGGAGGAAGCAGCAATGAAATATGTATGTTCTGTCTGCGGCTATGTCTATGACGAGGAAGCCGGCGCACCGGATAACGGAATCGAGCCGGGCACAAAGTTTGAAGATCTGCCGGAAGATTTTGCATGTCCGCTCTGCGGCGTCGGCAAGGATATGTTCGAGGCTGAGTAAACGGCAAGGTGCCGGAATTCAGGTTCCGGCCGGGCAATCCGCATGAAAAAAACAGCACCCTTTCTGTTTTGCGTACAGAAGGGGTGCTGTCTTTGTTTTTCAGATGCAGTAATCGCCGTTTCCGTCGGAGGCGTGATCCAGAATATCCTGCAGGGTGATGCTGTTGAGGTAATCTGCAACGGTTTTTGAAAGCCCCTCCCAGACGAACAGCGTTGCACAGCTTTCGGCGCGCGGGCAGGTGTTGACATCGTAATCGAGGCAGGAGACGGGTGCCAGACTGCCTTCCGTGGCGCGCAGGACGTCCCCGACCGTGCATTCCCGCGGCGGTTTTGCAAGCATATAGCCGCCCTTGTTGCCGCGGTTTGTGCGCAGAATGCCGCTTTTGTTGAGCATCGGGACGATCTGCTCAAGGTATTTTTTGGAGATGCCCTGCCGTTCGGAGATTTCCTTCAGCGAGACATAGTCCTTCTCATGATGCAGGGCAAGTTCAATCAGCATACGCAGAGCATATCTGCCTTTGGTTGAGATTTTCATTTGGTTCGCTCCTTTCCGCTGCGGAATACTGTTCACCCTATTATACCATATGTTTTCTGTGTTTTCAAGAGGAAACCGAAAAAAGTGAAAAAATATATGCTTTGTTCAGGCGTGTTCATATTGAAAAGGATTGACGATGGGAGCGGCATATTTTCAGAAGCCGCGAACTTGTCTGATTGGGGAGCTTCGCTGCCGCCTTCCGAAGGGAATCGGATGTACTTTGAGGTGACCCCTCAGTCTGCTGCGCAGACGGCTCCCCCTTTCAGGGGAGCCGATACATGGGGAGAAGTGTGTAAAAAGAAGGCGCACGCAGCTCGGCGCTGACTGCCGTCAGCTTCTATGCTGCCGCGGTGCGCGCTGCGAATCTCTCTGAGATTCGCCTGGGGGCGCCCTCTCTTTCAGGGCTCCCCCCTTTCAAAAACGATCCGCTGGATCGTTTTTGAAATTCCCCCTTGCGGTGCGCCTGACGATGGGGAGTTTCGCTCTCTGCGGAGAGCGACGAGGGCGCTGCCCTCGACCTGCGAGCTTTTTGGAAAAAGCTCGACCAAAAACTTTAGTTTGGGGAGAAGTTTGTAACAAGAAGCCGCGAGCAGCGGCGTGAACTTGTCTGATTGGGGAGCTCCGCTGCCGCCCTCCGAAGGGAATCGGATGTACTTTGAGGTGACCCCTCAGTCTGCTGCGCAGACAGCTCCCCCTTTCAGGGGAGCCGATACATGGGGAAAAGTGTGTAATAAGAAGCCGCGATCAGCGGCGTGTGTTTGTTTGATTGGGGGAGCTCCGTTACCGCCCTCCGAAGGGAATTGGAGGCGGGCACTGCCCGCCCGCACATTTTTTACCATCCGAACATATCATCAAAGGGGGCGGGTGTGCGCGCAAGTTCTCCGTGCGATGTCAGCAGACCCGCTTCCAGCACATCCACCAGCCCGAATGACGGCCCGAACTGATCGCGCGGCTGTGCCGCACTGCCCGGATTGAACAGCCGGATTCCGTCTGTGCTGCGGTCCATCCGCATGTGAATATGCCCGAACAAAACCAGATCAGCACCGTCTGCCTTTGCTGTTTCAACCAGATTCTGCGGAAAATCACCGGAAATATACCGATGACCGTGCACAATCAGTGCCTTGTGACCGTAGGGCAGCGGCAGCGTATATGCAAGCGGAATCGCGGGGTCATGATCACAGTTGCCCCGCACGCGGATCAGCTTCGGGGCGTATTCCGGATGCTCTGCAAGAAAACGGTCTGTCTCATACTGCCCGTCGCCGCAGTGCACGAACAGGTCGCAGTCAGCATGGGAAAGCAGTACCTGCTGCAAAATGTCATAGCGGCCGTGGGTATCGGAAATCACAAGAATCTGCATGGATTTTGCTCCTTTGTTCTGTTTTGTTCTATTATAGCATAGAAATAAAACAGCGTCAACCGTTTTGAGAAGGGAGATCATCACAATGGAAAAACCGCAGAATCACGCACAGCTGCAGGCGATGCTGCAGATTGTCAGCAGCAAGCTCGGCATTCCGGCGGATACGCTCCGGCAGGAGCTGCAGGCCGGAAAGTTTGACAAAGCCATCGCGGGCATGAATCCGCAGGAAGCGTCCAAATTCAAACAGGTGCTCGATAATCCGCAGCTGCTGAATAAAATGATGAACAGCAGGCAGGCAAAGGCACTCTACGAGAAGCTGACCGGAAAAAGCTGATATCCGCTGAAAGGGGGCGTGCAAAGTGGAAGATCTCGCGCAGAAGCTGCAGTCCATGCTGAATGACCCGGAAAGTATGCGCAATCTTTCAGAGCTTGCCGGGATGCTGCAGGCGCAGACGACCGCACAGCCGGCGCAGTCATCTGCGGAGCCGCCGCCCGGCACTGAGACCGCCCCGCTGCCCGATCCGGCAAAGCTGCTTGCAATCGGGCAGGTGCTCTCGCAGATGCAGCACGACGAAACGGCAAAGCTGCTGCTCGCGCTGAAGCCGCATCTTTCCGCAGAACGCGCAAAGCGTACCGATCAGGCTGTCCGGATGCTGCAGCTCTATGCGGCGGCAGCTGTTTTGCGGGAGAACGGTCTGCTGCAGGATTTGCTCGGCCGTACAGAAGCATGAACCGTCCGTTTCAGAAAGGAGGCTGCCGATGGCAAATTATGTTCCGATGTGGTGGATGCGCGGCAGCGGCGGCCGTCCGCAGATGCGGCAGCCCGAACCGGAAGCTGAACCGGATGTATCTCCGGAGGCGGCTGCGGCGCCTTCATCCGGCGGCGTGCTCTCCGGAACGCTCGCGGATCTTGCGGAGCGCCTGCGGCATCCGGACGGCGAAACACTGCTGCTGCTGGCGCTGCTCTGGCTGCTTTATCAGGAAAAGGCGGACCGGAAGCTGCTGCTTGCGCTGGCGTATATTGTTCTGTGAGGGTGAGGTGAGCCTATGCCGGAAAATCTGCACATGCTGCTGACGGCACGGTATCTGCTGCCTGCACTGGCCTGCGCGGGTGCGCTCTGGATGCTGTACGAATATGCGCGGCCGCGGAAGCACCGGCTCGCAGCCGTGCTCTGCGGAACAGGAAGCGGCATTGCGGCGCTGCTTCTGCTGCACCGTTACGGCGGGACGCTCGGCTTTGAACCGGCGCTGAATATTCTGAACCTCGGCGTCTCGGCGGTTGCGGGGGTTCCCGGCGTTTTGCTGCTGATGCTGCTGGAACGGCTCCGATTGTGAAGAATTCGTTACAAATCGTAAAGACCCCTCGACAAAATGCGGCAGGATATGCTATAATAAAGCGTTATCAATTTTGAAAGGACGTTGAAAATGGATTGGGAATTTCAATTTCTGAACTGGATTCAGGACAATCTTCGCGGGGGCTTTATGGACACCCTCATGCCGCTGATTACAAAATTCGGTGACGGCGGAGTCTTCTGGATCATTGTGACACTGCTTCTGTTTATTCCGAAGCGGACAAGAAAATATGCACATGTTTCGGCATTTGCACTGCTGTTCGGCGTGATCTGCGGCAATCTGATCCTGAAAAACGTGATTGCGCGGCCGCGGCCGTTCTGGCTGGAAAACGGCAATCCGCTTGCCCGGCTTTCCGATCAGCTGACGAATATCCCGGCGGGCCGTCAGACGCTGACGCTTCTGGTGAAGGCGCCGCATGATTACTCGTTCCCGTCGGGGCACACGCAGGCCTCATTTGCGGCTGCAACCTCGATCTGCATGTGGAGCCGGAAGTGGGGCATCCCGGCACTGGTGCTTGCGGCGCTGGTTGCGTTCTCCCGCATGTACCTTTACGTACATTACCCGACCGATATTCTTGCCGGCATGATCTGCGGCATTGTCTATGCGTTCATCGCTGCTGCAATCTGCACCAGACTGTTCCGGAACAAGCCGTGGGACGGCTGCAAGGCTGCTCCGGCACGCAAACACTGATTGACAGGCAGGAAGGCTCCGGCGTTTGTCCGGAGCCTTTTTTCTGTCGCTGAATGTTCCGCTTTTTGCGGGAAAAACCGCATCTGTCGAATCCTTATCGCTTCTTTAGGAATTCTTAATGATTTAACCCCTTGTTTCTTCATAAAGGATTTGTTATAATAGAACCATATTCAGAACTTTGTGCCATGCGCATTTCCCTGTTGTTTGCAACAGAAAGGAACCTGACAATGCTGGAAACCAAAAACCTCTGCAAAATGTATAAGCCGAAGAAGGGCGTTCCTGTTCAGGCGGTTGATCATGTCTCAATCCGCTTTCCGGAAAAGGGTATGGTCTTTCTGCTCGGAAAGTCCGGCTCAGGCAAATCGACAATGCTGAATCTGCTCGGAGGACTGGACCAGTACGACGAGGGCGAAATCATTATCAAGGGTATTTCTTCCAAGGATTTCACCCAGCAGCGTTTTGACAGCTACCGCAATACCTATGTCGGCTTTATTTTTCAGGAGTACAACGTCCTAGAAGAGTTCACGGTCGGCGCCAATATTGCGCTGGCACTGGAGCTGCAGGGAAAAACTGCGACCGATGAGGAGCTCAATGCCATCCTGAAGGAGGTCGATCTGGAGGGCTTCGGCGACCGCAAGCCGAATGAGCTTTCCGGCGGACAGAAGCAGCGTGTCGCCATTGCGCGTGCGCTGGTCAAAAAGCCGGAGATCATCATGGCGGACGAACCGACCGGCGCACTCGATTCCAACACCGGACGGCAGGTGCTGGATACGCTCAAAAAGCTCTCTGCTGAAAAGCTCGTCGTCGTCGTTTCGCATGACCGCGAATATGCAGAGCAGTATGCCGACCGGATCATTGAGCTTGCTGACGGCAAGGTCATCCGCGATGTGGAGGCCGTCCATGATGCAGATGACGAAGCGGATAAAAAGCTCGTTTTCCGCGCAACATCCATTGAGATCCCGCCGGCCTACCATCTGACGGAGGAGGACCGCATTCAGATCAACAAGTATCTTGATGATCTGCGCACGGGCGCTTCCGTGATGCTGCCGAGCAGCGTGCAGCGCTTTGTGGATACTGACACCGAAAAGATTCCGGTGCAGGACGGTTCTGACTTTCACCTGATTAAATCTGTGCTCCCGATGGCGAGCGCATTCAAGATCGGCAAAAGCAGCTTGAAGCACAAGCGCTTCCGCCTTGTGATGACGATTCTGCTTTCCGTGGCAGCGTTCACGCTGTTCGCGCTGGTCGATACCTTCAGCTCCTACGACCACATCCGTACCTGTACGGAATCGCTGGTTGACAGCGATGTCGCATATCTTTCCGCAAACCGTTCCAAGCGGATGGGCAGCGGACTCGACACATGGTGGGTCGAAAACGGCTTGCAGTTCTCCAAGGAACGGGTTGAGGAGTTTTCCCGTGAAACCGGTCTGGATGCAAGCGGCCTGTATATCCCGCCGAATGCCGACCTCAGCTTTGACGGCCAGTTCGGCACGCCGAAGCACGAAGCCGATGACGGCTCCGATGAAATGGCGATCAGTATGCGGCACTTTTGCGGCTTTGCGGAAATCACGCAGGAAATGCTCGATCAGTACGGCTACAAGCTGATCAACGGCCGTCTGCCGGACGGAGACAAGGATGAGATTGCCGTCAGTGCGGCACTCTGCCAGACCTTTATCGAGGGCGGCTATCATGAACCGATGGATCCGCAGAATATGCCGCGCAACCCGCGCTATCAGACGATCAGCTCACCGATCGGCATGGTGAACCGCACCATCCGCCTGATGGGTGTGGATTATACGATCACCGGCGTGATCGAGACCAATTTTGACCTTTCCCGCTATGAAAGACTCAAAACGCGGCAGGAGGGTCTTACGGTTGCAGAGGAGCTCGTCAACTCGATGCTGATGTCTGAGCTTCATGTCAACACCAATTACAGCCTGACCGGTGCCGCAATGGTCGGCAAGGGCAAAATTGATGCGATTGCGGAATCCATGCCCAAGATCTTTGAATCTGTCGGCTACGGTTCGCTCGGCGTCAACAACAGCGGCGATCAGTATGAGTACTACAGCTGGCCGGACGTCTTTGCACGGCTTGAGGATGTGCCGCCGGAGGACATTGTCTGGTGCGGCGATGCGAAAACCAAGCTCGAAAAGAACGAGGTGATCCTTTCGCTGAATTCCTTTGACGTCTATTCGCCCGGACGGAATAATCATTCCGATGCGGAAGACCTGCTTTACAATCTGCGGGAGGGCAAAAAGGAGCTCACGAAGGATTCGCTGAATGAGCTGCTGGCCGGTGCCAAGGAAGGCAAGTGGACAATCATGCTGAACTACCGCGACGAGGACGGCTTCTTCCAGCAGGATGAAAACAAGAAAGGCTGTATCGTCGGATGCGTGAAGCCTGCCAGCGCCTACGGCGGTGCCATGGTGATCGCCGACGAATTTGCACAGCAGCTGGAGCCTGAAACAGACGGCTTCTACGATTCGGTCATTGCACCGATGCCGCAGGACAGAGCCGCTGTGGAACAGGCTGTCCGCTACTGCTACCACAATGATGAGGACGTCAAGGAGCGCTATGTCATCAACCATGCCGTGACCTACGAGCTGGACACGATCGACAATGTTCTGAAGGTGCTCTCGAAGGTATTCTTCTATATCGGCCTCGGCTTTGCGGTGTTTGCAGCCCTGCTGATGGCAAACTTTATTTCGACGAGTATTCACTACAAGCGTCAGGAGATTGGCATTCTCCGTGCAATCGGCTCACGCTCGGCGGATGTTTTCCGGATCTTCTTCTCGGAGAGCTTCATCATTGCGATGATTAACTTTGTGCTCTCCGCAATCTTCTGCTTTATCGCTGTGACAGTCATCAATTACTTCGCACGCCGTTCCGGCATTCTTGTCACAGTGCTGCATTTCGGAATCCGGCAGATCGTGCTGCTGCTGCTTGTCAGTGTTGCAGTGGCCGCGGTTGCCAGCTTCCTTCCGGTGCACCGGATCGCTTCCAAGCGTCCGATCGACGCAATCCGCGACAAGTAACACCGGAAAACCCCCATTATTTTGCCAAATTCTATTTCTCGTAATACTTCCTTAATACTTCCTTTTGCTTTGAGCCTGAGACCGCCTGAAACTGGTCTCAGGCCGTCTTTTTTCAGGCAGGAAAAGGAAGAATGCATGTGTATCCGTTCAGAAATCAGTACCCGCCGGAACGAATTTTGTATACTGCGACGGAAAATGCAAATGAGACTTTCTTTTTTTTAATTTTTCTGGTATGATAACGATATAGTAGTATAGATAGTAATCCGGAAACCAGTCGGAGAAAGGAGTATGCAGCATGAGCTATCCCGGAAGACCGGACCCCGGTTCGGCCGGAAAAAAACAGACGAAACAGCAGAAAGAGAAGAATCAGAAAAAGCAGCTGATTATGATGGCAGGCACAATGGTTGTTTGTGCCGTGCTGCTGACATGGACGATCCTGCTGCTGAAGGACCGTCTGTCAAATGACACGAACGAGCAGTCATCGCAGTTCCGTGTGCTGGAAGAGAGCGCTTCTGTCGAAACAACCGCGACGGTCACCACGTTGCCCTCTGAGATTACGGAGCCGGTTTCGACCTCTGTGACGACGGCGACAGGTACAGAGCTGACCGTATCAACCTCTCTGACCAACGCGACGGCACCGCCGCAGAAAAAGCTCGTGACGCAGAAGGCCGTTTTCATCAAGGCCACCACAACCAGACCGGTCAATACGACCAAGCGGCCGGCCGCAACAACCCGCGGCGCTGCACCGCCCGTTTCCCAGAAAACGACCGCACGCACCTCGGCACATGCGACCTCGAAAACCGCGGTGCAGAGCACAACCACGCATACGCAGACCGTGACACAGACCACGGCGCCGCCGAAGCCCTCCGGACAGACACCGGCCGGTACGCAGGTGCTCTATAACCAGCTGCTTGCCGCATATCTCGGCGCAGGTGCACAGGGCGGCTCGGCATATTACTACAAGGCGGCAGGCACCGGTCGCCCGACCGTTGTGCTCAGCGGCAAAAACGGTGCGGACGCCGTCATCAAGGGCGGTCAGGGTCTTGTGACAAAACATCTCGGCGGAACCGGCAATGCCGATGAAAACCCGTGGCAGACCGGCAGCGCCTTTACCTTTAAGCGGCTTGAAAGCGGCAGCGAATTTATCTACTATGTCAGCGAGGGCAATAATCACAAGGTCATCGGATATATGAATCCGGCGGACGGTGACAATGTCTGGGCCAGAATCAGCTATACCGAGCAGGAAGGCGCATGGTCGGCTGAGTATGCGATATTCCGCAACAGCACTTCCAACCCGCTGCAGACCGGTACCTGTGCGGTTGACGGCCTTTACGGCGCGGTCTCTGAGATGGAGACGCCCATGAGCACGGCGCTGCAGGGCGCAGGCATCCCGGCAGGCGACCCGTCGCTCTATCAGGATGTGAGCCCGAATGCACAGAACGATATTTCCGCACTGCGGGAGCAGGCCGGCAAGTATAACGACGGCTTTACGCTTCCTGCGGGCAGCAAGTACGGCGTTGTCTGCACGGATTCCTCAGCGGTCAATCTGCGTGCCGGCATGAGCACGGCATCCGGTGTTGTGGCTGTGGTTCCCGCCGGAACCTTCCTCTGCGTGGACGGCTCGTTTGAGCCGGGCAAGGCGGACTGGTGTCCGGTCACGCTCAATATGGACGGCACATGGTACAGCGGATATATTTCCGCAGAGCTCGTTCTGACATGGAGTGCTGACTGACGGCAAATTGAATATGAAATAGGGCGCTGATTGTGAGATCGGCGCCTTTTTTATGATTGCGCATATTCGGCAATCTTGCGAAATATGACGCAGTTGCGAAAAAAGCGGTAGCGTTTTCGAGGTTTTGCACAAATCCGGCGGAGCGTTTTGTGCAGGCGAACGAATTTTCCGGAAGCTATTTACATTTCGTCCTTTTTATGGTAGGATATAGGTGAAGGGAACCCGCATTCCCCGCCGTTGGATTCCGGCAATGTGGGGCCGGGACGGAAGATCCGAATACGGAGCACAGATACGGGATGTGCGCCGCATGTTCAGCCAAAAGGAGGAACCATTATGAAAAAGAAAGTTTTCGCCGCGCTTTGCGCAGGCGCCATGCTCT